>JANODY010000017.1:0-56181 GCA_031412945.1 Cyanobacteria bacterium SOY_65_metabat_81
GCAGGCTTCCAGTCTTCCTTTTTCTTCGGGTGTCATTTACTTGGACAGGTTAATTTGTTTTTATTTTATCTCACTTTTCTCTTGAGTATTTATACTTAGTGCCAAACTGAGATGCTCCCGAGGGGACATCTTTAAATAAAATTATTTTAAAAATCAAAGATTCAAAAGACAAAATATTTTGGGAGGAGATAGCTAAGAAAATAATTAACAATTATTTAAACTGCTTAGCCAATGAGTCTTGTAGCGAAACTCCACACAAAGATTCCAAGGGCAAAAAAGCTCTTTGTTCTCCTTGTTCCATCTCCTTGGGGTTAGGAAGTCAAGCTTTAGACAAAATAAATGAATGGATAACAAAGAATGAGAAAAACACATTAGCTGAAGATGTGTGGAACCATCTCTCTCCTTCTCAACAATCTGAATGGGAAAAAATTGGTCGTCTCCTTGTGAGTTGGGGTGCGGCATTATCACTATCCAAAGATTTCACGATATGACGACTGCTAATCTGAGTTTACGAGAATATCAACAATGTCTATCTTGACGATAAAGAGATGTGCGATCGCTGTTTAATTTAAGGGAATGGACGATCGGGTGTTGGGTGTTGAGGGGGCGATCGCTGTTTGATGTTGAGATTTAGGCGATCGCATTTATGGGTGGTGAGGGTGCGATCGGCTCAAAAACTTAACTGGTATAATGTTAAAAAGATTATATCAATCTAAATTTAGTTATGTGTATATTTTATGAATACATTAGACAAATTAGAGCTACTTAATGCAAATTGCAGCGATCGCAATGAGTTAGATCGAATTCTAAGTCAATTACTCAGTGTAATCTTAAATCGTCATCGACAGAAATTAGCTGTTTATGACCGTGATATTTGTAGGTTTGAACAGAACTATAGGCTTGATTCTCATCAGTTTCAAGAACAATTTGAATCAGGAGTGTTAGGGGATGAGATGGATCTGTTTGAGTGGTTTAGTTTATGTGAGTTGCGAAAGGATCTCTTGGTTAAGATTAGTAAGCTAGAGCAAGCATTGTGATAATTGCTGAAGATTATTTAGCTTTGATAAAGTCGTTAATTGCTCTTTGCCCACCAGTGGAAAGTTTTAGCATTCTTAGAGAAGAGGCACAGGGTAATAAAGGTTTTATGCTTTTCCCATCTCAGCAAGTGCTTCTTGAAAACTAAGAGGCTTTTCATCCTTGACTTCTAGCATAGCATGGACAAGCCCTAAATCCTCAATTGACAATCTGCCTCTAATTGGCTCAAATTCATCTTCTAATAGCCATAGCTGCGCTTCTTCATAGCTTTTGCTAGTTTGCACAACTCGATAGTTTTCGACAGGATCGCAAATATGACAGATACCCATGCGATCGCCCATGAGCATTAATAAATAAGGCGGTGATTGCATGGGATCGATCCACACCTCCAGAAAGTTCCAGTCATCCTTTACTGGATTTGGTTCGAGGGATAACGTGATATCGATTGTCTGCATCTATCTTTACCTCGCCATAAAATAAGGAAATTGTTGAGCCATCGGTGCTAATTCTATAACCGATAGGTTCTGCAAATTAGGAAAACGATTAGTTTGGAAGCCTTGAAATTAGGGTCTGAATTCTAGTTGCTGACTAAACCAGCTAATTTCTCTTCATCTAGAGCCAAGCCTCGCCGATGCAAATATTGGCGGAGATTAATTTGAATAAATAAATCTTGTAGTTCTTCGGCAATTTCGGCTGGTGGATTGCCTGATAGAGCCGTGGCAATTAATCTATTAGCAATCTCAAACTCGCCACACTCGATCGCTAAAGACGCGGCACTACGATGTAAAACTGAACGGGCTGGCTCAGATTCCCAATGATTAGCAATTAAAGCGGCGGCGCTTGATTCTTTGGTAAATGCTTGTCTCCGTAGATGATTAGATTGTTCTACTTCGCCTCTGAGTTTAGCCACTTGAGCTAATTCTGCTAAGTCCATTGCTTCTCTATGTAATACATTAACTTGCGTCATTTTTTTGCGGTGATTACTATTGGTTTGCTGAATTCAACTACAACAACATAAGCTGGTAATATGCCGTCAGATGGTTTGGTTTGTTCTAGTTTTTGCTTTAATCTGATATTGATACGTTTTTCGTCACCTGCGCGAATACCTGATATTTCCAATCTTGCTTTGTTTTGAAATGGGAGTAGAGAATCATCATTTTCAGTACCTAGCCAGTAATCAAATCCTGTACCTTTGCGCGATCGCTCAATAACAGTAAAGTCTGTAAGCCTTGTAATAATCATAAAAGCAATGCCGTAAGCGGCTTGCTCTGTTGTATATTCTAAGTCATTCCAACATCGAAGCATCTGTGGTGTTACGGGTTGCCAATACAACTTGAATGTTGCTTGAAAGTCGCCTTCAACTACAAGGTTTATGCCTTGCGGATGTCCGCGATCGCTTAGGCAAACAGCACAAGCTTCGGCTAAGGTTGCCCCAAATACAGGAGTAATCGCTGGGAAACCGTTAGCCAAGTCAGTTAAAATGATCGAGTCAGAATTTTTGGATTCCATATAAAGCTATTACATCGGATAACATTGCAGCTTGTTTCACTTATTTTTAAGATGCATGATTTATTGTTTCAAGATTCTGAGCGATGGGTAATAATTTAAATTAGTGATATGTAGATTATGAGTGAGTATGGATCCTAGAAAGCTTTTTGCCGATGAAAGATTCAAAACATGTGCGTACTGTGGTGATAGTGATATGCCTTTTACCAAAGATCATGTTCCATCTAAACTACTTCTTGATGATCCTTTTCCTAGTGATCTTCCGACTGTTTTAGCATGTAATACATGTAACAATAGTTTCTCTGTCGATGAACCGTATCTAGCCTGTTTTGTTGAATGTGCGATTAGTAAATCTGTGGCTCCTGATAAAATTCAAAGACAAAAAGTGAAAAGAATTTTAAAAGAGCAACCTAATCTATCACTAGCGATCCAAGAAGCCCTACTAGGAGACTTTATTTTTACTCCAGATATGACTCAAATTAGTAATGTTCTATTAAAGCTTGCGAGAGGGCATGTAGCTTATGAACTAAGTGAACTTCGGTTAGATGACCCTGAATATATAAAATTTATTCCAATATCTTATATGTCTCTAGAAGATATACAAGAATTTGAAACTCCTCCAGAAGAGTTTTTACTACCTGAGATTGGTAGTAGAGCTTTTTTGCAAGCAGTAATTGTTGAGTCCAAAAAGCTTATCAATAATGAGTGGTGTAACGAAGAGGTAAATGTATTCGTTGGCAATGAGTGGTGTATTATTCAACCTGATCGATATCGATATTTAGTATCTTACTCTAATGGGATTGTTGTTCGATTAGTACTAAGTGAATATTTTGCATGTGAAGTAGCTTGGTTAATATAAATTTTCGAGAAGAGAAAGAGAGCGTGTTTTTAATTTGATGTGCTTAGTGACTTTGGCGAGCGCTATTGATTTTCATTTTTTAGAAAGCCGCTTGGGTTTATGGGTGTTGAGTAGCGATCGCTGTTTTGGTTGAGGGAATAAGCGATCGGGTTTTATGGGTGGTAAGGGGCGATCGCTGATTGATGTGGGAAATAGGCGATAGGGTCTTGGGTGATGAGGGAGCGATCGCTGTTTGATGTTGCGGAAAATAGGCGATCGGGTTTATGGTGGTGAGGGGCGATCAGGCAGCAAATTTCGTTTAGAATAGAAAAATCGATTAAGTTTAGAATATTAAATAGGCGATCGCATAATTTAGCGAGGAGTCACAAACAAATGACACAAGCTTTAATCTCAACAAAATCATCAAATTTATACGACCGTGATTTCTTTCTATGGACAGAAGAAACAATTAACTATTTACAAACTGGTGACTTTACACAAATAGATATTAACAACTTGATCGAGGAGATTGACTCATTGGGAAAAGCTCAGAAAAATTCGCTTAAGGGACAAATTCGCGCCCTCATCGAACACATTATAAAACGATGCTATGTCGATATGCCACTGGAGTACAACGGATGGGAACGCACAATTCGCAATATTCGTCCTGAAATCGAAGATCTAATAGAAACTTCTCCCAGTTTGCAGAACGACTATTCAAAAATCCTTGATACGGTTTATAAGCAATGCCTCAAAAAACTGCGTCCAGAATATAAAACAACAAAGTTTCCAGAAACATGGCAATTTAGCCGATCACTTGACGATCTTCTTAATTTGGACTTTTGGGAATAGAGCCAAAATTCGCTCTAGTTCTATTTAACTGATATTTGCTGTTGAGGGGCGATCACATTTGTGGGTGGTGAGGGGCGATCGCTGTTTGATGTGGGAAATAGGCGATCGGGTCTGTGAGTGTTGAGGTGCGATCGCTGTTTGATTTGGGAGAATAGGCGATCGGGTTTGTGGGTGGTGAGGGTGCGATCGCTGTTTGACTTGATTGAGAATAGGCGATCGGGGTTTGGATGATGAGGGTGCGATCGCTGCTTTTGATGTTGAGAAATAGGCGATCGGGTTTGTGGGTTGTAAGGGGCGATCGCTGTTTGAGGTTGAGATTTGGGCGATCGGGTGTTTTGTGTTGTGGGACGATCGCTGTTTGATGTTGAGATTTAGGCGATCGCATTTATGGGTGGTGAGGGTGCGATCGCTTTATTCTTGTAGTAATTTGAAAAAAGTCTCCTTATCAACATCAATATCTTGAATCATTCCCATCAAAGTACCTTGTTTGATATCTTTCCCCGAATGAATTGGTACAACAACCCTTTTCCCCTGAATATTTTTGTAAATAGCATGACTCCCTTTTTGGCGATCGAAATAAAACCCCAACTTTTCGATAACTCTTATAAACTCCTTAGCCTTAACACTTGGAAAGTTACTCATACCAAAACACTCAAAGGTTTGACAATTAAATTTTCTCTAGGGATAGGCTGACTATCAGCTATTAAACTTTCAATATATAGCTCAATAGCTTCCGTAATATTAGCGATCGCTTCTTCAAAAGTATCGCCCTGAGAATGACAACCTCTGAGAATAGGACAAAAAGCATGATAGCCTCCATCTTCTTCCTTTTCTAGAAGCACCGTATAGTTGTATGCTTTTTTGCTGGTTTTCATATATTCTTGAATTTTTTAAGATATCAATCTCTATATTTCATCTACTCGATCATAATTGATTTTTGTTGAGTTAGGCGATCGCTGTTTGATGTGGGGAAATGGCGATCGGGTTTGTGGGTGGTGATGGGGCGATCGCTGTTTGATTTGGGAGAAAAGGCGATCGGGTTTTTTGGGTGATGAAGGGGGGCGATCGCTGTTTTGTGTGGGAAATAGGCGATCGGGTTTTGGGCGATGAGGGGCGATCGCTATTCAACGACATATCGGATATGCTAGAAATGTAGCTGTAGACTATAAACCTTACTAAGACTTATAGATACTCACCAAGAAACCGAATATGTCCTGAGTAATCCGCGCTTAATGCAACAGATTAGGCAGTTCAAGCATAGCTCTAAAAAATCGCCCCCTAGTCAAGCAAATCTCTCTCGATTTCGACTACATCCTGAAAAATCCAGAACTAATTACACAAATTCAATTACTAGACCTGTTGGGAAATAAAAGCTAGTTGTGGACATGGTTTTCGTCATTAGTGTATCTTTAAGCGACCTCTAAATAGAAGTTCTATATTCAACATTAGGCGATCATCGAAATCTTGCCCACGATTCCTATAAACGTCTGCCACAGAACGACAACGCTTGATACCTGCGTGTTCACATATCACTCGTTGACGACTAAATTCTCGATTCTCCTCTCTTTGGGCTTCAGTTAGTTCCTGACCTCTTGGCTTTTTATATGGAAGTCTGTGTACCCAATCATGGGCGCACGAGCGGTCAAAGTTAAACAATACTCCGAGTGGCGTGATTGATACTCTGCTGTTTTTGTTGCCTATGCTCTGGCAAATTTTCTGGCGAGTAGGAATGGGACTTTTGCTCCTAACTCCGATCGCACTTTTTTGAAAGCACTCTAAAATTAGCCTAAAAATTAAAATAGCGATCGCCAAATATTTAGCCCTTATTTCTCAACCTTTTCTAAATTTGCTTGCTAACCACCGAGAAAATCTGCCAAGATAGACTAGATTTGTCGTTTGCCTCATAAGGAATAATTTGCGTGACTGTTGCTACTCCTGTCGCTCCCACTGTTCAGAGTCCGACTGATTCGGGAATTTATATTACAATTCACGGTCACTTTTATCAGCCTCCCCGTGAAAATCCGTACTTGAATGCGATCGAACGTCAGGAAAGTGCGGCTCCTTTTCATGACTGGAATGCGCGGATTCACCATGAATGCTATCGCCCCAATGCATTTTCGCGCATCGAGCGGCGTGATGGCAAAATCGTGAAGATTGTCAACAACTATGAGTACATGAGCTTTAACATGGGACCGACGCTGCTCTCGTGGATGGAGTATCACGATCGCGATACTTATCAAGCCATTCTCGATGCTGACCAACGTAGTGCCGATCGCCTTAATGGTCATGGCAATGCGATCGCACAGGTTTACAATCACATCATCATGCCTCTGGCAAATTGGCGTGACAAATTGACGCAAATTCGGTGGGGCAAAGCAGATTTTAAGGCGCGATTTGGGCGCGAGTCTGAGGGAATGTGGCTAGCGGAAACGGCAGTTGACTATGAAACCCTTGAGGCTTTGGCTTTAGAAGGCATTAAATTTATTGTGCTTGCACCGTCACAAGCGCAACGCTGTCGCCCTATATCGACCAAAGACAACCCTAATCCTCCATGGAATGAGGTCGGTGGAGCGCAGATCGATCCCAATCGTCCTTATCGTTGTTATTTGCGCCGACATAGTAGCAATAGCAAAGTATCTGAGCTTGGTCAGTTCCATTTACCTGCGGATACTGATGCTTATATTGATGTGTTTTTCTATGATGGGCCCATTTCCCGCGATATGGGATTTGGCGATCTTTTAGGTAATTCTAATAATTTTGCTAAACGCTTGGCGCAAGCAGTCCGCAACGATCGCCGTCCTCATCAAATGGTTTCGGTGGCAACCGATGGCGAAACTTTTGGACATCATAAGCATTTTACTGAAAAAACTCTTTCTTACGCCTTTGTCGAAGAATTTCCTAAACGGGGCTGGACAGTAACCAATTATGCCCATTATCTGAGTCTATTTCCGCCCACATGGGAAGCCGAATTAAAGTCAGTGACGGCTTGGAGTTGCGCCCACGGTGTCGATCGCTGGCAAGGTGGTTGTGGTTGTGGCGGTGAAGGTTCGGGCTATCAATTACTATGGCGGCAACCATTGCGGGATAGTCTCAATTGGCTACGCGATCGCCTAGCGACGGTGTATGTGGATATTGGACGTAAATACTTTAATGATCCTTGGGAAGCTCGCGATCGCTATATCGACGTTTTACAATATTCTCTTCGCGATGGACTTGCCGAAAACTCGATCGTTTTAGACCAGTTTTTTGAACAGCAATGTGGCTCTAAAGTCACCACCTCAGCCCAACGTATTGATGCGTTGCGACTGTTAGAAATGCAGCGCCATGCCTTGTTGATGTTTACCAGTTGCGGTTGGTTTTTTGAAGAATTATCGCGTCCTGAAACTGTGCAGATTTTGCGCTATGCGGCGCGGGCGATCGAGCTAGCTGCCGATGTGGCAGGCGTGTTGCTAGAGGATGAATTTATTCAACGCATGGCAAAAGCGCCCAGTAACCTCGCCGAGTTTAAAGACGGGAAAGGAGTTTATCGCCATCAGGTGGCGACCAATCGGATTAGCCTCGCTCAGGTGGCGGCGCAATATGCGCTCAGTTCGACCTTGGGCAATTATGCGCGATCGCAACAAATCTATTGTTATCAAATCCAGCAGCAGGATTATCAACTGCAACGGATTGGCTCGATGTCTTTGGCGATCGGGCAGATCCAATTAATATCTGGAATCACCCAAGAATCGGTAAATTATATTTTTGCCGTGTTGCACCTCGGCGGTGATGACTTCCATTGTTGCATCCAACTCTTTACAGGGCGGCGCGAATATGAGGAGATTAAAGCAAATTTATTTAAGATTCTCAAACAGGCTAATACTGCGGCGGTCATTCTGGCGATGGCAAGCAACTTTAGTGGTGAGCAGTTCAATCTGCATCATCTCTTTGCCGAGGAGCGCCATCGGATTTTACGGATGCTGGCTGATGAGACGCTGACCCGTCTTGATCAGCTCTATGAGCAGGTCTATCGCGATAATTATGGCATCCTGATTTCCTTCCGCCGTGATGATCTACCCGTACCGCCTGAACTGCAAGTTGCCGCCGATATTGTCTTAAACAATCGCCTCACGGAGCAGCTCAAGCGCCTTGAGACGGGTGAATCACTTCCCCATGTAGGTTTAGATGCCGTGGCGATCGAAGCGATCAATCTGGGTTGTAAGTTTACTAACGAAGAACATGTCGAGATTCTCGAAAATTATATCTTGACCCAAATTCGGCAGCTTTCTCAACTTGAAGATGATCAAAAATCACTATTTAGCTATCTCAATCAAATCGAACAGTCTTTAGCGATCGCCGATCGCCTAAATCTGCAACTAAATCTTGATCTCGCTCAAGAGGCATTTTTGAGATATCTATCGGTACGCATTGCGCCCAAGTGTGTGCTAGCTAGACAGATTCTCGATTTAGATTCTACCCAGACACAACCAATTCACATTGAGGTAAATCTTTGCGAAAGTATCTCCAATCTGGAATTACATCAGTTAATTGATACCGCCAGTCAATTGGCGATCGCCACTGAGGCTTGGCTTCACGACTAAGCTCCATAAGCTGATCTAACTAATTGATGTTACTTGGAACCCTCACCCCTAGCCCCTCTCCCAAGGAGGGAGAGGGGAACAAGAAATTAGTCTTACTCCCCCTCTCCCTTAATGAGAAAGGGGGCTAGGGGTGAGGGTCTTGATAACTTCCACGTAACCCTATTTTTGGTTAGGCTTCGATTAATTTTAAAAGCTCCTCTTCAGAAAGGCACTGTACGCCCAAAGATTGAGCCTTGTCTAGCTTTGAGCCTGCATCTGCACCGACAACTAGGTAATGCGTCTTTTTGCTGACAGAATCGGTTACTTTACCGCCTTGGGCTTGAATTAGAGCTTTGGCTTCATCGCGCTTTAAGGTGGGCAATGTGCCTGTCACCACAAAGGTTTTGCCTGTGATGTGGGGATTTATGGCGATCGCCTTACTCTCTTTCGGAGTACTTACAAATTGCAAGCCTGAAGCCTGAAGACGTTCTATCAAATTTTGATTAGTCGATTTGCGAAACCATGCATGAATAGATAGAGCGATCTCTTCGCCGATGCCATAAATAGAGGCGATCGCTTCAGGTGTGGATTTTGCTAATAGTTCCACATTCGGAAAGTTATCCGCAATATTTTGAGCGTTGACACTGCCGACTTGCCTGATTCCCAATCCATACAGCACTCGCGCCCAAGGCTTATTTTTAGATTGGGCGATCGCCGCGATGATTTTATCCGCCGACTTCTGACCCATGCGATCGAGAACTTGTAATTGATCGCTGGTTAAATCATACAAATCGGCAACCGAGGTTATGTGATTATCGGTTACTAATTGTCTGACTAGTTTTTCACCAATGCCATTGATATCCAACGCATCGCGACTGACCCAATGTTCGATCGCTCCACGCACGATCGCAGGACATTCGAGATTTATGCAACGAGTGGCGGCTTCATGTTCAGGTTTGAGAACAGGTTGACCGCACTCAGGACAATGGGTGGGCATGATGAAACGAGTAGCAGTTTTGAGGCGTAATTCAGGCAACACCCGCACTACTTCAGGAATAATTTCGCCAGCTTTGCGGACGATCGCCGTATCACCGATATGTAAATCTAGTTCGGCGAGGCGATCGCTATTGTGGAGGGTGGCGCGGGAAACGGTTGTGCCAGCCAGCAGGACGGGACGCAATTCGGCAACGGGAGTGAGTGTACCTGTGCGCCCCACTTGGACGGTGACGGCTTCGATGATTGTGGGCATTTCTTCAGCAGGATATTTCCACGCGATCGCCCAACGTGGAGTTCTTTGGGTGAAGCCTAGTTGAGATTGCTGCGAGAATGCATTGATTTTAATAACCATGCCATCGGTCATATAGGGGAGTTTGAGCCGTTCCGTTGACCAATGTTCGTAATAGTCTTGCAACTCTTGGATTGATTGACAGAGCCGCTTATTTGGATTTACGCGAAAGCCGATTTTTTGTAAAAATGCAAGGGCTTGCCATTGGCTTTGCGGATTGTCTTCTCTATCGCTGCCTAAAGAATCGGGCAAATGGAGTGTATAAGCAAAGAAATCAAGACGACGTTGGGCGACAATGCGAGCATCAAGTTGGCGTAATGTCCCTGCGGCGGCGTTGCGCGGATTGGCAAATAGAGCTTCACTTTGTTGCGATCGCTCTTGATTAATTTGATCAAAAATGGCGATCGGCAAGAAGGCTTCACCTCTGATTTCAAGGCGATCGGGAGGATTGTCTAAATTTAGCCTTAAGGGAATGGAACGAATTGTTTTAATATTGGGAGTGATATCTTCTCCAGAGACTCCATCTCCTCTAGTTGCACCGCGCACTAGTAAACCATGTTCATAGGTTAAGGCGATCGCCGATCCGTCAATTTTTAATTCGCAGACACTTTCGATAAATCTTTGATCGATAGATACTTGATCGATCAAGATTTGAGGAGATAATCCTTTTTGACAGCGCTCTTGCCAAGCGATCGTATCGCTCTCGGTGAAGGCATTGTCTAGGCTATAAAGGGGAATATGGTGCTGAACTGAAACAAATTGGCTCAGCGCTTTTTCGCCGACGCGCTGGGTTGGACTGTCAGGGGTGATTAATTGAGGATATTCAGTTTCCAGATTTCGCAATTCGTGATAGAGCGCATCGTAGACTGAATCTTCCATTGTCGGAGCATCGAGCGCATAATATTCATAGCTAGCGCGTTGCAAAATCTTTCGCAGTTCATCGGTTCTTGATTGAATTTCAGGATTTATTTCAAGATTTAAAGGGAGTTCAGTCACAATGTTTATTACACCTTTACAAATAACTAACAAATTAACTCACCTTACGCAGAAGTGTCTAAGACCCTCACCCCTAGCACCTCTCCCAAGGCTACCGTGTACACACAAGTCTCTCTGTCTACGTTGCAATGTATCTAAGCCCCCTAAATCCCCCAATTCTGGGGGACTTTGAAAGAGTTTTATTTTCTTGTTCCCCCAGAATTGGGGGCTAGGGGGCGATTAATTGCTGACTTGACTGGATTTTATGACTTGTGTGTACACAGTAGCTCCCAAGGGGGGAGAGGGGAACAAGAAAAGCTTGGGTAAACTTCTCTTGCTCCCCTTCTCCCGTTCTGGGAAAAGGGGATGAGGGCAGATCTTCACTCTACATAAGGTTACAAATTAAAATAGAACTTCCATCGTTAGACTTTTATATTTTACCGTAGTAGAGGCAATTCATGGATTGCCTCTACATTTCGTCTTTTTGCATAAGTTCTAAAATAGTTCTTTAAAGAAGAGCGATATCTCAGCCCGATCGCTAACATTAAAAAAGTCAACAGGAATTACCCCATCCATGTGGCGGCTAACCACTCCAAAACCGATTCTAGCTCGGCGATAGTTGATGATCAGAGGGCTATTTATAGGAATGGTTTGACGCAGCCAATTATCAAAATTAGTGGATTGATTCATGCGATCGCCCATAGCGCCAACTGTCGCCGCAGAACGTTGATCGGGCAGACTATTCGTGGCAAACACATAGGCGCGTTCGAGCAGTTTTTGGCGCTGATCAGGATTTAACCATGCTGAAATCACCATTTCTAGAGGAGTTTGCGGGTTTTGTTTGACTGACTGCAATGCGTCTGTGTCATTGGCGATCGCCTGTGCGAGTAGCAGCGCCGTGGGATTTCTGGTTTGTTTAAGCTCCGCGATCGCCTTAGGATTACCATTCCACCATCTTAAGACGGCAAGATTTAAGGCTCTGCTAGGATTATCGCTGTATAGGCGATCGAGATTAGCCACCACTTGCGGATAGAGCGACTGAAAAGCTGCATCTGTCCAAATCGGACTGGTAATAAACATCGGATCATGGATGACCTCTGTGGTCATGGCGGCGATCGCTTCATCTGTCTTGCCCTGACGCAATAGACTTACGCCCAAACCAAAGGACAGCGATCGCTTCAATGGATATAGTTCTAAACCTCGACGGAAATACGTTTCCGCTTCTTGAGCAGAACTCGCCGTTCCTTCTCGAAGACTAAGCCATGCGGCGGCGTTGTAACTAACTTCGTTGTGAGGATTGGTGGCGATCGCCGTTTTCATCCATCTCAATCCATCCTTTTGCCATACCTGAGACTGCGGTAAATTGGGATAACTAACCGCAAGCTCAGCTAAGTTCCATCCCAACTGATAAGGATAATAAGGTTCCCACGGAGAAAGTTGATTAGCTAGTTTCAGTCGCTCTTGAAATTTGCTAATTTCGGCGATCGCTTCGGGCAGATCTTCTGGTTTAGAAGTTCCCAAACTGTTTTGGGCTTTTGCCAAATAGATAAAGCCGACACTAGATGATTGCCAAGCCATATTTACAGGAACTAACCAAGCGATCGCCGCCACCACATAAATAGTTGCCACGATCGCCAGCCAGAGACGCGGCTGTTTTTGAAAACCAAGAGTAATCAATTCACCTGTATAAACTTGTCCAAGATATGCCAGACAAGCAAATACAATCACCAGTCCGCCACTAATCGCAGGCACATCAAGCTGATAGTCCGTAATGGATAACATGCCATAGCCCAAAATGCTGCCGAATAATCCATAGGCGATCGCCTGATTTTGAGAATTAGCTTGCCAACTAACCGAGCGATGTAATTTGATAAACAAACTAACGATCGCCACTAATAAACACACAAACGTAATCACCGCGCCAATTCCCAATTCGGCCCAAAGCTGCACGGGGGTACTGTGTAATTGAAATAACAGTTCCGCTTCACGCCCCGACCATGCTGGACGATATTGTTGATAGAACATGATCGCCGAACCTGCGCCCACCCCAAATAGCCAATGATCCAAGCCCATCCGCCAGCCCGCATCCGCCGCGATCGCTCTAAATAGCAGTTCTCCTGATGCAAGACTAGGATTACTAAAGCTTGCCATTAATCCAGAAATGATCGATCGCAATCGATTATTTGTCCCAATCATCAATCCAAATATGGCGATCGCGCTACCACTAATCAACATCATCAACCCACGATGACGACCATTTCGACATAGAGCCACGATACTTCCATATATCAGCATCGTTCCCAAACCCAAAAATCCGCCGCGTGAACTGGTGGTATATAAATCAAGTAAGCCGAACGCGATCGCCGTCAACCACACCGATCGCCACATTCCTTTTTGAGAGCCTTTTTGGGCGATCGCTAAGCTTACAAAAATCGGCAAAACCAACATCAAAAATCCCGCCACATAATTTTGATGTCCCATCGGAAATGCATTGCGCGATCCCAAATCCCCAAAGTCATAACTAAGATTTAGCCCCCATTGATTGAGCTTGGCAAATTGCGCTAATTGGGGAATCCATACTTGAGTTGCCCACAAAAATAAGCTTTCAATAATTACGGCTATTCCTAATAGCCCAAAAAATCGTAAAATCGGCAAAATTGCTGAATTATAACTATCTTCATTCTTGCTAGTGTTTATCCCCCCCAGATTGCGCGGCGAAACTTCGCGCTGATTCAAATTATTTGAATCTTGATTTATGGCGACATGCAAAAAATTATTCGTCACATACAGCGCGATCAAATAGCCAAAGGCGATCAAGCTATACCACATCCCCTGATTGGGAAATTGCGAAAACATGGTCGAGAAGCACAGGGTCACAAATCCAGCAGCGATCGCCCAGTCAAAGCCACTACCCAATAAATAAAATGGATTTCCCTTACGCCATAGATTTAATAAACCCGCGATCGCCAAACAAAGCAATCCCATTTGCCACAGCAACACCCACGGAAAAGTGACTATTTGGGTACTGCTATCAGGCAATAAAGTAAATAAAATATAAGCCGCAAAGCCCAACTGAATAATTAATCGACCTGTACTCATAAAATTTAGTATTCGCAGCTTGTGCGTCCTACTCTTTTTTATGAGTTAGATTATGACACAATTAGCAATACTTATTCTATAATAGTAGGCGTAAGATTCGATTGCGCGGTTCTAATTGCCGAGTCTATATCTCAGATTTGAAGATGTCAGATTTTAGGCGCGAAAGTTCACAATATTGCCAATCACCGCGATCGCAGGGGGAGTAAATTGACGATCTTGGACTAATTTCACAATATTGCCTAAACAGCCAATTAATTCCGATTGATCAGGACGTGTCCCCTGCCGAATCAGGGCAACAGGCGTAGACTCAGGCAAACCCGCCGATGTCAGATTGCTAATGATTTCAGCTAAATTGTGCAAGCCCATATACACCACAATTGTCTCTGCGCCTTGGGCGATCGCCTTCCAATTGATCTGAGGGCGATATTTACCCGCAGACTCATGCCCCGTCACAAAAATCACCGAAGAACTAAAATCACGATGTGTCAGTGGAATCCCCGCATAAGCCGGAGCCGCAATCCCTGACGTAATCCCCGGAACAACCTCAACCCTGATTCCCGCCGATCGCAAATCTGCCAACTCTTCACCGCCGCGCCCAAAGATAAACGGATCGCCGCCTTTTAGACGCACCACGATCCCATGACTTTTTGCTTTTTCAATTAATAATTGCGTGGTTTCTTCTTGCAATAGCGAATGATGTCCGCGCCGCTTACCCGCGTGGATCTTCTCGGCGATCGGATTAATCATCGCCAAGATTTCGTCACTCACCAGCGCATCATAAAGCACCACATCACAGGTTTCTAAAAGCGCCTTGCCCTTGAGCGTCAGCAACCCCGCATCACCCGGTCCCGCGCCCACTAAGTAAACCTTCCCGAAAACAGGATTTTTAGAAACTTCTGGTAAACCTGAATTTATATCTAAATTTGGATCTTTATTTATCATTCGTCAACAGAGCCGTAATATCTAAGCCAAATATTGCAAGGCGATCGCATCATCATTTTACTCATGTATTCTAATTGTAGAACATGCAAAGTCCAGCGCAAAATGCTCTGCTTTACAGAGATTAAGCCAAGATTGAGACGCAGCCATCTTGCTAATCCACATTTAACTCATAAGTAGCTAGGCGCAATTAAATGTAAAACCAGAACCGAAACCTGTGACGCAGCGATCGCCACAAGATTTTAGGATTTTATATTTAATTTAAGTCCACTTACTTATCAAGGGAAATTAGAAAACCCTTCACGGAACTTTTACATGTTGAAACAGCTTCTTTAGATGTAACGAGTACAACCAAATAAAACGAGGCCCGCGTGAACCTTACAGACTTTACCAAAGCAAATCTTACCAAATCAAGCCTAGAAGGCATTAACCTCAAGGGGGCGGATCTCAAACGCGCTAATTTTAGCAAAGCCAAGCTTGCAGACGCGATCCTTTCCAAAGCGAACCTAACAGGCGCATTTTTGCATGGAGCCGATCTTAATCGCGCCAATCTAGTCGAAGCCAATCTTGCTGAAGCCAATCTCACTTCTGCATTTTTAATCAAAGCCGACCTCCAAAGAGCCTGCCTCAATGAAGCTTATTTAGTCGCCGCTAATCTTAACGGCGCAAATCTCACCAGTGCCTCTTTGATCAATGCCGATCTCAGTCTGGCGACTTTAACAGGGGCGTGCCTTAACGGGGCAAACCTGAGTCGGGCTAAGCTAAATGGCACATTTTTTATCGAATCTAATTTACTTGGAGCCGATCTGAGTGACTCTGACTTTACGGGTGCACTGATGATCAAGGCAAATCTCAGTGGCGCAAATTTGAGCCAAGCTTGTCTAGCCAATGTCGATCTGACCGCAGCCAATCTCACGGGTGCAGAGCTATATGGAGTTGATCTCACGGGCGCGATTTTAAATGAAGCCAATCTCAATGCCGTTGATTTGGTCAATGCCAATTTGAGTGGCGGTTCGCTGAGTCGGGTCAATTTGGGCTGGGCAAATTTATTGTGTGCAAATTTAGAAAAGGCTAATCTAGTTGGCTCTGATTTAAGCTGGGCAAATTTGAATGAAACAAATTTAATCGAAGCAGATTTGAGTTGGACAAATCTCACAGGAGCCTTTTTGATGAAATCAAATCTCAGTGGCGCAAACTTAAATGGCGTAAATCTGTCCAATGCCAATCTCAGTGGCGCAAATTTGAGTGGGGCAAACCTAATGGGCGCAAATTTGAGCGGAGCAGACTTGAGTAATGTCGATCTGCGCGGCGCTTTCTTGATTCGCACCAATTTACATAATGCCAATTTGAACGAAGCTAATCTCACGGGCGCAAATCTAGACGAAGCGGTATTAAATGGAGCCAGTCTCAATCGGGCTAATCTCAATCGCGCCAATCTAACTAGGGCAAGCTTAACAGGTGCAAATCTCAAAGGTGCATTTATGCTATGGACTAATTTAAGAGGTGCGTTTATGTTGTGGACAAATCTAGATGGCGCAAATATGACGGGCGCAATTTTGCCAACTGATAAATAAATCAAATAAATCAAATAAATCAAATTCAAAAAAACATAGTGTGAAAGAGTCATGAAAGCTGGAGAACTCATCGATCGCTATAACAAGGGCTGTCGAGATTTTAGTGAAATCGATCTCAGTCGCGAAAATCTTAGTGGGGCGAGCTTGACGGCGATCGCCTTAACTAATACCGATCTAAGTGAAGCAAACCTGTCTTGCACCACTTTAAATGAAGCTAATCTCTACGGCGCAAGTCTGAGTACGGCTGTCTTGTATCGAGCCAGTCTGACCGAGGCAAATCTCTGTGAGGCGGATCTTAATGGTGCTAGTCTGATTAAGGCTGATTTACATGGTGCTAGGTTAGAACGGGCTAATTTGAGAGATGCTGACCTAACTGGCGCTAATCTCAATGCGGCAAGCCTTGCCAATTCTGACCTGACAGGCGCTAATTTAAGTTGTGTGTCTCTAGTCGGAGCTAACCTAGAGGGCGCAAATCTCACAGAAGCATTTTTGAAAGGAGCAAACTTAGATGGGGCAAAATTAAACGGAGCTAATCTGGAAGGCGCTAACCTCAGTGGCGCAAGTTTTAGTGAGGCAAATCTTAGTCATGCCAATCTGATCGCCTCAGATCTATCACGGGCAAATTTATATGGAGCTAATCTCAGTGAAGCCTTGTTGTGCAAAGCTGATCTCAGTGGTGCAAACCTCAGTGGCGCAAATCTCAATGACGCTGATCTAAAGCAAGCTGACCTCAATGGCGCGTTTCTAGTCGATGCTCAGTTAAGTAGAGCGCGTCTAGATGGCGCAAATCTTAGTAAATCAAACTGCTATAAAGCCGATTTTAGAGGTGCGTTTTTGTTAGGCACAAATCTCAATGGGGCTAATTTAAACTGCACGGATCTCTCGAATGCTTCTCTGCAACCCATCGATGACCAAAGCAATAATCCCTCAGAAACAGTCAAGAAATAGTTAGCAAATAATCAGCAGGAATCAATCATGGACATAGCTAAAAAAAATCTAAACCCAAAATATAAACGTATTTTATTAAAACTTAGTGGCGAAGCCTTAATGGGCGATCGCAGTTTTGGAATTGATCCTGAGATTGTGCAAGATATTGCTTTACAAATTGCTGAAATTGTCAATGATGGCATTGAGGTGGCGATCGTGGTTGGTGGTGGCAATATCTTTCGGGGTATTAATGGTGCTGACAAAGGCATGGATCGCGCCACGGCTGATTATATTGGTATGATCGCCACAGTGATGAATGCGCTGACTTTGCAAGATGCACTTGAACATTTGGATGAACCGATCGAGACAAGAGTAATGTCGGCGATCGCCATGCAAGAGATCGCTGAGCCATATATTCGCCGCCGTGCCATGCGCCACCTAGAAAACAATCGGGTGGTTATTTTTGGCGCAGGTTCAGGCAATCCCTATTTCACTACTGATACGACGGCGGCGTTGCGAGGAGCCGAAATTAATGCTGAAGTAATCCTTAAGGCGACTAAAGTTGATGGTATTTATGACAGCGATCCTAAGAAAAATCCTGATGCAAAACGGTTTAAATCGGTCAGTTTTGACCATGCCCTAATTAACGATCTGCGGGTCATGGATGCCACCGCCTTTGCGCTGTGCAAAGAAAACGGTATTCCAATTATTGTGTTTGATCTCGGTGTTACGGGTAACATTCGTCGCGTTGTCATGGGAGAATCAATCGGTACTTATGTTGGAGGTTCATGTGAAGTTAACTGATGTTGAGGCGCGGATGCAGAAAGCTGTAGAAGCGACCCAGCACAATTTTAATACTGTGCGAACGGGGCGTGCTAATGCTTCGCTGTTAGATCGGATTACGGTGGAATATTATGGCGCGGAGACGCACCTTAAAGCTTTGGCAAATATTTCTTCTCCTGATTCTTCGACTTTGATGATTCAACCCTTCGATCGCTCTACCATGAGGGCGATCGAGAAGGCAATTTCAGAGTCAGATATTGGGCTAACTCCTAACAATGATGGGGTCAGCATTCGCCTAAATATTCCTGCTTTAACTAGCGATCGCCGTAAAGACTTGGTGAAAATGGTGTCTAAGCTCGCCGAAGAAGGTAAAGTCGCCATTCGGAATGTGCGCCGTGATGCGATCGATTCATTTCGCAAGCTAGAGAAAGCCAAGGAAATTTCTGAAGATGATTCTAAAAGTCAGCAAGAGCAAGTTGACAAATTAACTGATAAATTTGTTAAAAATATCGACAAGGTTACGGCTGAAAAAGAAAAAGAAATTTCCACAATTTAAAAAACAACTCAGCGATGTGAGCAAGAGCAGGAAAAGCCTCGCGCCGCGAGGCTTTTTCTGTTTTTAGTTTTTGGGTTTTAAAATTGGGGTTTTAAAATTGTGGCGCAAATGCTCAACTCCTACTTAAATCTTTAGCTGAAATCTAAAGATAAAACCGCTTAATTCACATAAAGTTTAAAATAAGGTTATAGGACAATCTTAATTAAAAAATATCTCTGCTAAGGCGAAATTAAATATATGACTCCAATCACATTATTAGCTGAAGCTCCCACGAATAAACTTCGTCAGATCATAGAGCCGAACATAAGTTGTGAAAATGCTTCGGTAGTAGATGCTTACATTCCTGACTGGTTGAGGAGTTGTTGGGAAAAATCACAAAAAGGAGAATGCATAGACAGTGATGATGTAGTTTGTCGAGCCTTAGATTTGGCTTATCGACTGCATAAAGGGCAGTGTCGCGCTTCGGGAGAGCCGTATATATTGCATCCGATCGCCGTAGCCGTGATTTTAAAAGATCTTGGTGGCAGTAGTGCGATGATCGCCGCAGGTTTTTTGCATGATGTGGTCGAAGATACGGATATGTCTTGCGATCAAATAGAAGAAATGTTTGGGAAAGAAATAAGACAACTGGTGGAGGGCGTAACCAAGTTATCCAAACTCAGTTTTGAGAGCAAGACCGAAAGCCAAGCCGAAAACTTTCGGCGGATGTTTTTGGCAATGGCGCAAGATATTCGGGTGATTATCGTCAAGCTTGCCGATCGCTTGCATAACATGCGAACTTTAGAGCATTTGCGCCCTGAAAAACAAGTACTGATTTCTAGAGAAACGAGAGAGATTTTTGCGCCTTTGGCAAATCGTTTGGGGTTGGGGCAGATCAAGTGGGAACTCGAAGATATTGCTTTTAAATATATTCAGCCAGAGCAGTATCAGATGATGGAATCTCTGGTGACAGAGACTCGCGAGAGCCGTCAAGAGCAGTTAGTGGAGGTGACGCGGGTATTGGGCGATCGGATGATCGCCATGGAAATAGAAAATTTTGAGATTAGCGGTCGCCCTAAACATCTGTATGGCATTTATCGCAAGATGGAACGCCAACGCAAGCAATACAACGAAATTTATGATATCCAAGCGGTGCGGGTGATTGTCAATAGCAAAGAAGAATGCTATCGCGTCCTTGCCATTGCCCATGATCATTTTTGTCCAATTCCAGGGCGGTTTAAAGATTACATTGGCTTGCCCAAACCCAATCGCTACCAGTCTTTGCATACAGCCGTGATTGGACCGAAGGGCAAACCTGTGGAAGTACAGATTCGGACTTGGGAAATGCATCACATCGCCGATTATGGAATCGCGGCGCATTGGAAGTATAAAGAGAGTGATTCGACTAGCAAGCCACTCAAGGGCGATGATCAGAAATTTAATTGGCTACGTCAGTTGGTGGAATGGCAGCGCGATCTTAAAGATCCTCAAGAATATTTAGATAGTGTCAAAGAAGATTTATTTGATAGTGAGGTCTATGTCTTTAGCCCTAAGGGTGATGTCTATTGCTTGCCGCGTGGGGCGACACCCGTAGACTTCGCCTATCGGGTGCATACCGAAATCGGCAACCATTGCTCAGGGGCGTTGGTAAATAATGTGATGGTGCCATTGCAGCGATCGCTCAAGCATGGTGATATCGTCACAATTCTCACCCAAAACAATGCTCATCCTAGTACCGATTGGATTAATTTTGTCGCCACCAGTTCGGCAAAAAGTCGGATTAGGCAATGGTTTAAGCGATCGCGCCGTGATGAAAATCTGGCTCTAGGTCGGAGTGCCTTAGAGCGCGAACTAGGCAAAAGCGGCTTAGAAGCTTTGTTCAAATCTGACCAAATGCTGAAGCTTGCCGAGCGCTGTAACTATCACAATGTTGAGGATCTGATCGCAGGGATTGGCTATGGCGAAACTTCAGTCAACTCTGTGGTCAATAAACTGCGTGAAAATCATCACAACGATCGCTATTTCAATCCACAAAAGTTTGAAGCTCGCCATGACCACGCGCATAATCAAAGTTCTAAATCCCCAATTTTGGGACTAGAAGGGATGGTTTACTCGATCGCAGGTTGTTGCGCCCCGCTACCCGGAGAACCGATCACGGGAGTTGTGGCGCTAGGCAGCAGTCGCGGCATCACCATCCACCGCGATAATTGTGGCAATTTAACGAATATTCCTAGCGATCGCTTGCTGCATGTCGGTTGGAATCAGCGCAAAGAGAATGATCAAGAACTAACTTATCCGATTGATATTCGGGTTGAGACGATCGATCGCGTTGGGGTGCTGCGAGATATTTTGACGCGTCTGTCAGACAACAAAATTAATGTGCGGCAGGCTAATGTCCAGACCAAAAAAGGCAAAGCGGCGATTATTAATCTCAGTATCGATATTAGCGATCGCCATCAATTTGATCGTGTTTGCAGTCAAATCAACAAAATGTGTGACACGCTTTCTGTCAATCGAGTTGTGGCTGATTAACAGACCAAAATCATGGGATTACAGCAATTATCGATCAAATGCGCCACAGGCAAGGGTCGCAGGGCGAAGCCCCGCAAAGGGTCGCAGGGCAAAGCCCCGCAAAGGGTCGCAGGGCAAAGCCCCGCAAAGGGTCGCAGGGCGAAGCCCCGCAAAGAGTCGCAGGGCAAAGCCCCGCAAAGGGTTTTATATTTTGCTGTAAATCAAGAAATGGAATAGATTCATTACTCTCCTGTATTGTTTATTTAAACATTAGCGGAAGTTCCACATTTCATAACGTCCATTGCGGAGCGTGAGAATTTGTCCTTCAATGCTGCTCGGCAAAACATCTAGCCAGACTCGACCGCCATTCATGTCGCTGAATAATAGTGAACCATCGCTAGAAAAGGCGATCGCTAAAGGATAATGCCGATCGCCTAAATCAACTTGAGTGCGATCGAGAAGTAATAGATATTCTGGCTTACCCGATCCATCAAGATTAACCGATGAGAGCGTCCATTGTTGTTGGACTAAAACGCTAAAATCTTCAAGGGTGAGGGAAACTTGACCATTGCGTTGCAACTCGCTATACATCGCCCGAATGATCCGCTCAATGGTTTTAGAAGAAAGAGTTTGCCAATTGACAGAAGTTCCATTCGGTGGATTGAAACTGCCGCCACTGGTGACAAGGGGCGGGATGATACTTTTTTTAAGTAATGGTGCAAGGATCGCTTCTCCTGACGCAAGAATTTTTAAGCGACCATCATCACCGACCCAGAGCGATTGGGCAGTTAGGGTTGCTGATTGAGATTTGCCATCTGGTTCATACAACACCACCCCCAGATTGTTATTGAGCGACAGCCCCAAAACTCTCCATAACAGAATTGATGAGCGATCGCTAAGCTCAGTAAATGGGTCATTCCGCCACTTATCGCCATCTTTAATTAGATCAATATTGACTTCATACCAGACTTGCCCTGCTTCAAGTTTTGGTGGTGGTAAGAACCAATCAGATCCACCATTCCCTTTACCAATATAGGTGACTGTACCTAGCAATTGCTTGGGATTAAGTGTAATCGGAGCAAGATCAAGGCGCTGCAATAATTGATTAGAATCCTTAGCATCGACTTTTTGCGATCGCAACCAAAACTCAGCCCGACGTAAGCCATTGCGGTGTAAAACGACCAACCCGCCCCACAACTTCACCTCTTTAGCATCAGTAAACAAAAGCATAGTCATCACTCTTTGCCAAATATGCGGATGATATTTGGCTAGCATTTCGGCAATTTTATCGCCTTTATAAGCAGGATCATTGGCGATCGCCAATGCTTCGATCCATCGCCCATCAATGATGTTAATTAGAGATTTTTCGCCAAGATTAGAACTAGAATTCTGAACTTGATTAGCGGTGATTTTGGCATGTAAGGCGATCATGTCGTACTGCTCTTGCAAAAATGGCGATAGCGTTTTGCCTTGAGATTTTAAGTCTTTGACCAGCACATCAAATTTTCCTAAAGCAGGCGACCATAATCCCACACTTGCCAGAACTAGAGCATCTTGATAGTTCTTAGGTTGATCCTTGGCTTCATTTAGAGTCACCTGTCGCAATTGGACTTTACTAATAGAATTAGCGATCGCTGTTTCTGGCTGAAAGATCAAAAACATCGGCTCAAATTCTTGAGTTTGATTGATTACTAATTGGATAGAACTAGCATTGCTAGCTAAAGCATTACGCCATTTTGGAAGCTCTCCCGCCGCACTAGTCCATGCATTTAGCTCAACTAATTGCGATCGATTATCGGTTTCAAGATAGTAGATTTGTCCATAGGCGATACCATCGATAGTTGCTGATGTGGTGAACCACACAGCATTATATTGATTTGGAGGATTATCTATTATGGATAACTTTTTGAGCGGTAATCGATTGCGATTTGGTTGCAGTCGTTCAGGAGTTGCGTAGGTGGCATATTTGAGTAATGGCGATCGCACAAAATATTCGTCAATCCCTGCGATCGTGGTCGTACTCACTAACAATAATTTCTCTTCACCGCGATCGGAAATAGTCTGATAAAGACGAATCTCGCGAATATTCTGGGTTTCTGTTTCTAAAACCGTATACACAACAACGTCTTTTTTAATCTGATAATTTTCACCAAGCTTCAGTTGACTTCGCCCTAATTCCGATTGGATTTGTTTGATGCTTTTAGGAATATTCCATAATGAGTTTGAGTAAAAAGCGGGGGCATCGGAAGCCGCCAGCCAGCTAATTGCTAAGGGATTAACTAGATAAATCAGCCCTAAGCCAAGTAATCCGCCGACCAATGGAATACTCAATATTAGACCCAAGTTTGACCATGTGAAGCGATCGCGATGATTTATTTCTGGCGCAGCTTCTATCTGTGGCAGGATTTGAGCTAGTTGCGATTCTACTTGTTGATCGATATCTTGAAGTTCACAACGCAACCCGCGATCTGTCTTAACAAGATCGCCAAAAGTTGAAGAAGATTCTGGGGAAGATTCGGGCAAAGATTCCATGCGCGGCATCGTAAATCTTGTACGGATGAGTCAGCCTAGCATATCTGGGTTTAGTTGGACATCACCACGCAAAGATCTACCCTCACCCCTCTCCCAAGGCTACGGTGTACACACAAGTCATAAAACCTAGTCAAGTCAACAAATAATCGCCCCCTAGCCCCCAATTCTGGGGGAACAAGAAAATAATATTCTTTCAAAGTCCCCCAGAATTGGGGGATTTAGGGGGCTTAGATAAGCTGAAACGTAGATAGAGAGACTTGTGTGTACACCGTAGCCTTGGGAGAGGCGAACAAGAAATGAGTCTTACTCTCCCTATAATCTAACCTGTACACACAAGTCATAAAACCTAGTCAAGTCAACAATTAATCGCCCCCTAGCCCCCAATTCTGGGGGAACAAGAAAATAATATTCTTTAAAAGCCCCCCAGAATTGGGGGATTTAGGGGGCTTAGATAAGCTGAAACGTAGATAGAGAAACTTGTGTGTACAGAGTAGATCCTGCGGGAGAGGGGGCTGAGGGTTCCACTCAGCAATCCAAAAAAATTGAGAGAAGCGCACCCGCAGGGTATGCCTCTCTCAATTTTTAAAAGGAAAAAAATATAGCGCGAATTTCTAAGCTTGACGCTTCTTGTTAGCCAAACGCTTTAGTCCCCACAGTCCGCCAAGAATCACGACAGCGCCAGTCGGCTCAAACCCAAAGGGAACGGCTGCGGCAGGGGTATCGCTAAGAGTGGCGGTAAAGGTAGCGTCAGCGAATGATAGACCCACCCCGTTATCATACAGAACTCCACCTGAGTAGGAAGAAGGATTATTGAACAAAACAGTAAAAGCGCTGTCGCTGGGATAAAAAGCGAAGTATTCAGTACCAAAGGTCAATGCAGTCAGCCCGTCAAATGTGTAGGAAAATCCGCTATTGCTGGTACTGGAAGTTACGAGGTTCGTGCGAGTGTTATCGGAATATAAATTTAACAGCGTTGGAGCCGTGCCACTAGATCCTGTAAAGGTAAAGTTAGTTAGGAAAACCTGAGCAGGATTCGATGCCGAAACTGTAGTGAAGTTAGCATCAGAGGCATTGCCCCCTACGTTAGGTGTAAAGCTCTGTCCTGTAAAGGTTGTCGTGGGCTGAGAACCGGTGGTAGTGCTGTTGCCAATGGTGAATGATATGGCTTGGGCTGGGATTGGGGCGAGAGTAATAGCAGCAAGGCTAGTAACAGCCAGTAAACCCTTAGCTACAGAGATTTTCAGGAATTTTTCGGGGGGGGGCAAGGCGGGTATTTTTCATTTGTGTGTTTTAATGATGAATGAAGGCATAATGCATTTTTTTGAGCGCATTACTTAATCCCAATCATCTATTACAATCACTCATTTTGCAATCACTCATTTCACGCAAATCCTGATTATTCTCATGCTCCCATGTCCTACGCGAGAGGCGCTATAGGTGAGCGCTTTAGAAACTTTCACATAACATCAGTTAATTGAGAATGACGAAAGTTATAAAGTTAGTCTGAAATTAAGTTTGGGTTACTATTTTTAAAGAAAAAGGCTAAGATTGCTTAAGTTAGTTTTTTGCAGCGATCGCTACAAATTTCTGGCAAAATTTCACTGATACGTTCTCACAATAAACATTCATGAATTAACTGAATCATTATGTCTACAACACCTCAAGAGTCATCGGTTGCTCACGATCGCATTATCTTTTTTGACACCACCCTGCGCGATGGCGAACAGTCACCAGGCGCAACGCTTAACGTGGAGCAGAAACTGCTAATCGCTCAGCAACTGGCTCGACTTGGTGTAGACATCATCGAGGCGGGTTTCCCCTTTGCGAGTAAGGGCGATTTTCATGCAGTCCAAGAAATCGCTAAACTCGTCGGCACTGAAACTGGCCCCACAATTTGCGGTTTAGCAAGGGCGACTAAAAATGATATCGAAGCCGCCGCCGAAGCCGTCAAACCTGCGGCAAAAGGTCGAATTCATACCTTTTTGGCTACTTCCGATATTCATTTAGAATACAAGCTCCGTAAAACTCGCGCTGAGGTTTTGGCGATCGTTCCAGAAATGGTCGCTTATGCCAAATCCAAGGTCGATGATGTTGAGTTTTCACCCGAAGATGCGGGGCGCTCCGATCCTGAGTTTCTCTATCAAGTTCTAGAAGCGGCGATCGCCGCGGGTGCATCGACCGTCAATATTCCTGACACCGTAGGCTATTTGACTCCTTCTGAGTTTGGAGCCTTAATCAAAGGTATCAAAGAGAATGTGCCGAACATTGATCGTGCCATTATCTCGGTTCACGGCCATAACGATCTTGGTTTAGCCGTAGCCAACTTCCTTGAGGCAGCCAAAAATGGAGCGCGTCAAATGGAATGCACGATCAACGGTATTGGCGAACGCGCTGGCAATGCCGCTCTTGAAGAGTTGGTGATGGCTCTCCATGTCCGCCGCGCCTATTTCAATAGCTTCCTCGGTCGCCCTGCCGAATCCACTACACCACTCTGCAATATTGACACGAAGCAAATATACAAAACTTCGCGCCTTGTCTCCAATCTTACAGGAATGTTGGTGCAGCCGAATAAGGCGATCGTCGGTGCAAATGCCTTTGCCCATGAGTCTGGCATTCATCAAGACGGCGTATTAAAAAATCGCCTCACCTATGAAATCATGGACGCGCAATCCATCGGCTTGACCGATAATTTGATCGTCCTTGGCAAACTTTCAGGGCGCAATGCCTTAAGCTCACGTCTTAAAGAGCTTGGCTTTGAACTCTCAGAGCAGGAGCTTAACGCTGCATTTGTGCGCTTCAAAGAACTCGCTGACAAAAAACGTGAGATTAGCGATCGCGATTTAGAAGCGATCGTGAACGATGAAATTCGTCATGCGCCCGAAGCCTTTAAGCTCGATCATGTTCAAGTAAGCTGTGGCGATCGCGCCATTCCCACAGCGACAGTCACAATCGTCATGCCTGACGGTGCAGAAATCACCGATGCCTCCGTTGGTACGGGTCCAGTGGATGCGATTTACAAAGCGATTAATCGGATTGTGAATGTTCCCAATCAGTTGATTGAGTATTCAGTTCAATCTGTTACCGCAGGCATTGATGCTCTCGGCGAAGTCACTATTCGGCTCAAGCATCCTGATGTCGGCACACTCTCAGGACATTCGGCGAACACCGATATTATTGTGGCTTCGGCGCGAGCTTATCTCAGCGCCTTGAACAAACTCTATTTTGCACTTCAGACTCCGAACACAAAAATAAGCGATCGGGAAAATCTCAAAAAAGAAGCCGCTTTATAAATTCTGGATTCCCATAAAAAGCCGCGCAATGCGTGGCTTTTTTATGGGAATTAAAGTGAGTGATTCTCTATATATTCATGCGATCGCCCCTGCAAAGTTGGCACAAACTGAGGCGATCGAAAATTTAGTTTGTCGCTTGGACATAGGCATGTGTGAGTAGCTGCTTGGTTCTCTAGAACTTACAAAAATAAATCAGTCTTCTATTTCAATATTTTCCCATATAATTCAATGTACCGCTTTGCCTGTAGTTCTATTGGGTATTCCTCAAGGGCGATCGCACGACAATTTTTAGACATGTTGTCTCGTAGTTTCTCGTCTTCAAGTAACTGAACAATACCATTACAAAAGTCTTGCGTGTTTTCAGGTTGCGCTAAATAACCAGTAACATCTGGACGGACTAAATCAGGAACTCCACCAATATTGAAAGATACCATTGGTGTACCGCAAGCCATGCTCTCTTGCAATACTAAGGGTAAGTTGTCGGCACGGGTGGGAAATATAAATAAGTCAGCCGCAGAGTAAGCAATAGATTTAAGGCGATCGCTACCAATATATCCCAAACAAATAGTTGGTATTCCTGTTTGTGGTGCGATTGCTTCTCCTCCATTACCAAAAGTTAAAATTACCGTCTCTGCTCTTAGTGATTGAGGTAATTTTTGCAAAGCCTTTATTAACAAATCTCCACCCTTACGGCTATCTTTTAAGCTATCTGCACCAAAGAGTAAAACTTTTTTATTTTGAGGAATATCTAGTAAATATCTACACAGAGATTTATCTAAAGGTTGATAAGCTTTCGTGTCAATACCGTGAGGAATATAGTGGATTTTAAAGCGATTGAGCATACTTTTTTGAGCTTGCTCAGTTAACCATTTGCTAGGACTCACTATAGTTATGTCGGAGGTGCTATAAACCCAATCTTTTAGTTTCCATTCCCAACGGGTATTATCTAAACCAATCTTTGGATATGTGTCAGGATACGGACAAGAACCACAACCAAACTGCCAGCGATCGCAATCATAGCTATAGGCGCAATGTCCAGTAAAACTCCACATATCATGAAGTGTGAAAATAGCAGGTTTTTCTTTAGTAAGTTTAGGTATAGCCAGATAACTAAAAAAGTCAGTATGTAAGTTGTGAAAATTAAGACAGTCAGCTTCTTGATAAAACCTGTGTTTAGGTATACCAAAACTACTAATGTGGTTAATGTGATTAAATCCAATCCGCCAAGTTATCTTAGATAAATATTTTTCGATCTTATTTCTAGGGACAGTTTCAACTAAGTTACTATCTGTCTTTGAAACGCCAACCAATAATCTTGAATCTACATCTTGACTCAATAGCTCCTGATGAAGTCGATAACCTGCGATCGCTGCACCGCCACCAATATCAGATTGATTAATATGTAATACTTTCATTAGTAGTCTCAAGCAACGGCTGGCTCTAAATAATGGGATAAATTAGCCAAAACATCCAAATACCACCACCATTGTTTTGATGAAATATGATGCTTTTGACGATAATCAGCTAGGTTGACAAAACGAGAAATTTCTTGATAAATCACTGTTGCATTAGCAATTAGTTTTTTATCAGCTTCAGATAATATCTTCTGTTCTACAGGATTAATTTCCGATTCTACAATAGCAATCTTATCTCGAATCATTAATAGTTCGAGTTGTTCAGCCCCACTAACTTCTGGGTGATCCAAGCTAAGGTTATAAATTTCTAAAAGTCTATTCATTTTAACAAAGTTTCTAAGATTCCAAGATAAGTAAAAGCTGAATTACTCAAATAAGTATCGGGATTTTCAGGTGGAAAGGCTGTTTCTAAGATCCCGTCTATGCCAAGCATAACCAACCATAATTTATCGTCTATTGTGAGTGTGAGGGTTGGATAAATTAAAGGCTTGTAGCGATAGATATAAACATTCGCGTTAGCATTGGTGAGAACCTGACGAATAACTGTTTCGTATGTGTCTATCGTAACATTTTCAGGAAGATGTCCCAGGCTAATCCGTTTGCGTAAATGGGGATATGCCTTCCCTGATTTCCAAGTGATTTGCTTTTGAGCCTGAAGAATAGCATTGATCACTATGTTTAGGTCAAAAAATTTTATATCTTCCATACTTTACAAGCGATCGCCACAAAAATATTAGATTAATTAATATATAATATTTTCATAAAGCTAGTTTGATAGCTTCTATATACAGAGAATCTGGTTTGTAGATAGTACCATCAGCTTCAGTATCTAAATTAAAGCCAATCCAATTAGGAATAAAGCTATCACAAGCAGTTCTTTGAGTGATTGTCACTAATCCGATTCTTTTCAATAATACAGATAATGAGTAATGATCATACATCCATTGGTGGATCTCTCCACTTTGTCGAAATTGACCTATTCTTAGAGCATCTAATTCTTGGGAACTCAGGATAAGCTTAAGAATTGCTTGACGACGATAATTATGATGTCGAAATGTTCGATAAAGACTTTTTACAAGTTTTATAATAAATTTTTTAGTGTCAGGAGAAGGACTTATGTTTTGTGCAGTAGCAATTAAATTCTGAACCTCAACTCCACAGCGTTTAACTACAAATTCTCGGTTAGAAAGATCTGGCTGAGAGAGAAACTTAATCATCTCTCCTCCAGTTTGATTTCTTACTGTTTGATCATACATTTCTAAAAGTATCCATTGATAATTTTGTCTCCACTCTTCAAAACCATTACTAGCTTTTTCTAACGAATGTAGATACATTTTAGCTATTTGCTCAAGGTCTGGTACTACGACTCGTAAAATTCCTTCAGGACGTAGCACGCGATAGCACTCTCTAATAAATGTCTCAGCTTTTTCTTTTGGGAAATGCTCTAGTACATGAGAATGATAGACGACATCAAAGGAATTATCAGGAAAGGGAATGCCCTGTTTTAGGTCGTGTGCTATAACTCCTTGCCCTGTAGATATAAAATTTATATTTGTCCAAGAGGGATGAAAGCGATCGCCACAACCAAGATTAAGATGTTTCATAAATTTTTAAAATATTTGCCAAAACTTCAAAGCTTAATTGCAATTCTTCCAGTGTAATCAATTCTGTTAAGTAGAATAGGAATATTGTTTTTCTCAATATATTCGTCAGTTGCTTTTTGGCATCCCTTCCAATGTCCATAATCATCAATAATTAACACTCCTCCACTCACCAAACGAGGAAATAAATGTTCTAGTTCATGACAAGTTGATTCATACCAATCCGTATCTAATCGAAGTAAAGCAATTTTCTCAGGAATACAAGTAGGGATTGTATCCTCAACTTTTCCTTTGATTAAATGTATTTTTTGGGGATTATACTTTGTTGATTCAATATTAGTTTTAACTTCATCTAAAGATGAATAGCACCATATAGATTTAGAATCATCTTTACTACTTTCTTTAAGAAGTGTTAGAGCATCGATATTAGAATGAGTAACATCTTGATTTGTTGGTGCAGTCATTCCCTCAAAAGTATCGAAGAGGTATAAATTTCTGCCCAATTCATCTAAATCTTGTAAACTATATGCAGCAGCCATCATACTGCCACCTTTCCAGACACCACATTCAACAAAGTCACCTAAAATTTTATTCTTGACAATATATCGAGTCGCATTGATTAATGAAATTTGTCTTTCTACGCTAGTCATCGTGTAGTTTCTCACTTTTGTGATTATTGTTCTAGCTTCTAAATCAATATCATCAGGAAAGGTATCTATATTAGCTTGTTTATTTGAATTAGGTAAGTGAATGCCAATTTTTTTTAGATAACGGTTGATCAAATTTTTCACGTTTTTATTCCTACGAACAATTTTTGATATTTTAACATGTGATTGCATTCACCAATCACTAACTCAATATTTACGACTTTAAATAATATTAAATACTTGAAAATATCTAGGTTTTTCTCAAAACTATAATAGAGTCCCTTTTAACTAAGTTTAAATCAGAAGAAATGACATTCCATCCTAATCTAGAAGCTAGAGATGACATGATAGATTGATCATTTCTAGCCCACCAGATTTCATTATCTGGCTTATGCTTAAATTCTAAAGGAACACCACCTTTTTCCCAACCATATTTCTCTAACTTATTCCAGTCAGAATACTGATGTACAGCAACACCGCCAATCTTCATTTTTGGCAAAATGTTCTTAAGTATCTCTTCAATACTCTCTATATTGTTATGACATAGCACTCCCATAGACCAGAAAAAATCAAAATAATTCTCAGGTAAAGATGAAGCAGAATTATCGCTTACTTGATGACAAACTAAACGTCCTTCATATTTATCAATATCTAACCAATTAGTTACATCTTGATAATCGATAGTATGCAAACTTCCTTGAGGTATATGTTTTAGTATACTTTTTGACCAAGATCCTCTTCCTGGACCTAGTTCTAGCACTCTAGAATCTGCACGTAAATAAGGATTAATTGCCTTGAGAAAGACTTGGCGGTACGATCCCCCAATTCGTCTTTCTTCTTGCCATCTATGTAAATTTGGAATTAAAGATAAAATATCTCCACTGTCATAACCATAGTGAAATTCTTTTTTTAACCAGTTTAGTGTAGGCATTGTTTTCTCCCTTATGTATTGTCGATTTAAAATTCAAAATGGCATTGGATTCTGGTTATGATACATTCCTTTTGATTAAATTAGAAAAAATCAGAATAAATTTTCTGTATAATATCTTAAATCTATTTTCGCGAAAGCCTCCAAAGCAATTATAATATGCGTATGTATCTGCATCTTGATGGCAAACCATATAAGAAGGATGTTTAATTATACCAATATTGCCAACTGGCAAACCAGCCAATCTGGACTCTTGGGTAGTGTGAGTTGAATCCATCTTAAAACCAATATTTGACACTAAATTAACATTTGGTAGAACACTTAAACCACTATTTTGCCAACAAGTAAATCCCCAAACATAAGCCCAAGAATTGGGATGTCCAAATATATATAAGCGTTCTAATATATTTTCCCAATAGTTCGCTTCTTGGTCACTGTTAAAAACACTATTTAGATGCTGACCATCTCGAAATGCTGGCCAGTTTACTAAATCTCGATCATATTTTTGCCAAGCTCTGCGCCAACTTGCCCACCCCCAACAGTGAGGATAGTTTGAGAAATAGTAGCTACCATCGCCGCGCTGCTGTCCATCTTGGAAGTTATCGCCACTAACACACCAAATTCTCTCATCTTCACGATAATACTCTAGTAGTTCTTGGCAATATCGAAAAAATGAAGGATGAGGCAAACAGTCGTCTTCTAAGATGATCGCCTCTTCCACCTGTGCAAATACCCAATCTAACCCGCTACTTACGCGCTTACGGCAACCAAGATTTTCTTCGGCATAGTTTCTGAATACCTCGCAGTCCCAATCAATAACTTCAGTCACAGCGCGAGCTTGCTGACATAATACTTCTTCTGCCTCATTGCGTGCGCCATCGGCAACGACAAATAGCTGACGTGGCTGCGCTTGTCTAATAGCTTCAAAGACTCTAGCCGTAAGGTCAGGACGACGGAAAATTAAAAAGGCGATCGGGGTTTCACAGGGCATAAATTAATTAAGGTAGCCAATCAGGATTAAGAATCTCTACTAGCGAATAAGGACAAGTTTCTGGAAATATTTGAAAAGGTAGATGAGATTTGCGGATTGCAACGCTTCTTGCTTTTAGGTAAGCTTTATCTAATGTTTTCACAGAATGATTATAAAGCACTTTAGACTCTAATAATAGATCTAGTTCGGATCTAAAATTATCAATTTCTTCGATCCAACCTTTAGCACAATAGGATTTTTCAGATTCCCAATATTGATAGAGTAGCAAATGCTTGATCAGTTGTCTCAAATAACTTTCTACTTTATGTCTTTGCTCGTTTCCCAAAGCTGCTATTTCCTCAGTTAAATGTTCCCAATCAATATTTTCTAAACTACGAGACTCTAATTGCTTAAGAGTAATCTCTAACCACTCAGCATAATCTTGCTCATATATTAAGGAAGTTGATCTATCAGATTTCATGTTATTTGTTCTAATCCTTATACAACAACTTTACGATACCAAATTAAATTTCTAATATAGCAATCCTAAATGAGTTGTGAGAGGCTTCGACAAGCTCAGTGCATCGCTTCGCTCAGCCAGTATATATCGTTGGCTGAGCGAAGTCGAAGCCCTATTTTTCTCATAAATGATTTAGGACCACTATAGCAACAATTTGTAAAGTTTAAAGGTATGTTGCTGCTTGCCTATAAACTCGTGGTAAATCTGCATTACCTCAATCAGGTCGGCAAAATATCCAAAAGGCGATCGGGGGTTTCACAGGGCATCATTTTAGAAGCTATTAACATGAATTAAGGCAACCAATTTTCGTCTAGAAGCTGTTCAAGCTTAGCGATTGGCTTATCGGGGAAAGTATTAATTGGCAGTTGTGAACGCTTAGAAACAATCTTTCTCCCATCTTGATAACAATCATCTAATAACTCTTCAGCAAAGGGTTTAAGACTAGGACTACGCTTTAATAAACGCTTAATTTGAAGACGGAAATTAATGATTTCTCCTTCCCAATGTCCTCTATTCCGTTCTATTTCTGTCCTCCAATAAGTCAACTTAAGTAAATGTTCAAATAATCTTATGAGCAAACTCTCCAACTTATTTTTGTCTCGTTGACTCAAATCAAATACCTCTTCAACCAAATTTTCCAGATCAAGACAACCAAAATCTTTACTTTCCAGTTTTTCAATCGTTTTTAGTACCCAAAGATTATAGTCAATATCGTATAATTTTTGGGAAATTGATGATAATTGAGCAATCATGTTTTAACCTTATTTTTAACTCTTATACAACAATTTTACGATACCAAATTTCTAATAGTAATAACTTATAAAGTATAAAGGTATGTTGATGCTTGTCTATAAACTCTTGGTAAATCTTATGAAGATACTTGCTGTCAATGACTTGTAATTCAATTAAGTACCCATCAGTCAGCAATTCCATATATTTATGTAAAATACTTTCCATCCATTCTTGTACAGGTGGTTGAAAGCCTCGTTTAGGACGATTTAATACCTCATCGGGAAGAATACCCTTTAAAGCTTGTTTAAGCCAATATTTCAGTCCTAGTTGATGATCGGGTTGTGTTTGGCGTAATCCCATGACCAGCTCAATTAGTTTGTAGTCAAGAAATGGCAGTCTTGTTTCGACCGAAGATGCCATACTAACCCGATCGCCCAGTGCTAAACAATTAGACGCTAACCAAGTATCAAACAACATTTGACAAATCTGTTGAGGGACTTGATCAATATTTTGTGAATGCATCTCGTAGGGACGGAAAGCATTGCGATCGGGAATTAACGATGCAAACTCATCGGTATACAATCTCTTATTATATTGTAAAGCTGCCTGAAAATCACTAACCAAATTTTGATATACCGCTTGTTTGGGGTGTTGCAAGTCTAGCAAACTACATTCAATACCTTGTCCAAGTAGCGATCGCACAGCTTGCGGAATTTTTTGGCTATAGGCAAATTTGCGATATAAATTGTTACTAGCGCATTTACTAATAAAATCTATGCCAAATGGGGGCTTAACCTGACCTTGCAGAATTTTTTGTTTATACTGTGTCAGTTGCACAGCTTGAGTAGTCCACGCATATCCCCAAAAAAGCTCATCACCGCCGATGCCACTTAACATTACTTTGATGCCGCGATCGCTAGCTAGTTTCATGACGGAGTAATGACCATAAGCAGCAATATCAGCAATAGGATCATCCATAGCCGAGACTAAATCTGGAAAAAAATCGACTAGAGCTTCTGTAGTTAACTCAATATCAAAAAATGGTAAGCCTAGTGATTTTGCTAAATCTTCAGCTTGTTTCCGTTCATCGTAGAGCGGTCGATTAGGATAGCCGATACTAAAACATTGTAGCGTGTCCTTATATTTTGGGGCGGCTAATGCGGCGATCGCACCTGAGTCAATTCCACCACTGAGAGCAACTCCGATCGACACATCTGAGCGTAATGTAATCTCTATGACTCGATCTAGTTCGTGACGAATTAATTCAACAGGATCGCCACTAATCGCAGGAATTTGATCTAAGCTCCAATATTGTTGTGGTCGAATTTCCCAAGTTTGATAGTCAATTAACAGATAGTGAGCAGCAGGCAATTTGAATACTCCTACTAATGGAGTTTTGGGTTCAGGAACATATTGATAATGTAAAAATAAATCTATAGCGATCGCATCTAGTTCTGGCTTGTGGGGAAGCATTTTTACCAAAGCTTTAAGCTCAGAAGCAAAATAAAATTTGTCCTGATCATGCCAATAATATAAGGGCTTTTCACCAATGCGATCGCGTGCTAGAAAAAGTTGTTTACTCTGTGTATCCCAAATGGCGAATGCAAACATTCCTCGCAGTTTTTCTAGACAACTTTTATTCCATTGGATATAAGCAGCTAATAAAACCTCTGTATCAGTTTTGCTATTAAATATATATCCTAAATCAATCAATTCTTGTCTTATTTCTAAGTAATTATAAATTTCTCCATTAAACACAATCCAATATCTTTCATTTTGATAGGGCATAGGCTGATGTCCTGACGAACTTAGATCAAGTATTGATAGTCTTGTATGACCGAGACCAACATGGTTATCATGCCACTCACCACAATCATCAGAACCTCGATGTATGAGTTGTTGTAAGAATTCACCTAATTTGTTTGTTGAAGTTGCATTTTTACAAATAAATCCGATTACCCCGCACATATTTTTAACTCAGTTTAAGAATAGAATTTGCCAAACTTTTAAAACGATTTTTAATCTGCCAATTCAAGGATGAAATGCAACGCCTAGAGATCTTTGCATAACGGGACTCATAAGGATAATCTGATAATAATCACAACCATCAGAAAATCCTCATGAGGCTCTAAACATCTTACCACTATGGGAAGAAGCGAACTCTACAGATTGTGATGATGGATTCGCGGCGATATATGTTTCGCTACTGCGGATGGCGAATTTACTGGTTTGGGCAATTAACTAGCGATCGCCATATTCCAAATAGCCAGTAATTAATAAATCGTTACCGATTTGTTTAAACTGTGGTCGTAATAAATTAATAGCATCAGTCATGAGATTTAACCCAAGATCATCAATGGGACTAGGAGCAGTAAATCCACCGATTAGTTTAGGCGCAACAAATGCATAGACTTTTTGTACCATCTGCGCTTTGATGGCTGCTGCACCTAGTCGCCCTCCGCATTCCCATAGAACCGTATTGCAGCCACGATTTCCTAATTCTTGCATAATCATTTTAGGAGAAATATCATCTAGTTCCAGAACTTCAACATGGCGATCGCGAAGGATTTGCTTAAGGTGTGGATTTTTATGAGGCAACGTGATCACCAGAGTTTTTTCAGTATCGGTGATTTTCCATAAATTTGCTTGCTCAGGCAGATTACAGCTTTCGGTAACTACCACCCGCAACGGACAATGCAGACTCAGCCCATGGGTCGTAAAGTGTGGATCATCTAGCCTGACTGTATTTCCGCCTGTGACGATCGCATCACAACCGAGGCGTAAATCATGTACCGTTTGTCGCGCCTCAGTCCCTGTAACCCAATAGCTATGCCCTGAACTTGTGGCAATTTTGCCATCTAGAGTCATGGCATATTTAAAAATACCGAAGGGCAAATTAGTTTTAACGCGATGAAAGAAAGCTTCATTTAGTTCTAAGCATTGCTGCTCCAAAACTCCGGTTGTGACTTTGATTCCTGCCGATCGCAAGCGATCGCAACCACTACCCGACACCCTTGGATCAGCATCGATCGCGCCAATGACCACATGACCGATTTTTGCTTCAATAATTGCCTCCGAGCAGGGGGGAGTTCGACCATGATGATTGCAAGGCTCAAGATTGACATAGAGAGTCGCCCCTTCCAAATCTGCCCCAGCTAGCTGGGCCGATCGCATCGCTAATATTTCTGCATGGGGTTCACCCGCCCTAGGATGAAAACCCTCACCCAAAACTTGATTATTCCTGACAATTACACTTCCCACCATCGGATTAGGTGATGTTTGTCCCCTTGCTCGCCTAGCCAAATCAAGACAACGCTGCATCCAGCGATCGGGACTCGTCATTAACTCTGCTTGATCTGTGTTGTGGACAATCACGCTCTTTTCTCAATTACTAAAGTTGCCTCAGTAGGCTATTATGATCCACAAGTTAAGATGTTGTTAAAAAAGGAGTCTTAAATGCTATTTATGAACTTGATAAATAAGATTTTTAACAAAAGATTAAATAAAAGTTTTTTGTTCAAAATTGTGATTACTTTTTTAATCTTATCGGAAGCAACTGCAATATCTATTGTTTATATAACCAGTCGAAATTATCTCAATAATTCGAGAAATTCTGCATTGTATCAAGTGAATTCTAGCAGATTAGAAAAAGAATTACAGTTGCAAAAATGGATTACTGATGAGCAAAATAAATCTTTAAACATTGTTAATGCTCTTGATGTTAAACCAAGAATATCAGACATAACTAAAGGCAAGACAAACGAAGCAGATTATGCCAAAGCTATTACAGAACTAACTAATAAATCAAAAGAATTTATTGAGAAAGATCCTCAGATCGAGTCAATATTTATATCCGATAATACTGACAAAGTTCTCATGTCTGTGGATAATCAACGCAGAGATATAAGTAAAACCTTAAATCAAGGCATTAATCAATTTTCTGACTTATTTAAAAAGCTAGAAAATACAGGTACTTCAAATGAAAACACCTCTAAAAACAATATTAAAACTTCTTACTTTTACCTAGCGATTAAAGAAACCAAGCCAATTATTGTTTTTGTCAACCCAATTTTTGATGAGTTTGGAAATCGACTAACTAATATATTAGTTAATCTAAATTTTGATCAGATTGATAAAATATTTGTCTCTGATTCAGATCCTAATAATTTAACCTACTTAATAGGAATTTGGGACAATAAGCCTTACCTTATCGCTAGAAAATTACAGCAACCGCAAGAGGAAAATAGGCTCTTGAGTAGCGTAGGAATTCAGAATGCATTGAAAGGGCAGCAAGGCGCAAGCGAATATCAGAATCATACTGGACAAAATGTTTTTGGTAGTTATAAATGGATAGAGAGTCTAAATATTGCTTTAATCTCAGAAATAGACCAAACAGCAGCTTTGGCATCTGCCGATCGCCTATTTCGGGACATGGCTTTGATCGCAACGGGCATCGTTTTGCTGATGACATCTATTTGTTATGCACTTGTGCGATATCGCATTCAATCCATTTTAGAGATTACAGATGTAGCTATATCTGTGGCTTACGGAAATTTGGAGGCGCGATTTCCAGCAAATCAACAAGATGAAATCGGAGCCTTAGCGATCGCCTTCAACAATATGCTCAATAGATTTAAATATCTAAATCAACAAATCAAAGAGACAAATCATGTATTTACCAAACAATTTGATCAATCAACGGAAGTACTCCAAAACTTTGTAGAGCTTACCAATGAAGGATTTGCATTTATCGATCGCAATAATTTAATTTTACAAATCAACTCTAATTTGGCAGAAATATTATCAATATCAGTTTCAGAGGCGATCGGGAGTGTCTATGCTGATCTGTTTCCGATAGAACTATCAGATCTAATTAAATCTAGACAATCCCATAGTCGCGAATCATCCACGATTGAATTTTCAGTTCCTTATCAAAGCACTTATAGAGTGACCGTATCTAATATATTTCATAAAGCAACTAACAACCTTGAACAAGAACAGTTTTTAGGTACAGTTATTGTAGTTTGTGAATCAATTAAGCTAACACTACCGCCGTATGATCTATTAAGTCAACCCACTCCTGAAATAGATATCTCAAGACAAGTTTCTCACAAGATTCGCAAGCCGATGACTTCACTTCTAAGTTTCCTCAAATTCACCCAAAAGAAATTAGAAGACACTGTTTTTCCCAAATTAAGTTCGACTGACGACAACACTCAACATACTATTAGACAGATTAGTAGTAATCTTGAAGTAATGATATCGGAAGGTACAGAAATTGCTAAGTCAATTGGTAATATTTTCCCAGATGAAACCTCAAATAATAATCAATTGCTAAATGATTTACTAGAGAAATCATCCACTTTTGCTTGCTCAAAACTTTTGGAGCAGGTAAATCTAGAAGTAGGATTATTATGTCAACAAAAAAGTAACAAGCTAATTTTTGATATCGATATTAACTCCACTGAAATACAAGGTAGCTATGAAGAAATCAAGTATGTATTGGTAAACTTATTAACGCGTATAGCTAATCTTAACGAGTTCAAAGTTGCCATATTCCACGCTAAGATAGTCAACAATCAAGTAGTATGTGTAATTGGCAAATTAAACTCTTTATTGACTAACGATCAAATGTCTTCTATCGTCAATAGATTATATAAGTCATTTGGTAAATCAGGGCATAGAGTTATGCCTAGCAGGGGAACAGGGCTGTCTAATTTGCAGGGAATATTGGAAAAGTATGATGGTTCAATTTCGGTTGAATGGGTTGACAGTATCCGCGAACGTTATAAGTTTTATATTTTAACATTGCCTATTAAGGTGATTGTAGAATAACTTCAAAGAGCTACAGCCCCGCAATGTGTGGCTGTAGCTCTTTGGGGCTATAAAGCTAAGTCGTTTAGTAGGGCGGCTTCAAAATTATGACTTGTTTGTTTTGGAGCGATCGCACATTTTCTAAATTTATCTCTTCTGAACTTGCACCAATTGTATCTAAAATTTGGGCTACAGTTTGCCCTTTGATCTGATTGTCATCACAAGCAAGTAAGAACTTCCATTCTGAGTCACTGAGTTTAGTGATTTGATAGTTGTAATCAAAAAAATGTGGACTATCGCGCCAGCTATAAATACAAGGGCTTGGTTCTGGAATGGCAGCTAGTAAAGTCTGATCAACTTGCCAGTCTTGTTTAGCGATCGGGCTACATCCTAAAAAGAATTCATAATGGGAAACTGTCTGCGGATCGAGAACTTCGATCAGACGATAACGTTGCCGTTCGGTTAGGTGTTGCGATCGCTCGATTAATTGTGGAGCTTTGCCAATCAAGCGCTGTAAATCCCAAACTTGAGGATTAGAGAAGCCCAGAAATTCTAATCCTGATGCGTCAATCAATTCAAATAGAGTGTTGATATTGTAATCAATCTCTTGAGGATGCACATACATATCGGCAAAACAAGCATCCTGTTGATTTTCCATAGCCCAACGTTCTTGCTCACGGCGGCGCAGACAATTTGTTTCAGGTAGGTTGGCAAAGATTTGTCGCCCGATCGCCACGCCATCAACATAATTACCGCGCTGTTCACCTTGCAATAAGGCGATCGCCTCCTGCATCAAGCTAATTTCCCATCGCCCTAGTTCACCATAGACAAAAATATGTAGTAATCCATTGGGAGCTAACTTTTGGGCTAAAGCCTGAATACCCCGAATCGGATCAGAGGTATGGTGCAGAACTCCCACTGAGTTGATTAAATCGAACTTTCCCTCTAGCTGATCTACGTCAAACAAACTAAGCTGATGGAATTCTACGCGGGTCGCTCCTGATCTTTGACAGCGTTCTTTGGCGACTGCCAGAGTTCCTTCACTGAGGTCAATACCAACTACTGAAGCTTCGGGATTAAGATGTACCAAATATTCTGTACTAACGCCCGATCCGCAGCCAGCGTCAAGAATCCGAATATCATTTTTAGCTGGCTTCAGGCCAGTGCAGAAGCTATAAGCTGCTTGCCAGTTCCATCTCCAGTTATAGCCGGGTGGTGGTTCATCTAAAATTGGTTCAGGTGGAAATGGATAAGTATCATATAGCTTAGCAACAGCTTCACTAACTCGCGGATCTGACATTATATTGATCTATATTTTTCGTGAACAATTTTATCATTACTGCGATAGTTACAGCAATTTTCGTTCAAACCCGCCACAAATAAAAAGATAAAACCCAATGTGGGGCTACGCCCTGCGACCCTTTTTTGTAATTACAAACCAAAAAATAGAGTTGCGCCGCAACTCTATTTTTTGGGTTTAATGATTGATTTAACGGAAGCGCGATCGCCAGATTCTTTGATAATCGCCATCATTTAAACCACCCGAAGTATTGAGATTATTCGCTTGGATGGTTTGGTTGAGCGCAGAAATGCGATCGCCTGTTGCAGGGTGAGAACTCAAAAATGAAGGGGCGTTACCGCCACCACTTGCGCTAGCTAGCTTCTGCATGAAGGCAGGCATGGCTCTAGCGGCAAAACCTGCTCTAGTGATGTTTAGCAAACCTCGGCGATCGGCATCAAACTCGGCTTCGCGGCTATTGGGTAAGCGCAACGCTAGATCAACACCGATACCAACTAAACGATCATCAGCAACACCCGCGATCGTGGCAATGCCTTGGGCGATCGCCGATTGCTTCATCTGTTCGAGCGCGTGACGACCTGAAATATGTCCCATTTCATGACCGATAACACTGGCTAGTTGCGCCACATTATCCGAAGCAGCGATCGTGCCAGTATTAATGTAAACAAATCCGCCCATTGTGGCGAAAGCATTAAGATTCTTATCGTCAACTACGCGAAAAGTGTAGGGAATATTGGGGCGATCGCTAGTTGAAACTAGCATTTGTCCTAGCCTTTGAACTAAGGCATTTGCCGCCCGATCTTGACTAATTCTGACTTCTTGTCGAATTTGACCATCAATTTGTCGCCCTAGGGCAACTTCGTCATTATCACCAATATTTGAAAGCTGAATAACTTGTAAGGCTGCGGGCAGTACCCGAAACAAATCAGATAGGTCGAAAGCATTAACCACAAAAGGATTTAGGGTAACTGCTAGCAATACAGATAACAGTGAGGCGATCGCAAATTTTAAGTGATGCTGAATTTTCTGATTAAAGAAACTGGTTAAATTCGATAATTTGGCGGTGAGTATTTTCATGTTTAAAATTTCTTTATGCTTTGCTAAATCTTGTATTTATCTAATTTGCAAACGGACTCAAACTATATTTATCCACCCATCATATGATTTCTATTATAGCGATCGCCATAAATATGGAATTTTTATAGAATCTTTAGTCACTGACGAAGCTTCTAGACTAAAAGTTGCAACTCCCATCGCAGAAAATGCGATTATGTCCACACCTTCGGCGTGGGTATAGCAATCCTAAATTATTTGTGGCTTCGACTCCGCTCAGCCATCAGTCCACGCTGGCTGAGCGAAGTCGAAGCCTGTTTCAACTCATTTCGGGTTGCTATATAATCGCTAAAATTCTATTCCTGCTTGAGCTTTGACACCTTGCTCTCTAAATGGATGTTTGACAAGTTCCATTCTAGTTACTAAGTCGGCAACTTCAATTAGTTCAGGTGGTGCGCCGCGCCCAGTGAGAATGACATGGGAATCAGCAGGCTTCTCTTTTAAACCATCGATCACAGTTGCTACGTCTAAATATCCTAGCTTTAATGCAATATTTACCTCATCAAGTAAGACAAGTTTATAGTCAGGATTTTTGATATAGCTGAGTCCCACGGCCCATGCTGCTTGGGCTTTAGCGATATCGCGATCGCGATCTTGTGTTTCCCATGTGAAGCCCTCACCCAGAGCTTGAAAAACCAGTTGATCTTGCCACATCTCAAATACTTTCTTTTCCGCAGGTTCCCATGCGCCTTTGATAAACTGCACGATCGCCACTTTATATCCATGCCCTAGCGATCGCAACACCATACCCAGCGCGGCGGTAGTTTTACCTTTGCCATCACCCGTGTTGATGATGATTAACCCTTTTTGGAGATTGCGATCGGCAACTCTTTGATGCTGCACTTCTTGACGGCGTTGCATCTTAGCGCGATGTTGTTCGGTGGTAAGTTCGGTCATAGAGATTTTTTGAGAAGTTTTAGATATGTTACCGCAATCTCTAACGAGCGCGAAGTGTCATCTAAGGATTGCGGTATATTTAGGCTTAACGTTACCTATCGATGACTATGGTTAAGAAAATCTTCTCATTTGGGCTACTGGTATTTGTCCCGATCTCCATAATCGGTCACTTACTAGGATGGAATTCTACGATTATATTTGTAACTTCGGCGATCGCCATTTTACCCTTAGCCTCTTGGTTAAGCATGGCGACTGAAGAGATCTCGGTGGTACTTGGTCCCTCGTGGGGTGGCTTGTTAAATGCTACGTTTGGCAATGCGACAGAGCTAATCATTGCGATCGCCGCTTTGAATGCAGGATTTACCAGTGTGGTGAAGGCAAGTATCACAGGTTCGATTATTGGGAACTTATTACTGGTAATGGGTTTGTCCATGTTTTTGGGCGGATTGCGATATAAAGAGCAGGAATTTCAGCCAACTATGGCGAGATTGAATGCTTCGGTGATGAATCTTGCTGTAGTTGCGATTTTGTTACCGACGGCGGCTAACTTCACGTCGTCAGGAATTAGTGAAGAAATCTTACAAAAGTTATCGATCGCAGTGGCGATCGTTTTAATTATTGTCTATTGTTTAACGCTGTTGTTCTCCATGAAAACCCATGCCTATCTCTATGATGTGGGCAAATCCGAATCCGATGATCTTGAAGCTGAAGAGGGACATCCTCAACAAATCAATCTCAAATTATGGATTGCCGTTCTATTTGGAGTCACGCTTTTAGTGGCTCTAGAATCTGAACTTTTAGTTGGGACTTTAGAAGAAGCAACCGCTCAACTAGGTTTAACAGAACTATTTACTGGCGTAATCTTGTTGCCGATCATCGGTAATGCCGCCGAGCATACTACCGCGATTACGGTGGCGATGAAAAACAAAATGGAATTGTCGGTATCAGTGGCGGTGGGTTCAAGTATGCAAATCGCCCTATTTGTTGCGCCCTTGCTGGTGATTATCGGTTGGTTTATGGGACAACCAATGGATTTAAATTTTAATCCATTTGAGTTAGTTGCCGTAGCCGTGGCAGTTCTAATTGCTAATTCGATTAGCTCTGACGGGCGATCGAACTGGCTAGAAGGAACTTTATTATTAGCCACCTACTCGATTTTAGGATTTGCGTTTTATTTCCAACCAGTTTAAGCAATGCGGCGCTTTGCGCCGCATTTTCTAACCCAAATATGTCAGAAAGTTCAGCCAGTCAATCTTTCGGTTTCCCTACTAAATTGGCATGTTCTCTGACTATGCACTATGCCCTCAGGTGATTGAACCCGCCCGTGGTTGCCCTTCTTCGCTGTAGAATATATTTTGACCAACGCTGTAGCAGACCATTCCATGTTTACCTTCGCATTGCCCAAAGGCTCACTGTTAAAAGACTCCATCACCTTACTTCAAAGAGTCGGACTCGACTTTAGCGCATTTCTAGATGCTTCTAATCGTCAGCTACAAATTACCGATCCGACAGGAACGGCGAAAGCTCTGTTGGTGAGAGCGCAAGATGTGCCTGTATATGTGGAATATGGTCAAGCTCAAGCGGGTATTGTTGGCGAAGATGTATTGCGCGAAAAAACGCCGAAAGTTGCTAAGTTGCTAGATTTAGGTTTTGGTGGCTGTCGGATGTCGATCGCCGTTGCAGGAGAGAGTCGCTACCGATCGCCCTTAGATTTGCCCCCCCACAGCCGCATTGCTTCAAAATATGTAGGTTGCGCCCGCGCCTATTTTGACAGCATCGATCTCCCCGTTGAAATCATTCCTCTCTACGGCTCTGTTGAGCTAGGTCCAATCACGGGTATGGCTGAGGCGATCGTGGACTTAGTTTCTACAGGCAAGACGCTCAAAGATAATGGCTTGATTGAAATTGAAGTTCTTTATCAAAGCACCGCCCGATTTATTGGACATCCGCTTAGTTATCGCTTATATAGCGATCGCTTTAGTGATCTGATGCACAAAATGCAAATACTCCCTTCCCAGTCAAAAGAATAGGCTGAGGGACTAAAGCAAAAATGTGTTTTAAAGTTTTTGATATCTGAATCTGAGTTCATCAAAATATTAACATCCTTTAGATTTTTCTCAATTTCAGCAATCTCGAATTGGCGCAAAAATAAAGCCTGTGGCGATCGCCACAGGCTTTAAGGTTTTATATTTAATTAAGTTCAGTTACTTAGTGAGTTTTTTAGTATTTAGGAATAGAAGAGTCGATTTGATCACTCCATGCATTGATCCCGCCCTGTACATTGATCCCTTCAATGCCAGCTTGATTGAGAATGCCCAAAGCCTTCATCGATCGCCCACCCATTTTACAGTGAGCAATTAGTTTCTTGCCATTGAGCAAAGCCTTGATTTTGTCAACACCATTGCCATTCTCAATTTCGGGTAGAGGCACTAACACCGTGTTCGGGATTTTACCAATTTCCCACTCATTAGGATTACGGACATCGATGATTACATAATCATCACCGCCAGCATCAATGATTGATTTGAGTTCAGTAACAGTAATTTCGGCGATCGCCTGTTGTGCTTGCATATCGGTTTCTTGTTGTTGAGGAATACCACAGAACATCTGATAATCAATTAATTTTTCGATTACAGGACGCTCTGGATTTGGACGTAGCTTCAGCTCACGGAAAGTCATCTTCAGGGCATCGTAAAGTAACAATCGCCCGCTCAGAGTATTGCCCTGCCCTAAAATAATTTTGACAGTTTCCGTCGCTTGGATCACCCCAATAATTCCGGGCAAAATTCCTAAAACGCCGCCTTCAGCGCAAGAAGGGACTAAACCGGGTGGTGGTGGCTCAGGATAGAGGTCGCGATAATTGGGACCCCCTTCATAATTAAAGACGGTCGCCTGTCCTTCAAATCGGAAAATCGAGCCGTAAACATTCGGCTTATCGAGCAATACACAGGCATCATTGACTAGATACCGCGTGGGAAAGTTATCCGTCCCATCGACAACGATGTCATAGGGAGTCATGATCTCCAGAGCATTAGCTGACGATAAATGGGTGTTGTAAAGATCAATCTGACAATGAGGATTGATTTCTAAAATCCGCGCCTTTGCTGATTCGATCTTCGGTTTGCCAACTGAGCTAGTGCTGTGAATGACTTGACGCTGAAGATTTGACGTGTCCACCACATCAAAGTCCACGATGCCAATGCGTCCGACACCCGCCGCCGCGAGATATAACAACAAGGGCGATCCCAATCCACCCGTACCAATGCATAGTACGCTGGCAGCCTTGAGTCGCTTTTGTCCTTCTACCCCCACTTCTGGCAAGATTAGATGACGCGAATAGCGCTCGTAGTCATCTGGGGTGAGTTGAATTGTATTTAGATCTGGGTTGAGCATGATTAAATGAATCGCAAGTTACTTGCCTAAGCTCTTTGCGCTGATCTAAAACTTAAATTTTTGTCAAAAGTGCTGTAAGACAATACTTTTAATAAAAATTAATTGGTTTACTCAGTCGCAAAGCGATCGCTTATGCTTATTTTTGTATTCCTATTGTAGGTTCCTAGCAGCCTGTCGGAAAAACCAAAAATCTTTTACAAAAGTTAAAAGTTTGACTAAATCTACCGAGTACTATGGAAATTATGGACACCCCTTATATCTACTACATTCCCATCTATCCTGATGATGATAATTGCGAAACCCTAATGCACTTATTTATAGGCAACCCAGGTTTAGATACCGAGATTTTAACCTTGCTCGAAACGCTCGATAGCCGCGAACACGAAGGTGAAGCCGTTGACTATGTTCACGAACTTGAAGAAAAAATCGGGCTAAAGCGTGTTTCGGTGAGATTTTTACCGCGCAAACGCGATCGCGCCGTACCAATCATGACTTAAAAGACCTTTTTATAAAAGAATTTACCTAACGTAGCGCAAGCGTCTCGCTTGCGTTACCAACTTAAAAGACCTTTTTATAAAAGAATTTACCCAACGTAGCGCAAGCGTCTCGCTTGCGTTACCAACAAAATTTCAGTCTCATTTGCGTTACCAACAAAATTTCAGTCTCATTTGCGTTACCAACAAAATTTCAGTCTCATTTGCGTTACCAACAAAATTTCAGCCTCACTCAACCTCAAAATATCCAAAAGTTTGGACTAGATAGCCACCATGCCCAGAGAACTAAAAAACGCTCAGAAAGAAGAAGATAACAGCGATGTCTCGCCCAATGTGTTGCGCGTTGTTTTATCTTTTCGGCGTTGGGGCTGGACAGCCTTTTGGACGCAAGTTGTCCTATGCGTAGTTTCATCAGTTGTTTTATTACAACTTTTTCTGTTCCCTCGTGTTAATCAGCTAAATCCCTCCATAGGCTTAGATACCAGTCCTGCATCCTTGCCCGGTTTGAGCTTTGCATGGGTGGGAGTGGCAGTATTGGGCGCAAGTATTTTCTGGAATTATCGCTATACGCAAATGGCAAAAAAGCTGCGATCGCCCGATCGCCCCACCAAGAGCCAAACCATATTTCAAATCAAAATTGGCTTGATCATTAATCTGATTGGCATGTTTGTGACCTTACTGGGCGCTTTTGCGATTATTGGAGCTTTGACCCTAAGAGCAGGACAAGGACAAGCTATTTTGCCGGGGGCGGGCAGTTTTAATTCGGTCATTCAGCCCCTAGACTTTCAAATCATTCAGGCAAGTTTCAATATTATCTTTGCCCATTTTGTGGGCTTGGTCGCCTCACTCTGGCTGCTCAACCGCGCCACTGATAAGCCTAATCGAGAGTAAAGGCTGAACACGGATTAAGCTGTGATTCGTATTTTTATTCGAGATAGAATATATGAACAAATGTAAAACTGGCAGATAGTGGCGAAAAACGATGGAGTGGAGACAGATTGAAGAAAATTGGGTGTTGACCCCGCCCAAGCCCAAGGGCGTAATTCACTTTTTGGGCGGAGCATTTTTTGCGGCTGCGCCCCATGTAGCCTATGGTCGTGTTTTAGAACAGATGGCAAAGAATGATTATGCGATCGTGGCTACCCCTTTTTTAAATAACACCTTCGATCATCGTCAGATCGCCCGTGATGTTAATAGCTCATTTCGTAAGGCGCGGAGCAAATTATTTCTCGATTATTTCCCTGTGTTTGGTTTGGGACATAGCATGGGCTGCAAAATACACTTACTAATTAATAGTCTGTATAAACCGACCCGCGCTGGCAATATTTACATTGCCTACAACAACTACAGCGCCGATCGCTCGATTCCTTTTTTTAAAAATCTAGCCAGTACCATCCCTGAAATGTCGTCGATGGATTTTACCCCCACGCCCAAGGAGACTGAACAATTAGTTATCGCCAATTATCAGACCTCTAAGAATTTATTGATCAAATTTGTTGATGATGGCATTGACGAAATTTCCACCCTCTGCCGAATACTTAAACAAAAATTTCCTAATACGGTAAACTTGGAAACTCTCGAAGGGACGCACCTTACCTCAATGGGTTTAGATGTGAAGTGGCAAGCAGGTTCTAGTTTCTCGGCGATCGATGCGATCGCGCAATGGGTCAAGCAAGAGATGCATAAAAACAATCAGAGCTTAGAGCTAGTTTTGCTGGCTTGGCTAGCTAAACAAATTCCTTGACACAAAAAAAGCGATCTAGAGCATCGTTTTTTTGTGTTTTTTCTGTTTAAGATTTGAAAGAACATTTCAATAAGTATAAATACTCTAATCAAATCGACATTTAACTTAACAACAAAGTTAAGACAAAACCAATCATTTTTTATTGATATAAGAGACATTAGTATTTCTAATGTTATTTTGATCTGATGAGAATTACTTACCAATCATATTAGTTTTTATATCAGTGTTAAGCAGGCGATCGGCAAATTTAGCCAATAAGACTAACAAAGATTCGCGGATGAATTTCTTGGGGAAACTTTACCTGTAAAGGCTTTTAACATTTTGACCTTCAAAAAAATATAATAAACATCTACTAGAGGATATATCTCCCTTATTAGAGTCATATATATTTTTTATGTGTATTTATAACCGAATATAAGGCTTTCTAAAAATTTTTTTTGCAAAAAAAGTAAATCTGGATACGCACTTTATGTTTAAATTATAGACATCGTTCAAGGGCTTCACACGAAGAACTCCTGATAGGATTAACTTATATAAAGTATAAAGCAAAAAATTATTTCACTAAAGAACCAGATTTCAAAGAGCTAATTAGATTTTTAATAGATTTTTAACTTTTCTTTAATTTTTGATTTGACGCTTGATTCTGACTCTTAAAGTTTTTTGCCGCACTTCGTGCAGTTTTCCGACTTTTAATTAAATTTAGTAAGGAGATATTAATGTCTTACTCACAAACACAGTCTAAAGCCAAAGCTGGCTATGACGCAGGTGTACAGGACTATAAACTAAAGTACTATACCCCTGATTACACTCCCAGAGATACCGACCTTCTCGCCGCTTTCCGCTTCGTGCCTCAACCAGGCGTACCTCCAGAAGAAGCTGCTGCTGCGGTAGCTGCTGAATCTTCCACAGGTACATGGACAACTGTATGGACAGACTTGTTGACCGACCTCGATCGCTACAAAGGTCGTTGCTATGATGTCGAACCAGTACCCAACGAAGACAATCAATATATTGCTTATATTGCATATCCTCTTGACTTGTTTGAAGAAGGATCTGTAACCAACTTGCTAACCTCATTGGTTGGTAACGTATTCGGTTTCAAAGCTCTTCGCGCATTGCGTCTAGAAGACATCCGTGTGCCTATTGCATACTTGAAGACATTCCAAGGACCTCCTCACGGTATCCAAGTTGAACGCGACAAGTTGAACAAGTATGGTCGTCCTCTATTGGGTTGTACCATCAAGCCTAAATTGGGTCTATCTGCTAAGAACTACGGTCGTGCAGTATACGAATGTCTTCGCGGCGGTTTGGACTTCACCAAAGACGACGAAAACATCAACTCTCAGCCTTTCATGCGTTGGCGCGATCGCTTCCTATTTGTACAAGAAGCGATCGAAAAAGCTCAAGCTGAATCTGGCGAAGTTAAGGGTCACTACTTGAACGTCACCGCTCCAACTTGTGAGCAAATGATGGAACGTGCAGCTTTCGCAAAAGAAATCGGCACACCGATCATCATGCATGACTTCTTGACTGGTGGTTTCACAGCTAACACCACTCTTGCTAAGTATTGCCGCGACAATGGCTTGCTCTTGCACATTCACCGCGCTATGCACGCAGTTATCGACCGTCAAAAAACTCACGGGATTCACTTCCGCGTTTTGGCTAAGTGTCTGCGTATGTCTGGCGGTGATCACCTCCACTCTGGAACCGTTGTTGGTAAGCTCGAAGGCGAAAAGGGCATCACCATGGGCTTTGTTGACCTAATGCGTGAAGACCACATCGAACTCGATCGCGCTCGTGGTATCTACTTTACTCAAGATTGGGCTTCTATGCCTGGTGTTATGCCCGTTGCTTCGGGTGGTATCCACGTATGGCACATGCCTGCGCTCGTGGAAATCTTCGGCGATGACTCTTGCTTACAGTTTGGTGGTGGTACTTTGGGACATCCTTGGGGTGCTGCTCCTGGTGCAACTGCTAACCGCGTTGCCCTCGAAGCTTGCGTACAAGCTCGTAACGAAGGTCGCGACATGATGCGTGAAGGTGGCGACATCCTTCGTGAAGCTGGTCGTTGGTCTCCTGAGTTGAACGTTGCTCTTGAACTCTGGAAAGAAATCAAGTTTGAATTTGAAGCAATGGATACCGTCTAAATTGATCAGCTTTTGTGAGAATGAGCGTAGCTCATTCTCACAAAAAAATTCTTGGTTAAGTTCAGCCTATGGATATCAAGCGCAGTACTAAGTCCACAGCCAAAATGTTGATCAATTTTTTGACCTTCGAGGCTGTCAAGACGATCGCTGAGCAGTTGCAAGAAACCGACAAGTTAAAAGCTCTTTGGTTTAATCAATTCTCAACCCGCGAGAGACTCCAGAATGGCGAACTTTATATCAAAGATCTGTTTTCAGTTCACCAAGAAATGGCTTTTCGAGTAATGACTGTGCGAGAGCATTTGGCAAATGAGATTTTAGAATTTCTACCAGAAATGACTCGGACTGGCATCCAACAATCAAATATGCAGCTTCGTCGTCAACATTTTGAACACATCATGAATGTGCCAGCTTCGGAAGGATATGCAGAATGCGAGAATTTAGAACCCAGTCTAGAAAATATTTTAGATACTAGTTCTGAAACTAATCTCGAAGTTCCTTTAGAAGTTGTGGCAGGTTCAGATATTGATTCAGTTGTTGAAGGCGATCGCGCTTCTACTTAAATCCATAGAAACACCACTTTAACTGCGAGAAAATAATGCAAACTTTACCAAAAGAGCGTCATTACGAAACTCTTTCCTATCTTCCCCCTTTGAGCGATGCTCAAATCACTCGTCAAATCGAGTATACCCTTAAGCAAGGTTTCTATCCTGCGATCGAATTTAACGAAGATTCCGATCCTGCAATCCACTACTGGACTCTTTGGAAGTTGCCCTTGTTCAACGCCAGAACTCCTCAAGAAGTTTTGACCGAAGTTCAAGCTTGCCGCTCTAGCTATCCTGGTAGCTTCATCCGCGTTGTTGCTTTCGACAACATCAAGCAGTGCCAAGTCCAAAGCTTCATCGTACACAAGCCTAACGCTGCTCGTTACTAAGCTTTAACAAAACAAAAAAGCCCCGCAATGCGGGGCTTTTTTGTTATTTGCTATATTAATAGTCAGCGATGCCAAATCTCAAAATTAAGACTATGACAATTACTTTAGATTTACCTCAAGAATTGGAACAAGAGCTATCTGTGGAAGCAGGAAAAATCAGTTTATCCCTACCAGAATATATCCTCCAACTTCTAGCTGTCAGAAAATTTCTAGAGGGTCAGCTTAGAACTGGTGCAGAATTAGTGAGTTATTGGCAAAGTGAAGGACTAATTAACTCGCGTCCTGAGATCAAGGATAGTCAAGAATATGCTCGCCAAATCCGCTTTGTATCAGAACATCGTCAAGATTTACAAAGTGATTTTATGTATGTTTTAGAATAATGCTATGAAAAATACCTCAGAGACGAATTGGGCTAAACTTGACGCTCTGTCAGAATCAGAAATTGATACATCCGATATTCCACCTTTGACTGAGGAGTTTTTCAATAAGTCGCGCTGGTGGAAGCCTGTATCTCCATTGAATGTTATCGAAGAAATTTTAGAAAACTTTGGTTTGGCTAAGTTGATGCAGGAAGTAGAAGATGACGAGATACTCTCTGGTGATGATGCTTACTCGTACTATCAATCATTAAAATTAGAAAATGTTGATTAACCCTAAAGATCTTGCCAAAATTCAATATCATGGAAAAGCGGGCATAACTCATAGTTGCCTAGATGCAATTACTCGACTTATCCAGTTTGGCTGTCAAATAGAAGAAGCGAATCTACTAACATTATGTCTATACAAGCAATAGAAAAATTATTAAATCAGCAAAACATTAAGGGACAACAGGGGAGAATTAGTTTTGATTTAGCAGGAATTAAGTTTCCTGTTGTATCGAAAGATATTATTGGTGGTATTTTGCAAGAATGGTTTGAAGAATGGATGAAAGTTAATAATATTTCATTTACTAAGCCTGTAAATCCTCAAGAACCACCTGATTTTTATCTTAGCAATAATGAGCATTTAGAAATAAAGTCTTTTAATCATGATGCTAATCCCGCTTTTGATCTTGCGAACTTCGATGCCTATACGCGCTCATTAATAGCAGAGCCAACACGCCTTGATTCAGAACATTTGATTTTTGGATATAGAGCAAATTTAAAAACAGTAGAAATAGTAAATTTTTGGGTAAAAAAAATTTGGGAAATGACTGGTAAATCTGATAAAAACTGTCTAAATCTACAAGTAAAACAAGGAGTTCCTACAAATATACGACCTAAAGATTGGCGAGGAAGAGGTGCTACTTTTTCTTGTAGACGCGATTTTGTGTTAGCTCTTGATGATGCATTAAATAAATTTTATCCAAATCGCTATCAAAATTGGTTTACACAAGTTGAAACAGAATACAAGCGAAAAACTGGTAATTTCTTATAATTTAAACTATTGAGAGAGATAACTGATGTGCTATGTTTTTTTTGAATAGCTCAGAATTTATTATGCTATTTCCTGTATTTAAGAAAACTTGTTCAATTATTCGTTCCGATATAGCTGTCACAATTGTTACAGCTACTGTATTACCAAATAAGTCGTGAGCTAAACGCGGTGTTATATTCAATAGAAAGCTATCTGGAAAACCAAAAAGCCGACACTGTTCTGTAGATGTTAATTTACGAATACCCACTTTATCGGGTACAACAAACCTATCTAGATCCGTTGCTACTAGAGTCGGAGCAATGTTTTCTGGATCTAAAATTTTATTAATTTCATAACTTAGTTTACCTGCAACGATGTTATATCCCTTCGGCAAGTCTTCACGATATTGTCTAATTTTTTTATTAACCCCATTAATTGTTACTTCAATCAAGTCTTTAGGGTGTTCAAATTTTAAATAGTTTTTAGATGCTAAATCATCTAAAAAGTCTTGAACATTGGGATGCTGATAGAATGTTTTTATTTCATTTAAAGTTAAAGGCATTCCATCCATCCACTCAATTCCTTTAATAGCAGCCCATTTTTTATTTCTTCGTGACAATAAAATCAATTTTATTAACTTCTTTTGTTCTTCATTTATTTCACCTTTTAAAGCAATATCCCAACTATGAATGTTATTTTCCCCGCCACGCTTATCTTTTACTGACTTTCCATATAAATCTTTAAGTGAAAAATGAGAAAGCAATAGATTACTCAATTTACTGTTCATTACTGGCTTATTGGATTCCAATATATCTTTCAGTTTTACATTTACTAATGGAAAGTTATCAAGGTTAATAACACTTTTTTTAGTTCCCACGATAAAAATTCTTTTTCGAGTTTGTGCCAAACCAAAGTTTTTTGCATCGAGGACTTTCCAGCTTACTTTGTAATTTAACTTTTGCAATTTTTCTAAAATTATTTTTAATGTTCTACCTGTACTGTCAGATTTGCTGTCTTTATCATGATTAATAAGACCGTCAACATTTTCCAAAATAAAAGCAGAAGGATTCTTTTCTCGCAAAATGCGTTCTATCTCAAAGAATAAAGTGCCACGAGTATCGCAAAATCCTTGTCTCTTTCCCGCACTACTAAATGCCTGACAAGGAAACCCAGCAAGTAATACGTCAAAATCTGGAATATCCCTAGCAGCTATTTTTGTTATATCACCGAAGACACGGGATTCTCTAAAATTGTCGGTATATACTTTTATGGCGTGTTCTTTTATTTCAGATGTAAAAACGCATTTTGGTCTCAAGGCAAGATTTTTACAGGCTGCTTCAAAACCAATGCGAAAGCCCCCCATACCTGAAAATAAATCAATAAATTTTATTGTAGTCATTTATTTAGTTGCAATAGAATTCATGTCTTTATCGTAACATTCTTTGTTTGGCAATTTCAATGCATTACGCAATTTTTTTGTTCGCTGTTTGTTGATTTTTGATTTGGGCGATCGCTTTGTGGTGAGAGAGATGAAGGGGCGATCGCTTTATTGAACTGCACGAGAATCTAGCCATTTTTGCAAAGACTCTTGACTTTCTCCAGACCTTGCCCCAGCCAAAATCCCGGCGACAGTTAAGTCTTCATCGAGAAGCAGCCAATGAATCATTTTTCCTTCATCAAGAAGTTCAAAAGTTTGGCGCTCAACAGCATTGCCATGTAGCAATCGAGGATACCAAGTAAGTGGAACACTTAAAGTTCTTCCATCCACAAACTCTAACGTCAAATCAGTTTCAGTTGTTTTAATCTGATTAACTTGGATTGATTCAGATTTAACCGCCAAAGAAATCATGCCATTTCTCCAAAAAATCAACTTGATTTTCCTCCACTGTTCTTGCGATCTGATTTAATTCCGTTGCGTTAAAACCGCCAGTATTTTGGAGTTTAATAGGCTGAAGCCAAAATTTTGCTACCTTGCCATCATGTTGAACATGAATGTGCGGAGGTTCATCTCGATCAAGAGAAACAAAAAAGTAGCGATAGGAGCCTTCTCGTAAAACGGTTGGCATAACATAGAAAAATTAGATATAGCTTAATCATACTACAAATTTATGATTGAGATCGAGTTGCTGTTAGTTGATTTTGCGCCTTCTTCATCAGACCATAAATAAATGCTCGAATGATCTACTTTAAAAATACCAGTGAGGAAATTATTTAAAGATTCACAAATTCGAACAGTCTGATTCATTCGAAATAAATTATTTTTAAACTTATCTAAAGTTGTAATATAGGCAATTTCTCTAATCCGCTCTTTTTCTTCACCGGGCAGGTCGCTGGTCGCCAGCATTTCGCCGAGCACGATGGCCGGATACGGCTGCGTGGACGAGGCGAGCGCGACGACGGTGTTGCCGCTGGTGATGGCGGGAGCGAGGAGTGAGACGAGCGCGAGCAGCGGTGACTCGTCGGGAGCAAGGACGCCGATGATGCCCATCGGTTCGGTGACAGTGAAATTAAAGTGCGGCGAGGCGACGGGGTTTACGTTGCCCAGCACCTGCTCGTATTTGTCGGCCCAGCCGGCGTAGTAGATCAGCCGGTCGATGGTGGCGGTGATTTCGCGAAGTCCTTGCGACTTGGAGAGCAAGCGACCCCGCCCGCGATCGGTGGAGTTCTGCGGCGAGGTCGCCGCAGCTCCAAGCATCAAGGCATCGAGCATGTCGGCCTTGCGCGCCTCCAGCATCTCGCCGAGCCGGTAGATGATCTGACCGCGGTTGTAGGGCGTGCGCTTCGCCCAGCCCGGGCCGGCCTTGGCGGCGGCCTCGATCGCGTTGCGCAGGTCCTTGCGCGTGCACTGCGGGATGTTGGCGAAGAAATTGCCGGCGGCGTCCTGGAGCGGAAAGGTGCGG
>JANODY010000018.1:0-62720 GCA_031412945.1 Cyanobacteria bacterium SOY_65_metabat_81
CACGCCTAATTATTCACTGGGAAGGGAGTATCATTATCAACATTCTGCGAAAAAATATTTTTGAGTTGCAATCAACATAAAAAGATAGAGAATGCTAAGCACGCTCTATCTTCGTTTTGACTTATTTATTTTGGAGAGTCAAGTACGCGATCGATCAATCCGTAAGTCAACGACTCTTGGGAAGACATATAGTAATCACGATTCATGTCACGCTCAATTTTTTCTAGGGGCTGTCCAGTTCGCTTGGCATATTCTTCATTCAACTTATGACGAAGGCGAATAATTTCTCGCGCCTCAATCTCAATGTCTGAAGCTTGACCACGCGTACCACCCGAAGGCTGGTGAATCATGATCCGCGCATTTGGTAAGGCATAGCGCTTGCCCTTAGCACCCGCCATCAACAAGTATGAACCCATCGAAGCGGCTAGACCGACACAAATCGTAGTCACATCCGCCTTGATATGTTGCATCGTATCAAATATGGCAAGCCCCGCCGAAACCGAACCACCAGGCGAGTTGATATAGATATAAATATCCTTGGTTTGATCTTCAGAATCAAAGTAAAGTAGGCGGGCAATAATTGCATTTGCCATCCCATCTGTAACTTCACCACTCAAAAAGATAATGCGCTCCATTGACAGACGTTCGTAGATGTTAATCCACTGCGTGTAAGAATCACCTGGATAGCGATAGGGAACTCTAGGAATACCGATAGGCATGGTTTTGCTTGTGTAGTTAGGAATTTAAGAAACAAGTGCGGGTACTGCGGCATGTAGATCTTTTGTGCTTTCAAGAACGCGATCGATCAGTCCGTATTCTTGGGCTTGCACAGGAGTCATGTATAACATCCGATCCATGTCTTTAGTAATGGCTTCGGTTGACTTGCCCGTAGTCCGCGACAAAATCTCTAACATCGCAGCGCGGTTAGTCAAAACTTCCTTAGCCTGAATCTGCAAATCAGAGGCTTGTCCTCTAGTTTGACGGCGAGCCTGATGTAATACAATCGTGGCATTTGGCAAGCTAGCACGGAAGCCTTTAGTTCCACTAGCGAGGATCATCGCGGCAGTTCCCATCGCTTGTCCTAGACAGATGGTATGCACAGGAGGCTTGATGTAGTTGAGCGTATCGCAAATGGCAAAGGCTTCAGTTTCAAAACCGATCGCATCACCTGTATACCAAGATGTCCCCGTGGAATTGATATATAGAAAAATCGGCTTTTCGGGATCTTCGTATTGCAAATATAAAAGTTGAGCGATCAATAATTCAGTAACATCGACTCCAAGCTGCTGTTTGTATTCGTCGGGTGATACAAGAGGCAACCCAAAGTAGATAATCCGCTCTTTTAATAATAGCGAAGGTAAGTCAGGCGGCGGTGTGCGTCCGTATGACGAATCCCCTGAATAGGCGGCTTGTGCGGCTTGGGGAACAGAGCGAGAAGGTCGATCCATGTTTATTCGTGCTAATGACACTAACCCTGCTAGCTTATCACAGGGATCTCCCTGCTATGGGCGATGTTCATCAAGATTGGGGTAGGGTTAGCCGTCTAGGGCGATCGCATTCAGCAAAAAAACAAAAAGATAAAGGGCGATGCAATGCGCCGCCCTTCACCTTTTTTAGATTTTTTATTTAACTCTGGCGATTAATTTCTTGTTGCAACCACTCATCAACAGGTTGACCGTCTTTACGAGTTAGTTCTATCCCAACAATTACCGAAGAGTTAGAATCAACGGAAGCCATTTTTTGATGAAAGCGGATCAGATAATCTTTAGGATTATGATTTCGTTCTTTGAGCCAGTCTTGGACTTTGATCTCCGCAAAGCATGATTGACCCTGTTCAAACATGCGCGTGACTTGCCTTCTAAGTGTAAAAGGATTGACTTGAGGCATGTATTTCTCTTGATTTATGGTGGTTCATCATGTTTTTTGGCATTCCTTTTTAGGGATGCCTAAAAAGGAATGCTCAACATAATGAAACACTTTTTCTTCTCTTACCTTAATCCCAATTGTGTCATTTCTTTCTCAAGAATATTCAGCAAATTTGAATCATTATTAGAGCGAGCTACTTCCATACGGCGCTTCACTGAAGCTGATAAATTTGCTTTGTGATTAGCGGCGGCTTCAGCTTTTCTTTGACCAACGTTCATGATGATATCCTTTTTAGATTAAACAATAGTATTTATGTATGATTACCATAACATATGATTATACAAATAGTATCGTATGTTACTAAAGTTTTGTTGCGTATACGTTTCCTAAAGAGTTAAAGCTTAACCGTTAGTTAATTTTGCGATATCGTTCCGCAAGCTCTGCGGCAAGAATCTAGCATCACTAATCACGAGAGCGAGTTTTCTGCTTTTGACCATGTTCTTCACAAATCATTCTGTAAGATATTTCATAAGATATTTCAATTGACATAAAGCCGTGTTAGAAGCAAGGAATTTTAAACCCATTTTTCCGATAAATTAGAAAATAAATTAGAAAAGATTTACCAAAATTATGAACGCATTAGAATTTTTTCAAAAAAGTGCAGGACGCTGGCGATCGCAACGGACTACCCATCATCTAGCCTTTCGCCGTGCCGAAAAAGGTGGCTCAGAAATCTATGTCAATCCACTCAATGCTGATGATCCTAAAGTAATTGAGATTTGCCAAATGCATGAAGTCGAGCCAACCACGGCGATCGGTGGAGCCTATGTCAAATGGGACGGCACAATGGCTTGGGATAAAGAAGATGGCGAAAACCACGCGGGGGAAACTGTGTTTGCCCTCGTGCCAGATGATGAGACGGGGCGCAAGGGTAAGCTGTTGCGCGAACGTGGCTATGCCGAAATCATGCCCGTAATTGGTCGTTATGAAATCGATGAAGAGGAAGCGCTTGTGCTAGTTACTGATTATCCATCGATGAGTTCCTATGAGCGGTTTTGGTTTCCTGCGCCCAATGTGCGGATGAGAGCTAGTACGGTCAAGCAATTTGGCGGTTTTAGTCAGGCGACTTTTTGTACTGAAGAACTGATTGATGAAGAGAATAATGTGGCGAGTGATCTGGCTAGCAGTCCGATCGCCCCACCCGCGATCGCCTCGATTTTTGGTTGGTAAATTTTTTTTACTTGGCGTAATTAAATAACATATACAAAACCTGAAACCGCCCGCTACGCGGGCGGTTTCAGGTAACAGGGTTTTATATTTAATTGTGCCTGCTTACTTAGAGGAAGTACTAAAAAAGGGAGCGCTTTGCGCTCCCTTTTTTGATTAACGAAATGGTGGAGCGTACATTAAGCCACCATTTTTCCAAAGTTCATTTTGTCCACGCGGTAATTTGAATGGGCTATCTTTGCCGAGATTGCGATCGTAAATTTCGGCATAGTTACCCACATGCTTGATCACTCTTGCGGTGAAATCATTGCTAACGCCCATGTCTTTGCCTAAGCTGCCATCAAGCCCTAAGAATCTGCGAATTTCAGCATTTTTACTTTGCAATTGAGTCGCCAGATTTGCCGAAGAAATGTCAAGATCTTCCGCCTCGATCGCCGTAAATACAATCCATTTAACGATATCCGCCCACTTCGAGTCACCATCGCTAACCGCAGGCGCTAATGGCTCTTTGGATAATACAAAATCTAAAACCACATGATTGTCAGGATCAGCGAGTCTGGTTTGTCTTACTACTAGCGCTGAGCGATCGGCGGTAATCGCTTGACAACGCCCCGCCTGATAAGCGTTAAATGTGGCATTCACATCTTCATAAACCACAGGCTTGTAATCAAGATTGCGCTTCCGCATTTGGTCAGCCAGATTCTGCTCTGTGGTTGTCCCTGTTTGAGCGCAAATATCCGCATTTTTGAGATCGTTGATCGTTTTAATATTGCTATCTTTTCGCACCATCACGCCTTGTCCGTCATAAAACACAACGGGCATAAAAGCAAGCCGTGAGCCAGTATCTCGCCCCAATGTCCATGTAGTATTGCGACTCAACACATCGATCTCGCCTGACTGTAAAGCCGTAAAGCGCTCCTTAGCATTAAGGTTGCGAAACTGGACTGCCTCAGGATTATCAAATAAAGCCGCCGCGATCGCCCGACAAACATCAACATCTAGCCCCGAATATTTGCCCTCTTTATTCACAAAGCTAAATCCGGGCAATTCGCCACTGACACCACAAACTAATTTGCCACGACTGATCACTGTTTTGAGGCGATCGGTACTGCCGATACTCGATTGATTGGGCTGTGGGATTGGCTCACAAGCGGCTAAAGCGCATAGGACTACACCTGACATTAGCCATGCGATCGCCTTTTGCCAGATATTTTGCCAGAGATATTTGCGAGGCGATCGCCGCGATTTATTTTGATAATGCATGAATATTTTTAGTTTTTTTGAATTATAACGGCTTGTCAAAATTCGCCATAAAAAAGTAGAGCCGACTCAAAGCGCCGACTCTACTTTCTCAACGAGAGTGTTTGTATTAGATACCGCCACCTTCAGAAAAGCCATCATATTCTTCAGGTTGTTCAAAATGATCGGCAATGCGATCAGATGGCGTAAGATGTCGTGGACGCACGTTCTTGAGCAATTCTGCATCAATCAAATAGCTATTGAGCGGATGCAAAGCATGGGCTTCCGCGTTTCTTTCTAGTTGCTCGACTCGACTAATTAGCGATCGGATCACATCGCCCTCAGGATCAGGTACTTGAAAGTGATCGAGCGCCGAGACTTTTACGCCATGACGATGCACAATTCTTCCAGGGATACCAACTACGGTGCAATCGGGAGGCACGCATTTTAAGACTACCGAGCCAGCGCCAATCCGCGAATTGCTACCAATTTCAATATTGCCTAATACTTTTGCGCCAGCGCCGATGACCACGTTATCACCGAGGGTGGGGTGACGCTTGCCAGATTGTTTGCCAGTGCCGCCTAGGGTTACGCCTTGGTAGATCAGCACATATTCACCAACGATCGCCGTTTCACCAATCACCACGCCCATACCGTGGTCGATGAATGCGCCTTTACCGATTCTCGCTCCGGGATGAATCTCAATGCCTGTAAAAAATCTGGCTATTTGCGAGATTATGCGTGGGATCACAGGGATTTTGAATGAATTTAGCCAATGGGCAAATCGATATAAGGCGATCGCATGCAGTCCCGGATAGCACAACAGCACTTCTAACCAGTTACGCGCAGCAGGGTCGCGCTCAAAAATGATCGCGAAGTCGGCTTGCAGCGTTTTGATGATGTTTTTCAACGGTTTTAAAACCCTTTTTTTTATTTTTATGTGCAACTGCTGTTTTCAAGATCCTAGCGGATATTTTGTATCAAACGTAACCACCATTTGGGGTGAATATTTGCAAAAAAAATATTTCCCACTCTAAGCAATTGCCAAAAACTGCTTGGTATCTTGCCAAAGGCTTTCCAAATCTTTGCCGAGGGCGTGATCGTCATTTAATAATTTTAAAGTAACTTGCGATCGCGCTTTAGCAAATTCTTCACTCAGAGCGGCGGGAACAACTTCGTCATGGATGCCGTGAAAGATAAGTATGGGTAGCGATCGCGTCAGTTTTTGTTCTGAATTTTCACCCGCATAATTCTGAGCATCCACAAAAAAATTAAATTGTAAATTTACATTACGCTTTAGTCCGTAATGATAAAACTCACGACTGCCATCTTGTTGCCATTTGCTCACATTCTCTGCCCCCAAAGCATCGGCAATGCGTTGACTAAAACCAAAAGCGGGGGCAAATAATATTAATTTTTGGACTAATGGATTTTTGGCGGCAAGTTGGACGGCTAAAAATCCGCCGAGGCTAGAACCAATCACGGTGATCGGTTGCTGATTGTTGAGATAAGTGCGATCGAGATAATCTAGTTGCTCAGAAAGCGTCACTGTGCAGAAATCGGTGAGATTGAGATCAGGGACGGGCAGATTTAGCCCCAAATCGGCAAACTTTTGCTGCATATATTGAGCTTTGGTCGATTGAGGGCTAGAGGCAAAGCCGTGGAGATAGAGATAGTTCATGTTTTGATTTGCGATATATAAAATTCCAAAACCTGTTTTTTAACTAATGTGATTGACCGTTTGACAGCAAATTTGATTCTAGCTCTGACGCTTGCCTTAAGATTTCAGTCGATCGCGGCATTTTTACGGATGCGATCGCGTTCATCGCAAGTAACCACGACGATCGGGATAAAATATTTGCGACTTGGCTCGACTTGTACTTTGACATCGTGTACTTTGACATCGGCGATGTAAACCTCGCATTGGCGATCTTTGCCTAGCACAGCATCTAATACGTTATTAACATTAAATTTACCGCGTAAATGCCAACTCTATATATTGCAATTACCAATCACGGCTTCGGTCATGCCACTCGCACAGCAAGTGTGCTGGCGGAACTACAACAACGATCGCCCGATCTCCAATTAATCATCGCAACGACGGCTCCGCGATGGTTATTGGAAGAATATCTGGAAGGTGACTTTGTTTATCATCCGCGTGTATTTGACGTGGGGGTGATTCAACTTGATAGTTTGCAGAGCGATCGCGAAGCAACTTTTGAAGCTTGGCAAAGGATTAAAGCTAATCAAAATGATTTAATTGCCGAGGAAATCAAGTTTTTGCAAGAAAATCAAGTCGATTTAATTTTTGGTGATATTCCACCGATGATCGCCCTAATTGCTAAAGCCGCTAATATTCCTTGCTGGATGGCTAGCAATTTTGGCTGGGACTTTATTTATCGAGATTGGGGCGGCAAATTTATCGAATTAGCCAATGAAATTTCAGCCGCTTATAGTCATTGCGATCGCCTATTTCGCTTACCATTTGCCGAACCGATGAGCGCTTTCCCGAATATTCAAGATGTGGGACTAACTGGTGGAAAGCCCAAATATTCACGCGCAGATATTTTTCATAAATTTAATTTAGATGGCGATCGCCCCACGGCGCTACTGACCTTTGGCGGCTTAAGTCTCCAGTCTATTCCCTATCAAAATCTCGCTAACTTTCCTGATTGGCAATTTATCACCTTTGACCGTGGAGCGCCTAATCTGCCTAATTTGACCAAAATCAATGGCGATCGCCTGCGTCCTGTAGACATCATGGTAATCTGCGATCGCCTAGTTACTAAGCCCGGTTACGGTACATTAGCGGAAGCATTACGCGTGGGTGTCCCTGTCATCTGTTTGACCCGTGAAGGTTTTTTAGAAGCGGAAACTCTCATCTCTGGGGTAAAAAGTTATGCTGAGCATCTAATCATTTCGCCAGAAGAGTTTTATGAAGGTGACTGGTCATTTCTGAATGCGACCTGTCAAGCGCCTGATTTAACCAATATCCAGCCATTAGATATGCATGGTGAGACAACGATTAGTCAGGCGATCGTTGATTATTTGGATTCGGAGACATCATCTCCCAGAAATCAACATTGAGCATCGTATCGATATCGCGCCCGAACTGCCATGTATCAGGGAAGTGATAGCCTTGTTTGGCATACTCCTTGTTTGCGTCGCGCAATGCAGCCCGAAAGGCAATATCAAAGGTGACATTCCACAAGGCTTTTAAGCTAGGAGAATCATCTAGCACGAACTCGATCTCAGTTCTTTGATTTCTGATCGTCCGTTCCCAGCCATTAAACTCTTGAGGCATATCGATATAGATACGCTTGATTAAATGTTCAAGCAAAATTGTGAGGCGACTTTTAAGCTCCTTTTTGTCTGACCTGCCCAAACTCTCGATCTCCTCAATTAAGTTTTCTAAGTCCACATGGTCAAAATCCTTAGCCTTGAGCTTAGCTACGGTGTCTTGAGTCCACAGCAAGAAATCAGAGTCATATAAGGATTTACGGGCGATCGCCTGTGTCATTTATTTAGCTCTCTGGTGCGGCTGTAAAGCATATAGCATATCAAGAACATTAAAAGCGATCGCCATATTTGTAAATTTTCGCGATCGCTTAATCAATCAAAGTGTAAAAATGGTTTTTAGTGCCTTGACCTTTGCTGTGTCTATCCCACAATCAAGTTTTGCTATGGGGTTTAAAGACTTCCACTTTCCTTTACTAGCTGTGAATATAGCCTCAGATGCTTGCTCACTGTCAACATTATCGAACCCACCAATTTTATAGGCTGACAAATAACTGAGTCTCGTCAAAATTTCATCATAAGAAGCTTTTTTAATACTCAAAGCCACTGGCGGATCTGGGATAACTTCTGGCTCAGGTGGGGCAAGATAGAACACTTCCGATAAAGCATCTAACTTTTTGCCTTTGGTTATGCCACAAGCCAGCTTGGTTATAGGGGTAAAGTCTTTCCAAGATTTTCTGTCTGCATCCTCAATACGATTTGTTGCCTTAATTACATCAAGTCCTTTTAAAGCAGTTGCGGGCTTGTCAAGTAGAAATTTTAATCCTGCTTCAATTGATTTTCTAGATGCAATTGACAAATTCACCTTTGGCACAGTCTCTCTTGAGAGAAGTTTAGCCTGTTCAATATTTTTCGTATCTGGGTCAATTACGATACACCAAACCTTTTCTAAATTAGCTCTGTGCATCACAGCATAGACAAATTGATTACTAACAAGTTGGTATCTGTCCCCTATTTGTTGAACTATCAAAGGAACCCAATTACGCCCCTGAACCTGCTTTACTGCTTCTACAGCCGATTCCAAAATGAACTCCGACTCTGTAAATTCAACTTCAGAATCAATTTTTTCAAGTTGTAAATAGATCAATTCACCGATATTGTCAAAATCACTCATATAAAAAATACTCCTTAGCTAAAGCTAGATAATACTCAAAAGCAGTTTTATTTCCCATCGCGGCGGGGACACGAGAAAATGCGGCACTAGACACTATCTTGTAAGCAGGGACATAAAATATATCCGTGTTCATGTCTCCTTTTTTAGCTTTTGGATAATAATAGGGCAATAATTCTGGATCATAGAAAGGTTTATCACCCTGAACTGTAATTAAACGTTTTATTTCATGATGTGTGCGCGTAATCGAAGCAGAAGTCGGATCATGCCTATTAAAAAAAATTGGCAATGGTATTGGTAAAGGTTCTCTGTATTTTTCACGCTTGATGATTTGAGCTTCTTTAATAAGCTCTTTAATTACCTTTGGAACGTTTTTGATCGAGCCAAAATCTTCATGGTTTGTGGGCATTAAAACCACATCAGCAGCAAATACACAGCTTTTACTAGAAAATCCCCACCCTGGGGGGCTATCTATCAAAATATAATCATATTCATAAATAAAAGCTTGTAATAAGTTTCTTAGCCTTGTGGACTTGTCAATAATTTCAGCCTGCTTTTCTTTATTCGTTATTTTTTCTAATGCTTTATCAGATGGAATAACATCAAACAGCTTAATTTCTCGTCCTGATTTATCCTTGAGAATAAATGGTTTTACTGCTTCTCGAATATCTACTTTATCGCTAATAAAGCATTCTGAAAATGTAACGCCGCCGTCATCTTGAAACCCAAGAGCATCAGAGAGATCTCTCTGGTGTCCATCAAAATCAACTACTAAAACTTTCTTTTTCTGTTTCCATAAAACTGATGCTAAGTTTATGGTTGTGGTTGTTTTTCCTACTCCACCTTTGTCGTTATACAAACAAACTGTCAAAGCCCTAGGAGGAATATCAATAAGTTTTTTTATTCTGGCAATTACACTGTTTATATTCTCTTTTGTAATGAACTCACTGGGCGTTACAGGAATAACAACTCTACCATGTCGCCGAAAAAGTTGGATATGGTTTAAATTAGTTATAATTCCCCATTGTGCGTTTTTGCAATTAGGAGAAAGTAAATATCCTTCAATCTGTTCTTTTGTAGATTTGTACTGTGGAGTACCTTCAGCAAGATTAATTTTAGTAGCACCTGTTTTGGTTGTATTAGCTTGCCCTTTCACCTCTATAAGTAAGTAAGGATTCACTTTAGAAATCAAAAACTTATCATCACCATTATTTTTTCGAGCAGCAAAATCTACTGCGTGCGTCGTGTCTGTTTGAAATTGGGGTCGCCACTCTTCGCTACTAAATCCCAATGCCTCTATTAGAGGCTTTACAAATTTTTCTGAAACAATTGCCTCGTCTGTATTTGGCGGAATTGCTTCGAGGATTGAAACCCAATCAAACTTTGTCATTTATCTTAAGCCGTACAATATAACCTAAAAGTCATACTATTTTCTCATGTAATGGACACAAGTGAACGTAAACAAAAAAAGATAAAACGATCGCTAGGTCAAAAAAAATAGAACTGTAGGGGCTTCGCATTTCCGCAGGAATTTATAAATTTTCAGATAATCTTCTTTTAGAAATGCGCCGCCCTAAATTTTGATTTACCTTGCTTGTTTTGATACACTGGGGATCGTTTGTCAGCGTAAAATCAAAAAACTCTGTCGCTGCTGGATCGACAAATATGGAAATTTATCAATGCTACAAACTTCTAGGTTTGACCTCTAACGCAACCTTAGAAGATGTAAACAAAGCCTACAAAATTTTGGCTTTGCAGTGGCATCCCGATCGCATTTCGAGAGAAGATGTGCAGCTTCAACTCCAAGCACAGGAAAAACTCAAAGAAATTAATCATGCTAGAGACAGCTTGCGGCGATCGGTGGAGCTAAACGCTCAAGTCAAATCACAGGCAAAAACCCATACTAGACCAACTTATCAGTACCAAAGGCAATATCAAGAAAAATATCAACCTCCTCGTCAGCAACCTAGCGATCGCCATACAGCACCCACAAATCACCCTCAACCAGCAACACCTCCAAAAGCTGGCTTTAAACAGGATCTATCTGAAGCCAATCTAAGCGGTGCAGATTTGAAAGAAAAGTATCTCGAAGGTCGAAATCTTAGTAGGGCAAATCTCAGCAAAGCCGATCTGACCGATGCTTTTTTGCATGGCGTTAATCTTCAAGATGCAAATCTGCGCGGCGCGAATTTATTTAGAGCGAATTTGTTTCAAGCTAATTTGAAGAATGCCGATCTCCGCGAAGCCAACTTGATCGGCGCAGATCTGAGCGGGGCTGACCTCAGTGGAGCGGATATGCGAGGAGCGAAGATTGGCTTTGGCGATAAGGTTATGGTCAAGCTAACCAGAGTCAACCTAAAAGGAACAATCTTGCCTGACGGTTCGGTACATTCTTAATCAACAAAAGAGGGTTGCGGCGCAATACACCGCTTGTTACTTTTGGAGGTTGAGTAAAAACAAAAATAGCGGGCATCACTAAGTTTTAGTTAGTAATCCACGCTATAGAGGAATTATCCGAGACATTTGAATACTTTAACGGGTCAAAAACAGGTGAACATCAGCAAAAATGCTTGACTTACAGCAATATTTTTACGATTTATGAAAGATATATTCCCGCAATGAGCTTTTCATATATAGCTACAGCCTATTGAGACGACATGGGATACAAAAGATTTTCTAAAAGCGCAAAGCGTTGTACTCAATAATAAATTCTAAATAAAGTTTTATGACAAATTTGACAGATCTAAAATTATCTACTTCGCAAGGATGATTTGTGATCCCCACTAATACCGTAGGTTGAAAGGTGTCAGGTATCATACAACACCTTAAAACGTCAAATTTCTATTGCTAAACCCAGAAAGACTTAATTTTTTTAGATGCTTAAACTATTTGAATTTAAGTATCCAAAACCAAATCATTTCTTCAATACAAACCTTAATAAACACTTTGCTATTTAATATCCAATGCTTATAGATACTTTTGCTGCACTGTGGACGATTTCTCTGAGTTCATTACTTTCTAGTAGTTCATCACCAATATTTTCCACGGAAAATATTGATAAAAATATTGATTCATCACCAAAATATAGTTATCAAGAATCTAGCTTTTCTGATAATAAATCACCTAGTTTTTTGCGCCCTCGATATGCGATCGATTTGCGAGCTACATCTGCTATAGATTGGCTCATTTTGGTTAATCACCAACCCACATTTGTTGTCAAAAATTTAACAGATGCGGCGATCGTGGGGGCTAAACTTACCTCAATTATGAATGCTCCAGACTTTGATCCCGAAAGTCTTTATCCGATCGCTCAAGACGATGTTTATATCGGAAAATATAAAGATGAAATTTTATTTACCATCCCTAAAGTGGGGATTAGCAATCCTTCGCTCAATCTCACCCAATGGATCAATAATTTGCGGGTTGCGGCTGGAGTCGAGCCACTAACTTTGGTCGAATCCCAAAAGAAAATGCATCAATTATCTGCTACTGGCGATCAGATGGATGGTCTAGCATCTTGGTATGGTCCTTACTTTCAAGGTCGGCAAACCGCTTCTGGAGAGCAGTTTGAGCAGCAAGATTTTACGGCGGCGCATCCTAGCTTGCCCTTTAACACCTATCTCAAGGTCACTAATTTGCAAAATGGTGAATCTGTGGTCGTGCGGATCAACGATCGCGGTCCTTATATAGGCAATCGCAATCTTGATTTGTCCCACGCAGCGGCGATCGCCATCAAAAGTGACAAAGCTGGCGTAGTGCCGATTGTGGCGACTATTCTAGCGCCATTTAACTAACGCAAACTCCCGCACTCAATCTGTTGTTTACAAGGATGAGTGACGGGATACTTCGACAGGCTCAGTAACAGAAAGCGCAGCCCGAAAACAAATTGAGAGATTTTGTTTAGCAGTTTTTCGACTAGCGGAAACCTGATTGACTGACAAATCTCCCCAAAAAGCAGGCAGGATGCCCGCTCTCCCCAAAAAGCAGGCAGGATGCCCGCGCTACAAGGATTTTATATTCGTCGGTCAGGCATCTTGCCTGACAAGGATTTCAAACACTTTTGTCAGTCGATCAGAGCGGAAACTCTATCATTGACGCGGATGCCTAGGTTTGTAGACTGACAATTATTCATTGAAAAGTGAATAAAGCTACTGCTTAGGATTTTTTTGCTGGATTTTTTTGTCGATCGCCTGCAAAGCTTTTTCATGATCTTCTAGGTTGCGACTAAATACATGGCTTCCATCATACTTAGCTACAAAAAATAAATATTCCGTTGCCGCAGGGTCGAGTGTCGCCTTGAGACTGGCTAGACCTACCGACGCGATCGCCCCAGGTGGTAATCCTTCGTTTAAATAAGTGTTATACGGAGAAGCCGTCCGCACCTGTTCTAAAGTCAGTGGGTTTTCAGGAGTTTGTCTAATATTTAAGCCATATTCAACGGTTGGATCGGACTCTAAACGCATGTTTCGTTTGAGACGATTCCAAAAAACTCCAGAAATAACACGGCGTTCAATGTCAATAACCGCTTCTTTCTCGACAATACTTGATAGTGTTACCCAATCTTTTAGATTAATCTTTACTTTTGGCTTACCCGACTGATTTTCTTTGTAAACAGTTAAAGCAACTTGCTCAAAACGATCAAGCATTAGATCAATGATTCGGTCAGGAGTGGCTTCTGACGGCAAAATTTGATAAGTATCAGGAAAAAGAAATCCTTCTAAACTCGGTAGATCGTCAGGTAGCCAAGTTCGTCGCTTCGGGCTAGTGCGTTGCGTCGCCGCCACAAAGTCTTTAGCCGCAAAAAATCCTTGCTTCTCAAACAGATCGGACATCTGGGCGATCGACCAACCTTCAGGGACAGTGAACCGAACTTCCGCCGATTTCGCGGTCTGAATCTGAGCGACAACTTCGGACAGTGACTGATTGGTAACCAGATCATAAGTGCCAGACCGCAATGCGACTGCCTCACTGCCCCGAAGAGATTGCCATTGTAGCCAGAGACGTAAAGCCAAACTAGAACGGATCACACCCGTCGATTCTAATTCTTGGGCGATCGCTTGCGTCGGCATTCCATCGGGGATAGTCAGCCTAATTTTTGTTCCGAAGTCGCTAGGTGCCGCACTTGCCCAAATCCACCAAGAGCTACTGGCTACACCAGTCAAAAAGATGGTTAAGGGGATCACAGCACCATAAAACAGCCAATTAGGACTCTTCTTCGGCATCTTCTGTGCTGAGGACATGGTCTAGATACTGCTCCACATAAGGCTCAAGGGCGGCCATCTCCACAGGTGAGAGGATTTCGGGTAATCCGCTATCTCCGACTTTAGCAATAAACATCAAAGGATCGAGAGCCGTGAATACTGAAAAAGCTTGTTCTTCATAGTAAAAATGGGCTAGTTCTTGGAACTCACCACAATTGCCATCTTCTTCAGTATCAATCTCAATAATATCTTCTTCAGTTGGTTCGGGAAGATCCCCTTCAACTGTCAATGTATAGGCGGAGCGACGTAACGAGAGGTTCTGCTCTGCCAAGACAGCCTGTGCAGTCGAAAAAATCAAATCGATTTCTTCTTCGGTAACATCGACTAATTCAGTTTCATCATCATCATCAGTTTCTTGCCATGCGAAAATCTGCACAGAAAAGTCAACTGGTTGCAGCAACATATATTCGGTGCTTTCCACTGTAAAAGTGGTTTCGATAATGCAAGGCAAATTTTTCCCTGCATCATCCGTGATTACGATCGTCGATCCTTCCATAGATTGCTGCTTTGTATCCTATAGCACTATTAGCTTAGAGAAACCCTCTGTTATAAGGCTTTTGGCGCTTTTAAGCATTATGACAGTAAAGGGGACAGTTATAGCTATCGCCAATCAAAAGAAAAATTACCGTTTTAGGTCTAGCCATTGTTGCAAGATGATCGCGGCGGCTTTGCGATCGATCATAGCTTTATTTTCTCTGGTAGAAATACCCTGCGATCGCATCATCTCTTCGGCTTCAAAGGAGGTGAGTCTCTCATCGACAAATTCTAAAGCCATGCCTAATTGTTTGGAGGCGCTGTGGGCAAATTTTTGAACTTGTTTGGCTTGATAGCCAAGAGAGCCATCCATGTTGTAAGGCAAACCCATGACGAGGGTATCGATATCACGCTCGATGATTAACGATCGCAACTCAGCCATGTCTTCTTGCCATGATTTACGAATAATTGTGGTAATGCCCTGCACAGAAATGCCAAGGCGATCGCAACCTGCGACACCGATTCTTTTTCGACCGACATCTAAGCCTAGCGCTGCATATTGCATAAATATCGCCAGTTAAGCCACCTGATTATTTTGAAGTTCGACCTAAAATTTGACCTAAAAAAACGGCAGTGGTTCTGGTCATCAATGATCGTTGATCAAAGCTAACCAGCATACTAACCGTTAATTTATTTAGATGGGCCGAGATGGATTTGAACCAACGTAGCTTACGCAGCGGATTTACAGTCCGCCCCCATTAACCACTCGGGCATCGACCCATTGCTTAGTGGTGTTCTAAGCGAATCTAATCATATACACTTGTTGCATCATTTGCAATAGTTATTTCAAAAAAAGTAAAAAGGCTTCAAATTATAGGGTTTTCCTGAACCCGCGAAAACCGATCGCGATCGCACTCAAAAAGATAATTCCCATCACGCCTGCGATCGGATTACCGCTAATCCCCGTCACCCATTCAGGCACAATACCCGTGGGCTTGAGCCAATGGGTCGTATTGACGATGTAATAACACCAAATCAAACCACCATGTAAACCGATCGCCACTCCCAATCGGCGATCGCATCTCCGCCTTGCCAATATCAGCGCCATGCTAAAAATGACTAAGCCCATAAATTGGCTCCATGTCGCCAAAATTGCATTCAAGGGCTTAATAAAATGCAGAATCGCAAAAACTAGACTTGCGGAAATTAGAGCCGTATTTGCTGAATAATCTCGCTCTAGCTCTGACAGTAACCAACCCCGAAACAACATTTCTTCGGCAAAGGCAACTCCGATCGAAGTTAGTAATCCAGACAAAATCGCGCTTCGCCAGTCTACAAAATATAGTCCGAGGGCGGATAATGCTGTCGATGATGAGTTGGGATGCCAATCGACAATTTGGACTGCGAGCCAGCCAAGTTTGACTTGCAAGAAAAAAAATATAGTCAAAGTCAGGCAGCCTAAGCCCAAACCCAACAAAAAATCGCGTCCATTTTTGAGCGTAAATGACAATCCGTAGTAGCGAAATGGATGTGCATATTTGGCGATCTTGCGTCCCCAAAACCAGATTAGCCCCAAAAATTCGCTATATAACAAAATTGTCAGGGCAACTCCCACTGATGCGCCCCAAATCAGATGCATGGGTGCGGCGATCGGTAGCCAGATTACGAGCAGGGTCAATAAAAACAGGACGATGCGGACTGGTGCTGGATAAGAATTTAGGCGATCGAAGTTCACAAAAACAAAAAAGGTAGGACTGTCAACAATCTTACCTTTTTTATTCATAAATTCTATGCTTTACTCTTCTGGTTCGATCGTGCTGGTCAAACCTTTACTTTGCAGCCCTTCACAATAAAATTCAGCATGTTCTTGCACGCAAGTAATCACTAGCGCACAGCCATCAGCGTGAGCCGCCATCATGATATCAACGGCTTGCGGCTGTGAGAGACTAACAACCTCTATTAGAGTTTGAACGACATGCTCCATGGAGTTGTAATCATCGTTATGTAATAAGACTCGATATCTTGGTGCAATTTTGCGGATGGTTGCAGGACGAGTAATAGTTTCGGTAGACATATGTTCGCTTGACTGAGTGCTTTTTACATTATAGATATCAAAGTTTAAAAATTAAAGTGGGTACAAAGCGCCCACTTTAATTCTTTTAAGTTTTAAGTTTTTTTTAATTAGCGATCGCTGTAATATACGCCACTGCCAGTGTCAGGAACAAACAGACAGGCTTTTTGAGAAGCGAAAAATGCTTTCCAGATGGGAACGTTAGAAACTCGGTAGTATTTACCTAAAACTGGTTTGATCGCTTCGGTGGCAGTTTTGAGGTGATAGTGAGGCATACCGATAAACAAGTGATGGGCGACATGAGTACCGATATTGTGATGAATATCGTTAAAAATGCCATAATCGCGATCGATCGTCGAGAGCGCTCCTTTTAAGAAATACCAATCTTTGCCACGATACCAAGGAATATCGGCTTCGGTGTGGTGTAGATAGGTCACTAGATCAAGCCATACTACAAAAATAAGGTATGGAACGATGTAGAACTTGAATAGGAATAGGAATCCGTAGGTAAAGCCCAACCATCCCAAAAATCCAATCATTAGCGCAAAAAGACTGCTGCTGGTGAGGATGTCTGCGGTTTCAGATGCGCGGAACAAATCGTTATTGGGAACGAAATGGGAAGCGGTGGGACGTGCAGGCGATCGCTTGAATAGGTAAAGCGGATAAGCAAATAACAGCGCATTAAAACGGATGAATTTACCGATCGCATCCATTTCTTTATATTGAGTCTCGGTGACAGGATACCAACTTTCATCGGTGTCAATATTGCCTGTATTTTGGTGGTGAGTCCGATGACTGATCCGCCAACCGTGATAAGGCACAAGGATCGGAATATGGGTGAGATGTCCGACGAGATTATTTAGCCATTTACTGCGAGAAAAAGAACCATGTCCGCAGTCATGCCCGACTACGAAGAAAGCCCAAAACATTGTCCCCGTGGCAAACCAGAAAATTGGATAGAACCACCATGCGTCTAGATACGCTGCCGTGGTATATAAGCCGACAATAATCGCGGTGTCAGCAAAAAAATAGGCGAGCGATCGCCATACATTCGGGGCAAAACATTCAGCAGGAATAGCGCTTTTTATATCTTGAAAAGTAAACGGAAGCTCGGTTTGCGATGTCGAAGATAAATCGGTAAGCGGATTTTCGAGATTGGTCCGATGAATAGTCGTAGACGACACGTATATTTCCCTGTTGTTAAGAAAAATTAAGTTAATACTTAAATCTTAGCAGGGACTTTAGCTCATTCTTCAAAACCAAAGGTATTGAGTAAAAATTTCCAACGATCGCCCTTGACCCGAATATAATCTTGCATTTGAGAGATGGCGTTTTGATCGCCAATGCGATCACCAATGCGATCGCCAAATGAATTTAAGTTATCACCAAATATTTCATATTCAAAAGGTGTGTGCCATGTCAGAGCGCCTGACCGATGCAATAAACCTAGGGCGATCGTTGCCTCAGGATGCAATTTTGAGACTTCAGCAAAATTACCTTGACGCGGTAATTTTGGTAATAACGATAGCGCTTGTTGTTGGATTTTTTGTTGTTGCTGCAAGAAAAAATTTACCCGTTGGCGATCGCTATCGTCGAGAAACCCTGTCGGTTCACTGACCAACATCAGGGCTTCAGCAGGTTTGTCATCGCGCCCCGCCCGACCAATTTCTTGAATATATTCAGAAAGGGTTAATGGCGGATGGAAATGCAATACCCATCGGGTGTCTGGCTTGTTAATGCCGAGTCCAAAGGCTGACGTGCAGATCACAAAAGGATACTTGTTAGTTAGCCATTGCTGCTCGACATGGCGGCGCTCTTGGGGTGGTAAACCTGCGTGATAGGCGGCGGTTTGAAAAGACTTTTCTTGCAACAAAGCGGCTAACATCTCCGCATCGCGGCGGCTGCGGACATAGATTAAGCCTGATTGTCCCTTGCGATCGCCAATAAATTTTAGCATTCGAGATTTGCGTCCTGCGGGTGTCCAAGCGATCGCCACTTTGAGACTAAGATTTGGGCGATAGGGGCTAGTCCGTAGAATCTGCGGATTTTCTAACTGTAAACAAGCTTGTAACTCAGCCGTCGCATCGCGATCGGCGGTGGCGGTAAAGGCCGCCAGAGCAATTCGCGGATGATCGGCAGGCTTGGACTGCATCAGCGCCGATCGCACTGCTCCCAATCGCCGATAACTAGGTCGAAAGGAATCCCCCCACTGCACTAGACAATGCGCCTCATCGAGCATCAAACCTGTGATTTTTAATTGGCGATCGCTGAGTTTTTCCCAAACAGGTGGACTAAGGAGCGTTTCGGGTGAGACATAAAGCAAGCGCGTAGTTGCTAAATTTTGCAAGACTTGACGGCGTTCTGTTTGCGATAAATTGCTATGCAAACAAGCGGCGGGTAAATTACGAGATTTTAAATCTCTAACTTGATCCTCCATCAGGGCAAGTAAAGGCGAAACAACCAGCGTTAATCCCTCATTTAAGATCGCTGGCAACTGAAAACAAATTGATTTCCCGCCCCCCGTCGCCATAATTGCCAAGCTATCTTGACCTTGCAATAAGGCCGTAACAATCTGACGTTGCGAAGGACGCAGATCATCATATCCCCAAATTTTCTTAAATGTCTGTTGAACATTTGCCCATTCTTTAGATATTTCCAACATTTACAGCACTCTTCTTTTAGTCTAAAACCAGTGTGTGGGGCAAAGTCCGCGCCACTGATTTTAACGCCATTTGGGATTAATTTTAAAATGCTTAACCCGAACTAACGCTAAAGTATTGTCACATTACGAAAAGGTGAGATAAGGTGTTTATGTTGGCAATCTTAAATAAGTTTTAAGAATTGCCCCCGTGAAATGCAATTCTTAAAATAATGCTAATTAAAAATTGGTTATTTGTGGCGCTCTTCGCCGTAAAGCTCTCTATGCAAGGGGAATTATTAAGGTGAGTCGAGAAGATTTATCTGCGCGACCAAGCAAAGAAATACTGCATCACATACTTACGATTGAAGATCCACGAGGCTCTCGTAGTTTTCTATTGCATGACATGATTTATACGTTAGGACGTAGTTTAGAAAATTTAATAGTGCTTCGGTCTAATCTGGTATCGCGTCAACATGTGACTTTGTTACCGATCGCCCTTCCTAGCAAGTCGTCGTTTTTTTTTCGAGTGGTTGATGGAAATTTGAATGGTACACGCAGCACTAATGGCATTTTAATCAACGGTAAAAAGCGATTGTCACAGGTGTTGTCTCACGGCGATGAAATTTTATTTAGCAAAGATACTAAAGCGGTGTATCAAGTAATCAATGCGATCGCCAGTACATCCCCAAACAAGCTAACAAATAGAATTGATCAAAGCGATTATCTTCAAGAAACTAAGCCATCTTTAAGTAATCAGGCTTTAGATGATCAAGCTTTAGATAAAGGCAATATTGTCCAATTTTCTGTTCTACAAACCATTGCCGAGCTAGATCTATCAATTATCAGTAAAGCGATCGATCAATTTATTTCATCTCCAGAGATTAATCCGCAACCAATTGTTGAATTAAATTTGGCAGGAAAAATTTTATATCTAAATCCTGCGGCTCTACACCAATTTCCCGATCTTGACGACATGGGAATAAATCATCCTTTGCTTCAAGAATTACTAATACAATTAGTAAATTTAGTTAATCCAGTTCGCAACTTTTTTGTGCGATCGGTAGAAATAAATGGCAAAGTATTTGAAGAAATTATTCACTTTATGCCTTGGCATGAAGTGATTCGGATTCATATTTCTGATATCACCCAACAAAAGCAAGTTGAATCAATAATTACCTATCAAATACATCATGACCCTCTGACAGGGCTACCTAATCGAAAGTATTTGCATGAATATTTAGTTGACATTATCAAAAAATCAGAAGATAACAAACAAAAGATTGCCGTTCTATTTCTGGATATCGATCGCTTTAAATTAATTAATGATTCTTTAGGTCATAGTATTGGTGATTTGTTACTCAAAGCTGTTGGCGATCGCCTCAAAAATTTATTGCGCCAAGATGAGTTGCTAGTGCGCTGGGGCGGTGATGAATTTGCGATCGTGGCTAAGACGATTAATGCCAAAGATGCCGTTATTCAAATTGCCGAAGCCATACTTCAAATCCTGACTTTTCCTTTTAGTTGTGGTGGACATGAAATCCATATCACCACAAGTATCGGGGCAAGTGTCTATCCAGATCATGATACTGATGTGGAAGGGCTGATTCGCAATGCTGATATGGCGATGTATCGCGCTAAAGCGGAAGGGCAGAATAGTTTTCAATTTTATGTTCCCAATATGCAGGAGCAGAGTTTCCAGCGATTGGTCATGGAAAACAATCTTCGCAGAGCGCTAGAAAATGAAGAATTAATCACATATTATCAACCTCAAGTTGACATCAACACTGGCCACATCGTTGGTTTAGAAGTTTTATTACGTTGGAAACATGTCACATTAGGTTCGATTTCACCTAGCCAGTTTATCCCTCTGGCTGAAGAAACGGGCTTAATTATGGCGATCGGAAATTGGGTGCTGCGAAATGCTTGCTTACAGGCGATCGCATGGCGAAATATTGGTTTGCCGCCTATTCAGATTAGCGTCAACTTATCGATCAAGCAATTGCAACAAAAGGATTTTTTATCTTCGTTAAAACAAATTCTAAAAGAGACAAATTTTGATCCTCACTATTTAGAGCTAGAGATTACTGAAGGGATCATGATGAATAATATTGCCGAGAAAATTGTCTTATTAAATCAATTTCGGCAGATGGGCATTCGCCTATCCATCGATGATTTTGGGACGGGATATTCTTCCCTTCTCTACCTCAAAAATTTGCCCGTTGACACACTAAAAATTGATAAAAGTTTTATTGAACATATTGTTCACAACAAGCAAGATCAATCAATTGTCGCCTCCATAATTAATCTTTCCCATAATCTTAATTTGACAGTGATCGCTGAAGGTGCCGAAACAAAGGAGCAAGTAGATTTATTAAGATCGCTTGGTTGCGATCAGATTCAAGGCTACTTCTATCACAAAGCTTTACCCGCAGATGATATCGAGGCGTTGTTAAGAGCGCAAGGCGTGACAAAACCTAGGGAGTGAAAGAGCGCAAAATGTAAAATGTAGGGACAATTCATGAATTGTCCCTACATTTTGTTATGTAGTATAATGATAATGATTATCATTATTTATAACAAAAACAATAAAATGGCTCTAAAATCTTTAAATAATTTAAATTTATTTATAAAATCATCACTATCAGTGGCAGTCATGATGGCGATCGCTACCACCATGACCGCTTGCGGTGGTACAACAACCTCTAGTAATTCTGCGATTAGAAATACCGCTACAGCCACTGAAAAAACTGTAAAAAATGAAAGCTTGCCCCTAGTTGTGGCAACTAACTCTGTTACTTGCGATCTTGCCAAGCAAATCGCCGCCGACACAATTAATCTCAAATGCTTGGTTGAAGGTGGTACTGACGTACATCTTTATCAGCCTAAGCCCGAAGACCGCAAAGCGATCGATTCAGCCAAATTGGTTCTTTATGGTGGTTATAACTTTGAAACCAACTTGATCAAACTAATTCAGTCGAGTTCTAATACGGCTCCGAAGGTGGCGATTAATGAAGTTGCTGTGCCAAATCCCTTGCTAAACTCTTTAGTTGCTGAGGGAAATCATGGTCATGAGAAAGAGGGCAACAAGGACGATAAAAGTAAAAAGGAAGCCGATCCCCATGTTTGGAACGATGCTCAGAATGGAATTAAGATCGCTCAATCAATTAGCAAAAGTCTAATTGCTTTGCGTCCCGATCGCGCTGAGATTTACACCAAAAATACCGCTAAACTCACCAGAGAAATCGAACAAATCGATACTTGGATCAAGGTTCAGATCGCCACAATTCCTGAAGGCTCTCGTAAGCTAGTTACTACTCACGATGCGCTTGGCTACTATGCTAAGGCATACGGAATTCCTGTTGAAGGCGCTTTGAATGGAATTAGTACCGAGGAGCAGCCAACCCCAACTAGAGTTAAGGAACTTGTTGAGGTTATTAAGTCCAGTAAAGTTCCCACCATCTTCGCTGAAGTGTCGATTAATCCTAAATTGATTATGGCGATCGCCAAAGAGGCAAATGTCAAGGTTTCGGAACGAGAACTTTATACCGATGGTTTGGGTGCAAAGGGTAGCGAAGCTGAAACCTATACAGGGATGTTGATGGCAAATACACGCACGATTGTCGAAGGATTGGGCGGCAAGTATATAAACCCGAAATGAGGAGAGTCGCACCCTGCGGGTGCGACTCTCACACTCTTAAAAAGCTATAAATCATTACACTATGTAAGTTCTCAAACCGTCTCTAAGTCAACCACAGTCTCAGATTTAGCTCTTGATTTGGTGACGTATTTGGACTTTGGATAATCTCGAAATGATTGCAAATTGGCTCTTCCAAAATCACTTCCACTGTGCGTAACAAATCATGCTGAAAGATGGTACAGGCGATCGCCTCTCCAGCCGAAAAATCGCGCAGGCGATCGCCAAAATTTTCAGCAGTGACACGGATACCTGCGATCGCCAATAACATGTCACCCGTGGTGATTCCTACTTTTTGGGCGGGTGAACCAAACTCAACTTTCTCAACCTCAGCAATGCCATTTTTAGATTTGAGAATCATGCCCGTAAATGGAATGTCTTGGCGAGCAGTTCGTAATTCTAGCCCAAAAGGTTCCAGATAGTAGTTATAGTCGAGTTCTTTAGTTCCGTAAAGATAATCATTCCAAAAGCGGGAAAGATCGACACCTGCTACAGTTTCGATCACCTCATGCAGTTCAAGTTCGCTGAAACCAATCTCATTTTTACCAAAGCGCTCCCACATAATTTGCATCACCCGATCCAGCGATCGCAAATTATTAGTTTTGTGGCGAATCAGTAAATCAAGCAACATGGATACCAATTCACCTTTGAGATAATAAGAAATCTGGTTGTTGTGAGTATTGGCATCAGGGCGATAGAGCTTGATCCATGTGTCAAAACTAGACTCATAGAGCGATTGGACATTGCGCCCAAAGGTAGTTTGCAAGCGGGTGATCGCCTTGCTGACTAGTTTGAGATAATGCTTTGCGTCGTAAATATGGGCGCGAAGTGGAAAAATTTGATCATAATAACTAGTAGTTCCTTCGCTAAACCAAAGGGAACTTGTATAGTTTTCATGGTCATAATCAAAAACTTCAAGAGCCTTGGGACGAATCCGTTTAACGTTCCAAGTGTGGAAAAATTCATGGGCAACTAGATTAATAAATTGCAGATAGCTCTCTTCTTTGCGAAAGCTTAAGCGGTTGTAAAGTAGTACGCAGCAATTTTTATGTTCTAATCCCCCAAATCCATTGCTAGCATGAAGCATAAAGTCATAGCGATCATACGGCAATCCACCAAACATGTCAGCTTCTACTGACACGATCGCGATCGTATCTTTAACAATACGCTGCATGTCCGCATTATGCTCTCCCCAAACAACAAAGCTATGGGGTTTATCCTGAACCGTAAATTCATAGCGATCGTGAAGTCCGATTTCAAATGGACTATCAACTAGAGTGTCAAAATCTTTGGCATAGAAGATATGAGGATTATTGCCAAGTATTGGTAAGGCTGTAGCGATTTTCCAGTTCTCTTTGGGTACAGTGATTTCTACTTGATAAGGCTGATCTTGATGTTCAGGAACATACATAAATACCGCCGCCCCCGTCAAGAAAGCATGGGTGTTATCAATATGATTGGTGCGAACGGTTAGTTCATTGCAAAAAATACGATAACGAATTGTGATTGAAGAATTATCTTGAGAAGAATTGTAATGTACGCGCCAATGATTTTTGGTGATTTTCTCCCATATCAAAAGATTCCCAGACTCATCGATCGCCTCAAAATTTTGTAGATGTTTGGCATATTCGCGCACTAAATAAGATCCAGGAGTCCAGACTGGCAATTTCAGATCGATAAATCTTTCATGAACCCCATCAGGAATATTCGACCCATTGGCGATCGTCAATTCGACTTGCAATAGATGATTTTCTGGCTCTGGAATTGAGAGACGATAGATAAATTTTAATGACTGATCCATTTTGGTTGATCCTGCGATCGTAAATTTATTAACTCATGTTACGCAGAAGTTCCTAAGACCCTCACCCCTAGCCCCTCTCCCAAGGAGGGAGAGGAGAACAAGAAAGATTGGAATAAACTGCTCTTACTCCCCTTCTCCCGCTCTGGGAGGAGGGGCTGGGGGATGAGGGCAGATTTAACTTTTAAAAGAATCTCCCAACTGCAAGATGTAGGGGCAATTCATGAATTGCCCCTACATCTCGTTCTTTTGCGTAAGTCCTAACTTTAAAATCCCATGACCTTAGCCACGCTGGTAACGTCTGGAGCGATACCCTTGTGTAACTTGGAGTCCGCACAGGCGATCGCCGTGTCGGGATCTTTGATACCGTTGCCCGTCAGCACACAGACAATCGTCGCTCCTGAAGGAATTTGTTCACTGATTTTTAGCAACCCAGCTACCGAAGCCGCACTAGCTGGTTCGCAGAAAATGCCCTCCTCGCTGGCCAAAAATTTGTAAGCTGCCAAAATTTCCACATCGGTAACACTATTGAAAGTGCCATCGCTCTCTTCTCGCACTCTTAAAGCCTTAGCCCAGTTAGCAGGATTACCAATTCTGATGGCGGTGGCGATCGTTTCAGGCTGTTCAAAAATTTTGCCTGTCACCAATGGCGCAGACCCAGATGCTTGAAAACCCATCATCCGAGGCAATTTGGTCGATTTACCTAAAGCGTGATATTGCGAAAATCCCATCCAATAAGCCGTGATATTGCCCGCATTACCCATCGGAATGCAGAGCCAATCAGGAGCATCGCCGATCGCCTCAATTAGCTCAAAAGCGGCGGTTTTCTGCCCTTCAAGTCGGTAAGGATTAACTGAATTAACCAAGGTGATTGGGAACTTCTCAGACATTTCCCGCACAATTTCTAAAGCCTTGTCAAAGTTGCCGTCGATCGCAATTACTTCAGCCCCATAGATCAACGCTTGACTTAGTTTTCCCAATGCAATTTTGCCATCAGGAATTAATACAAAGGCTTTAAGCCCACCCCGCTTAGCATAAGCCGCCGCCGCCGCCGAAGTGTTGCCCGTACTCGCACAGATCACCGCCGCCGATCCTGCTTCTTTAGCTTTAGAGATCGCCATGGTCATGCCCCGATCTTTAAAACTGCCAGTGGGGTTGAGTCCGTCATATTTTAGCAAAACTTTGATATTGCGACCGAGCCTCTGACTTAGGGCGATCGCAGGAATTAACGGAGTATTACCTTCATGCAAAGTCACAATCGGGGTCTGAGCAGTAACTGGCAAGTAATCCGCATAGCGATGGATCAGTCCGCACCAACCATTGTGAACTGTAGAAGCAGGGTTAAGATCGAGACGGGTATCAATCACGCTTTCTTAGTGTCTATAAAAATTTGTAAGTTATTAAACTTAGTTTAGCGCCTGTTTAGCTGTTATTTAACGTCAATTGGGGTTAATTTTAAAATGGCTTTGAGCAGTGGCTAGCATATGCGAAAAAACATGACTGGGTTAAATAATGAGTGAGCGTGATGAGTGAGATAGATTTACGATGCAGTGATGCCATTAATTTATTTGAATCTTTAGAGCAACAATAAATAAGAAATCTATGTTTTACTGTATAGTCGTCGCCATTAACCTTCTGGGTTGATTTTGTTAAGACTTACCGATCAGGCGATCGCGTAAAGTTTTGATCTGATCACGATAGGTGGCGGCTTGCTCAAACTCTTGCTTTTTAGCCGCATCTTTCATCTGAGATTCTAACTGTTCGATCAGCGTGGGAATATCGTCTAGTGAAATTTCTTTGGCATGACTGACGACATATTCAAGCTGACGTTCATTGAGTCGGCGCGAGATGGTTAGAAAATCTAAGATAGAATTACCTTCGATTGATTTCACGATCGATCGCGGAATAATATTATGGTCGGTGTTGTACTTGGTTTGAATAGTACGGCGGCGTTCTGTTTCTGAGATGGCTTTTTCCATGCTCTTAGTCATGCGATCGGCATACATAATCACCTGTCCGCCAATATTTCGCGCCGCCCTGCCGATGGTCTGGATCAGCGATCGCTCAGCACGCAAAAATCCTTCTTTATCGGCATCGAGGATCGCCACTAGCGAAACTTCGGGTAAATCTAAACCTTCGCGCAATAGGTTTACTCCAATCAATACATCAAAAGTTCCTCTCCGTAAATCTTGCAGAATTTCAATCCGTTCAATTGATTTGATGTCTGAATGTAAATAGCGCACCGCGAGATTTCTTTCTTGGAAGTAAGTGGTTAAATCTTCAGCCATACGCTTAGTTAGCGTGGTGATCAAGACTCTTTCTTTCCGCTTAATTCGTTCCTGAATTTCATGATAAAGGTCATCGACTTGACCCTCGGTTGGGCGCACAAATATTTCAGGATCGATCACTCCTGTCGGTCTAATAATTTGTTCGACAACTTGTTCTGAGACTTCCATTTCCCAATCCCCAGGGGTTGCTGACACAAAAATGCATTGCTTGACCATAGCCCAAAATTCATCAGCCTTGAGTGGGCGATTGTCAGCCGCACTAGGCAACCGAAAGCCATGATCGATCAGGGTCATCTTGCGAGCGCGATCGCCGTTATACATGCCTCGAATTTGGGGGATCGAAACATGGGACTCATCGACTATCAGCAACCAGTCATCTTTAGGAAAATAATCTACCAAACAAGCAGGAGACTCTCCTGCCTCGCGTCCTGCCAAATGTCGAGAGTAGTTCTCGACTCCATTACAAAAACCTACTTCGCTCAATAGTTCCAAATCGTAACGGGTACGCTGTTCTAGTCGTTGCGCTTCCAGTAATTTCCCTGCATTGTTAAGCTCATCTAGGCGATCTTCCATTTCTTTTTTAATGTCAGCACAGGCTACGTCAAGACGATCTTCTGGAGTGACAAAGTGTCTTGCAGGATAAATATTTAAAGCTTCTAAACTTTGCAAGATTTCGCCAGTGACTGGATCGACATAGCGAATTGCCTCTATCTGATCGCCAAAAAATTCTACGCGAATCGTCCGATCTTCGTAAGCGGGACCAATTTCTAAAATATCGCCCTTAACTCGAAACTTACCGCGTCCCATCTCGATATCATTGCGCTCATATTGGATATTAGTTAGCGATCGCAATAGTTCTCGCTGATCATATTCCACACCCACACCTAATGGAATCGAAGCTTTAAGATATTGCTCAGGAATCCCTAAACCATAGATACAGCTTACCGATGCGACTACAATCACATCTTTACGCTCAAATAGCGATCGCGTGGCAGAGTGGCGCAACATATCGATTTCATCATTAATCGAAGCCGTCTTCTCAATATAAGTATCGGTGACAGGAATGTAAGCTTCGGGCTGATAATAATCGTAATAACTAATGAAATATTCGACGGCGTTATTTGGGAAAAATTCACGCAACTCATTACAAAGTTGGGCTGCCAAGGTCTTGTTATGGGCTAATACTAGAGTTGGTTTTTGATATTGGGCGATCGCATTTGCCACGGTCATGGTTTTGCCTGTTCCCGTTGCGCCGAGGAGGGTTTGATAACGCAGTCCTTTTTGCAATCCGTCAAATAATTGGGCGATCGCTTTGGGCTGATCGGCGGTGGGAGACCAAGGTGTACGGATATCAAAAATTGCCATGAGATTAGAAGTTAAAGAAAAAGTGATTAAAATCAGTAACTTCCATCATAACAAATCGCATAAAAAGGGAGTGCTTAGCACTCCCTTTTATAGAGGTTTTTAAACGACTGCTGTACAAAAAATAAAAAATGTAGGGGTAATTCATGAATTACCCCTACATTTTTTATTTATTTGTTGAATGTATTCTGGCGCGAAGCTAGTCTAGCTTTGCCTGAGGCAGCCCATTCTTGCAGCACTTGGATTTCTTGTTGGGCAGTCTGGGCTAGTGGCACAATTTGACTGGCTGCCTCAAGAATATCATCAGTGGTGAAGTCTCGATTTTGACTGAAGCCGATGTGCATCGCTTCGATGATGCCCTGCTCGATTTCCGCCCCTGAAAAGTCGGGCGTTTCGTAGGCGAGGCGATCGATGTCATAGGCGCGAGTATTGTGGGGGCGGTATTTGCTGACATGCACGGCAAAAATCTGCGATCGCTCTTCTTGATTGGGCAAGCCCACAAAAAACACCTCATCAAATCTTCCCTTGCGTAATAATTCAGGCGGCAAAGTGCGAATATTATTGGCGGTCGCCACCACAAATACGGGTGAAGTTTTTTCAGCCATCCATGTGAGAAATGTCCCGAACACGCGGTTAGTCGTACCCGAATCACCTCTTCCATCTGCTCCTGCAAAAGCCTTATCGATTTCATCAATCCATAACACACAGGGAGAGAGAGCTTCGGCTAGCTGGATCATTTGACGGGTGCGAGATTCGCTCTCACCGACTAGTCCCGCGAAGAGGCGACCGACATCAAGGCGCAATAGTGGCAAGTGCCAATGATGAGATATGGCTTTCGCCGTGAGCGATTTGCCTGTGCCTTGAATCCCAGCTAGCAGCAAGCCTCGTGGATGTGGCAGTCCATACTTACGAGCGCGATCGCTAAATGCGCTACCGCGTCTCAACAACCATTCTTTGAGATTATCCAAACCACCGATATCATTAATTTCAGTCGTAGAGGGATAGAATTCTAAAATCTGAGTTTGACGAATGCTCTGGCGCTTTTCTTCGAGAATTAGTTGCACATCTTCAGGACGTAAGCGCCCATTTTCGGCGATCGCCTTGGCCAATACCCGCCGCATTTTTTCTAGCGACAAGCCTTGTCCAGCCCGAACCAGATCGTCGATCGCCTGTTTGTCTAACTGGATGTCGCAAGTCGGATTGGCATAACTAACAGAGCAAGCAATCTGCTCGATCTCAGTTCTTAACTCATGGGGATTAGGCAGTGGAAACTCTAAAATCGAGAAAAATTCACTAAGACTATCAGGAATATTAATTTGTGAAGCAAGCACAATAATATTCTGGGCTTCACTTTTGAGCTTACGCGCTAGATTTTTGAGTTTACGGGCGATCGCCACATCATCGAGAAAGCGATCGAAATCGCGCAGTACAAACACCGCCCCTTTGGGAATCTTATCGACAAATTCTAAAGCTTGCAAAGGATTGCGCCTACCCTGTCCTGCATCGGTGGGATTAGACTGATAGCCATCCACAAAATCCCAAATAAATAGGCTACGTCCCAGAGATTTTGCGGCGTTGGTAATTACGGATTCAACTCGTTCTTCTTCGGCTGAAGGTATATAGATCAAGGGATAACGAGCGCGGAGTGTGAGATTTAAGTCAGCTTCAAAATTCATCGATCGCCAAGCCGTGAGTAAAACGTTAGAATTAAAACACTAGAGTATGTACAGTCTATAATCTACATTAAACTATAGCATCAGTGACAGCAATGGTTCAAACTCTAGCTAAACCTTTGACCCTTAATGAGTTCCTGACTTTTCCTGAGACTAAACCTGCCAGCGAATTTATCGATGGCGAAATTATTCAAAAATTAATGCCCCAAGGAAAACACAGTACTTTACAACTTGATTTGGGTTCGAGTATTAATTTGGCTCTTAAAACTCAACACATTGCTCGCGCTTACTCAGAATTGCGTTGCACCTTTGGCGGTAGGTCAACTGTCCCCGATATTTCTGTATTTATTTGGGAACATATTCCCCGCGATCGCGATGGTAAGGTAGCCAATCTCTTTGAAATTGCGCCAGACTGGACAATTGAAATTCTATCTCCCGACCAAAGCCAAACTAAAGTTATTCGTAATATTCTCCACAGTCTCAATCACGGCTCTCAGATGGGCTGGTTGATTGATCCGAAGGAAGAGATTGTATTTGTCTATTTTGGCGATCGCACACTAGCCATATTTGAAGATAAAAGCACAATTTTACCCGTACCCACTTTTGCAGAAAGATTACAGCTTTCAGTTGGTGAATTATTTAGTTGGTTGGAAATGTAGCTTTAAAATGATTCTGAGCAAGGGGTATTGGTTCTCATAAATTGGTTCTCATAACATGTGGCAAGAGATTCAATTACCTGTTGTTGCCGACACCAAAAAATGGACGATTTCAAGATAGCGAGACACTTTATCGCATTAATGGCTGGGGACAACCTTATTTTAGTATTAACGAGGCTGGACATGTAACTGTAGGGCGAATCGCGGTGATTTGCGTGAATGGTGGCGGTGATGCTGCGCCCCTACAAGAGTTTGTAGTTTCTTGCAGAGATAGACGACTGCGAAAGAAATGATATAATAATGATATAATGCTGACGTAGAATTAGCCCTGTCAAATCCTCAGAAAAAATGGTTGTTTTACAGTTTGACACGAATATTTTGATCTCTACGCTTCTTTCTAAGTTGGCAAATATTCAAATTGAGCCTAAAAAAATGAAAAATTATTCTCAGGTTTTAAGTAGTCTCCTCAAGCGCATTGTTGAATAAATTAAGCCTTTGCGGGTTATTTTGTTTGGTTCGGTTGCGAGAAATACTATGAGCGAAGAAAGCGATATCGATCTATTGGTGATGATGCCTGAAGGTACTCATAGAAGGCATACTGCTCAGTTAATATACAAGAATATTAGAAATATTGGGGTTCCTTTTGATGTTCTAGTTGTGACCGATCGCGATCTCGAAAAACATAAAAATTCGGTAGGACTTATTTATCGAGAAATTCTAGCGGAAGGGATAGAAGTTTATGCCCTTTGAAGGCGATCGCGGAAGCTGACAAGATAGATCGGTTGTAAAAGAGATGATACAATATTTGAATAGAATTAATCCTATCAAATCTTCAGATAAAACAATGGTTGTTTTACAGCTTGATGATGAGCAAGTAATAGAACTCGTAAATCAGCTTTCTAATCAGAAGCAATTGCGGTTATATAAGTTATTAATTCAAAAGCGTCGCGATCGCTGGATTGAGTTATCTAATATTGGTCAGACTGGAGCAAGACGTGCTGCTAGCGATCGCGGGTTGGTTTGGGATTTGCTAACTGAAGATGAGCGAGAGGATTTTGTAAACGATCTAGTTCATGAGGATAGGGTGTGCGCTTAGTCGTAGTTTTTGACACGAATATTTTGATATCGTCGCTTCTTTCTAATGGTAGTAAACCCGACCTATGTATTAATCTGGCAAGAAATGGAGAAATTGAGTCTGTCACTTGTGCCGAGATCCTCAGCGAATTTCAGCAAAAGCTTATTCAAAAATTTCATTATCCCGTTTCAGATGCTCAAGATGTGATTGATGAGATAGTGAGCTTTTCGAGGGTTGTGGTTATTCCTAATAAGTTAAAAGTTGTTGAAGCCGATCCGAAGGATGACATGATTGTTGAATGTGGGGTGGTTGGCAAGGCTAGTCATATTGTTACGGGTGATAAGAAGCACTTACTGCCGATGAGGCGATATCAAAATATCGATATTGTTACGGCAACAGATTTTTTGACCATTTTTTCTGAGAATCAGTAAGTTTAACAATCGCCAACAGCATCAATAACCTGTAGGGGTAAAGCATTTGCGCCACAATATATAAACTCCTCACAAAAAAGTCTGTATGCAAATGCTTTACCCTCTTCGCTCTCGTCGATAAATTGTCCCTGCGTTGTGGGGGTTGGGCGATCGCATTACCGTTTAGAGATCGCGGTGATATGCACAAATGGTGGCGGTGATGCTGCGCCTCTACAAGAGTTTGTAGTTTCTTGCAGAGATAGACGACTGCGAAAGAAATGATATAATTCTGACGTAGAATTAGCCCTGTAAAATCCTCAGAAAAAATGGTTGTTTTACAGTTTGACATGAATATTTTGATCTCTACGCTTCTTTCTAAGTTGGCAAATATTCAAATTGAGCCTAAAAAAATGAAAAATTATTCTCAGGTTTTAAGTAGTCTTCTCAAGCGCATTGTTGAAGAAATTAAGCCTTTGCGGGTTATTTTGTTTGGTTCGGTTGCGAGAAATACTATGAGCGAAGAAAGCGATATCGATCTATTGGTGGTGATGCCTGAAGGTACTCATAGAAGGCATACTGCTCAGTTAATATACAAGAATATTAGAAATATTGGGGTTCCTTTTGATGTTCTAGTTGTGACCGATCGCGATCTCGAAAAACATAAAAATTCGATGGGGCTTATTTATCAAGAAATTCTGGCGGAAGGGATAGAAGTTTATGCCCTTTGAAGGCGATCGCGATTTGGTTGAACAGTGGCTAATTTATGCAAAAAGCGATTTAGAGTTAGTGGGGTTGGGATTGTTGCAAAATTTGTAACCGTAATTTATTTTTCTCAGGGTTGCTTTACACTGAGCAGTAACCTACCGTAAAGCAACAGAGTAAAGTCAATGAAAGGCAAAAATCGGAAAGTTTGTTTTGGGTTTGCATTAGGAATAGCGATCGCACAGCATTGTTTTTTGTCCGAATCATTACTTTTTTTTCTTTTCATTGTCTTTAGGAACATCTTCACTATAGCTTTGCCAACCTGTATGAACTCTTTTAGTATGGACGTAATCTCCGCTCACAAGTAATGCCATTAAATCTGCAACAACATCATTACTCCAATAGCCAGCATGAGCATCTGCCATTCCTAACGCCATACCAGCATGACCTTGACCGAATCGCAAAGCTCCTGACTCAGCTCCATTAGCGTGCATCCATAGGAATTGATCGGTGAATAGAAATTTATCCGCTTTATCATGCTTAATTGCATTTCCCAAGGGATAAGCAATTAGATCTGAAGCATGAATAATGTTTAGCCAAGTCAAAGATTTATTGCTTTTTTCCACAAAATCATCAATGGCAGAAAAGTCAATATTTTGATGCAATCGCATAAATAAAAGTGGTGAACCCATCGTTACTACGCCACGCAATTTCAAGGAAGAAGTACTGGAGTTGAAAAATTTGCGAAACTCATGAGCGGGATCGTTTTCAGGTAAATCTTTAGCAAAAAGGAGATCCCATAAAACCAATGTTCCTAGAGAATGTGAAACTATTGCTATTTCTTTGTCTTCAGGATGGCTTTTAATAAATTTCTGAAATTGGGTTAAAATTTCCTCACGAATTGATGCCCCTGTACTTGAATTCAAATAGGTTAAAAAGTCACCGAAAAACTTAGCAATAAAATCTTCACGCGCATCTTGATATCGATAAATATCCCACTCACTGCCCTTGAGGTCTTTGCATTTATCAGACAAACTTTTCACATCAGCACGAACCCAGTTAAACAATTGATCGGTTTTGCTTTTAAAAGCATGACCCCAAAAGCTTGAATAAAAAATAGGTGAATCAATATTCTTTTTGCTCAGGTTTTCTTTAACTTTCTTCTTGAATTGATCCCCGTAACCAGCGTCTTGAGTGGCAACACCATGAATTAAAAATACGAGCATAAATTCTAAAAATTATCTTTTTTAGAGCATAGTAAGACCTAAATACTCAAAAGTAAAGGTGATACTGGGCTATTTACCTATTTTTTAACGAAATTCAACTTTCTTCCCAAAAATCAACGTTTAATAGAAAGTCTATATCTCGGCTAAACTGCCATGTATTAGGAAAATTGACAGACTTATAATCTGGATCTGATCGCATTAACTTGAGTGCATCATCAAAAGCATCTTGAAACAATTCAGGACTGTTTGCATAGTTTTTAAGGCTAGGTGACTGTCTGAGGATTTTACAGATTTCCATCCTAGTTCTATTGATAGTTCTCACCCACCCTGCATAGTCATATTCACTTTTGACGTAGATCCGCTTGAGTAAATGCTCTAGCAAAGTAGTTAATCTATTTTCTAACTCGCGCCTATCTCTACCCGCCAAACCTTCTAACTCCTCAATTAAGTTTTCGACATCGAGATTTTGAAAATCACCTGCTTTTAATTTAGCGATCGCCTCTTCTAACCACAAATTAAGATCGCGATCGTATAGCGTTAATTTTTGTTCAATAGTCTGGGTCATAAGTTTAGGCGATGCGATACAGCATTTACCAAGTATATCCTGAACAAAAAGCTAATCCCTAATTTACGGTTTGTCCCTAAGCAATTTTGGAGAGCAGATTTTGCTAAAATACTATAAATTGAATTTTTGTTAATATCCCTTTCTCTAAAATTTCCTAATGCGTATCTCTTTGAATTGGCTTCGCGAACTCGTAGACTGCGATCTCTCGCCGCAAGAGCTTGAAGAAAAACTAACTATGGCAGGCTTTGAAGTCGAGTCGATTGAAGATCGTAGGACATGGGCTGAGGGCGTAGTTGTTGGTCATATCCTCACCGCCGATCGCCATCCAAATGCTGATAAATTACAGGTTTGTAAAGTAGATATTGGCGCACCTGAGCCATTACAGATTGTCTGCGGTGCAGCCAATGCTAGACAGGGCTTGTTTGTGCCTGTAGCCACCATTGGCACTTATTTACCGACGATTGACTTAAAATTGCGCCCAACCAAATTACGCGGCGAGCGCTCTGAAGGTATGATCTGCTCCCTCGCGGAGGTTGGCTTAGCCAAAGAATCAAGCGGTATTCATGAATTTCCTGAAGGCGTAACTGTTGGTAGCGATGCGCGTCCGCTCTTGGGGCTAGATGATGCCATCCTTGATGTAACTTCGACCGCCAACCGTGCCGATGCCTTGAGTATGGTGGGGATCGCCCGTGAAGTGGCGGCTTTACTAGGTAAGAAGGTGCGTTTACCCATAGCAACTCAAGATTTTCAGCCCAAAACTGCCAATTGGGTCACCATTGAAGATAATAAGTCTTGCCCTGCTTATGTGGGGACACTAATTAAAGGTGTCAAGATTTCGCGATCGCCCGAATGGTTAAAGGCGCGAATTGAAGCGGCGGGAATGCGATCGATTAATAATATTGTCGATATCACCAATTACATTTTGCTGGAATGGGGACAGCCGCTTCATGCCTTTGATGCAGATACTTTGGAAGATGGGATTAACATTGGGGTGCGGTTTGCCAATGCGGGCGAAACAATCAAAACCCTTGACGCTGTGGAACGCAATCTCACTAACCAAAATCTAGTAATTACTTCAGGTGATCAGCCGATCGCGATCGCAGGGGTGATGGGTGGCGCAGCCACGGAAGTCTCTGAGTCAACTACCAATATTATTTTAGAAGCGGCTCTATTTACTCAAGTCACCGCAAGGCGATCGGCTCGCGCTCAAGGTTTACGCACTGAGGCGTCGGCAAGGTATGAGCGCGGGGTTAATCAATCTGCGATCGAATCGGCAAGTGTCAAAGCGATCCAGATGATTGTCGAAATCGCGGGTGGTGAAGTCGTAGAGCAGAGTATCGTTGATAGCCGTTCTCAAGAAATTCGCGTTATCGATCTGCGCTTGACCAAGGTTTGGCAAATCCTCGGCGAAGTCGATCGCGAAGACGAAAGTGCGTTACCTCTATTGTCAGAAGCGGAAGTCGAACAAGCCTTATTGGTTTTATGCTTTGAGCTAGAACGTCAACCGATAGAAGAAGGAAGTTATGCAATTTGGAAAGTAACTGTCCCACCCTATCGCTATGCGGACATTGAGCGGGAGATTGATCTCGTCGAAGAAATTGCGCGGATCTACGGCTATGACAAGTTTGTGGAAACTCTACCCGCCCGCACTGAGTTTGGATTCTTGTCAGCAGATCAAGAGGGTGGTCGGATCATTCGCGCAGCTTTTCGAGCCGTCGGCTTAACGGAAGTGATGCATATGTCCCTATGCAGTCCGACCGATGCTCATCAAGTCAAAATCACTAACCCTGTGGCGATTGAATATGGAGCGCTCAGAGGTGATTTGCTAACGAGTTTAATTGAATCCTGCGCTTTTAATATCAATCAAGGTAATGGCATCTTAAATGGATTTGAAATCGGTCGCGTGTTTTGGCTTGATGAAGCTGGCAGTGATGAAACCGATCGCATTGCAGGTATTTTTGGCGGCGATCCGACAGTTGGCACTTGGCAGCACAATTCCAAACCGATGGATTTCTATGAAGCCAAAGGTTTACTAGATTCTGTTTTTCATAATCTCTGCGTCACTGTCGAATATCAACCCGATCAAAAAGATGTCAGATTGCACCCTGGCCGCACCGCTTCGTTGTGGATTTCAGGTGAACGCCTTGGCACATTCGGTCAGTTGCATCCCCAGTTACGCCTTGAAAAGGAACTGCCTGATGAAATCTACGTTTTTGAGCTAGATTTTTACACCTTGCTCGATGCGATGATGAAAAAGTCAATTCCGATTTTCCATCCATTCTCGACTTATCCAACTAGCGATCGCGATATTGCCTTTTTCGCGCCGCTCAAGTTCACCGTTGCCGAGATTCAGCGCTCCATCACCCATGTTGGCGGCGAACTGCTCGATTCGGTGACGCTCTTCGATCAATATATTGGTCAAGGTGTTCCCGAAGGTTCACGCAGTCTGGCTTTTCGCTTGGTTTATCGAGCGAGCGATCGCACCTTAACTGATGCTGATATTAATCCTGTCCATCAAAAAGTGCGTGATTTGCTCGAAGAGAAGTTCCAAGCCACATTGAGAAGTTAATCTTCTCCAAAAGAGTGACAGCGCTTTGCGCCGTCACTCTTTTAGAGGTTTTATTAGTTTCGGATTGGTCAAGATCCAAAGTTTTCTGTGGAAACGAAAATGCTTTCCGTTAATGCTGCGATCGCCAGTTAGCGTATTTCATAACCAAACAAATTAGGATCGGCTCCATCCAGATTTATATCTGCTAAGCCATATTCAGCCCATCGGCGCGTCACCCTTTCCGCCACATCAGGATCGCTCTCTAAGGGGTCGCCCCAATCGCGATCGGTTTCAGGATAAATTTTAGTAGTTGCATCAATCCCCATCCGTCCGCCCAAACCTTCCTTCTCACAGGCAAAATCGAGGGAGTCAAAGGGATTATCAGGCAGGATAAACACATCGCGAGTCGGGTCAACCTTGGAACTAAGCGCCCAAACAACTAAGCGCGGATCGCGAATATTAATCGTGTGGTCAACGACAATCACAAATTTAGTATAGGTAAACTGAGGTAAAGCGCTCCAAAAGGCAAGCGCCGCCCGTCTTGCTTGCCCTGGATAGGACTTCTTAATAGAAATAATCGCGGCTTTATAGGACAAAGCTTCCATTGGTAAAAAGAAATCGGTAATTTCAGAAACCTGTTGACGCAAAATTGGGGTATAGATGCGATTTAAGGCGATCGCAATCATTGCTTCTTCTTTGGGAGGCAATCCGCTAAAGGTGGTCAAGTAAACGGGATCTTTGCGATGGGTCATGCAATGGAATCTTAGCAAAGGTGCTTGGTCATTAATACCGCCGTAATAACCCATGTGATCACCAAAAGGTCCATCGGTTCCCACTTCGTTAGGCGTAATCGTTCCTTCTAAAACATATTCCGCACAGGCGGGAACTTCCAAATCAAGGGTTTTACATTTGGTAAGCTGAACACCTTCATTGCCATAGAGTCCCGCAAAAATCCATTCCGAAAGATCAATGGGAATTGGAGTTGCGGCTGCCATGATTAAAACAGGATCAACACCGATCGCGATCGCAATTTCTAATTTCTTGCCTGCTTCGGTAGCCTTGCGTAAATGTCTCGCCCCGCCGCGTACCGAGAGCCACTGCACGGTCATCGTGTTTTTGGACTGTTGTTGCAACCGATAGACCCCAACATTAGGAATGCCATTCTCAACATCCTTGGTGATCACCAGCGCTAAGGTTACGGCTCGTCCACCATCTTTAGGATAGGGGCGTAAAATGGGAATCAGATCAAGATCGACTGCATCACCTTGCAACACGATTTCTTGACAGGGAGCATTACCAAAGAGAACTTTTTGCGGACGAGACTTGACGACATCAAAGAGAATCTTGCCAAACTCGATCGCTTGAGAGATTTTCTTCGGTGGTTTAGGGCTTTGTAATTTCCCTAATTTCACGCCAAGGACTTCTAATTCCGATTGTTCTTTCATACCCATCGCCCAGCAGACGCGCTCCACTGTACCAAGTAAGTTCACCGCTACAGGTGTTTTGTACCCCTTGACATTCTCAAATAGCAGCGCTGGTCCCCCCACTTGTAACAGGCGATTACTAATCTCGGCAATTTCTAATTCGGGATCAACTTGGGCTTTAACACGATGCAGTTGGTTGCGCTCTTCGAGCAGTTTGAGAAACGATCGCAGGTCACGGGTCATAGGGCTGTGGGGAATGCTTAGGCAATTAGTCAGTACCCTATTGTAACTAAATGTTACATTGATTTCTCGTTAATCTAAGGCTGCCGCATAAAAAATTGTTGTCTATAGATATCAACCGATCAAGAAAGTGCAAAATATTCAGGAATGAAATCTTAAATCCTTGTCGGGCGAGATGTCTAACGGTGAGCTTCACCAGTTGCAAGGGACTCAAGCGAAGAAGAAAGCATCTCAGTCAGTCCTATGCACGCGATTGTTAGTCCTCTTGGATCGCCTTATACATGTTAGTTACCCTGAACTTCTTTGATGACTGCTTCAACATCTATAACCTCGGCAACTCTTCCATAAATAGCTACAGTCACTTTAGAAACACTATTAGGGTTATCAGATAGATCTTGGATAATTTGTGAAAGCATAATCTGCAATGCCTCTATAGCTGGAAAACCACCTGTTCCAGTACCCAGCAATGGAAAAGCAATACTTCGATAATTAGAGTGATTGGCTTTTTCTAAACAAGTGTGTATCACTTGTTGAATGACTTCTTTGGAAGGACCCTGTCCAGTTTTAAAGTCAATAACCACCCCATGAAATATCTTTTGAGCAGATAGTTTTCCAGCAGTAGTAACTGCAACTTCTCCTAAAGATAGAGGAACTAGCTTCTGTGCTTCTGAATAAATGTCGCTACCTCCAACCGATCGAAGTCTAAAAGAAACACCACCTCCCATACTTAGGTAGTTATCATCTGAACTGACAATAATATCAGTTACAAGATTAGTAATATCACCTTGATAAATTCTTATCAATCTACCATTTACAGTTAATTCACCTATGAATAAGCCTCCAAACTCATACTGGTTTATTCTCCTGAAAGTTACCTGTTTAGAGAATTCTGATTGACTAATATTCTGCCTTTTAAAATCTTCAATTAACTTACGTAGTTCTCTTATTTCGTCCTCTTGACGACGTAGTTGTACTGTATATTCATCAACCACTTTCTGCGTTCGTTCACCACCTTGGCGACCACGAGCCAACTCCAGTTCCTTTTGAAGCGTTTGAATTAATTGATTCTTATCTTGAATCAATCGCTCTGCTTCTTTCTCAGGCTCGGAATCAGAGCGATCAATAGCACTCTTTAAATTTTCCAAGTTTTCTCTCTGAGCCTTTAAGGCATACTGTTGACCCTTTAGTAATTGCTCTTCAAAAGCAACATAGGCTTGAGGATCTTCTTGTTTTAGCCTCTGTTTAATCTCTGCAAGTCTAATTTCAGATTGCTGATTTTCAAGTTCTTTTTGACGTTGAATAGGATCAACATTGATGCCCCCAGATACAACTTCTATAAATGAATATGAAATTTGACCAGCCCTATGATATTTACTATCTGGAGATAAATCTTTGGTGTTTTTCCAGACAATATACATGAAGGTTACGCTAATAAATAACGCCAACCATCCAATAACTACACCAAATAGATATCCTTTAAAAAAATCATACTTCTCAGTCTCTAATAAGAATTTATCTATGATTGGGCTGATCACACCGCCCCCAATAACTGTAAGAAGACCTCTATAGCGCTGTGATTCCGAGAGATCTTTGCCATCAGTTGAAGTTCTCCAACTATCAAGATAAAAGGTCATGCCCGCAATCATGCCGACTAACAAAGAAATAATTGATGTTTCGGGAATCATGACTATCTCAAAGTAATAGAGCAAATGGTGGAAGTAGATAAGTACTCAATTACAGTTTAACGGACTTACATTGCACTCCATGATTCAGAATGATTAGAACCTTCTTCAAGTTCTCCTAACCACTTCCCAACCAAAAGCCTTTAGCTACTTGTGCATTGCAACCTACAGATACGCTTTAAACTGTACCCCACAAAGGGACTGAGGTCAAACTATGTATTAGACGAAAAAAATCTATCTATTACAACTATAAGCGATATAGGCTGAAAGTCAAGATTCTGTCTATATCGCTTATAAGGGGTGTTATGCGGAAAAATTCTGGCTATTTACTCTATAGGGTGAGTTATACAGAAAAATTTTGCCTAATCATCTAATTGGCGTGTTAGTCCGATAATATCATATATTATTTAGGCTAGTTAATTAATATTTGCATTGAGACTCCACTTCGGGAATCGCACTGTTGCAACTCAATGTTGCGTTTAGTTATAATTGAGTCTTAACCCAAGAATTATATTTTTACCAAACTTCCATCCCTAGAGGTTTACCCCAATCGAGTTCTTTAACCTCATAGTTAGAAGGCAGTTTAGCAACTAAATCCTCAATTTTGTACTTACCTCGAATTTTGTTAGCATCTTGACTATTTGGACATTTTTCAGGTTTGTTAATCATGATTTTAATTCTAATCTTATAGCCCCAAACTTTTAGCATAGGCACAATCAGCATTTGCCCCTTCACCGTCACCTAGTTTTGCTTTGGCTAACCCTCGATTGAAATAGGCAGGTGCAGCATCGGGTGCGAGTTCAATTACCTTGGTATAGTCCGCGATCGCACCCTGATAATCTCGAATTTCTGAGCGATCGTAAGCGCGGTTGTAATATGCCTCAGCATAATGTGGATCAAGTTCGATCGCGGCGGTGTAGTCAGCGATCGCCCCAGCGAGATCATCATTTTCAGCGCGTTCCATACCGCGATCGTTATAGGCGATCGGCGAGTTTAATTTGTCTGTCATGGATTTTGCAGGTATTTGCAAGTTTTGGCTATGTTTTTTTAAGAATAACAGGATCGGAAATCCAATTAGTTTTTCAGTAATAAAATTTAGGGCGATCGCCTATGGCAAAATGTGAAAGTAGCGATCGGGATATTGGTAAAGGGAAATTAATGAACGAGATCATGTTTATTATCGAAGACGCTGATGAAGGTGGATATATAGCCCGTGCTTTAGGTGCATCTATTTTTACAGAAGCGGACTCTTTGGACGAACTCCACGGACTAATCCGAGATGCAGTACGCTGTCACTTTGATGGATCTGTTTTGCCAAGAATAATTCGCTTGCACTTTATCCGTGAAGAAGTTATTGCCGTATGAGAATACCTCGCGATATTTCAGGCGCAGATTTAGTGAAATTGCTGCAAAAATTTGGTTATGAAAATACCCGCCAAACTGGTAGCCATATACGTTTAACTACACAACAAAATGGCGAACATAACGTTACGATTACCTATCACAATCCTTTACGAGTTGGAACATTATCAGCAATCTTGTCTGTGATATCGCTAGCCATTTTGGTTTGAGCAGAGATGAACTAATAAGGCAATTATTTTAGTTTCACTTTTCATAGATAATCTCGCCACACTTAATTTCATTTATAAAACTACCTTGAGCGTCTAAACGAAGTGGAATGACATCAATTGGTAAAAAAGAATATAAAGGTCTTAATAGTTTTCGATATCTTAAGGCAAGCGTCAAGTAATTTTGACAACTATTTTGGAAGATCGCAATATCAATGTCATTAGGTGTATTTGATTTTAAAAAAGAACCAAAGATAATAACTTTTTCTACTTCTGGCTGTTTGGAAAGCTGTTCTACAATATATTTCTTGAGATTTGATTTAGTAAGTTCTTTTGACGAAATAGAGTTGTCCAAAGGACTTAGTACTACAAAAGAGATTAAAGCTAAAGGAATAAAGCAAGGGCTTATGAAAGGGGCGCGAGCAAGAAGCAATTAATCTTGTTGTGCGAATTTTGACTAAGCGATTTGGTGATTTGCCTGAAGAGATGCGGATGAAAATTTCGAGTTTGCCCTTGACTGTGCTTGAGAATTTGAGTGAGGCGCTGTTAGATTTTAGTGATTTGGCGGATTTACAGGCTTGGTTAATGGCGAAGTGATGACAAAAGTTTAATACTAACGAAATTTTCAGTACAGCCTATTTTATTAAATTCCTGATCCTAAATAATAATAGTAAATAATAATAAATAGTGGCGGCGCATCGCGCCGTTTATGTTTTTTGTTTTTTGTGGCGATCGCATCAATACCCAAATATTGTTAAGACAAATTGTTAAGATAATCTGCAAATTTGCTCTAATGCTATGATTGCCTAGTGAAGAGCAAACATGTACTTAACTAGGGACTATCTTTTATGCAAACGGGGACTGTTTCTCCACTAGTGCTGATTATTCTAGACGGCTGGGGCTATAGAGAAGAAACTGAGGGCAATGCGATCGCCGCCGCAAATACTCCCGTCATGGATAGTCTGTGGAGTACTTACCCCAAAACTCTCCTCCAAGCCTCTGGCAAAGATGTTGGTCTACCCAAAGGTCAAATGGGCAACTCAGAGGTTGGTCATTTGAATATTGGTGCAGGTCGGGTCGTTCCCCAAGAACTAGTGAGAATTTCTGATGCAGTTGATGATGGTTCATTGCAGCGAAACTCTGCATTGGTGGCAGTTTGTCAACAGGTCAAAGCTAACCAAAGCAAACTGCATCTTTTAGGACTTTGCTCCGATGGCGGTGTGCATTCACATATTGATCATCTGTTGGGATTGCTAGATTTAGCCAAATCTCAAGGTCTGGAAGATGTTTGCGTTCATGTCATCACCGATGGACGCGATACCCTGTCACATTCTGGAGTCAACTTTGTTAAGCTGCTTCAATCTCATATCGACAAAATTGGAGTTGGGCGGATTGTCACGATTAGCGGTCGCTATTTTGTGATGGATCGCGACAAACGCTGGGATCGTGTCCAAAAGGCTTATGAAGTCTTGACCAATGACCAGATCACCACCAATTTCACTTCGGCAGTGGATGTGCTGAAAGCCGCTTACGAAGAGAAAATCACCGATGAGTTTGTGATGCCAACCAGAATCGCGGCTGGAGCGATCGCCGCAGGTGATGGAGTCATCTGCTTTAATTTCCGTCCCGATCGCTCGCGGGAGATTACCCAAGCCTTAGTTGCCGAAAACTTTACTGGTTTTGAACGCGATCGCCTTGAAAACCTAACCTATGCCACATTTACCCAATACGATAGCTCCTTGCCTGTGCCTGTCGCCTTTGCTCCGCAAAACCTAACTAATTTGTTAGGTCCAGTCGTGGCTAAGCATGGACTCAAGCAGTTACGCTTGGCGGAAACTGAAAAATATGCCCATGTTACCTACTTCTTTGATGGTGGGCTAGAAGAAGCCAGCGAAGGTGACGATCGCGTGTTGGTGAATAGCCCGCGTGTATCAACCTACGATCAACAGCCAGAAATGTCGGCGGTCGAAGTAACTCAAATTGCTTCAAAGGCGATCGCCAAGCGCAGTTATTCCTTAATTGTGATTAATTATGCCAATCCTGACATGGTGGGGCATACGGGCAATTTTGCCGCCACAGTCACCGCCTTAGAACATGTTGACAAGTGTTTGGGAAATTTGCTAGCGAGCATCGCCAGAGCAGGCGGTACGGCTTTAATCACCGCCGATCATGGCAATGCCGAATATATGTGGGATGAGCATGGCAATCCTTGGACAGCGCACTCTAGTAACCCTGTGCCATTTATTTTGGTAGAAGGCGAGGGTTGCAAAATTCACGGTCACGGCGCTGATGTCAAACTCAGGGCTACAGGTGGTCGTTTGGCGGATATTGCGCCCACAATTTTAGAAATATTGGGCGTTCCTCAGCCAGCAGAAATGACAGGAATTTCGCTGCTCGAACCCACAACTTACGAGATTCAAATCGCCAAAACCCCAGTCGAAATTGGTAAATAATTAACATGTCAAAACTCACAAGACGCGAATTTATGGCAGTTACGAGTCTGACGGCTGGTTTTGCGATCGCCGTTCAGCCAATTTATGCCAAAGCAATCACCACCGATCGCCTAGGCATCATCGCGGGTGAGGTCAAAATACCCGTCAGCGATGGCACAATTCCTGCCTATCGAGCCATGCCTGCCAAGGGCAAGGATTTTCCAGTAATTTTAGTTGTCCAAGAAATTTTTGGCGTTCATGCCTATATCCAAGATGTTTGCCGCCGCTTAGCCAAATTAGGTTATCTGGCGATCGCCCCTGAAATGTTTTATCGACAAGGCGATGTGTCCAAGCTGACCGATATTGACCAAATTCGGGCGATCGTCAAAAAAGTTCCTGATGATCAAGTCCTCGCTGACCTCGACGCAACCGTGGCATGGGCGGCGAAATCGGCAAAGGGAAACATCCAAAAGCTTGGCATTACAGGCTTTTGTTGGGGCGGGCGGATGACGTGGTTATATGCAGCCCATAACTATAATGTCAAAGCTGGTGTGGCTTGGTACGGACGACTCATCGGCGAATCTACGCCCCTCACGCCCAAACATCCGATCGATATTGCTTCAAATTTACATGCGCCCGTGTTGGGACTCTATGGCGGCAAAGACACAGGTATTGCACTAGATACAGTTGAGCAGATGCGCGATCGGCTCAAAAGTTGCAGTGACAATTCCAAGATTGCCAATTCCGAGATTATTGTTTATCCTGAAGCTCCCCACGCCTTTCATGCCGATTATCGCCCATCCTATCGACCAACAGAAGCTGAAGATGGATGGAAACAATTGCAAGCTTGGTTTAAGAAGGCTGGTCTTGTTTGATCGCCTGACCTAAGAATTTAAAATCCTTGTAGCGCGGGCATCCTGCCCGCTTTTTTTGAAGATTTGTCAGTCAATCAGGTTCTTGTGTGATCAGAAGGAAATGTGATAAACAGCAAAAGCCTCGCGCCGCGAGGTCTTTGCTATGTTGACTTTTGATCTAGATAACTCTCAAGATGGTGGGAATGCTATGTAATGTGGGTAACTCACGAATAGCGGCGATCGCCTGTTGGAAATTGGACTCGCTTACCCGTTGGGTGACTACCACGATTTCGGCTAAGCCATCATGTACCGTCGTTTTTTGCAAAATCGCATTCAAGCTAACCTGATGTTTACCAAAAGCCGTCCCCAGATCGCCAATTACCCCTGGCTGATCGTGGGTTAGCAATCTGGCATAGAACTGGGTCACAGTGTTGGCGATCGGCGCAATTTTGGCATAGTGTTCGTGAGAACAACCCATGAGTTGATTGATTTGATTGGGCCCTGACTTCATCGCCGCCACCACATTGATAATGTCCGCAACTACCGCACTAGCCGTTGCGCCTGAGCCAGCTCCAGGCCCTGAAAATACAACTTCACCAATGGGATCGCCCTCAATGCGAACGGCATTAGTGACTCCGTGAATATTGGCGAGAGGATGTTGGATCGGGATCAGCGTAGGATGTACCCTGATTTCTAGATTATTACCATCTTGATCTTGCGTCCTTCGCGCAATTCCTAATAGCTTGATCGTAAAGCCTAGCTCTTTGGCATAGCCAATATCAGCGCTGGTGATGGAGCGAATCCCTTCACGATAAATGTCTTCAAGTTTGATGCGATCGCCAAAAGCCAAACTCGCCAAAATCGCCATCTTGTCCGCCGCGTCATAGCCATCAACATCGGCAGTGGGATCGGCTTCGGCATAGCCTAACTGCTGCGCTTCGGCAAGAGTCGCGTCAAAATCAGCGCCCTCAAAATACATCCGACTCAAAATGTAATTAGTCGTGCCATTGACGATGCCTGTTAATTCACTAATGCGATTGCCACCGAGGCTTTGTTTCAGGGCTTGGATCACAGGGATACCACCACAAGCCGCCGCCTCTAGCATCACATATACGCCTTTTTGCTTTGCCGCCGTAAAAATTTCATTGCCATATCTAGCAATCACCGCTTTATTCGCCGTAACCACATGCTTACCATTAGCGATCGCCTTTAAGATCAAGCTCTTGGCTGGCTCAATACCACCGATCACCTCAACCACAATATCGATCGCGGGATCGCTCACAATTGACTCTAAATCATCGGTGACAATACTGGCGGCGATCGTCACATCACGTTGCTTATTTAGCGATCGCACCCCAACCCGTGCAATTTCGATATCAGGCAACAAGGGATGACGAAGCGCAGGGTCTTGAAATATTTTGGCAACACCTGTACCAACTGTCCCTAATCCGAGAAGTCCAACTTTATATGTCACAGTCTTAACTTGTTTTTGATTTCGTCGATTTTGATTAACTTTTATTGTAGTTTTTTTGGCGACTTAGTAATTGTTGCTAAGTAATTGTTGCTAAGTAATTGCTGCTACAACAATTTGCGTTCAAACCTGTCAGAAATGAAAATATAAAACCTTTTGCTGCAATGGCGAACGAAGGGCAACGAATTTCCCTTTTCAGCCAACAAATAACGATGTCAAATAACGATGCGTAGTGCAGCCCCGCGCCGCTATTTCTTGACTGAGAAGGGAGTAGGATGATCATTGTGATCTACGAGCTATCAGAATATGCTTTAAGTAAGGTATGTTGACTGATATATAGATGTGTGGCGTAAAAGACTGAATTGTCAGCACCCCCGCACGGGGCTTCAAGCCTAGATAACATTGGCGAAGCAAACATATCCCTCCGCCCCACCATTTACTATAAAGATAACTAACTATGACTTCTAATATCTACTGGCGGTTAAAACCGCCGTTCGCTTACCTCTCCGCGCTAAAGTGCGGAGTTTCTCGTGTATCGAGAGGTCTTTTATGAGAATTTCTTCGAGTTGGTTGACGCTTGGTGCGAGCTTATCGCTCCTGATTCCAGCTTGGACTGCCAATGCTCAAGAATTTAAAATACCTCTACGCCCTTATACCAAGGTTGTGCTAGAGCCTGATCTAAGAACAAAAGTAACTTCAGAAGCTAATATTCTTCAAGAAGATATTGAGATCGTTAGAGCCAAACCAGATGCGATAGCAGAACTAGCTAGCAACAATAAAAATAAGCCTCAAAATAATCTCGCATCACCAATCAAGATCGCCGCGATCCCTAGCTTGTCTAATACCGAAGCTTCAAAAACAACTTCACCACCTCAAAAAATCAGTTCGGCAACCGAACCCGCCAGAATCATCCCCAGTTCTGCCACATCAGGACGACTTGATCCTGTCCAGCCTCTAGTTGTCCCAACCACACCTAGCCAAGTTAAGTTAGAAGAACGCCCTAAGCCGATCACCCTCGAAGAAGTGGTTGAATTGGTCGAAAAAACGAATTCTGACTGGATTCAAGCGCGAATCGCCATCGATCGCGCCCGTGCTGTGTTACAAGAAGCTGAAGCGGGGCGATCGGCTACGGTTTCAAGTTCAGCACAATATAATTACACGGACTCGGCTTCAGCAAGACTGAGTAATATCAACAATAATTTATCAAGCCGAACCACTAGCCAATCGCTCACAGGTACGGTCGGAATCAACTACAACATATTTGACTCAGGGGTGAATGAGGCCACAATCCGCGCTGCGGAAAACAACCTTCGCATTGCCGAAGCTGACCTTAATCGAGCTAGGCAAACAATTCGGTTGAGTATTGTGACTGCATATTACAACTTGCAAAATACCGATGAAACTATTCGGATTCGCCGCAAAGCTGTCCAAAATGCTAAAAAAAGCTTGGAAGATACTCAATCTAGAGAACGCGCAGGTGTTGGCACTAAGTTTGATGTGTTGCAATCTGATGTACAGCTTGCCAATGCTCAACAAGAGTTGTATAACGCCGAAGCCGCGCAATTGGTCGCAAGGCGGGAGTTGTCACGCCAGCTTAACTATCCCGCCACCATTGACATTACGGCGGCTGATAAAGTTGCGCCTGTGCCTGAATGGAAACTAGCGATCGAGGATACAATTGTGCTAGCCGTAAGAAATCGAGCGGAACTAGACATTCGGAAATTAGAACGGGAAGTGGCTCGCGATCGCGCTACTACGTCTCTAGCTAGATTGGGACCGCAACTAAGTGTGTTTGCCAACTTAAATACGGCGGCTGACTTTAGCAGTGGCGGCGGCATTGGCACTGGTTATCAACTTGGGGCAAGGTTAGACTGGAGTCTCTATGACGGCGGTCGGGCGGCGGCACAGGTCAATCAATTTAAAGCTGATCAAGCCACCGCCGAAACTCGATTTGAGCAAGCGGCTCGCCAAGCTCGTTACGATGTCGAAGAGTCATACATCAATCAGCGATCGCGCTTTCAGCAAATTACTACGGCAACTGTAGCCGTCAAACAAGCTGAAGAAGCATTACGTCTAGCGCGTCTGCGTCTTGATGCAGGGGTTGGTACACAGCTTGAGGTGATCACGGCGGAGTCTGATTTTACTCGTGCTGATGTCAATCGCGTACAAGCGATTATTGGCTATAACCAGTCTCGAGCCAATCTCGAACGCGCTGTCAGTGGCTTATAAATGACATTAAAAAAAAGCCCTAAATTTTGTTGGTGCGGCGAAGCCGCGCAAACGAAATTTAGGGCTTCTTTTGTAGTTATAGATAAATGCTTATGCTAATCAGCAAGTTTGCATACACCTAATTGTGTCGCAACGTATCTTTTTTAAGCTAATCTTAGGATTGTGATGTGTGAGTTTACTTGCTAGTTGTAAGAAATAAGCGAGTATTGGCAATTTTTTTTATTAATAATAGTTAAGTCATGAGCGATCAACAGAATAAACCTGAAGAAATTTCCGATCGCATTATCGAGAAACAAGCCCCTAAGCAAAAGCCGCCTTTTCGCCCCAAATTTCAACATATCTTAGTGATGTTGTTCATTGGCATGATATTAAGTGGCGCGGCGGCAAGAACTTGGCAAATTGTGGGCAATCAACCAGTATTAGTAGAGCCGATCGCTCAAGATCCAAACAAGCCAATCCCGTTATTTGATCGCAATGGTTTTCCGAACTTAAATCCGCCGCCACCTGCTGACGCTGAAGTCTGGGAATGTGATGTGGCGATCGTCGGTGGCTCATTGGGTGGTGTAGCCGCCGCCTATCACTCGATGAAAACTGGGGCAACTACTTGTTTGATCGAGCTAACCCCGATGTTGGGCGGTCAGGTCAGTTCGCAGGGAGTGAGTGCGATCGACGAATCGATGTTGATGCGTTATCGTCAACTATTTCCGCTTAGTTGGACGCATTTTAAAAATATTATTGCCAGCCAGCCCGCCTTGCCTGAAAAGTATTCTTATCTAAAACCGGGTGCGGTAGTAGCCGATACCAATAGCTGCTGGGTTGGCAATCTTTGCTTTACTCCTTATTCGGGTGAACTCGCGTCTGAAGAATTTTTGCGTGAATCTCAGCGATCGGCTCCTAAGAGTCGGTGGGAAACTGAAGTTGCCTTTAAAGGAGCTAGTTTTAATGAAAAGGGCGATCGGATTACGGCGATCCATGGGGTGAAGCGAATCCCTCGCGATCCGAATTATCTGCCTCAAGGTCGCTTGTCTCGCGAACTCAAAAGCTGGTTTAACTGGAACTCTGACGAAACTTTTAATAAAAAACCAATTCGATTGCAGCCTCCCGCAGGCAAGCAAATGGTCGTGATTGATGCGTCTGACACCGCCGAACTGATTGCTTGGGCAAATTTACCCCATCGTCTAGGCTCGGAAGGATTCAGCACCACGGGTGAAGTTCATGCAGTTGCGGATAATCCTGAATGCACTCAAGCATTTACTTTCCCGTTCGTTCTCAAGATTGCTGATGATGAGGGGCGATCGCTAAAGGAACTTCGCAAAGTTCAGCCGGGGTATTCTCGCGAAGAACATCGCAAAGATTATGATTTGGGTAGATTCCCCATGTTTGAAGGGAACAGTGTGTTTAACTATCGCCGCATTGTGAGTCTGAAGCGGGATGACCCATTTAAAGCGATTCCTGCCAAAGGTGATATGACCGTGATCAACTGGAATCGGGGTAATGATTGGGGGGTGATGAATCCGCCGCTAATTTTGACAGACAAACAAATTAGTGATTCAGGGCAGCAGCAAAATTGGTTGGGCGGCTTGGAAACCAAAGCGCTCAAAGATGGCGAAAATCATGCCTTGCTATTTGCCGAATGGATCATGGACAAATATGTCTCTCCTGAGTTCCCGTTACGGATGATGTCTGGACCTGACAGCCCGATGCCCACCGAGTCTGGGTTGAGCATGTATCCTTATATTCGCGAAGGTCGTCGAATTTTGGGACGCTCCGCCTATGGGCAACCCGAATTTTTTATGCGCGAACAAGATATTCGTAGGGATATGGATGGTGGACGTAATTTTGGGGCTACTTCGATTGGGCTAACTCACTATGCGATCGATATGCATGGTTGTCGTTATCGCAATTGGGAGCCATCAAAATCTCCGAGTGCCGCTCCTGCTAATGAAGATAAGGTGCGTCCGATTATTTTGCCATTTGAAAGCTTGATTCCACAGCGGATTGATAATTTGCTGATGGGTGGCAAGGCGATCGCCGTGAGTCACATTGTCAATGGTGCGACTCGCATCCATGTGGGTGAGTGGTCTGCGGGTGCGGCGGCAGGGGCGGCGGCGGCGTGGATTGTGCTGCAAGGTGATGCTTCTTTGACTCCGCAAGAGGTTCTCAATCGCGGTCAGCTTCAGGATTTACAAACACATTTGCGATCGCAGGGTTTATTACTGGACTGGTAGTTATCCACAATGATCGGATGAGCGAATTTCTTTGTTTTTGGAGATTAGTGATGTAGAATTTCGTTCTGCATCACTAATTGTTGACTGGAAAGATCATAGATGCTGATTGGATGTTGCTGTTTTTGGCAAGGGGGATTTGACGGATATTGAGTGCGGGGATCGTTGCAAGTGCGATCGTCTTGAGAATATGCTGAGGCGCTACCTGTAAAGGGAACTAGCAAAATGGAAGCAGAAACGAGTGATAGTAAAAATTTCATATTTTTAGCGCTTTTTTGACTTTTAAGGTTAGTTGGTGAGATAGATAGCGAATAGATGAATTAAGACTTTTAGCCCCTAGGATATTTATATATGACTAGGCGTTTTTTAAAGCTTTTTGATGGATTTTTGAGCCATATGGCTTAAATCAAGAAAATATACTGTGTGAGTTGTTGTGAGCATGACCCGCATAACGCAAACTCTCAGCAACAACAGCGATCAAGTCTGGATCTTGGGTTGATTCTTTAGCTAAATCCAAAAATAAGCCCTCGATTTTTTGCATTGATTCCGTCACTTGATGTTTGACTTTTAGGCGATCGGTGGCTAACCAAAAAGATTTGGATGCTTCGATGGAACTGTCTTTAATTAGAAGCTCAATCTCATTAAGGAGGTTATCGAGATCGCGACTATCTTGCGGAGGGGCTAGAGCTAATCGAGGCTGAAAGCGCAGTGAATAAATAGGCGGTGTGGGAAAAGCATCGCTTTGCATATATTTTTCTTATCTTTGTATCGCTAAGTGAGGATTGGCAAATGTGTATTGAGATTGACGCGATTGACTTTGACGCGATGGGCTTTGACGCGATGGGCTTAGCTGCGAATTAGACCGATCGCCTGATTTGTCGGCTAGGCGATCGGATAAGTGGAGTTGGGGTAAGTCGGCTAAAACTTCTAAAATACGACAAAAATCACGCTGTTTTCGCCTATTAGTCAAGAAATGTGGCATTTGAGGCTGTTCGGTACACTTTTGGAGCTTTTGACGTAAATCAGCGATCGCGTTCCAAAAATTACACATTTCAGCATAAGTACAAGTCAACAAAAAGTCCTCGATCGCCTCAAGTAGCTGCACAAAGCGATCGCTAATGTTAGAACGCTCTAAAAACTGCGCTGTTGAATGGGTTGCACTGGTTAATAAATTGAGATGACGATGATGGGTGGCGCTCATGCTTCAATGCCTCGATTTGTGAGGGTCTATGAGAAAAAGTCATTTTTTGTCAGCAAATGCTACTTTCTTGTTGCCATATGGTCTTACCAGTGCTACAAGAGTTAGGTATTTCTTGTAAGTGAGGATAAGTGAGTCAGCAAGTGAGCTGATAAATGAGTAAATCGACCTATCGGCTCTGCTGATCAACAGCATATGACTCAAACCAAAATTTGCACACCAGAAAAAACAGTATTTTTTGTCAGTAAATGCATGAATAAAGTCAGAGAAACTATTAAATTGAATAAATATTGTTTGGATATTAATTAGCTAACAACTAATTTTCGGTTTTTAAGAAATTTGATTTTTGTATTAATTTTTTATTGCTATTTATTGAAAAATAGTTGCTACTTAGTTGTTACTTAACTGATCAATATACTTTGACAAATTGTGGAAAAAGTAAAAACAAGATTTTCAATTATTTTGCTTGTAAAAACAATAATTTAGGCACAAACTATGATTAGATTGACTGACTTTGAATACTAACTAATTAATCTAACCCTCTCTCAGTCTAGATAAATCAGAAAAAACAAGAAAAAACTATCACCACCCTAAGCCAATGTCAGACTAAATCAGGATCTATAAAAAATCGAAGTAAATCTGTTGCAAATACAAAAATATATGTTATTTATCTAACGTGAAAAAACAAGAATATGCTAATTAAATTATCTGCCACTGCAATGATTAGTCATTACTTATATATGATTAGACAAATTTAAAAATTAACATGATTCTCAACAAATTATTAGTATCTGCCATTCTAAAAATCACCTGATTTTAAATACTGTACATCCGACATCAAGACGTTTTCTAAGACATTCACCGAGACATTAATTAAGAGGAGTTACGACCATGACTATTGAAGAAGCGATCGCCATCGTTGATACCGCATTACAGCACAAGCGTTTGAGTAACATTCAGGAGCAGCTATTCCGCCAAACATGGGAAGGCAAGACTTATGCGGAGATTGCTGAGACTTGCGGCTATGATTCTTCTTATATTCGGGATGTGGGCTATCGTCTGTGGCAAATGCTGACTAAGGGTTTTGGCGAACGTGTAACTAAGCACAATTTGCAAGTTGTGGTGCGTAGTCATGCCGATCGCTTTCAGAAAAAAATCTCGACAAGCGAGAATCATCAAACAATCGCTCACCATCCGCTTGTAGCCTTAACAAATCTGCATAATGCTGATGTGAGTGCTGATGTGAGCAGAAAACGCTGTGACTGGGGCAATGCGATCGACACTTCAATTTTTTATGGACGGACTGAAGAACTAGAAATTGCTAAAGATTGGGTGATCGGCGATCGCTGTCGGTTACTCGGTGTATTTGGGATGGGGGGCATTGGTAAAACCGCCTTTGCCACGAAACTCGCCGAACAGGTGCAATTAGAATTTACTTTGATTTCTTGGCGATCGCTTCGCAATGCGCCGACCGTAGAAACGCTGCTGTCAGAATTGGTCAGCTTTTTAACAAATCAGGCGATCGCCACTTTGCCTCAAGATTTTGATCGGTTGATGGCGATGTTGATCCAAGTTTTCAAGCAATCGCGCTGTTTAATTGTGTTGGACAATGTGGAATCAATCTTGCGTAGTGGCGAAACCACAGGGCAGTATAACCAAGGCTATGAAGGCTATGGCGAGTTGTTTCGTCAAGTTGGAGCGGTGCGCCATGACAGTTGTTTGATGTTGACCAGTCGCGAAAAGCCTTGTGATGTGCTACCACCTGAAAGCAGCGATCGCATGGTGCGTTCTCTACAGTTGACTGGTTTAAAAGAAGAAGCTCGTCAAATGTTTCGAGAGGAGTTGGCGATCGCCCCTGAAACTCGCAAGTTAATCGACTTCTACTGTGGCAATCCCCTTGCTCTGACCGTAGTATCGCGTTCTATCTACAGCATTTTTGATGGCGACATTCAAGAATTTCTCAATCAAGAAGCAACCGTATTTGGCGATATTCGTCATCTCATCGATCAACAATATTCCCGCCTTTCTGATCTAGAGCAGCAAGTGATGCATTGGCTGGCGATCGAGCGTGAACCAATCAGCACCGATAATTTGCGTCAAGATATCGTGCCAATGGTTTCCAAATCACAAATTCTAGAATCAGTAACTTCTCTCAGATGGCGATCGCTAATTGAGAAGAATGCTAATGGCTTCACGCAACAGCCTGTGGTTATGGAATATATGACCGATCGCCTGATTGATATGGCTTATCATGCCGCGATCGAGCGCAATCCTGAATTCTTGATGAGCTATGCTCTGGTGCAACATCGGGCTGAAGATTACATTCGGGAAACTCAAATCCGCCAAGTTCTGCAACCCTTGACCGATCGCCTACTAGCCCACTATGGCAGTGTCGAGACTTTGCAGCGTGAATTGAATGGATTGCTCGAAAGTTTGCGCGATCGCCAAACCGCGATCGGCTATGCTCAAGGCAATATCATGAATCTATTGCGAGCTTCTCAAAATGACCTCACCCAAAATTTTTGTCGCTTTCCCGATCGCGTAACCGAGCATTCCGATCTTCAGCTTTTAGAAAGACTGCTCGAAAGCGATCGGGCAGGTGGGCTTGCCACATGGGATCATCGTATTCCTTGGGCAAACAATCCTCTCGCTCAACAAACTTCTGAATCTAAAACCCAAATCCGCAGCAAAAATCTCTATTACCAATGGGCCGAAGGCTCGCTAGAAGAGTTGCAACAAGAACTGAAGCAGCAACCCAAGTTTCGCAAAAAATATCATGCTTGGTTAAATGAGACTGAATTTGCGGCGATCGATGCTGATTTTGAAGCCGTCAAAATCACCGATATGCATAATCAACCTGTCGATGCAAGATTGGTATTGATCAATGAGGTAAATATTGTTGAGCCTCCTGTGGGGCTAGCAACTCCAAGTGAGCGCCGCGCCCAAGTCCGCCAGCGCCAGCAAGAGATGCAAGCCAATCGGAATAAGAAATTGGGCTGAGTCAACTTGTGTTAGTGTCATGGTCTATTTGCGCTCCATATGAAAGGCTTTGCGGGGGCTGCGACCCTTTGCTTTGGTGCATTTCGGTAATTGCTGTAAACAAAGCGCACCACTAAATTCTTTACTATGGGTGCGAATGAGCCATGACAAGAACAAATTTACAGGTAGATTTACAGGTGAATTCGCAAATAAATTCGCAGAGATTTTATATAGGGATGGCGATCGCTTTAGGATTGCATTTGTTGTTGATTAGCTGCCCGATCGCTTTTGGCATTGACATGAATTTATATAAAGCATGGGCGATCGATATTGTGCGACAAGGGTTGGGAAATTTTTATAATTACTCAAACTGCGACTATCCCCCCGCCTATCTGTATGTATTGTGGGCGATCGGTAAGTTTTATCAACTATTTGATCCCAGCTTTAGTCATGCTGACGGAGTGTTGCTAACGGCCCTGATCAAGTTGCCCTCTGTATGTGCGAATATTGGCTCAGCTTTTTTGATCGCCCAAATCCTGAAACCTCATGTAACTAGTGACAAGGCATATAAACTGGCTCTAATCTATGCTTTTAATCCGTTGACATTGTTTGTGGCGGCGGTTTGGGGACAGATTGATGGGGTGATGACTTTTTTGATGTTGTTGGCATTTTATTTGATCCAACAAAATCAGCAGGTGATTTGGACAGGAATATTCATGGTGGTGATGGTGATTGTCAAACCGCAGGGGCTGTTTCTGTTGCCATTTTTGGTGCTGTCTCAGTGGTTTCGTCAAGCTTGGTGGACATGGGTGGCGATCGCGGTGGGATCTTTGGGACTAATTTGGCTGATCACTTTGCCATTTTATGGAATAGCGGCTCATGGTCTGATTACGCCATTTTTAGGGCTGTATCAACGCCTTCAATCAACTGCTGATTATTATAATTTTGCGTCGGTAAATGCTTTTAATGGGTGGGGCTGGGCAAATTGGGTGCGTGACTATACGATGTTTTTTGGAGTGAGTTATAAGGTAATTGGCTTGGTACTTTTGGGCATACTTCTGCTGTGGTTGGGCGTATTTTTATATCAACAGCGTCACTGTGCGAGTCAATTTGCGGCGCATAGTCTGGCGAATGCCACGATGCTGTTGGGGTTCTTTATGTTGCCCACAAGGATGCATGAGCGTTATATGTTATACAGTTTGGCTTTTTTGGCGATCGCGATCGCCCTGATTCCTGTCATTAAGTGGATTTATTGGGGATTTACCTTCACAGGGGCAATAAATGTGGGCTATGTTTATTTGCGATATAACTATGAAGCTCTTTACGAGACGATTCCAGCATTGTGGCTGCAAAGCTTGATCTATATAATGAGCGCCTTAAATGTGATTTTATTTCTAGCTTTAATCTTAATTTTAATCTCCCAAATAGAGCGATCGCCATCTTTACCCGCAGACTGTTAATGCCATGAGCCATATACCTATAAAATCTATAAATTATTCCTTGTCTTTATCTGTGGTACTTCCTGCTTATAACGAAGCCGAAAATATTGGTCAGGCGATCGCCTCGGCGGTGATGTATCTGCGCGATCGCCAGATTTGTTATGAAATTATTGTGGTAAATGATGGCTCTACTGACGCAACTAAGGCGATCGTCACCGATCTAGCTGCCAAGAATCCCCAGATACGCCTGATCAATCATCCGCATAATTTGGGCTACGGCTCGGCTTTACGCAGTGGATTTGATCAAGCTATGTATGAATATATTTTCTTGACCGATAGCGATGGACAGTTTGACATCAGCGATCTCGATCAATTTTTGCCATACATTTATGAGGCTCAAAATGAAGCTCAAGATGATGCCCAAGGAAAAATTTTGTCACGGGTCGTGATTGGCTATCGGGCTAAGCGTGCCGATGTGTTTGTGCGATCGCTAAATGCTTGGCTTTATCACTTGTTTATCCAATCGGTATTAGACATCAAAGCCAAAGATATCGATTGCGCTTTTAAGCTATTTCCGCGCAGCGTTTACCATGCAATCAAGCCCATTAAATCTGACGGAGCTTTATTTAGTGCCGAATTTCTCTCAAAATTGCAACATTTAGCGATCGCGCCGATGATCGAATTACCTGTGCAGCATTTTCCGCGCAAGTTCGGCAAGGCGACTGGGGCTAATATCAAGGTGATTTTAAAAATGTTTTGGGAATGTTGGCAATTAAAAAAAGAATGTCGCGATCGCATAGCGATCGCCAGTGTAGTTACGCCTTTCCCAGTGGAGAATTAGTGGTGCGCTGCTTCTCATTTATGACTTTTTAAATCCAGTTAAACCCTGATATTTTGTCAGGCATAAACCAGATCCGATGATAGAAGTCGCTGGGCAAAATCGGCAACCCGATCCAAATTGGCATAAAGAAAATCTGCGTTAGGACAACTACAGCGATAATTCCATAGCCTAGATAACGGAAGATTCCATTGCGTTCAATCATTTGGCAAACGACCCACGCTAGAGCCACAAAGCTAAATACTGCCGCCGACATATAGTGATAGATAAATAAACATCGCTTCACGATTAGCCAAGGCGCATAGTTAGCGAAGTATCCTAAAAGTAGATAGTTGGTAGAACCAATGTTGGTTTTTTGATTGATTTTATGAATTTTCGGCAGCAGTGAAGCCACCGTGATCAAGACGATCGCCAGAGTTGAGAACCACCACAACACGGGATTGCCGATTCCCTGCATAGCCGTAAAATATCCATCCTGATTTTGGAAATAGTAGCCCACGGGTCGCGCCATGACCGCCCAAGAAATTGCTGATGAACAATATGGGTGGGCAGGATGGGCAGGATCGAGGGTGGTCACAATGTCGCCAGAATGCCACCACAGAATATGTTGATGCACCCTAACCAGTGATTGCCAAAAGGAATGGACAGATCCGAAACCGCTTTCTCGATAGACCCCGCCAGAATTTAGCATAAACAGAGGTATCCACTGCACCAGATAAAAGGCGATCGGGGCTACTAAAAAGCACATTAGATATTGCCACCAATGCAATGTCGTGATTTCAGCTAACAGTCCTAATCGTGAGAGATTCTTCGGGAAAAATTTGGCGATCGCCCATACCAATATCACCATCAAAAACAGCAATAAACTAAATCCTAATCCATTCCATTTTACCGAGGCTGAAGCGCCTAACATCAGTCCCGCAAAGCAAAGTAGCCATGTGCGGAGTTTTCCATTCTGTTCTAAACCCGCTATCAAAAAGATTTGTGAGACTAACCCCGTGGCTACTAAAAATACATTAATTAAACTTAATCGCGATTCCACTAAAAACAAGCCATCGCTGCCTAAAAATAAACCTGACAACAGCGCCAGATTCCGTTTGTAAGTAAGTCGATAAACTAGCCCAATGACGAGCAGGGGCATGATCGAGCCGAAGCTTGCGCTCAGGACTCGATAACCAATTTCATTACGTCCAAACAACAAAATTCCCATCATGATAAAAAATTTACCTAATGGCGGATGTCCTTCCCAAGTAGGAGCGCCATCTAGATACTCTTCGGCATATTTCCCAAATAAGACTTCATCAAATACGGGATAGGGAATTTTTCCTAATTGGTAAAAATGCAGAAACAAGGCGATCGCCAAAATTCCTAAACTACCTAAAATTAGATATAAATCCCGTCCTAAAAATTTTGGATGATTAGGATTATTGAGATGATCTAGATGCTTCTCTGGAATATTTTGTAAATTCTGCATAATTTTCCTGATAATTTTTCCGCCCTCAAACTGTAAATAAGGTGACGATTTGCGTCACTTTTATTTAGGATGTTTGTTTGTTTTTTGTTTGATACCATGTACCCGCCACAACCAGCATCGCCAAACCCACGCTAGTCGCCAGTAAAGGTATCACCTCATGACTAGTACTCATCTGCACACCCGTACTACCCAAAAACACAAAAGGAGCAATTCCTAAAGGTGTCCCCAACAGCGTGCCGATCAAATAATCACGCCGCTTGATCGGACTCAAACCTGCGGCAAAACTGACCACACCATAAGGGATGATTGGCAATAGCCTCGCGGCAAAGGAATAGGCGATCCCTCCTGAAGCCAAGTTTTTACTTGCACTTGACCAGCGCTCGTCCGTAACTGAAAAATTAAGCGATCGCGCCAACACAAAAGCAAGTATGGCTGAAACCAACGCTCCAACCGATGTTAGCAATAGCCCTTCGACTCCACCATAAAGCGCTCCCCCCGCAATGTTAAAAGCGGTCACGGGTAAGATCAATAAAGTGGCGATCGCATAAGCCGCGACAAAAATCCCATAGCCCCACAGTCCCGAAGTTTGGACAAGCTCTTGAATTTGATTAAACCAATCAATATGGCTAAAAGTAATCCAGACACTAGCTATAGTCAGAAGACCAATTATCCCAATTAGAATTTTTTTGATCATTATGGATGGCGTGGTGATGTGTTGACTCGTTTGCTATAGCTATTTTATAGCTGTCGTCAATCTTGCGCTTTGCGCTAACATGAAACCCATAGAGAAGTTTAAAAGTGCCGCTAAGTGACACTTTTAAACTTTTCTATGTAATACTTCAATCTTTCTGTATTGTTAAATTGACACTCGTTTGCGACACCATGACAGATCCAATCAACAATGCAGCATTTCAACAGCGCCCAACATGGGACGAATATTTTATGTTGCTGACTAAGTTGGCTGCCATGCGATCGACTTGTCTAGCCTTTCCCGTTGGGGCGGTGATTGTCAAAGACAAACAAGTATTAGCCACAGGTTATAACGGTTCACCATCTGGCTCAGTGCATTGCACTACTCAAGGCTATTGTTATCCAAATTTGAGTAGTTGTGATGCTAGCAAAGAGTTTCCATCGAGGGCTGTTCATGCGGAAGCTAATGCGATCGCCCAAGCCGCTAAACACGGCATTTCTACCAGTGGCGCAAGTATTTATGTCACGTTAGAGCCTTGCATTTCCTGTTTAAAGTTAGTAATGTCGGCGGGTATTCGTGAAGTTTATTATGAGACAACTTTTAATAAAGGCAATAATGCGGCTCTATGCGAATCATTTATAGCCGAAGGACTGGTTACGCTCAAGCACATCAACATATCGCGATCGGTGCTAGAAAGAGCGAACTTATTTTTAAATTCTCCCACTTCTGAACTACGCTTATTTTCTTGATAAGTAAGTGGGCTTAATTAAATGTAAAACCCTAAAACCTGTGGCGCACGCGCCACAGGTTTCGGTTCTGGTTCTATATTTAATTGCGCCTAGCTACTTATTTATCTTTTTAATATTTTATGATTTGGGGTTGACTTCGTAGGCAAGAATGTCGATTAGAGCGTCAGCTTCCGCAACGGATAGACGTGCTTTTTGGTATTCATCTTCAAACTTCATGTTAGCCATTGTGTATCCTTGCATGATCATAATCGCAAAATATTCGCGTTTAGTCATACCTTCGACCAAACTATCAGTTTCTCGGTTATAACCAATCGGAAAAGCGCTATCACTGCGTCGGGTAGCCATATATTATTTTCCTAGTCAAATATCTAACAAAATATCAAGGCATATTTTAGCATCACTGCTTGGGCTTTACAGCTTATTGCGGCTTTGAGTAGTACAGAGAAAAGTTTAAAAGTGCCGCTAAACTTTTCTCTGGGTTTCATGTCGGCGCAAAGCGATGTATTTAGTTAAATTGTTCAGCCCAATTGGAAATCCAATTGAGGGTTTTATGCACCAGTTCGGGCGTTGACGCTTCGCAATAGAGTCTTAGCAATGGCTCAGTGCCACTAAAGCGAATTAATAGCCAACTGCCATCGGCTAACCGAAACTTAAATCCATCAGGGGCTTTTGTCTCAATTACTTTACGTCCAGCGATTTCAGTCAGTGAAAATTGTTGAAGAGTTGATACTAATTTCTCCCGCGCCGCCATGCCTGACAGCTTTTTATCGATGCGATCGTAATGGGAGACAAAGTTAGTTTGCTTTTGGAGATTGCTGTACAGAACGCTTAAGTCTTGGTCTGATTGGGCGATCGCCTCTAGCACATACAAAGCCGAAAGTAAGGCATCGCGTTCAGGAATGTGATTCCCATAACCGATGCCGCCAGACTCTTCACCACCTATTAGGCAAGGAATTCCAGAGAGCATTCTTTCGGCAATATATTTGTAACCAACGGGAGTTTCGTATACGGGCAAATCGAAGAGGGCAGCGACTTTGGGCATTAGATCGGAGCCACTGATAGTTTTAATTAGTTCTCCCTTAAATCCGCGATGCTTGGCGAGATGTTCCATTAAAATTGGAATTAAGATTTGGGAACTAAGAAAATTGCCTTCGCTATCCACAGCCGCAATGCGATCGGCATCACCATCAAACACAAATCCCACCAAGGTCTTTTGGGGATGTTCATGGTGATAGGTTTTGACTTGACGGAACAAATCGGCAATGTAGCGGGGGAGCGGTTCGGGCGCATTTCCACCAAATAAAGGATCGGTATTGCTATTTAGCTCGATGAGATTAGTTTGGTCTGCGGATGGCAAGTCTAAAATTTTGGCTAAGCCACCTGCGGCGGCTCCATGCATTGCGTCCACAAATACGGTCAGCTTTCCTTGGGCGATCGCCGCTTTGATCGCCTCAACATTTACCTTGCCGCGCAGAGCTTGGCAATAACTTGCCCACGGGTCAAAGGTGTCGATCTGTCCTTTTTGAGAAGAGCTGTAGACAAAATCGCCACGTTCTAAAATTGCTTCAACTTTGGCAGTGACATCAGGCGATACAGAGCCGCCAAATGCGCCTTTGATTTTTAAGCCAGAATAATTAGCAGGGTTGTGGCTAGCTGTAATTACTAACGCGCCTAAGGCTTGGCGATCGTAAGCCGCCCAACTAAAAGCGGGAGTGGGCGCAAAATCATCGGCAAGTAATACGTCAAAACCGATCGCCGCGATCGCCTCAGCCGTGTGTTTGGCAAAAGCATCGGACATAAATCGGCGATCGTATCCAACAATAATCGTATTACTACCTGATTGCCCAAAGGTTTCACGCAAGATGTGCGCGGCGATCGGGGCAACTGTGCCTAGGCGATCGAAGGTAAAGTCGTCAGCAATGATGCCTCGCCAACCGTCAGTGCCAAAATGGATGGGAGGATGCAATGGGAATTTGCCGTGCATAAGCCTTTAAGATTAGTCTTTAAAAATTTTGCTAGCCAAAGTTTATCGTGAATCTACAT
>JANODY010000019.1:0-3227 GCA_031412945.1 Cyanobacteria bacterium SOY_65_metabat_81
AACTAGATCAAGCTATCACTGATGCATTTAATACCGTCACCAAGAAGGATCTTTTGGGATGGTTTTCTCATTGTGATGCCATGACCGTTCTCATTTAATTCTGTCCTCACTATCTTGAAAACCGCGATAGCATTATGAACAAACTCCAAAAAAAGTAGAGGCAATTCATGAATTGCCTCTACTTGCTGTTCGTATTAAAAAAGAAATTAAACCTTGGTTTCTTTTTTCTTCTTCAAGTGTCTACGCAATAGCCAAACACCGCCCACAACCATCAAGCCACCAGTCGGCTCAAACTCAAAGGGAACGGCTGTAGCTGAGGAAAAATTGCCCTGAAACACAGTGTCAAAGCCTGTCAATTGCACAGCGTCGGAAGTTAACAACCCATTTAGATAAACATCAATTGTTGCGATCTCATAATTAAGTGTATTAGCGGTGTTGATGTTAGCTGTGTAGGTGTCTCTATCGATAAGCGATAAACCGCCGTTCGCAAACGTCCAAGTCACGGCACTGAAGCCATTAAGAGTAGTGATTGTGGCTGTGTTTGAGGAACCCCTTAAAGTACCGCCATTGCCAGTACCCTCATAAATATTTAGAGTTTCTCCTGCCGCAGTTGCTATATTTCCAGCAAAAAATGCAAAAGTCCAATCATTGAGCAGGATGGTAGTCCCATTTCCCGATGGATCGTTAACAAAACTTTGACCAGTATTTTCAAAGGCAGCAGTATTATTAGAAATTGTATTACTTACAGTAAGATTGATCGCTTCAGTCGCGCTAGAAATGGCTAGAGTGCTTGCTAGGAGAGCAGCTACCCCCCCCCATTTTAAGAAATTATTCGGAATTGTCTTGATCATATTTTTGATTTTAGGTTAAAGATCTTCACGATTATTTAAGAATTAGCAGCGCAGATTTATGTTTCGTTATTTCCTCAAGCCTAATCATATAATCAGGTCGCAGAGAAAACAAGCTCAATTTGAACACAATCGATTTACATGCCGACATTCAAACAAATTAGTCTCGCCCACAAAATCCCAAAGAATTTAAGCGGGACTTTGCACCACGCAAACTTTTTTAGATTTTGCAATTGTCATTAGTCGCAATTAGATTTTATGATGGGCTAGGCAAAGTATTGTAGGACGGACATGGCAAATGAAGCCAATGAAATCGAAAGCAAACCAGAGTTAGTTGATCTGCAAGAAGATCCCGCTTTGGTAGTAAATTTGCTAAACCAAAAAGATCAAAAAATTCGATTGGGATTACTTATTTTTTTAATTAGTAGCAGTTTTTTGGTTTTAGGGCGATCGCTGGTCGATGGCAGTATTGGCAAACCCACGCCTTTCATCTTTCCCGATCGCATCGAATTTGTTCAAGATCAGACTAAACAATTAGAAACTAAACCACCCGAAAATATTGTTGATACTAAAGAATTTTTTGGTAAACCTAAATATCTATTTGGCAAAAAATATAGTTACTTAGTAGATGAAATGACTGTAGATATTGCTTTGCGGTATGCAGTTGGCACAGATGGAGATCTTTTCTCGTTTTTAAAAGGGATGGCTAATATTGAGATTAGTGAAGACGAATTACGTCAAAAGTCTGTTCTTAAATCTCCAATAGGCTACTACGCAACTTTTACCCATCAAAATCGCGCATATTTGACTGCTTGCATTAATCCGCGTGGTATCTCTACTGTTACTAAAGATCATTTTGAAGATAATGCTAGCGATCGCGCTATGGATCGCGATGTGATCATTGGTTGGCTGCTCGGACAAAAAGATCTACGCGATCGCCGTTGTTTATGGACTTTGATATCGACCCCCATCACATCAGACAGCGACCTTAATATTACTAATCAAAAACTAGAGAAAGTGTGGTTTTTATGGTATGAATGGTGGAAATTTAGGTTTCCTCAGCCTTAACTAAAATGCCCATAAGTAGCTAGGCGGAATAAAATCAGAACCACAACCTATGGCGCACACGCAGCGCACGCCATAGGTTTTAGGGTTTTAATTACGCCTAGCTACTTACTTGAAAACACAAAAAGCTACAGCTTTACAAAACATTAAACTCAAACAGTTAAAACATGAGTAATTCAAATTCTACAGAAGTAGTTACGGCAAACTTATTTCGTTTTGCGGGTTATGGACTATTATTGCTAGCACTTTCTAACTTTACTGAAGCGTTAATTCCACCAAGATTTGGTCAAGATGCTCCGTGGGAATTTAGCGCATTGGCTAAGCTGGTTGGCACTTCACCCGTCCCAATCATCGGTTTGATATTGATATTTTATGGCGAATCTACCGCCCGTTCCGCCTTCGGTAAAAACGCGCTCAAGTTTTTATCATGGCTGTCTTTATTATTAAGTGTTTTTTATGTAGTGATGTTGTTAGTGGGTGTCAGTGCCGCTATTCGGATCAACAATGACAACAACACCCAAGCTAACTTCACCTTGTCAGAACAAACTACCCGAATCAATAAAGTCAAAGAAGATATCGAAACTAAGGCTAAAGAGAATTTAAAAAAGACCAGTGATGCTGATTTGCTGAAGTTTGCAGAATCTCTGGAAAAGCAATCGCCACCGCCGATCGCCCTGAATAAGAGTAATCCCTCTGAACTTAGGACGCAGTTAGAGACTGAACTTAAAGGCAAGCTAGACGCTGAAAGTTTGAAAAAGACCAATGAGGTCAAAGGGAAAGTGGAAGAAGGTCAAACCAAGGCTTTTCGTCAACTGATAAAGCAAGCCATTAAATCATATTTTGAGGCTATAGTTTCGGCTTTTGTGCTATTTGGTATTTGGAGTCAAACTAAATGGGCAAGAACATCCACAAAACGCAAGAAAAAGGGTTCTAAAAATCCTGCTAGTCTATCTGATATTGCTAGTGCGCCCACATTTGAGCCTGATGTTTCTGAATCAGAAGATTAAGAAGTCCTTTAGTAAATTTTTTTAAAGTGCCGCGAAGCGGCATTTTAAAAAATTTACTGGCTCATGTTACGTGGAAGTTTGCAAGACCCTCACCCCTAGCCCCTCTCCCAAAGGGGGAGAGGGGAACAAGAAACTGGTCTTACTCCCCCTCTCCCATTAAGGGCGAGCAGGGTGGTTTCATTTTCGGAAAAGCAAGCAGGGAGGGAGAACAAGAAAATTCATGAAGAAGAAATCAGTAAGAATAAGAACAAGAGAGAATATCAAAAACTTGACGAACTTGATTAGCGAGAACACGTTGTCCCTGAGG
>JANODY010000020.1:0-39113 GCA_031412945.1 Cyanobacteria bacterium SOY_65_metabat_81
TCGGCATCGATCCCGCCGATCATGATGTCCGCTTTGTCGAAGATGATTGGGAATCACCGACCCTCGGCGCGTGGGGAGTTGGTTGGGAAGTGTGGCTCGATGGAATGGAAGTCACCCAATTTACCTATTTTCAACAGGTCGGCGGCTTAGACTGTCGCCCAGTCTCGGCGGAAATCACCTACGGGCTAGAACGCTTAGTCATGTACTTACAAGGCGTTGACTCGGTTTATGACATCATCTGGCGATCGCACCCCACCCAAGGCGACATCAAATATGGACAAGTGCATCATCAAGGCGAAGTCGAGCATAGCGGCTATAACTTCGGTAACTTTGGTGGCGTGCCTCAAGAGTCTGATTTACTATTCCAACTATTCTTACAATATGAAAAAGAAGCCGCACACCTTCTAGAATCGGAACTAGTATTACCCGCCTTCGATTACGTCTTGAAATGTTCGCATTCTTTTAACTTATTAGATGCTAGAGGCGTAATTTCGGTGACAGAGCGAGTGCGCTATATCGGACGCATTCGCAACTTAGCCCGACAAGTTGCCAAACTCTATTACGCCCAAAGAGAAGCCTTAGGCTTTCCATTGGGGGCTGATTTACAGCGCTTGGCACTGATATAAAACCAAATAACTTTTCAAAGTTTTACCGTAGGGGTAATTCATGAATTGCCCCCACGGTTCTTTGTAACAATTTGGTACTGGTTCCGTCAAGTGAGATACAAAAAGGTATATTTGAAGCCAGTTAGAAGACATATCGAATAGAAAACAATTGCGACCAAGAAAGTCCAACTTCCATAATACCTAGCTTCACAGCAGGGACAATCTTAGTTTTGATAAGATTGGGGGCGATCGCAGATCTTCATGGGCGCACATTAAATTGGTTAGGATTGTTTGGATCAAAATGTGAGCCGTCAAAAAAAGTTTCTATTCCGCGTGAAGTTGATCTTGGGATATTGGTATCAGGAACACCGATCGCTATAGCAGCTTTTTTCCATAGATCTTCGCGATTGACAGCATCAATTGTCTCTTTAATCTCAAAAGAACTAGGTAATAACTTCCATTTTTGATATTCTGTTAAAAACCATAGATCATGACTTTTGTATGGGTAAGAAACCGATAAGCCATCGTTTGACCAATATTTGATTTGATTATTTGAATTACTTGATTTGGTTATATTAATTTTTTGGCGAGGATTGTTTTTAAAAAGTTGAGAGATTACCTTGATAGGTTGGGAAATAAGATTTGTGATATCTGTGAAACTTAAGGCTAGAAGATTATTTAACTCTTTAGCATTAGCAGGATTGTCACACCAGATCTGAGCTTCCATTAGTCCTTGAATGAGCGCTTGAGTGGCGATCGGATATTTATCCACCCAATCGGCTCGCATCGCAATTATTTCCCCCGGATAATTATGCCAAATCTCGCCAATGGAGATCGCGGGATCTGCCAAATTAGCTTCGATTAATTTAAGAGTATGCCAACTATCTAGACAAATGAGGTCAGCTTGATTTTGTTTAGTCACGATTTGATCTAATGGAATCGCCAGAATATCAATATTTTGGTTAGGGCTAATCCTCATTGAGGTTAGCCAATAACGCAGCCATAGCTCGTAATTACTGCCCGTTTCGGCGATCGCATAACTTATCGGCTTCCCAAATAGCTGAGCAGCATCTTGAACAGGAAAGAATGGAGCGCGTTGTAGTTGAACGCCAAATCGTTTTAATCTTTTAGAAGCAACGATATAGCCTCCATGAGTATGCAGTCGCATCAACACATACATCGCCGTTTTGTGTGGATATCGATTGATTAATCCTTCATTAAGGAGTTCAGGTAAAGGACTATAAAAATGTCCGCCATCAATACCATCTATTCCTAATTCAGTGCTTAATTCAGTGCGATCGCAGATTTCTTGCCATGATTTAAAAGGAACTAACTCAACATCGGTTAGCCCATATTTGGCGAACAATTTTTTGTTTTTTGCAACTAACAGAGGTGCGGTTTCTAGGGATGGCATAAAGCCGAGACGAACAGATTGAATTTCGGGAATATCAGAAACCGAGGAATTAGGAGTAATCTGAAATGAATCAATTGACAAAGATTTAGAGATGCAGTTATTCAGCAATATTGTGCTTGCAGCCACACCAATAGTTGTTAGGAGTTTTCGTCTAGAAAGTTGATTCATAGCTCTAATATAGCGATCTCAAAATCAGAAGGCGAGAAGCGGCGCTTCTCCGCTCCTAGTTTTATATCCTAGCAAGACTGCCCACAGCTATATAAATGCATCTTAATCAATGCATCCTACGGGTACGCCTCTTACAAATCATTCCCGATTGCTATATCTTGTTTGTTAGGTATATATTGCACTTAAAATTACACTTAAAATAATGTTTAAAAATCTATTACATCAGCTAGGGTGCTTAGTCCCAGCATCAGCTAATCAAATTATCAAATCGAGCCTCAGTCGATTTCAGCAAATATGCTTGGGCGCGATCGCCTTGCTGATTAGCTTTCATCTATTTACGGGTACTGCCTTGGCTTTGCAAGTATCAGATATTCCTGACTTAGCCGAAATTAAGACCCTGACGGAGCAAACTTGGGTAATTGATGATGCAGAGGTGCTAAGTCCTTTGACTAAAAGCACGATCGCCACTAAAGCTCAAAAACTAGCGGAATTAACTGGTACGGAAGTGCGGGTAGTTGCCATCAGACGGATTGATCTAGGACAACCCGCCGCCGAATTTTCTGCCGAATTATTTGATAAATGGTTTCCTACTGCTGCCGACAAAGCCAACCAAGTATTACTACTGCTAGCGACAGAAGATCATCGTACCGCCATCCAAACTGGAGAAAAAGTAAAAGCACTTTTGCCAGACAGCATTGCCACCAGTATTGCGGATGAGACTATGCTCTATCCTGCGCGTAAATCTAACTACAATCAATCGGTAAATGAGGGCATGGCACGTTTAGAATTAGTGCTAAGAGGGAATCCCGATCCGGGTGCGCCCTTACTTGCTGTCGAAGAGACTGAGACGAGTAATTATGCCACCAGAGAAGAAACCGAAGCGAGTTCTTCTAATGTAGTCGTGATTATTTTACTGATTTTGGCAACTTTATTGCCGATGGCGACTTATTACTGGTTGCAGAGTCAGTCTTAACTCAAAAATTGGTAGCGCGGGGCTTTGCCCCGCACCACTAATTCTTGTTCTTAGATTTTTAAAACTTATTCATAATCGATGTCTTGGGCTAGGTTTGGTGGAGTAACTGCGCGAATTATTCTGACTTTGTGACTTTCACGCTGAGTTTGAGCCTCGATCGCGATCGCCTCAAAAGCCACATCAATACTACTGAGTGGAATTGAGATACTAGTCCGAGTTTCAATAAACTCCGTGTTAGGAACAATACTAAAGTCTAACAACCATCGGGGACCATCCACAATCATCCGAGTTTGTAAATCCTTGATCCAGAACTTCACAAAAAACTTGGGCGCGATCGCAGGTAATCGCACAGTCACCATCATCGGCGTACCCGAAATAATTTCTCCTGCGGGAATTAGGATTTCAGGGATGGGAATCGGCTCTTGGTCAGATAAAGATTGAGGTGATGATTCTTGGATATTACGGATAGTTTGAGCCGTCTCTACAAGGGTAGAAGCCGTCAAATTACTGCTCGCTAAATTATTGCCAACTGTGGGAATAGGGAAGGTATTAGGATCAACGGTTTCTTCCCAAACATATTCATTTAAAATTAGATCAGGCTCAGGCGCGAGTAAGCGATCGAGTTCTAGATCAAGTTCTAGATCAAGTTCAGCAAAACTATTAGCTTCGGCGATCGTAAACGGCTGCTGTTCGGCATTATCTAGATCAATTGACGCTCCTGAAAATGATCCTCCCACAAGGATCTCAGGAGGCAATAATGAACCACCATCCACATAAGTATCCACAGAAGTGTCAAGATAAGTGTCAATTAATAAATCATCATTACGTTGGCTAGCTTTTTGAGAGGCGATCGCGTCAGCCGATAGAGTTTGGAGTTTGTGGAGAAATCGATTGCTGCGATCGCGCAAATTATTGAGAGGTAGTTTATTGGGCGGCGATAACGGTTTATCAAACAGAGTGGATTCAAGGCACGGCTGCTCTAGAATCTCTTCGTAGTTTTGTGGTAGATCTTCTTCAAAACTATAGAGTAATTCTGGCTCTTCGACATATGTTGAGACGTTTTGGCGATCGCCGTCAGTTTGTCTGGTTTGCCCAATTTGCTCCGTCTGTTCCAAAAAGTCTATTCGCGCAAATTCAGCTTCTACTCGCTCAAGTGCATCTATCTCTACTTGAGGTAATTCTTCCTGTGGAAAACTCTGGGCATAACTTTGAGTGGTGGGATCATCAGAAAGATTTAAGTTTTGATGAGTAGTCTTATTTGGGAGCGGCGGTAGAGGTGGTAATGACAGAATGGTTTTGGGGCGTGACGGCTCTTCTGACTGTCCTCCAGAGGTTTTAAGTCCATTGATGGGTAGAGATGGAAGACTAAGCGAATTGGCTGATTTTGGCTTAGATAATAGATCTTTAGTTGGGGTAGATACCTGTGGAAAACTCTGTGAAGATTGTGGATAACTAGTGGATTCAGCAATAGGCGCTGTCATGTTTTCAGAACTATACTTCTGGGCTTCTTTGATCATCTCAGGCAAAACCCTTGAAGCAGGATAGGAAACAGCGATCGCCTGTTGGGTAACAAACAAATCGCCATATTGCTGAAAGTCTTGGTGAGGATAGATTTGCACTTCGCCAATCAGGACTTGAATCTCTGATGGTGGCGGCACAATAACTTGATAATCAAATGGAATTGCACCTGTGGCTACCACCCGATCGCTTAGATTAGCGATCGCGAAGCGGCGATGCACAATCACATCAAGGGTTTGAGGATCTTTAAGACTAACTTCGATGTCGCCCTTAGTGTAGGCATCTCCTGTCAGAATAAAGCTATTATCAGTACTGACAATATATTGAGGTTGATGCAGTCTTAATAAAATTCTCGGTTGCTGTGGAGCATCCATCTCGGCGGCGACCATTGATTGATCTAATAGCTGCTCCGAACTAATCGACTGCAATACATTAGGGCGATCGCCCAAATTGGCTATTACTCTGGTTGCCGATTTATCTCCATCAAGATCATCATTAAGATCATCATTAAATAGAGCAAACTCATCAAACATAGACTGTACAAGTTCGGTAGATCTCTGCTCTGCTATATCCAAGATTGGCGAACTATGACTAAGCGAAGCTAGCTCGGTTTGATCCAGCGCAATAGACTCACCATCTGGATCTGATGAGATGTGAGCAAATCCTTCTAAATCTTCTTCAGGCAAATCGCTATATTGCCATTCTGAACCAGCTTCTGAAGAAATTTGAATGACATCGAATTTGATTGTTTTTTTCCATACAGGAATCTCGTCAACGGTGTCAACCGCATAACAATCAATCTGCCATTGCCCCGGCACAAAACTGGTATAAGGCATCACGATCAGCAAACCATCATGGCTGACGCGTTTTACAATTTTTTGATGAAAAGGTTCATGTCGCACATCAGCAAGCGGACGATAGGCGATCGCGATCGCTACTGACACATTGACGATATCAGAGCGGGCTGCAAGTCGGTACTGGCTCTCCAAGATCTCCACGGTCGGAGACTCTAATGGCAACCAGGACTTGTCACCTTTACGTTGTAACAAAAATTCCCAGTTTCCCATATTTGGCGATCGCAGATTAAGTGTACTTATGTTATGGCAAATACTAACGCATCTAGACATGTATAGCAATTATATGCATTTTACATATATATGCGTTTTACATACAAGGGTTAGCATTCTGCGTTTTACTGATTTCACTTGTGGCGGGTTTTGAAAGCAAATTGCTGTAATTAATCTTAGGATTGCTATTGTGAATTGACACTCTCAGCGAGTAACGTGACTGAGATTCCTGATTCAGCCTTAAGTAAGTGGGCTTAATTAAATATAAAATCTAAAACCTGTAGCGCGTGCGCCACAGGTTTCGGCGCTGGTTTTATATTTGATTAAGCCTAGCCAGTTAGAAATCAATTAAAAATCAACTATAAAGAAAGTGTTAAGCGATCCCCGATCGCGTCGGCTGTCCTGCAAAATATAATCATTAAAACGAAATCGGCTTATTTAAAGATTCTGAAGTTCAAAACTAATTTAAAATAACCAAACGAAGATTATAGAGGAGCGCATAGCGCTCCTCTATAATTTTTATGTATGTACTTGCGAGTTAAAAAGTCTGTTCGTGCAAAGATTTAATATTCGCAGCGTGATTGACGGCTATAGCCAAGGCTATTTTTTGATGTCAGAGGGAGACGGTCAACCCATCGAGTGGTATTACACCAAAGATCGCACCTTGATCCCCCTTGACGATCGCTTTCGCTACCCCAAATCTTTGCAGCGCGTGATCAATCAAAATCGTTTTGAAGTGAAGATTGATAGCGCTTTTGAACAAGTCGTCTCAGGCTGCGCCGATCGCGAAACTACATGGATCTCTAAAGAACTGCGATCGCTTTATAGTAATTTGCACAAAGCAGGTTGGGCGCATAGTTTTGAGACATGGCAAGATGATAAATTAGCAGGAGGGATTTTGGGGATTGCGATTCATGGCATATTTATCGGTGAGTCGATGTTTTTTAATATTCCTGAAGGCTCAAAGGTGGCGATGGTAAAGTTAGTCGAACATTTGCGATCGCGGGGCTATGTTTTATTTGACGCTCAGCTCATGAACCCCCATCTAGCCCGATTTGGTGCTTATGAAATTGGCGATCGGGGTTATCAAGAGCTTCTGCAACAAGGTTTAGCAAAGTCTTGTATGTTTAAATAGATGGTTTGGTAACAGGCTGATAAGAACGTAACTCCACCTCAACGCAATGCTCAAATAGGCTTTAAGATTAATTGTCTATATTCATTACCTATTTTTTAAGTAACATCATATGCAGAAAGTCTTCGCGTCCTTACGAAGCCTGATTAAGGTTACTTCTTTTTGGAAGGAAAACCGTATTTTTTTGCGAGAATTCAAGTATTTTTGGGGTGTAGCAGTACTTGCGGTTATATTCTCGTTTTTAGGTGCAATTTTTGAAGGCGCAGCACTAGCTGTGATTAACGCTTTTCTGCAAGTTTTAACTAACCCTGATAAAGTGTCGGTCAAATTGGGATTTGATTGGCTTAATCTATGGGTATTTGGGACTCAATCTAACACGGGCGATCGCCTAGCTCGCCTAGGTTTTTTGGTGATCTCTTTGGCTTGGCTGCGATCGCTTTTTGCTTATTTGGGTCCAGTTTATGCCAAGTTGACCGATGCATCGTTTGCAGACCGTATGCGAAAGTCGATGTTTGAGCAATTAATTAGCTTGAGTCTTGGCTACTATTCTCAAACGCGATCGGGGGATTTGGTCAACAGCCTCAATAGTGAAATTGCGACTATTCAGAGAGGTTTTGGGGCGGTCTCTTCCTTTGCGATTAGAGGATCAACTCTACTTGTTTATATCGGAGCGATGTTTTTGATATCTTGGCAGCTATCTATTATATCTCTACTACTCTTTGGGATGCTGTCTGTAACGATATCTAGCTTTGTGGTGCGGGTAAGAGAAGCCAGTTTTCCAGTATCACAGGCTGGCGCAGATTTCACATCTACAGGTATTGAACTGATCAGCGCCATGCGAACAATTCAGACATCTTCTACCCAAAATTTTGAGAGAGTTCGCTTTTATAACGTTTCCGAAAAGGTCAAACAAGCATTATACAAACTCAATAGAGCCGTTGATATTATTCGTCCTCTAGCTGAGGCTATTTCTACAACGATCTTAATCTGTGTGATTGTTTCGGCTTTTAACATTTTTGTGGTGAGTGGTCAATTGCAAACTGCTTCTCTACTTACTTTTATGTTCGTTCTGTTTAGAATGATGCCTCTAGTTGAGCAAGTGAATGGATTGAGAGTTGAGCTAGGCAGTTATGGAGGCTCGATCGCCAAGATTAAACAGGTTTTGACCACAGAAGATAAGATTTATCTCGAAGATGGAGAATTAGAGTTTACGGGGCTAGAGAATTCGATTGATTTCTTATCAGTTGACTTTGGTTATAATGCCCTTGACAATCCTGTATTGCATGACATTAATTTGTCAATTAAACGAGGTGAAACAACCGCTTTAGTGGGTACTTCTGGAGCAGGTAAGACAACCTTAGCCGATCTAATTCCAAGATTGTATGATCCGACAAATGGAACAATTTTGATTGATGGAATTGATTTAAAGGATCTTCAAATTAGTTCACTGCGCCGCCGCATGGCGATTGTCAGTCAAAGTACATTTATTTTCAATGCTTCGGTGCGCTATAACATTGCCTATGGAGTCAATGACATTGACGAAGATATGGTGATGGAGGTAGCGCAGCAAGCCAATGCCCTTGACTTTATTTTAGATATGCCGCAAGGTTTTGACACTGTATTGGGCGATCGCGGTGTACGACTATCAGGCGGTCAATGTCAAAGAATTGCGATCGCCCGTGCTTTACTCCGCAAACCAGATATTTTAATCTTAGATGAAGCAACTAGTGCGCTTGATTCGGTGACAGAAAGGTTGATTCAAGAATCTCTCGACAATCTATCCCAAGGATGTACTGTAATTGCGATCGCCCATCGTCTTTCGACTATAGTTCGAGCAGATAAGGTTGTTGTGCTTGAGAAAGGTAGAATAGTTGAGCAAGGGAGATATCAAGAACTAATTGAGACAAAAGGGGCTTTATGGAAATATCATCAGATGCAAAATTCTTCTGCTCAAGGTTAATCTAAGTTGATTGTCACAGATAAATATTAATTTAAATATGAATTACTTTCCTGCTAATCGATATTTTGCATACCTCACCTCACCTGCGATCGCCGCGATGTCAAACAAAGAGAATGTGGTGATTATTCAACCTATGGGCGCGATCGAGCAGCATGGAGCGCATCTGCCATTAATTGTCGATGCTGCGATCGGGATTGGCGTATTGGGTAGAGCCTTGCAAAAATTAGATTCTGAGATTCCCGCCTATGCTTTGCCGCCATTGTACTATGGCAAATCGAATGAGCATAGTAGTTTTGCAGGCACGATTACCATGAGTACGCAGACGATGTTGGCGGTCTTAACCGATATTGCGGAAAGTGTTTATAGAGCAGGATTTCGCAAGTTAGCTTTGATGAATTCGCATGGCGGACAGCCGCAAATTTTAGAAATAATCGCTCGCGATCTCCATGAAAAATATCCAGATTTTACGATCTTCCCTCTTTTTACTTGGCGCGTTCCTAATGTTGCTAAAGATTTATTAACTTCAAAAGAATTAGAATTTGGAATTCATGGCGGCGATGCCGAGACTAGCCTGATGTTGGCGCTCCTGCCCGAACAAGTCCACATGGATAAAGCCGTGACCGAATATCCACATGGACTACCTAAAGACAGTATGCTAAGTATGGAAGGTGCAAATCCTTTTGGATGGGTAACACGAGATCTCAGTCAGAGCGGAGTTTTGGGTGATGCCAAAGCCGCAACTAGAGACAAGGGTGAGCAGATTTTGGCTTCGCTAGTTGATAGTTGGGTGAAATTAATCGTAGATATTTACAAGTTTGAGCAACCAAAAGCCTATGGCAATCATCTCTTCTAAACCAAATCAAAATCCTATTCCTGAAGGCGATCAGGCTCCATCAGCCCCAATCCCTGAAAAAGTTGCCGCTAAGAAAGCACCTCGGCGCAGTCCCAAAAAAGATACACCCTCTCCTGAAATGCAAAAGGCTCTGGACTTGTTGCAAGCCGAAGCGACTCCAGAAGAGAAGCTTGAGGATCAACTTGCTAAAAACAACTTGGCTCCAGATCCTGCAACCGAGGCATCTCAGATTGCCGTTGATATTAATATCCGTCCCAAAAATCTCAAAGATTATATTGGTCAAAAAGATTTAAAAGAACTCCTAAATATATCGATCGCGGCGGCAAAATCGCGATCGTCGGCGCTTGATCATTTATTGCTTTATGGTCCCCCAGGGTTAGGCAAAACTTCTCTCGCCTTGATTATTGCTGAAGAAATGGGGGTGCAATGTAAAATTACGTCTGCTCCTGCCCTTGAGCGTCCGCGTGATGTGGCGGGTTTGCTGGTTTCGTTGCAAGCAGGAGATATTTTATTTATCGATGAAATCCATCGTCTGCCCAATGTGACCGAAGAGATTCTCTATCCTGCGATGGAAGATTATCGCCTTGATATTACGATTGGGAAAGGGCAGGGTGCAAGGATTCGCAGTGTGCAATTAAATAAATTTACGCTGATTGGAGCAACTACGCGGATCGGCTCATTATCTTCCCCATTGCGCGATCGCTTTGGATTTGTGCAGCATTTTCGCTTTTATGAACAAGATGAACTTACGCAAATTGTCTCGCGCACTGCCAAAATTCTGGAAACTCCCATTGATGATGATGGCGCGATCGCGATCGCAGCCAGATCTAGGGGTACGCCTCGGATTGCCAATCGATTATTAAAACGGGTGCGCGACTATGCAGAAGTCAAGGCAAAAGGCGAACAAATCACAGGGGCGATCGCCGAATCCGCATTGGAATTATTTAATGTCGATCCTCAAGGTTTAGATTGGATCGATCGCAAATTACTAACAGTTTTGATAGAAAACTTTAATGGTGGACCTGCTGGACTAGACACACTCGCCGCCGCCACAGGTGAGGACGCTCACACGATCGAAGAAGTCTATGAGCCGTATTTATTGCAGATTGGCTATATAAATCGCACCCCACGCGGTCGAGTCGCCACGGCGGCGGCTTGGAAGCATTTAGGCTATTCCGTACAGACGGCGATCGCGGGAATTTTGTGATGAGTCTAAGCTTTTTGTCTTAATTCTCTGTCTTAATTTTTAATGTCGCCATCATCACCACAGAGAATAAAAGCTATACAGTGCTTTGCGTTGATAGGAAACCTAGGATTTTATTGAGAGTAATATTTTTCAACACTCTTAACATTAAATTACAAAATCTTCTTGAATTACTCTAAATTGATATACTATATTTTCACTGGTCAGAATTGTGAAAATTCTTAATTAGAGAGTTATAGAGTTATGTTTTTATCGAACCGTAGTGCGAGCGATTCCCTGATAGCTAGTATTTTGCTTAAAGCTAAGCGATTTGGCATATTCTCTATACTTGCACTAACAGCCACTCTCGTAAGTCAACCCTTATCAATCAACACTCAATCAGCCCATGCTCAGATCGCAGTAGATGGCTCTACTGCCACAGAAGTTAAAGGTAATGTTATTTCTCCCACAGGACAAGGCACTGTTAATGGCGGGAACCTATACAACAGCTTCGATCGCTTTAATGTGCCAAATTCGGGAGTAATTTTTAATACGGGTACCTCGTCTGTTGATGGCGGGAGAATTAATAATATTATCAATCGGGTAACGGGCGATACCCCTTCTAATATTCTTGGCACGATCGAGAGTCGCCAAGCTTTTCCAAATGCTAATCTTTATCTACTCAATCCTAACGGTGTTATCTTTGGCGTAAATGCTCGTTTAGATATTGGTGGCTCTTTTCATACCACAACTGGCACAGGGTTAGGTTTTGACCAAAATCAAAAGTTTAATGTAGACAAAAATTCTCTTAGTTTTCCGAGCGGCGATCCTAAAAATATTCAATTTGGAATATCCCAACCCGCCACAATCATCAATCAAGGTAATCTCACCGTTGATGCGGGTAAAAATATCTCGCTAACGGCTGGAACGGTCGTTAATACGGGTAATCTTACTGCTCCTGCGGGTAATGTGAATCTTGCCGCCGTCTCAGGCAACTCACAAGTAGAACTGCGATCGCCCGATCTCGTATTAGGTTTTGCCGTCAATAAAGATGTCATTCCTAGTAATTGGAATGGTGAAATATCCACATTATCAAAACTTGCCGAATCACTCACAGGCAAAGTATCCCAAGCTAATCAAGTTGTCATTAAAGCCGATGGAACTATTTCCTTAGTTGCTAGCCCTAGTCCGTCTGATATTGCGGTCAAAGATGGCATGGCGATCGCCTCTGGCAAGATTGATGTGTCTTCTGATCTTGCTAAAGGCGGCAATGTTGGCATATTTGGCAATCAAGTCGGCTTGGTTAATTCTTTAATTAATGCTTCTGGAAGTACGGGTGGCGGGACGGTTCTGATTGGTGGCGATTTTCAGGGTAAGGGAATAGCACCTAATGCTTTGCAAACATATATAGATAGCAGTTCCCAAATATTCGCCAATGGCTTATTAACTGGTGATGGCGGCAAGGTAATTATTTGGGCTGATAAATCTACGCAGTTTTTTGGGGCGATCGCGGCGAGGGGTGGCGAGATAGCTGGTAATGGCGGTTTTGTCGAAGTTTCAGGCAAACAAAATCTCAATTATCAAGGTTCTACTGACACCCTTGCACCCAACGGCAAAATTGGCACATTACTTCTCGATCCCCAAAATATTGAGGTCACTTTTGGTGCTGATACACCTGCCGATTTAGCGGCTAATGACCAATTTTCCGATCCCCCTGCACTTGGTACAAGCTTTATCAGCAGCGCCACAATTGATAATGCAGCGTCAAATGTATTTTTACGGGCGACTAATGATATCAATTTCAACGCTCCTATTAATATCATTGCTGCGGGCGTTGGAATTGAGGCTCGTGCAGGTAATAGCATTTCTACTCAAGGATTTGGAAATGGCACAATTACTACTAACGGCGGCGATGTTAATTTAGTCGCAAATGATGCTTCTGCCTTATTCTTAGGAACACTTACCATTAATGACGCAATTACAACTAATGGCGGAGCAATTAATTTAGTAGTTACTACTAACCCCAGTGCTAGCCCAGCCAGCGCTTTAACGATCAATAATGCTACGCTCTCATCTGGTACTGGTGATATTAGCCTGCGTGGAGGCAACAACAACCTAGGAACGGGTATCACTGACGGAATTACTATTAATGGTTTTAGCTCGATTATTTCTACTTCTGGCAATATTACTCTTGATGGAGACAGTAATGGAAGAATTGGCATCAATGTGCCTGAATCTGCTAACGTCACGATCGCTTCGGATAGTGGTTCAATTAGACTGACAGGACTTAGTACGGGAGCATCTGGAGGAGATGGAATTGGAATTATTGGTGGTATTCCTCTGTCGGGAAATGTCAAAAAAATTGAAACCAATAGCGGCAATATTGAGATCATCGGCAATGCCCTAAATCCTGTTACTTTAGGAATAAATATTCGCCCCCCCAGTGGTAATGCCACTCTAATCATCAACGGCGGCACAGGAGATATTACTTTTACCAGTGATAAAAGTGCATTCCCTAACATTGGTTTACAAGGTTCAGGCACTATCACCTTGCAACCTTTTAGCAACAATCCATTGGTGATTAATGGCGGCGTAACCAACTTTAGTGGTAGTACAAGCAATATATTTGCAGATAGTTCATTTTTTAGTACTTTTGCAGGTAGTCCTAACTTTAGCAATATCGTAATTGGGAATGCGACAACTAGTAACCAAATCACTGCTCTAGGAAGTGGTTTCATAGGCTTTGCCAGTCCTGCAACTATACAGTCACCTGCTGGTAATGGCACGATTAATACTTCAGGTCTTGAAATACTAACTACAGGTTCCATTACTCTCTTAGCCAATCAGAATATTACTACTGGAACTATTACGGCGGCAGGAAATGCGATCTCGATTACCAGTAATTTAGGGACGATCGATGTTAAAGCCATTGATACTAGTAGTGTCTCATCAAGTGGAGGTAATGTCTCACTGCAAGCCGCAGGTAATGTTAAGACCTCTGTGATCGTTACAAATGCAGCATCTGGTGGTGGAGCGTTACAAATTGTTAGCGGCGGTAATATAGACATTACAGGTGGCGTTACCACTGATAGTTTTCCGGGTCCTACAGGTAATGGAGGAGATGTTACTCTCACAGCAAATGGTAATATCACAACTGGTGCTGGGATAGATGGTAATATTGATTTCTTCGGATTAAATCTATTAGGTATTGATGTTGGTGGTGGCGGTAATGCTAACAACTCTGGAAATATCACTATCACCAGTAACAACGGATTTATCAATACATCCGCAGGTCAATTAATCGCACGGACTGGTCTTGGTAATGGCGGCGATATAACGCTACAGGCGCTAGGCAACGTCACGACTAATGGAGTTTGGACTTATGTAGATGGTGCTGAAGGAAATGGAAATGCTGGGAAAATCAGTTTAACAAGTCTGAATGGTTCCATTAATAGTAGTCTCGGTCAACTACTTTCATATAACGCCACTGGCAATGGTACTGGTAATAGTGGCAACATTTCTCTCAATGCAGTAAATGGAAATATCAGTACTGGCAATCTTATTGATGGAAATACAACTTCCACTAGTTCTTCTTCTAATGCGGGATCGTTGACTATCAATGGACTTAATATAACGAATATTGGTAATATTAATCTCTCGGCTAATGCGGGTAAAGCAGGAGATATTACTCTCAGTGGTAATTTGCCTCTTTCTGCAAGTACGACCTTCTCTACTAACAGTGGTGGTATCAATGGCAATATTGATTTAGGCAATGCTGATGTCACTGGCAATCAATCGCTTACGCTTAATGCTGGCTCTGGCAATGTGACTTTAGGGGCGATCGGTACGAGTACAACGCCTCTATCTGCTTTACAGGTTATCAGTGGAAATACAACTTTAAATAATGATATCTATACATCTAATTTCATTTCATTTCTCAGTCCAATAAGTTTGGCAAATAATGTCTCATTAAATTCGGGCGATATTTTTGTCAGGAATGTGGATGGGAATAATTCACTTTTTCTCAATGCTAGACTTATCGTCTCTGACGGTGTTTTTGGTGGTGCTACTCCGTTAGCAAGCTTAACTATTAATCCTACTTCGACTTTATTTTTTTCGAGTAATGATATAAACATCTCGGCTTCTGGAGATATTAGTACTGGAGCAATTCAATTTGCAACTGATAATAATGCGAGATCTAATAACGGCAATGTAACAATTCAAACAGCAGGAACTTTCACTCCTAATAGTCAGGATATTACTACTGGTGGTGGTTTTGTCAGTTTGATAGCCGATGGAGGTATTAATAACCTTGGTAATATCACAACAGGAGGTGGAGATGTAACAATTACAAGTAGTTTAGGAGACATAATATCTAGTCCAAACACCACAATTATTACTAATAACTCATTTAGATTTAGTAGTGGAAATATTTCTATTACTGCAACTAATGGTTCTCTTAATTTACAGAATTTAGATGCTAGTGCAGATATTTCCGATGGCAGGACTTTAGCAGGTAACATTAGCTTGAATGCTGGAAGTAACAGTGAAATTCTTGTAGGCAATCTGGTAGCTAATAATAATAATTTCTCAGGAGATGCTGGCTCTATATCATTCAATGCAGGGACTGGCAATATTACAATTGGTGGAAGCACAATTGATGTATCTTCAACCAATGGTAATTCAACAAATCTTGTATTTCCCCGTCCTGTAATTATTAATAGCGGTAACATTACTCTCGGATTGAGAGTTAGTACTATTGGTAATGTTAAATTTGACAATACAATTACTAGTCCCAATACTTCGTCACTTACGATCGACTCAGAGAATGTAACTTTTAGTAATACGATCGGCTCTCTTGCTCAACCCATCGGGGATTTGACCATTAATCCGACTGGTACGAGTACTTTTGCCAGCCCAACTTTTGCGAATACGATTATTTCTGGTATTTTTTCTGGCAATACAATTATTAATGGAAACCTAACAGCAACAGGATTACAAGGCAATCGCTTTCAACAAGGAAGTGGTGGAATCAGTCTCGGCAACTTTATAATTAATGGCAATATCTCATTAACTGGAAATGAAATTAATTTATTTGGAAACGCAACTGGAAATGGAAATTTAGTTCTCTCTCCCTTCAGCGTAGGTCAAGCGATCGTAATCGGAGGAATAGGAGACACAGGATTTGCTACTCTCGATATCGCCACAAGATATCTCTCTGCTTTAACAAATGGCACGCTCAGTTCTTTAACAATTGGCAATCCTCTTGGCTCTGGCGCAATTACATTAGCAGGAAACACATCTTTCAACCAGCCAACAACGATCCAATCGCCTGCTGGTAATGGCACAATTAACACTTCTGGATTTAATTTAACAAATACGGGAGGTTCAATTACTCTCTTAGCCAATCAGAATATTACTACTAGAAATATTACGGCGGCAGGAAATGCGATCGCGATTACCAGTACTTCAGGTGCGATCGATACTTCTTTTGGGGTAATAGATTCCCGATTTGCGGGAGCTATTGGAAATGGTGGAGATATTAAATTTCAAGCCAGAAATGACATTAAAACTGGCACCCTGATTTCATCTGCTACTTCTAATGGAAATGGAGGTTTGATATCTTTAATTACTACAAATGGTACGATCGATACCTCTTTTGGGCAAGATACCTCTGGACAAGTAATTTCTAGAGCTTTTGGCGCTACTGGAAATGGGGGGGATATCAGTTATCAAGCTCTAGGAAATATTCTAGGAAATATTACAACTGGCAACATTTTTTCGAGTTCAGAAAATGGTAATGGAGGTTTGATATCTTTAATTACTACAAATGGTGCGATAGACACCTCTTTAGGAGAAGTAAGTTCTAGAGCTTTTGGCGCTACTGGAAATGGTGGAAATATTACATTCAACTCTCAGAATGGCAACTCTATTAATGGCAACTTTATTAATGCCGGCACTAACTCTACCAATGCTTCTTCTACCGCAGGCTCACTCACTATCAATGCACTCAATATAACGAGTATTGGCAGCATTAATCTCTCAGCCAATGCTGGTACAGCAGGAGATATCAATCTCAGTGGTAACTTACCTCTTACGGCTAATACAACTTTTTCTACCAACAGTGGCGGTGTCAGTGGCAATATTAACTTAGGCAACGCTACTGTCACAGGCAATCAATCACTTACGCTTAATGCTGGTACTGGTAATGTGATTTTAGGGGCTATTGGTACAAGTGCAACGCCTCTAGTTTCTCTAGATGTCACCAGTGGAAATACAGCTATAAATAATGACATATTTACGTCTAGCTCACTGAATTTTAATAGCCCAGTAACTTTAGTAAACAATGTCGCATTAAACAGCAATGGCAATATCAATTTTGGCAACTCAGTTAATGGAGCCAAGGATTTAATTGCAAATTCTGGAACGGGTAATTTAACCTTTAATGCTGCTGTTGGTGATGTTACAAGTTTAGGAAACATCACTGCCAATAGTTTGGGAATCACCAGATTTAATAACACAGTAAATGCAGCAAGCTTAACAACCGATGCGAGTGGAACTGCCCAACTAAACGGAAATGTCACTACTTCAGGCGCTCAAACCTACAACGATGCCGTAAATCTCACAAATACAGTTCAGTTAAATACGACTAATAGTGCGATCGCCTTTAACAATACAATTAACGGAACTCAAGACTTAACCCTAAATAGTGGAACTGGGAATTTAATCTTTAATGGAGCGATTGGCAACTCTGCCACATTAGGAAATATCACTGCCAATAGTTCAGGAATTACTAGATTTGGTAGCACAGTAAATGTAGCAAGCTTGACAACCGATGCGGGTGGAACCACCCAACTAAATGGAAATGTTACTACTTCAGGCGCTCAAACCTATAACGATGCAGTAAATCTTACAAATACAGTTCAGTTGAATACGACTAATAGTGCGATCGCTTTCAACAACACCATTAATGGTAATGGCAATGGAACTCAAAACCTAACCCTAAACAGTGGAACTGGGAACTTAACCTTTGATGGAGCAGTGGGCAACTCTGCGCCATTAGGAAACATCACCGTAAATAGTTCGGGTACAACCAGATTTAACAGCACAGTAAATGCGACAAGTTTGACTACTGATGCACTTGGTACAACAGAACTAGATGGTAACGTCACCACAACAGACGCTCAAACTTATAACGATGCAGTTACGCTAACTAATCCAGTTCAATTAAATACGACTAATAGCGCGATCGCCTTCAAAAGCACAGTTAATGGAACTCAAGACTTGACCGCAAGTACTGGAACAGGAAATATTGATTTCACTGGTGCAGTTGGAGCAGCAAATGTTACTGTCAACAGCACAGGCACAACGAGATTTAACAGCGCAGTAAATGCAGCAAGTTTAACGACAAATATTGGCGGGACAACAGAACTAAATGGCAATGTCACCACAACGGGGAATCAAACTTTTGGCGATAATCTAATCATTGGCACAAACATCACTTTTAATGCTGATTCTAATAATGATAGCGTTGGCACGTTTACCAATCAAGGCTCTATTGCTGGCTCAACGAATACCATAAGTATACGCGCTGCAAATGTGAACATTGGTGGAGAGATTAGAGCTTCGCAAATCTTCTTAATTCCTTCAACTACTAATCCCACGATCGCCATCGGCTCACTTGCTTCAGGTAACTTTAAACTCCAAGATGCCGCCATTCCCTTCTTAAAGGCGAACTTAGTCGCGATCGCCGCCAATAATGGCGATGTGAACATAGCGGGTAATCAAACCTTTTCGACAGGGACTAACTTAGAGATTGGCTCGGCGCTGTCTCCTGTCAATCTTGTTACAGCCGTGAGTGGCTCTAATCTTAATGTCAATGGCAACTTGTCAACCACTGGCAAATCTATCACTCTGGGTAACACCACAGTGGGCGGAGATCTTGTCATCAGACTATCTGAAAAAGCCGCTCAGACGGGAGTTATTACGGTTGGTGGTAAGACGACATTCATAATAGATAGCAATCCACTCACCGAGATTTTCTTAGCTGATTTTGCGAACAGTTTTGGCGATATCCCAACTCAGCTTTCTTTTATCGATGTTCCCGCTTTTGACTTCAAAAACCTTGAAATCCGCAGCATTAGTAACAATACAAACTTTGCATTTGCTCCAAACACAATCAATAATCTCAAGCTAATCCTCGATAATGGGACTATAAATGTAGCCTCTACTCCGCTCACGGGTAGTCTCACCTTGTCAGCCCGCGATGTTATCTTAAGTGGCAACCTTAGCCCCACGACCGCCGATCTCAGTGGCGGCAATATTACACTTAATAATAATTTCTCGACTACTTCTGGCAGATTAGCGATCGCCAATACTGGACTTTTTAAAATCAACTCAGGTGTAAATCTAAATGTGGCGGGTAGTTTTGTTCAGTCAGGTCCAGGGACAGTTGATCTTGGCGGTAATATTATCAATGCTAGTAGCGTCAGCTTTTTTGCTCAGTCGATTACATTGAGTGGTGATACGGAGATCAATAGTAGCGGCGATATCACCTTTGCCAGTACCTTGAATGGAAATCAAGCCCTTGTTCTTAATGCAGGAACTAATCCTATTTTGTTTAGCGAAAAAGTCGGTGGAACTACTCCGTTAGCTAGTTTATCGATCAATCTTGCATCCACTAGCATAGGAAATTTAGATGTCACGACTACAGGCAATATTACTACTGGAGCAATTAGAACCTTCGGCAATTCGGTGTTCTTAACCAGCAATAGCGGAACAATTAATACATCAGATATTACGACAAATGCCTTTAGTAGTCAGATTGGAAATATTACTTTAACAGCCAATGGGAATTTGACAACGGGAAATATCGCAGCAAAAGGCTCTCCTTCTGAAGGTGGTTTCACTGGCTCTGGTGGCAATGTAAACCTTACCAGTCAAACTGGCAAGATATCCACTGACAATGTAGATACATCTGGACAAATCGGTGGAGAGATATTCTTTAATGCTTTCACTGCCATTGACGCGGGTAACATCAACTCAAGCGGTTTACTTAACGCAGGTAATGTTACCCTTGACCCATCGGGTGATGTGGTGGTGTCATCAATTGATGCCTCTAGCCCGACCACAGGTGGGAATGTCAAATTGGTGAGTACGCGTGGCAATCTCAGAATAACTGACACAATTTTGAGTAGCCTGACAAGTACTTGCGTGGGTGCAAGTATCTGCACCACTGGCGGCAACATTACTTTGGAAACGGGCGGATTAAATCCTTTTGCGGTGGGTGACGCGAGCATTAATGGTTCTAAGGGAATTATCACCACAGGGCTATCCACATTCAGTTTAGGCACGAGCATTCCTGCCTTATTAGCAAGTTCATTTTCTCAAGGCGGTATTTCCATTACCCCAGGTGGATTTATACCTGTTAGCAACGTGCCTGAGAATAATACATTTGAGCCGCCAAGCAAACCTGATGTTATAGTAACCACAAATTCAGACGATCAAAAACTTTTGGCGATTCGCGATGTTTTGAAAAGAGAAGTCGATCGCTACTTAATTGCTGGCAATCTCGAAAAAGCCTTTGACACGCTTGAACAAGCCTATATCGCTGAGCTAGAGATTTTTACGGGTAGCCCTTTAGACTTTACGGGATTGAGTCTTGAAAAAACTCAAGAGCGTCTCTCAACTATTGCTCAGCAATCAGGAGATGTTGCGGCTCTCATCTATCCAATTCTACTTGACAATCGCATTGAGATTTTGGTCATTCCGCCACAAGATAAAGGTCAACCATTCCGTAAGTTTACAGATGTAGCCAATAAAGAAATGGTTGATGCCTTGATCGGTGATTACCGCAATAATATTAGAGACGTTTCCTCAAAAGACTATCTAGAGCAGTCTCAAAAGCTCTATGACTTGATTATTAGACCCATCGATCAGCAGTTGACAGCGATGAAAATCAATACTTTGGTGTTTGTGATGGATGGTGGGCTGCGGGTCACGCCACCTGCGGCGCTCCATGATGGCAAGCAGTTTTTGATAGAACGCTATGCGATCGCCAATGTGCCATCCATCCGCGCCACGCGTGTCGAAGAGCGCGATCGCAAAGCAACTCGCATCTTGGCGATGGGACTAACTGAGTCTGTCGCAGGATTTAGCGCCCTGCCTTCGGTAGATATTGAGATAAAAACGATCGCTTCAGAAGTCTTGAAGGGAAGTTCGTTCCTGAACAAAGATTTTACAGTTAGCAACCTTCAAAATCAACGTCAGCAAGGGAACTATAGTATTTTACATTTGGGAACTCATGCTAAATTTGTTAGTGATACCAGCCAAGAGTCATTCATTCAGTTTTGGGATAGCCGTTTACGGCTGAGTGATATTGCTAAGTTGCGATTTGATAATCCTGCGATCGACATGCTCACCTTGAGCGCTTGCGAGACGGCTGTGGGTAATAACTTGGGCATTAGTGGCTTGGCGATCGAATCAGGAGCTAGAAGTGTTTTAGCTTCTCTTTGGGCAGTATCAGATTCGGGGACAGCGCCGTTGATGATTAGTTTTTATAAAGCTTATCCTGATGGAGTTAACAAAGCCCAATCGATGCAGCAAGCCCAAATTCAGCTTCTCACAGGCAAGGTAAATATTCGCAATAATCAAATCACAGGAATTACAGGATTTCCCAATATTCCTTTACCCACAGGATCAACTGATATCGACTTGAGTCATCCATTTTATTGGTCATCTTTTATCCTTGTTGGTAACTGGTTATAACTGCTAGTCCCTTCTTAGCCAAGAATCGGGGGCGAATCACCGTCTCTAACTTTCTTGGTTTTGAGCCTAAAGCTTTGTATTGAAAGTGGCGATCGCTATATACTGTGGTTTAGACTGTTTAAAGAACATTTTAAAATCTCAGTACAGTAGTTGTTAATGCATGATTGTTGCGAGTCCTGACCTCATAGCTTTAGCGCGATCGCAAATTATTTTACTGACTCAAAGCTTGGGTGCAGTCGCTAGTGCTATTTATATTACCGAAAATGTTGCCGATGGGAGTCCGCCCGATTTAGTGGAGGTAGCTGTATTTCCTGAAGAAGGGGCGATCGCTTTGCCTGAAGCTTTTCCGATATTAACGATGAGCCGTGGTAGTTTGGTCAGACAACGCCGCATTGTGTTGCCATTGATGTATGAAGGGGCAATCTTAGGCTTTTTGATGACGGGGCGGGACGATCGCGACTGGATCGAATATGAGCAATCGCAAATTCAACAAATCGCCAATACCTTAGCGATCGCCTGCGCCCTTGACCGCCGCAATCAATGGTTAGAAATAAATCAAAGGCGCAACTATGAACAGCAGAGTCATTTTTTGGCTTCGTTGTTGCATCAACTTCGCAACCCCCTCACCGCAATCCGTACCTTTGCTCAACTACTGTCACGGCGTATCGTTGGTGAAGATCCTAACCGTAAGTTTGTGGTTGGTATTTTGCGCGAAACTCAGCATATTCAAGATTTACTCACTGAAGCCGATCGCCCTGCGCCACTATTATTATCTCAAGCCGAAACCGAACAAGCCCTATTGCCTCCTGCAACAATGGATCTGGACTCAATTAATTTGATGGAGATTTTGGATGCGATCGCCAATTTTGCCAGCGCGATCGCCCAAGATCGTAATATTAAATTTTTATCAAATATTCCCGTACATATTCCCGAAGTTGTTGGCAACGAGTCGGCGCTAAGAGAAGCGATCGGTAACTTAGTCGAAAATGCGCTCAAATATACACCCGAAAATGGTTATGTCTTGTTGGGGGTAGAGATAAAGCCCGATACTGTGCATATCTATGTTCAAGATACAGGTGTGGGCATTCCTGAATCTGATTTGTCACGCTTGTTTGAGCGTAATTTTCGGGGGCGACAAGCCGAAGGCAGTATCTCTGGCACTGGACTAGGACTGGCGATCGCCAATGATTTAGTTCAAAAGATGGAAGGTAGTATTCATGTCGTCAGCCAAGTTGGCAAAGGAAGTACTTTTGCGGTCACACTCAAGCGATCGGTTTAAGCCGAAAAAAAAGCCTCGCAACGCGAGGCTTTTTTTTCTTTGAAAATTTAGCTAGCGGAACCAAGTCCAACATAAGAGCCATAAAAGAATAAGCCAACAACAACAAGCACGCCAGTACCAGCAACTGTAGCAACTAACCAAAGTGGAATACGTCCATTTTGAAGCATAAATTTAGACCTTTAGAGAAAATAGTTTTATGAAAATAATGCTTAAACTCAAGATGTACTGCACAAAATACAGTACATCTTGAAATTCGGATTACTAGTTAAAGAAGTAACTAGAAAATAACAACACAGTCACGAAAATCAGCAACAGTCCTAAGAAGAGAGAAGTACGGTTCAACTCTACAGGTTGGCTGTTAGGGTTTTTAGGAGCCATGGGTAAATACTTTTATTTTTAGGTTTTATTTCGAGCTTTAGTTTGTTTTTTATCTTATGAGTCTTGTTTTTTAAACTAGGTCTAAAAACTAACGACTAATAAATTGCATCGCCGCGATCGCGCCAATGAAAAATACAGTAGGAACGCCGAGTCCGTGAACGGCTAGCCAACGAAAGGTAAATACGGGGTATTGAATAGGTTGGTTAGGATTGTTGCTTGCCATAGTAATTAAGTAATAAAATTCGTTGATGTGAAACTTTGATTGATCGCTTGAACATTAGCTAAAACGCTGAAACAAAGCGCTGATCTAGTTAGCCATTGGCGCGATATCTTTGGCGGGATTGTAGCGATCGGTGACAAGCGGGGCAGCTTGACGATCTTCGGTGTAGTAGCCGTTAGGGCGGGGTGTGCCAAATACGTCATAAGCCAAACCTGTACTCACAAATAACCAACCTGCCAAAAACAGCGCAGGGATTGTGAGGCTATGGATTAGCCAATAACGAACGCTAGTAATAATGTCGGTAAATGGACGCTCTCCAGTAGTACCTGCCATATTTGTCCTCTAAATGTGTAATGTCTAAAAACTAAAAACTTTATCTTAAATAATAATTTAATATCGTACCAAAATGTCAAAACCTGATTTTTCGCAATTGACTCGTAAAGTTCCTTTAAACCGATGCGATCGCCCTGCATCCTATTCCCAAAAGTTTACGCTAAGCATTGCCTCAATATCTCGACTAAATTCCCAATACTCAGGAAACTCGATAGATTTATAACCCGACTCCGATCTGACGATAAATAATGCATCCTCGAAAGCTTGTTGAAATAGCTCAGGACTATTAATATAATTTCTTAAACTAGGCGATTGTCTAAGAATATCTTTGATTTTAATGCGCGTTCTGGCAATTGTGATTTGCCAACCCGCGTAATCATAATCGCTCTTAACATAGCAACGCTTTAAGATATGCTCGATGAGCGTGGTCAATCTGTTTTTTAGTTCGCGTCTGTCTCTTCCCGCCAAACCTTTCAACTCCTCGATTAAATTTTCAATGTCAAGATCTTCTAAATTTCGGGAATTTAATTGCGCGATCGCCATTTCTAACCACAAATTGAGATCGCGATCGTACAAAGATTTTTTTGACGTAATTGTTTGAGTCATTGGGGTTACTCCTGCGATCTGAGCTTAGTTTATTCTAATCTTGATTTAGTTGTTGGCGATCGCCTGCCTACTTAAAACTGATTTGATCGTAATCAGAATCAATCAGGAAAAACATCTAATGAAAATTCGTAAAATTAATAATAATGAACGCTTAGAAATTCTTAAGGGAGATTTATATGCTTATTCGCACTGGACTAATCAAGACTTGCCGCGATCGCACTTGACGGCGATTAATCCTGATGAAGTGTTGGTTGCGGAAATCGATGGCAAAATTGCGGCGGCGTTGCAATGCTTTAGTTTTCAACAGTCAGTGCGTGGCAGCCTCAAGCCGATGGGTGGCATCGGCGGCGTGTGGACATATCCTGAATATCGCAATCAGGGCTGCGTCAAAGCTTTGATCAAAAGTGCATTTTTAGAAATGCGAATGTTGGGAATTTGTGTGAGTATGCTCACGCCTTTTAAGGAAAGTTTTTATGGGGCGTTAGGCTATGCGATCGCCAACTCTACCAATGAAATAAATATTCCGATCGCCTCTTTATCCCATTATTTGAAAAATTATTCAAAAAATAATTTAAAAGAGCCAAAACAACCAAACTGGCAATGCGATCGCCTTCCCGCGACTGAGGCAAGAGATATTTTGTCACATTTTTTATATGAAAATTTGCGATCGCAAACCATGCAGCCCCATAGTCACGGATTGGTAATTACTAACTTTAATTACGATCAATGGTGGCATTTACATCGACACAAACTTTGTGTCGTCATAAAGCGCGATCGCCAACCTGTGGCTATGGCAATTTATGCGATCGACAGCAGTGGCAATCTACCCATGAGCGATCGTCAGATCGAAATTTCATCGATATTTTGGACAGATCTCGAATCACGCGATCGGCTTTTAAATTTTTTTGCAACCCATCGCGATCAAGTTCACAACTTAAAAATGCCAGTTCCCCTAGGTGCAAACGTGCATACATGGCTCCGCGATGCAGGGCGCTTGTCATCAACCATGACTGAGCCTTGGATGGTCAGAGCGATCGATATTGTCGAAGCCTTAAATGGTTTGCCGATTGACTGTGAACCGTTTACCTTTGCCCTCAGCGATCCCCACTGTATCTGGAATGAGGGCATATTTGGGATAAACATTTCTGGGAAAAATAACGGCAAACTCACGGTCAAACGTTATGGTAATGGCGAAGATCTGGCGATCGACTTCTGCGCCACGATCGCAGGGCTATCAGCATTAATCTATGGCACTCAGGCGATCGGCGAACTTGTCCAAAAGCAATGGATTACCGACATTAATCCAGCCACTTACCAGCTATTAGAAAAATGGTTTACACCATGCGTGATTTATAATCCGTTTAGGTTCTAGAGATTCTAGCGTTAAAAATCTAGATTTAGGGTAAGCGCACAGCGCTGTAAAAACATTGAGTATCAAAGAAAAACTTACTAGCAGTCAAGGGCGAGTACTAGATCTCCTCCAAACTCACGATCGCGCCATCTCAGCGCAGAGTATTTATGCAGAGTTGCGTAACAGTGAAAAAAGTGTGGGTTTAGCCACGGTATATCGATCGCTAGATGCGCTCAAATTGCAAGGCTTAATTAAGGCTCTGACCTTACCCAATGGCGAAACGGTTTATAGTGTCATGCCCGCCGATCGCCATCATCTTAATTGTTTAAACTGCGGGCAATCTTTCCCCATTGACTGCTGTCCTATTCACGATCTTGGCAATCAACTAGCTAAAAAGCATAATTTTCAGATTTATTACCATACCCTCGAATTTTTTGGTTTATGTAACCAATGCCAAGAAGAAGCAACTTAAACTATATCCCGTCACTCATTCTTGTAAACAGATAGAGGACGGGACTTTCTGTTCGCGTTTGTTAAAAGGGAATATCGTCATAATCAGGTGCATCGGCTGCTATAGGGACATATGCATTGATAGGTGTAGGACTGGGCGCGGGAGCGTTATATGTACTTGCTGGTTTACTGGCAATGCGTGCAGGTGTTGCTGAAGGAGATGATGTGACGCTCGAAGTACTCCCGCCCGCACCCAAACTATGAACGCGCTGAGCAACTAATTCGGTGCGTTTTTCTTTAAAAGTACCGCGATCGACCGTATCAAGACGTAATCGACCTTCAACGACAACTTGATCACCTTTATGATATTTTTCCATGATCTCCTCAGCCAGACCATTCCAGCCCACAACCTTGATCCGATAAGGGACTTCTTCGGCGCGACCACCTGCAAACTGAATGAGAAATGAGGCGATCGAGCTTTGGTTGTCAGGCGTATGGCGTAACTCTGGATCGGTAAATACTTCAGCCATCAACACAATAGAGTTCATAAGAAATTTAGTGAAAATTTATTGAAAACTTTTAGCTTATTTTTGCTATTCATCATACAGCCTATTGATTGGACTTTGGACAAAATTGAAGCTAAGAAAAGATAGATTTTTAGGAAAAGGGGATAATGGAGTCTAAAGCAAAGACAAACCATATCTTTGCTGCTTTTTAGCCTGTCGATGCATTCAAACCTAATTAAACAAAAAAAGAGGGCGATCGCCCCTTCATCAAAACCCCCAAACAGCGATCGCCTATTCACCAAATTAAGCAAATAATTCAGATATACAATCAGAATAAAGATTAATATCAAGTCATAGCCTAAATTAATACGGTGAATATCATGACATTAACATTACTTTATGAGTCAGATTTTTATAATTGGACAGTTGAGCAGGTTAAACGTTTACGCTTAGGTAAATTAGATGGTTTGGATTTAGAGAATTTAGCGGAAGAGATCGAATCTTTGGGTAATCAGAAAAGATCTGAGTTGGAAAATCGTTTGGCATTTTTGCTAGGACATTTGCTCAAGTGGGATTTGCAACCGAATTTGTGTGGTAAGAGTTGGCGATCAACAATTAGGGAACAACGCCGCGAAATCAAAAAATTAATTAGAAAAAATCCTAGCCTGAAGTCTTATTTAGATGAAGCAATGACAGATGGTTATGAGTCGGCGTTGGATCTAGTAGTGCGAGAAACCCCATTTGATTATAAGGATTTATCCAAAGAATGTCCTTATGCGATCGCTCAAGTTTTTGATGATAATTTTCCTATCGGTGTAGAGGTTTGAGGTATAGCGATCGCCCCATCATTCATTTCACCAAACAGCGATCGCCTATCCATCAAATTATTCAGCCAAGACATTCTCTCTCTTACCAAGTACTTCATCTTTGACAGTTGGGAATATTTAATTGACTTTATGCTTAGTGATACTCCTGTGTTTGCAGATTCCTGTTAATCTTATTGTCAATATTATGTATCTTTTGTTACGGTTTTGAATTTGGAATTGCTGATGTGCAACTAAGAATCTTGGCGCGTATTTGTCCGCAAATTAGGGCTGGAGTTCTCTTTCCAGAGGTTCTCCTTGCCATGTTCCAAATGTACCCAAAAATCGCTGTGACCATTGACGCTTTTGAGCCTTCTCGACAATTTGATACACCAATAAAATATCTAGTTTTTCTCCTGAATGTTCTGGAAGTTGAATTTGAAGTATGCCTTTTTCATCAACTTGGGCTGTCGTTTGCATTGTCTTACTTCCAATAAATATTTTCTGATGACATCAAAATCATCTAAGAGACGGCTGTGGGATGTACTACTGTAATGCCAGAAATACCTGAGAAGTCTTTCGGATTTAGAGTTAAAATGTGAGTAATGCCAGACTCAATCATGACAGCAACAATACGCACATCATGAGTTCGTTTACCTGTTATTTGATTTTTAGTTGCTAGCGTTAGCCAAGTCGAAAAAATTTGCGATACTTCTTCTATAAATGGAAAACGCTCTAGTAGTTGGTTTATTGTGGTGCGCGTTTCTTCGGCAGACCAGCCTAAACCATTTACATTAATCGGTCGCGTGGCAACTACCCAAAGTTCAATTAAGACTTGGGCTGTTAGATAACATTCATCTCCTTGTGTGAGTAAAGTTGCTATTGCTTCTGTTACTAGTTTGTGTTGCTCGTCGGAAGGATTGCTTAGCCGTAGGACAACATTGGTGTCGAGTAAATATTTAGCTATTATTCGTAAATGCCACCGCGATCGCAAGCTTCATCTGACAGGCTTAATTTTGTTTTGGGGAGTTGAACAACCCATGCTCGAAGATCGTTTACGCGCTCTAAAGGTGTTGCACTTTGCCAGATTGGGATAGATTTTATTGGCTTTTGCGGTTGAGGTTTGAGTGAAGCAAGCATCTCAGCAATTTTTTGGAGTTGGCTTTCGCTAAGGGTATCGATTTCTTGCTTTACGGTTTCTCATAGTATCATTATTTATTCCTAAAATTAATGAATGTATTTATCTTACGATAATCTTTTTGAAAGTTTGCTGTTAGGCGATCGCTAAGTTAAAAAGTATATTTTCATGAAATGAGTAAAAGTTCTTTTTTACCTGTTCTCTATGCGATCAAAAGCTATCGATTACTTCAGAAGATTTTTAATCTTTTTTAAGACGCGGAATACTTCGACTAAATCTTGACTGCCAGTAGGGAAAAAGATGGAATACGATCGCGAAGCACTGTATAAGGGCTTTGGCTGAGCGATCGCCTTCAAAAAAATAAACTCATCGCCATTAGTAATTAGCCCAAAAGATGGAACTTCTGGTTGTGGGTTACACATCATGTATGACAAAGCTTGTGGCATTGCTAACGAAGCCATAATCGTGCGTTTTGCTTCGATCACTAATATCCATAGCTGTTCGCGCACAATTAAAGTGTCAATTCTACCACGCAAAATTTCTTCATCACCTTCTAGCGCAAATTCAACTGATTCTTCGGTTCGCACCTCGTATTCTGGTTCATAAAAGCCAACCAAATCTAAAAGTGGCGAGATCATGAGTTTATCAACAGCACCTTCGGCTAAAATGCCACGCCTTCTATGGGCTGCAAATCTTACTAATAGGCGATCGATTGCTGTGTGTTCAATCTCTGTTAATTCTGGTAAATTGTCCTGCCATTCTCTAAAAAATGTCGGTGCGGTGCAAGGCAATAGTTGAAATTTATCTTCAACATCGGCTACAGACAAAATCGTCTTAGAAATGGGTAGGGTAACAGCCATAAGAGTATTTTCAGATCTGCAATAATATTTTAGCTCACCTAAGCGATCGCCTCAAAAATTCATTTCTCTATGCGATCGCACCTAATAATCGCTTCGCTTCTAACGGTTCTTTTTTAACCATTCTTGATAGCGCTGTTCTTGTGATGATTACCTTTGCTGTAAGCAATGAGGCTATTTAAAATATTCTGAAACAAAAACCCACCCTTCAGAGTGAGCCTTTGAGATAATCGTTTCGCTAAGAGGGAAGGTTTGCACCCGTGACCTCAAGGCATCTATGTCAAGCTATTGTAGTATAATGTCTACAGAAAAATTCTAAAAGTAAATTCACAATTTTCTGTCTCCTTAGATTCCTTGCCTACTCTCAATTACAAAATGAGGAATTGGGTATATGAAATATACAACAACAAAAACAGAAGTCCGCGAGGAGCTTAAGATCCGAGTGCGTGAGTGGCTCATTGATTCTGGGGTTAAGTTTATTGAGGATAAAAAGCCAATTGCACTGGGAAGCTCACCTGTAGATTTCCTCATAATTGAACCATTTCTAATGGTGATAGAGGTTAAATGGTTTAGCCAGTTCTTTTGGCAGTTTAAGGAAAAAGACATATTGGCGCAACGAATCAATCTTGCCAGTCAATATGGGCGCTATATGCCAGTTGTTGCAGTCACAAGCCGAGAAGGGGAAAAGCCTGAAGAAATACATCAACTCGATGTCGAGCGTAATTTTTTATTCTTTGACAATGTTATTGACGGCGAAAATCTGCCTAACTTTCATCAGTTTAGGGAGTCAATCAAGCTTAATGAGTTAGTTCAAGACATCTTAAAAAGAGGAGAATCTACTGACTTTCACATAACTGATTCCCAAGAAGTAGAAACTATATGGGAAGATTCACTCGATCTTTCTAGCTTTTTGCAAGACAAGCCCTTTCCTAGTAGCTATATTGCAGAACAATTGAGGAAATTATCACATGATTGTATTTCTATTGATAGAGAAAGAAAATTGGGACACAATACTGATATCAAAATCAATGATGTTCAAACTCTCAGATTGCTACCAAAATTTAAACAAGGTTTTAAAGAGGTAATTAAAAATGAAATAAAGAAATTTGGTGGTGAACTTGAAGAGTATAAAATTTCTGAACATTGGTCACAATATAAGTTGCCTTTACCTAGACCAATTATTTGGCGATCTCCTTATGGCAGAGTTGTAGCTATTCAAGTTCTTTTTGCATTCGATTTCCAATACAAAAATAATCGGGCTAGACAGCTAATTTCTGATGCGTGGATGATTAGATCTTTGTCGGAGAATAAAGTTGATGATCTGGTTATGCTGTTAGAAAAAAGCGAAGATCATAAATCGTCAACTTATTTTATAAATGTGTTGGAATCTGCGGGCTGGACAGTTTTACCTTGGGATTTTGCTAAAAAGCAACCTCTCTTTATGGAGTTTGTTTTGGAAGAAAAAGAAGTTTTCTACGAGCGAATTACAAAAGCTTATGCCTGAAATCTTGCCTGAAGAGATGAAAGGTCTTCAAAGTATTGTAGACCAAGCAAAAGATTTTGATGTAGCAGTTTATCGTGAGTTAAAAAAATCACAAGCACTCGTAGAACAAAAATTTTATACTGAAGCTGCATTGCGTCTGGGAAGAGCAGTTGAAGCGAGTATTTATAGTACTGCCAGAGAACTTGGCGTATCTGTATCTCTTGCAGGATTGGAAAGACTTGATCAAATAGGCGATGAAATTAAGGTTTCACAAGTAACGATCGCGCAAGGACAGAAGGAAAAAGGTATCAAAAAACTTTTGAAGTGTGTAAAAGATATAGCTGATGTAGTAGACACTTTGGTTGCTCCAAGTAACGCGCAAAAAACAAAGGGGCAATCTCGTGAAAGACCTTTGCCAAATCGACAACTTTACAAAGCTTTTCAAGATCAAATTGATTTATTGGAAATCAAACAAGATTTTGGAAAAGATTCAATAAAAGCAAAGCTAGGCAAAGAATCATCTCAGGTAGACGATCTATTGCAAATACGCAATCAAGCTGCTCATGCATCCTTAGATGGAAATGAACGTGAGGTTGATAGAGAAAAGTATATGGATCTTGCTAGCAAAGTTTCAACAGTGATCGAAACTCTGTTCGATATTAGATTAATGATGAAATCTTTTAAAAAATAAAAGTATATCTTCACGAAATCACTAATTCTCTATACGATCGCACCTAAATGATCGCTTCTGACGGTTCTTTATTTAACCATTCTCGCCAATAGTTTTAGAATACCTTCAGACTTTCTGCCTTTGAGAAATTTGGATGAGTAATCGCAGTGCTTGGTTAACTGAGTCGCTTGTGGGGAATGCTTGTGCAACATCAGGATCGAGCAAGACTACATTTGTTCCTGTTCTGTAGCGCTGAACGTATTTGCCCCTAACGCCACCTTTCATTTTACTAAAGTCATATTCAGGAAGCATTTCGTCTTCTAACTCGTGATTATTCTCCATCTGCATAAAATCTCCGCTCATTTCAGGTTGCTTTTGGCATTGATGCGATCGCAGCCTTAAGGTACTTTCAGTAGATCGCTACTTTCTTCACTTAATAGTTTCTCAATGTAGGACTCTAAATGAACTAGTTTTATTACGCTTAATCGATGCAGTTTTTCTAGGATTTCCATTTCTTTTTGCCATTGTTCGACAGAAATAATTTGCGATTCTGCGACTTCGACTGTCACATTTGGGATATTAAAACCTTCAAGACTATAACCATCTTGTTGTAATTCTGTCATGGGGTAATGCTCGACAACAGTAGCAACTGAGCCACGCTTGAGTTTATGCGTGGGTATATCTTGCAATAGGACAACTTCAGAAAATAAAGGAAATTTGGGTTTCATATATTTATTCGAGATCGCTTGAACGTTTAGGAACTAAGGTAACAAACTTTGCTTGTTGATTTGTCAGCATCCAGATGGTAGTCACTTCAAGTTCTACTCCATTAACTCCTTTTAGAGTTGCATCAATTCTATACTTACTTCCGTAGATGGTTGTTTCGACAAATTTGGCAGGTTGTGTCAAAATTTGCGCTCTCAGGTCAATTTCTAGCTGTCGCCAATTTTCTAATGTGTAACCAGCTTTCTGAAGAAATTGTGATTTGTCATCTTTAGGCAAAAGCACTAAGAGATATTTTGTCAATTTTTCTTCAGCGATCGCTGCGTTTATAGGCAGAAGCATAACTTGGTTTCGCAAACTATTACTGATTATAGCTTTCGGCAATTAAACTGTGATAACGCCATCTTTATTCTTGCCAATCTTCAAGTTTTAATCCTTCAACACGCTCAAATTCTCTAGTGTTGTGGGTTACAAGGATAAGATTATTGGCTAAAGCGATCGCCGCAATCTTTAAGTCATAGCTTCCAATCGGAATTCCTAGCTTTTGTAATTTGGCGCGTATTTGTCAGTAAATTAAGGCTGGGGTTCTCTTTCTAACGGTTCTCCTTGCCATGCTCCAAATGTACTCAGAAACCTCTGTGACCATTGGCGCTTTTGAGTCTTCTGGACGATTTGATACACCAATAAAATATCTAGTTTTTCTCCTGAATGTTCGGGAAGTTGAATTTGAAGTATGCCTTTTTCATCAACTTGGGCTGTGGTTTGGATTGTTTGCATTGTCTTATATCCTAATGTAATTGTTAAGTAAAAAGTATATTTTCATGAAATGAGTAAAAATTTGTTACTTGTTCTCTACGCGAGCGCTCCTTCAGACTTTCTGCTTTAAAGAATTTGGATGAGTAATCGCAGGGCTTCGTTAACTGAGTCACTTGTGGGGAATGCTTGGGCAACATCAGGATCGAGCAGTACTACGAATGGCTCTTTATAATATAGAAAGCGTCCATTACTACAAATTATAGATTTATCAACCTGCTATAGTTTAACAAAGACATATTTGCAAAATAAATTTAGAAAATTTTTAGTTTGGTTGAAGTATTTTGGTATAGAGGGTAAATTAAATGGAAAAAGTTCTACAAATCACAGAGCAGTCTATTGTACGCGCTCATGCGGAGAAATTAATACGAGACGGCTTTGAGAGAATAAATATTGTCAATAAGATTTCAGCTAATGAAACGATAATTATCACCAATGTTTTGGATGGCATAGTTAATACTTCTAGATTAGACAAAGATCTGTCTAACTATCGTTTAGCTTCTAATATCGTTGGATTTCCTGATTCTAGGTTTATTTTACATTGTATTGCCTGTGCAATATTAGTTGGAGATTCTGATTTCACAGATGAACGTAATTTATTAGATGATCGTAAATTGAATTTCTTAAAAGAGCAATATATCGAATCAGAAATCTCGGCTAACTTTATTATTAAAGTTGTTCAATCAATGAAAAATTTAGTAATTGCATTAATCGAAGATGATAACTCATCAAATGAAGTTGCAGTATATTTTGATCGTGTAGTTAATTTCTTTGAACCAAAAGTCAAGCCTTTTTGGGAACGTCTTGTAGAAATCGGTCGGCAAGTTCCAGATGAGGAATGGGCGAAACTACCAACAGACTTTTCGCGCAATTTTGAGCATTATATGTACGGTGCTGAAAAAGAATAATAATGCGCGTATTTATTGATACATCTTATCTAATTGCAATTCTCGAACCTACTGATGATCGACATGAAAAGGCTAAAGCTGTATCGATGTCTTTAGGTGATTCTCAGCAAGTAACAAGCGAAATGGTTTTGACTGAATTGCTAAATGCTTTCTGTACTAGGGGGAAATTTTTTCGACAGATGGTTCTAAATGTTGTAGATGATTTACGTTCTGATCCCAATGTTGAGATTATTCCACAGTCTACTCAATTGTTTGATCAGGCTTATCAATTCTATCGGCAGCGACCAGATAAGCAATATAGCCTCACGGATTGTGCTTCTATGGCGATTATGAAAGAAAAGGGGATTGACCAAGTGCTGACCCACGATCGCCATTTCCAACAGGAAGGATTTATTGCTTTATTGAGAGATAAATAGATTGAAGTTTGTCATCAATCGTGGCGAGAGGCGATCGCCAAGTGAAAAATATATTTTCATGAAATGAGTAAAAGTTCTGTTTTTATCTGTTCTCTATGCGATCGCACCCTAATGATCGCTTCTGACGGTTCTTTTTTAAGCATTCTTGATAGTACTGTTCTTGTGACGATGACCTTTGCTGTAGGCAATGAGGCTATTTGAAATATTCCAAGACAAAAGCCCACCCTTGAGAGTGAGCTTTTGAGATAATCGTTTCGCTAAGAGGGGAGGTCTGCACCCGCGACCTCAAGGCATCTATGTCCGACTATTATAGAACTCAATCAGTTAGAGATCGCACCCTAATGATCGCTTCTAACGGTTCTTTCTTTAACCATTCTTGATAGTGGTGTTCTTGTGACTGTTCAAGGCGAAACATAATATTTATCAATTTGAGTGCGATCGCCACAATAAGTAACTAGGAATAGGAAAGTAACTAGGAATAGGAAAGCTTAAAAAGCAAAGATTAAGATCCCCGACTTTTTCTAAGCAAGTAAAGATAATTTGCAAATTTACAAAAAAAGTCGGGGATCTGGGCATTTACGCGATCACGATTTCTCCTATCTGCTCTGAAAATTTATGGCTCAGCAATGGATAGTGTTCGGCATATTTTTCTAGCAAGCTGGTTCTTTATTTAATCTTCTTACCTACCAATATTCTTCTAAGAGCAAGCCACGATCCAGCCAGAAGAACTAATACGCTAACACTTACTACAATTGTAATATTGATATTAATGTCCCCAATGCAGATGAGGGCATAGCAGATCTGGGGTTTAAGAAAATTAAAACTTCCTTCTGTAGCTTCACCTAGAGAAGAATTAGAATCCCCACCAGAAAAGTATTTAAAATTAAAATCTTTACTGTTGCTAATACAGTTTAGACCAGGAAAAGTTGGGAAAAAGCCAGTTGCCGTAGGGGCGTACTTTGGATCTACTTTATAGCCAACAAGAGCCAGATCGGCTTTGACTTGATTGGCACTCAACTTATCTTCCATTCGCTTAACTAAAGTACATTGATTAACGTTTACTTTGTCTATACAATTCTCTCCTAAATCGGTAAACAGAACTATTTTGGGATGCCTTTTAGTTCCTAATATGTTAATTGCTTGAGAAATTGATTCAAGTATTGGGGTACTAGCTTTTAAATTAGGATCAGGCTCGATTCCATTTAGATTTGTTCTAATATCAATTTTAGAAGCACCTAATTTAGATAGAATTTTAGTCTCACAAACTCCACCCATTTCAATTAATCCCATATCTACGTCTTCTAAACTTTTATCGTCAATGTAGTATTTCTGAGATTTGCTCTTGATATCATCTAGCCAAAATTTTGCCGTTGGAACATCTCTTCCCCCACTTGCCTTATCCCCTATACTACCAGAATTATCAACGATAATAACGACCCCTGTTTCTTTGTTATCAGCAGATGATGAACTACCCTGAAGCGGAAGAACTAGACATATCGATAGTATTGCAAAGAAAAAGAAACGAATTACTTTTACCATTTTTGTTGTCTCAATTTATCTCACTTAATTACAAAAAAAGGGACGCATTGCGCCCCTAAGATTTATTGTGCTGTTGGTAACACTGCTACTGATTTTGCATTTGGTGCTTTAGCTTGGAGAAACTGGGTTTCTTTTACCGCTTGATTGGATAGGGAGAAGAGAGGATTAGACGCAATACCAGCGATCGCGGTGAATATGAGAGTAAACACGATCGCCGCTTGGAGAGGCTTCATCCCAGTTTGAGTCCATGTAATTGCTGGATAGTTCTTCACCGAAGCAGACATCTCTTGAGGCTCCTTGACTACCATCATCTTGACGACGCGGATGTAGTAATAGAGAGAAACTACGCTCATGACTAGCGCTAGCAAAACTAAGCCGTAGGCGTGAGCTTGCCAACCTGCCCAGAAAATGTAGAGCTTCCCAAAGAAACCAGCGAGGGGCGGGATACCACCTAACGACAGTAAGCAGACGCTTAGAGCTAAAGTTAGGAGGGGATCTTTTTGGTAGAGACCACTGTATTCGCTGATTTGATCGGTTCCTGTGCGTGAAGAAAATAGGATCACACAGGCAAAAGCGCCCATGTTCATGAATAGGTACAGGATCAAGTAAAAGACCATGCTGGAATAGCCTGCTTCGGAGTCGATCGCCATGCCGAGCATTACAAATCCCGCTTGACCGATGGAGGAATAGGCGAGCATCCGTTTGATACTAGTTTGCGCGATCGCTACGACATTACCCAAGACTATGCTCAACACGGTCAAGACCACGAACACATAATGCCATTGCTGCGAGGCTAGGGGGAAAGCGGTGATTAAAAATCTTAGCGCTAGTCCAAAACCTGCCACTTTCGAGCCAATCGACAAAAAGGCAACTACAGGTGTGGGTGAACCTTCGTAAACGTCAGGAGTCCATTGGTGGAAAGGTACTGCCGAGAGCTTAAATGAAACTCCCGCAATTACGAATACCATCGAGATAATTAGGGCTGTATTGCTGACGGTGATTTTCGAGGCGATCGCTGATAGTGATGTTTCGCCGCCCGAAAGTCCGTAGAGCAGAGACATTCCATAAAGGAAAATTGCCGAACTTGCAGCGCCGACTAATAAATATTTAAGGGCAGCTTCGTTGGAGCGTGGGTCACGTTTGGTGTAACCTGACAGTAAATACGAGGAAATGCTGAGAGTTTCAAGGGCGACAAAGACCATTACCATATCGTCAGCGCCTGTGAGGAACATCGCACCGAGATTGGCGCTTAGTAAGATCACTAGATATTCACCAACGACTACGCCCGACTGCTCAAGATAGCGAATTGAGACGAGAATCGTGAACAGGGTCGAGATGGCAATAATGCCGCGAAAAATAATACTGAGTTTGTCACTGTTGAAACTACCAAGGAAGGCGATCGGGTTTTCTAAACTTGTCCATTGCCACACAAGGGCGGCGGTGGAAGCAACTAAACCTGCGATCGCAATATATGGCAGAACATTTGCGGACTTGCGCCCCGATGCAATCAGATCGACGATTAGTACGAGTACCAATGTCCCAATGACAATTAGTTCTGGCAAAATCGCGCCACTGTTTAGCAGAGCATTGAGACTTGCTGTATCCATACTTATTTTTTATATTTTGGCTAAAGCAATTGTATAGCAAAAGCAGGAGAAGGCTCTCTGACCCTCTCCTACTTTTCTCTTTTATAGCGATCGCCACGCTTTTTGGCACACAAAACTAGAAGAGGGATTAAGGCGCAAAGCACCGCAACTACTCTAAAAACCCAAAAAGGCAGCGCGAAGCGCTGCCTTTTGCTTTTTTGGATTTTTAGAGGACTCGATTTAAATCGGGTGGGGCTAGGCGATCGTTGACGATTTGACCATCGCGAAACAAGATAATGCGACCACTATTTCTGGCTACATCGGCTTCGTGCGTCACCATCACCACGGTGATACCACTAGCATTGAGTTCGCCAAATAACTCCATAACTTCGGCGGTAGTATGCGAATCTAGAGCCCCTGTGGGTTCATCAGCTAATAACATGACGGGTTGATTAACGATCGCTCTAGCGATCGCTACCCTTTGTTGTTGTCCGCCCGACATTTGATTAGGGCGATTATTGAGGCGGTGTCCCATGGCGACGCGCTCTAATGCTGCCGCCGCCCGTTCTTTTTGTTCTTTGGGGCGCACATTGGCATAAGCCATCGGTAACATGACATTTTCTAGCGCTGACATCTGCGCTAAGAGATGATATTGCTGGAAGACAAAGCCTATTTTGAGATTGCGAACTCCAGCGAGATCGGCTTCTTCCATATCAGACACATCTTGTTCATCTAGAAAATACTGCCCTGATGTAGTGCTATCTAGACATCCGATAATATTCATGCAAGTAGATTTCCCCGAACCAGACGCGCCCATGATCGCGCAATATTCGCCTTCTTTGATCACAAAGTTCACATTGTCTAGAGCTTTGACCAGCGTATCGTCTTGACCGTAATATTTGCAGACATTGTTAAGACGAATTATTTCGCGCTTTGAGTCGGATGTTGGGGGCGAGGTGGCGATCGCTTTGGTAGTAATCATCATTTTTTTAGTTTTTGAGTTGGTCATACTATCCAATGTTTTTAAGGGCGCTTTGCACCCTAAAAAACATTACTTAAAAAGTTAAATGCTGCGAAGCGCCACGATGGGATCGAGTTTGGCAGCTTGTCGAGCAGGGAAGATCCCGAAGAACAAGCCAATGCCGCCAGACACCCCGACCGCCAAGCAAATAGCTCCGATAGATACCCCTGCTTGTAAGGGCGTAAACGCGGCGATCACCAGAATTCCGCCAATGCCAATGCCTGTACCGATCGCTCCGCCTAATAGCGATAAAATCACCGCTTCAATGGTGAACTGCGTGAGGATGTCGCTAGGAGATGCCCCGATCGCTTTGCGAAGTCCAATCTCTTGAGTGCGCTCTGTCACCGATACCAGCATGATATTCATGATGCCAATGCCACCCACAAAGAGCGA
>JANODY010000021.1:0-37711 GCA_031412945.1 Cyanobacteria bacterium SOY_65_metabat_81
GCTCTGCCACTGACTTCTTACCGCCAGTCATCAGCACGTTTACAAATTTAGAAACCTCTTGGCTACCAAATTTTGGATCTGGCAATATGTTACGCTTGGGCACTTCCCTACGTCTTGGCATACTTTACTCTTCTCTATAAACTCTATTTTCAGTTATGTTTTGCCAGCAACTGCTCTAGCAAGGCCTTTGGACGGCCGCTTTCAATTAATTAAACTATTTTTTTGCTTCTTTAGGACGTTTAGCACCGTATTTAGAACGTGATTGTTTACGATCTTTTACGCCAGCCGTATCCAAGCTACCGCGCACCATATGGTAACGCACACCTGGCAAATCTTTTACACGACCGCCTCTAATCATCACAACGGAGTGTTCTTGGAGGTTATGCCCGATGCCAGGAATGTATGCGGTGACTTCAAATCCTGAAGTCAAGCGTACCCTTGCCACTTTTCTAAGTGCAGAGTTGGGCTTTTTGGGCGTTGTAGTGTAGACGCGAGTACAGACTCCCCTGCGTTGAGGACAACTTTTTAAGGCAGGAGACTTTGTTTTGGTGATTATGGTTTGGCGCTCATTACGGATGAGCTGTTGGATCGTGGGCATAAGTGATGATTTGGTATATCTGCGGCTGTGTATTCTAATTAACAGCACATAACTATAGCAAAGTTACCTTCACAAAGTCAATTGAGATCGACTTAATAAAAGTAATCTTAATCATGTATCCATGAATAGTTACGGAAAGAGGGTAAAACTAGGGGGGGTGTGACGATCGCCGTTTTTTGGCGGGCAGACCTATAAGAAGCAAGAAAATCAACGAAAATTAACAATTCTGGCAAAACTTGACGATTCAAGGCTTGCGCCTCCAACTAGTACGCCATCAATTTCAGGTTGAGCCATGATTTCGTCAATATTTTCTGGCTTAACTGAGCCGCCGTATTGAATTGTAATATTCGGGTTTTTAAGCTTACTGCGAATTAGTCCAATCACGCGGTTGGCTTCGCTGGATTCACAAGTGACACCTGTGCCGATCGCCCAAATTGGTTCGTAAGCAATGATCAAATTATTTTGGTCGATATCGACAAGATCGGTGGCAAGTTGCGAAAAAATCCAAGATTCAGTTTCGTGATGATCGCGTTGTTGCTTGCTTTCACCGACACAGAGAATGGGGGTTATTCCATGAGACTGAGCCGTTTTAAGTCGTTTATTAACGGTTTCGTCGGTTTCACCAAAAAGTTGACGACGCTCGCTATGTCCGATGATGACGTATTTGATTCCTAGTTCAACTAGCATCGGGGCAGAAATTTCACCTGTAAATGCGCCGCTTTCTGCCCAATGGACATTTTGAGCGCCAATACTGAGGTTAGCTTGACCGATCGCTGGCACAACTGTTTGCAAGATTGCGAGATTAGTGTAGGGAACGCAAATAAGGATTTGCGGGGTGGGGACAGCCGTTTGAGGCGCAGTAGATTTCAGATATGCGGGAAATTCTGAAAAGAAGGCTTTGGCTTCAGACTGGTTTTTGTACATTTTCCAGTTGCCAGCGATAACGATCTTACGCAATGCTCGATTACCCTTAAAATTAAGATTATGAAAATAATTATTTGTTTATTATTTTACCGAAAAAGGGAGCATAACCTTTGTTTTTTATGATCCCTTTTTTGCCCCAAAAACTGAATGAGTCTAGCAGAAGGCTGCTAGACTCATGTCTTATAGTGATTCAATTAAGTTTGTTACTAGAGGTTTACTGAAGCGTGTCGGCATTGATTAACTGTGCGCTGTAGCCCTTTTCTTTTAGCTAAATCAGTTTGTCTCCTTGTCATGATCAAATCTCGATTTTTGAGGATTCATCCAGACATAAGTTTGCGAGACCTTGATAACAATTTGGGCTATCGAAGCTATCAAAACTACACCGATCTTTGAAAAAAGCATTACCCCGAAAAGATCGAAGAATCGTGGGGAGCAACAAAGCGTCAAGTCGTCTTGACTACTAACCTTTTCTCTTGCTTTTCCTATTTCTGCTTACAACGTTTTAAGCTAGGTTTGCTTGGAGTTGAGTTACTTTGTCTCTTGTGCCTTGTATCTATACTAGCGTAACAAGTATCGTGTAACACCAATTGTTTACATAAGTTTACAGATATTGTGCCTACCTACTCCCTTTGTTACGCCTTATCCTTTTTCCGTTTTGGCTTTCGATTTTGCAATGCATAGCCTGAACTGATGTTATTTAGAATGCAAGGCGCTGTAAATCGTAGATAATATATTTGTCTTTTTAATAAAACAAACCAAAAAGCTGTGTCATTTTTTCGTCAGTACATTGTCCCAGTCATTATTTTTGCGGTTTTCTTGTTTACGTTAGTGCTAGTTAGTTCGCGTGCTTTTTTGCCAAACGACATGGTGGCTCCTGCACCCATTAGCGTATTTTTCATCTCGTAGCCTAGATCATGCCTGAACTTACTTGGCAACGACGACATGTAATTTCGCTTGCCGATTTTACGCCGAATGATTATGAGACGGTTTTACAGACAGCCGTTAGTTTTTTAGAAGTACTATCGCGGCGCAATAAAAAAGTGCCAACCTTGCAAAGCAAAGTTGTCGCTAATTTGTTTTTTGAATCTTCGACCCGTACTCGCAATAGTTTTGAGCTTGCCGCCAAGCGTCTTTCTGCTGACACTTTAAATTTTGCCCCGGGGACTTCTTCTCTATCAAAGGGCGAGACGATTTTGGATACGGCGCGGACTTTCTTGGCGATGGGGACTGACATTATGGTGATTCGTCATCAGTCGGCGGGTGTGCCTTTGGCGATCGCTAGAGATATGGATGCCCTTAGTGGGAAGGTGGCGATCCTCAATGCGGGAGATGGCAAGCACGAACATCCATCACAGGCTTTGCTGGATTTGCTGACACTCTGTATTTTTATGAATCCTACTAATCCCAGCGCCAAGGATCTTAAGGGCAAAAAAGTGGCGATCGTGGGTGATGTTTTACATTCACGGGTGGCGCGATCGAATCTCTGGAGTTTGATCACCAATGGTGCAGATGTGCATCTTGCCGCGCCGCCAACGTTATTACCGCCTGAGTTTGCGGAGTATGGTGCAAAAATCCATTATTCTCTGGAACCTGCTCTTGAGGATGCTGATTTTGTGATGACTTTGCGCTTGCAAATGGAACGGATGGGGCAGTTTCTGATTCCTAGTTTGCGAGAATATCATGCGCGTTATGGTATCACTCGCGATCGCCTATCTAAGTGTGCGCCTCATGTCCAAGTGTTGCATCCTGGTCCTGTCAATCGTGGCGTGGAGATTAGCTCTGATTTGATGGACGATCCGCGATTTAGCTTGATCGATAAACAGGTCACTAATGGGGTGGCGATCCGTATGAGTTTGTTGTATTTACTTGGCACTGCAATTTAATCTGTATTCAAGCAAAAAAGCCTCGCATCGCGAGGCTTTTTTGCTTTTTTCTGTGATTGGGTTAGCTAGGCGACCCCAATCGATAGGGGAAAAAATAGCTTAGAAGGGGAATGTCAGGGTGTCTGGGAATAAGCGGTTAGCTTCGATCAATACACCCGCTGTGATGGTCATCCATACAACAGCTAAGACAGGAGCAGATGATAAAAAACCTTTCAATGGAGTTCTCCTATTAAATAATTTTGGGTAATGCTTGAAAAATTAGCGAGGGGAGACGGTAACTTCATTTTCAGGAACTAGCAATTCGCCAGTGCCAAATTCTTTGAGGGCTGCTAGAGGCCAAGCGAAGCCAGTGAGCATACATTTAACCGCAAGGGGAAGATCGATAAGGATTTCCTTTTGAGTTGCAGTTGCTCTATCCTTGCGGATTTCAATTAGGTAAGCACGACCAACCCAGCCGATCCAACCTGCGATGTATAGAAACATCAAGGCGGGAATGGTGAATTCGCCAGCATGATCCCAACGACCATCGCTAATCAAGTGGGGTAGACCATCTTCTCCACAGAGCAACCCAGATTGGGCATATTTTGCAAAGCGGGCTTCAGTTTGAGAAATTTTACCTGTGAGATATTCCGCAGGCACGCTACCAGCTTGGAAGTTGGCTAGACGGGCGGTGTAGCCGTCAACTTCAGATTGCAAGCGATCTTGAAATGCGGGAGAAGTTGCACAGGGAGTCAAAACATTGAACGAGAATTCTGCGTATGCGGCAGGTGTTGCAGCAAGGCTAATGCCAAACCACAAACTAATAACTAGAATGAGAGCAAAAAGTCTTTTCATAGATTGACCTTGTAATTTACCTTTAATTTAAGATAGGCAAAAATAACGAGATTTTAGTTTGAGAACTTAGTTTCAGATCCTATATCAGCGATCGCGCCTTGGTAAAGCAATCTTCACATCCCGCAACCAAAATTTATTAAGATGGTGAAGCGCGAACTTCGTTTGTGTTGCACTATCTTAAAATTTAATTAAAAATGCCTACTGTTTTAGCGATCGAATCTAGCTGTGATGAAACGGCGGCGGCGGTGGTATGCGATCGCCAAATTCTGAGCAGTGTGGTTTCATCGCAAATTTTGACCCATGCTCTCTATGGTGGGGTTGTGCCTGAGATTGCGGCACGTCAGCATGTGGAGACGATTAATCCTGCGATCGCACAGGCTCTGCAAGAGTCGGGTCGAACATGGGCGGAAATTGACGGAATTGCCGTAACAACGGCTCCCGGATTAATTGGGGCGTTGATGATCGGAGTGACGGCGGCGAAAACTTTGGCGATGTTGCATAAAAAGCCCTTAATTGCGGTGCATCACCTTGAAGGGCATATTTGCTCGGCTTTACTTGCTGATGCGACTTTGGAGCCGCCATTTTTATGTTTGTTAGTCTCTGGTGGACATAGCAGCATTATTTTGGTTAAAGACTATACCGATTATCAGGTGATGGGTAAAACTCGTGATGATGCGGCGGGTGAGGCTTTTGATAAGGTGGCGCGATTATTAGGTTTGGGCTACCCTGGGGGCCCTGCCATTGACAAGATCGCGATCGCGGGAGATCCGAAGGCTTACAAATTACCGCAGGGTCGGATTCCTGATTTTCCCTATGACTCTAGTTTTAGTGGGCTAAAAACTGCGGTTTTAAGGCTTACTCAAAAGTTAAGCCCTAATGGTGAAGCATTGCCGATCGCCGATATTGCCGCTAGCTTCCAAGAAACTGTGGCGGCGGCTTTGGTCAATCGCACAATTAAATGTGCGATCGAGCATAATTTATCAACTGTGGTGGCGGTCGGCGGTGTGGCGGCAAATAGTGCTTTGCGATCGCGCCTGATGAGCATGGCAAACGAGCATCAAATTCGAGCGATCTTTCCACCGTTGAGCTTATGTACTGACAATGCGGCGATGATTGGTTGTGCAGGAGCGATCCATTTGGCTCGCGGCGAAACTTCATCAATGAGCATTGCCACGCGATCGCGTCTAAATATCGAAGATTGCCAAAGTTTATACATTATTGATACTTAGCAAACTTGATGACTAGGTGAGATGCCGATACACACTAAATGGAATTCCAGTGCGTTTTTTGATATCCATAATTGATTTAAACTCGCCATGATGTTGTCGCTCTTGGGCGATCGCCGTGGCTGCTTTTGATTCTATCCCTAAGCCAATTAATTCATTGGCAGTCATGGAGTTAATCCGCTTCCATGAATAACCAGCTTCTTGGCGATAGTCATAGCTAAACACAACTAGAGGCTCAATCTTTTTGAGGGTCGCATTAGGAATTTCGAGAACGTTGTGTAGTTCTTCAAGACTAGTAAAAATATGCCCTTCAGAACGAAGCGAGTCTAGATCGTTGGCGTAAACAATTGGTAGTCCCAAAACATTCACTAGGTCGTTCTTAGAGCAGCTATTAATGTCAATTTTAGGACGAGTAGCGGCGATCGCCGCAAATAGCTTTGGGTCTTCGGGTAACGGTAAATTTTGGGGATAGGTCTTAGTCAAATATTCACGCTTGAGCGCAAAGGCGGTGGCAACTTGAGCGATCCAAACTAATGTGACGAAGTTAGAAAGAACTGGTGTTGAATAAAAAACGATCGCGCCAGCCACAAAGCTAGCGCCAACGCCAATCCAAATATTTGAGCCAGACTTTACCCCAGCATAGGCGATCGCGCCACCACCTAATGCTGGGAAACAAGACCACCAAACCCATGCGGGTGTCTGATCAAACCATGATGGTTGAGACATAATCTTAAATATTTATTTAGATGTTTTTGAGAAGTTTCTTGCGCTTTTCTTCGTATTCTTCAGCAGTGACCACACCATCATCATAGAGTCTTTTCAAGTCGCTGAGTGCTGACGTAGAGTCTCTGACTGAGGCTGTAGACTGAGAGGTCCCACCATTAAATTTACGGTCAAACTCATTGTCAGACATCACCAGAAGCATTATGAACTCAATGAAAGCGATGAAAGCGGGAATAAATGTCCAACAAAAGAGAATATAAAGAACTCCTAAGCCGGCTTGCCCCAAATAAAATTTATGCGCTCCAAGTCCCCCAAGGAAGAAGCACCAAATAATTGCCGTAGACTTGTTTTTCATAAATATTTTTCTCGTTTGGATTTTTTGAGCTTTTAAATTAATAGGTCGTAGTGTGATATCGATACTTAGAGATTAAGGCTAAGTTATAGATTTTTACAAGTGCATGATCATCTATTTTTGTTAAATTGTCCTAGTTTTTTGCTAAGCAAATATACAGAAGCTATCCCAAGTTGGGCTTCAAGGATCATTAGGTAAATTTGAAGGTAAGGATTTGTGTCTGCATTGGCATTTAAGGCAAATACTATAACCCCAACAAGACTATATGGTAAAAGTCGAAGTTGCTTGTGTATTCTAGTGACCTTAAAGGCATCAATTAATTTGAACATTGGGTTTGAGCCATAACTATATCAAATAGCGAAAACAATTCTGAATCTATTGACAGTAATGTAAAAACCTTAAAATTTATAACTAAATTCTTCATCCGACATCACTACAAGAATGATGAATTCGATAAATGCAATCAGTCCTGGAATTAACGTCCAAACAAACAAAATGTAAAGTATTCCTAAGCCAGCTTGCCCCAAATAAAATTTATGCGCTCCAAACGCCCCAAGAAAAAAGCATAATAAAATTGCAGTACCTCTATTTTTCATGCCAGTTCTTCTGACCGATGAACCTGCGGAGCCAGACGTTCTAGTTGTACTTGTTTTGTTTGTACCGATTTTACCCTTTCTCTTCAAAACCATCTCCTCTCTTGTAGCTTTTTAGATTGTTTCTAAGATAATGCCCTATTTATCTTCAAAATTCAATGCCATGATAGATTTTGGCGATTACTTCTATATAATTTTGACCATAAAGTTTCAGAAAAGTTGCTGATGTTTATTCGGAGCATATTAGCAGTAAAAGTCTTTGAAGGGGACATGACAGTTTTATCGGAGGTTCTTTTCTCGCTTAAATGCTTGTAGAAATTAGCTAAATAAAAATTGCGGGTGATACCTGAAACCTTGTTGATAGAGTCTTTAGCTGCTTTACAGTCAGATCCTGCTGCCCATTAAGTATTGCTAAAATCATTTCTGGTGTACCAATATCTGGTAAATCTGCTAACCCTAATTGATGTTCTTCCATCAAAAAATGCATCATCTCAACGCCATTACTCTCAGGAATTGGATAATACTTTTCCTCGTATGTATGAATTACAATCCCCAAAGTATCTAATAGTTCGTAAAGAGGATTTTCTTCATCTGTACCTACTTCATCAATCAAGGCATTTAATCTTTCAATAGCGCGATCGTACTCACTTTCATTACGAATTGAAAAAAGCGGACGAATAACTCCCCAAGACATCCGTACATCTTTTGTAAGTAAGCTCATTTTTTCCATCCTCCTTTGTCATACTCTAGATGCGTTAACACATGACGAATATAAATTTTGTCACGATTGAAATGAACTGAGGTAATTAAGCGGTACTTATTGCCACCAATATTAAAAACTGTTAAATCACCGACTTGATCCACGCTAGGAAAAACAGAACGTAAACTAGCAAAATTGCTAAAACTCTCTCTATCCACAATTTTAAACTATCTCGTCAATGGGATCTGGCTATCAGGGTACTTTTCCCAAAACTGACGTAAAACTTTCTTGCTAATTATGTGCATATTTTCTCATAATTTAGCAATGTCAACATAAACATAGTTTTGTGGTTGCTTTAATTCTTCTAATCCTTCTAATAGATTACGGCGATTGGCTTCTGTTGAGAGCAAATATGCTGTTTCGTCAGTTTCTATTTGTGTTGTTTGTTCGACTAACAGGATCGCTTCGACAATAGTTCCTTCAGGAAGATTGATTATTGGCATTTCGAGTCTGCCATTTTTAACTATGGCTCTGTATTTGATGGCATTCATCGTATTCAGTTAGATTAACTATATTTGTATTGTATGCCTTCAGTAGTTATTGCAAAATTCAAGGCGGCTATAGATTATGGCGATCGCCATAATTTTGTGCGAAGCTAGGCTCTTAACTTGACATTCGCAACAAGATCATCATCATGCTTCCACCTTTTTTTATACTCGATCCGATGCTCGAAGATTGGCTGCGCGAAGATATTGGACGCGGCGATCGCTCAACGGGTGGATTATTTCCTGATGGTAATGCGCCAATCGGTAAGGCTGTGTGGATAGCTAAAGCCGATGGGGTGCTGGCAGGATTGCCGATCGCCGCTAGAGTATTTCAACTGCTTGATCAATCTGTAGATTTTGTGGCGATCGCCCCAGATGGTCAGCACGTTAAGTCAGGTGAACCGATCGCCGAGATTAATGGCAGCCTCGCGACATTACTCATGGGTGAACGGGTTGCTTTAAATATAGTTATGCGATTATCAGGTATCGCTAGCACCACCGCCGAATATGTCAGGGCGATCGCCGCCGCTAAAATCCTTACCAAACCACATCTAGTTGATACGCGTAAAACCATTCCGGGGATGCGATTGCTCGAAAAATATGCCACATTTATCGGTGGAGCAATCAATCATCGCTATGGTTTAGACGATGCGGTGATGCTCAAAGATAATCACATCGCGGCGGCAGGTGGGATCACTGAAGCGGTGCAGAGAGTCCGCGCCCATATTCCATTTACGACCTTAATTGAAGTGGAAACAGAGTCAATCAATCAAGTAAAGGAAGCGATGGGGTTAAATCTTGATGTGATCATGCTCGACAATATGCCAGCCGAGATGATGCGTGAGGCGATCGCCTTAATTCGTGAACATAGCCCCCATTCTAAAATTGAAGCTTCGGGAAACATTACGCTCAACACAATTGGGGCGATCGCCGAGCTAGGCGTAGATTATATCTCTACTTCAGCGATGGTAACGCGATCGCACTGGCTCGATATCAGTATGCGAATCAGCTAGAAATGAAGAAGTAAAAGGCGGCGCACCGCTAATTATTTACTAAAAAGGGCGTAACTCATCTTTAGCTGGCGACTTCAGCTATCTCAATAACCTGTCCATCAGGATCTTTAACCAAAAAATTGAGAGGCTTTTCGCTGCGGACTTTGTGCTTGATCCCGCGTACTTGAATTTGCAATAACAACTGCTCCACACAATCACGGTTAAAGCAAATATGTCGCGATCGATTTGCATCAGTGACATTTGCGCCAGGGACAATATGCAACTGCACGTTTTTCTTTAGCTGATACCACGCCCCTTCCATGTCGGCGGAATATTTTGACTTTGCTTGTCTGGCTTCAGCAGGTATATAAATAGGATCAGCAGGTGCGCCCATGCCATATTCATAGCCATAGTAATAATGTAGCGGCACATCGGCGATCGCCAGTTTTAGCTCGCCTTCATAAAAGTATCGCGCTTGGTCGAGATTGGAAACCATGATCGTATGTACTTTTGGTGCGCTGCTGAGGAACATCCACATCGCTACAGCGTATGCACCGAGCAGCATAACCATGATGCCTTGAGTAGAAAACAGTGACTCCATCGGAAATCAACTACATATTATATAGACTTGGTTTTTTAGTTTAACGCAAATGTCATGGATTTAAGTTGGAGAGTAACACTTTGCGATAAGAGATCCCCCTCAATCCCCCTTGCAAAGGGGGAAGAAGATAATTAATTAATTCTCAAGCTGCCGTGTACACACAAGTCTAGCTGTCTTCGTTGCAATGGATCTAAGCCCCCCAATTCTGGGGGACTTTGAAAGAATTGTATTTTCTTGTTCCCCCAGAATTGGGGGCTAGGGGGCGATTAATTGTTGACTTGACTGGGTTTTATGACTTGTGTGTACACGGTAGCCTTTTTAAGGGGATTGAGGAGGATCTAAAAGTTGGAGCTTTAAAATATTTTTTTGGATTTTGCCCATCGCATTTCGCGGAAGTTCAGCCACAAAAAATATTTGCTTGGGGCATTTGTATGGCGCGAGGTGATTTTTGCAATGGGCGATTAATGTTGGTGCTGAGATACTCATTCCATCTTTGAGGGCGATCGCCGCCACAACTTTTTCACCAAAATCTAGATCGGGTATGCCAATTACGGCTGATTCTTTGACCGCTTCGTGACACTCTAAAATATTTTCGATTTCTTTAGGATAGACATTAAACCCGCCCGTGATAATTAGCTCTTTAGCCCGTCCAACTAAATACAATCGTCCATCAGGATCTTGAAAGCCCAAATCGCCTGTGCGAAACCAACCATCAACAAAGGCTTCTTCGGTCTTTTCGGGGCTGCCCCAATAGCCTTGAAAGACATTTGCGCCGCGAATTAATACTTCGCCGACCTCAGCGATCGCCACATCATGATACTCGCGATCGACGATGCGAATTTCTACACCCGCTAACGGAAATCCGACACTCTTGGCTTTACGATGCTCTGGCTCAATGTGGTTAGAAGCATTCATGCCAGTTTCGGTCATGCCATAGCGTTCGAGAATACGGAAGTTGGTGAGACTTTCAAACTGATGAAATTGGCGATCGCTTAGGGGAGCGGAACCAGAAATAAATAGACGCATCTTGCTCAAATCGGGCTTACGTTCTAGGTTGTCCCATTCATACATGAGGCGTTGATAAATTGTAGGAACACCCATTAATAATGTGCAGTTGTGAGATTGTAAGGTTTTCCACACTTGATTGGGCGAGAATTTCTCAAACATGATCATGGTTGCGCCTGCATAAAAACAGCCAAGAGTGGCGACATTTAGACCATGCACATGAAATAAAGGCAGCACATGCAATAAAATATCGCGATCGCTCCAGCCCCATGCATCATGTAAAGCTTGGATATTAGCGATGAGGTTACGATGGGCGATCGCTGCACCTTTAGAGCGTCCCGTTGTGCCTGATGTATAGCAAATCATCGCAATATCATCATCGATCGCTGGATATTCAGGGCGAAATGTGGCTTCGGAAGAGGTCGGCATTTCTTCTTTACGCAGAATCTGTAATTCCGATAAATGTTGAATTTTAGCTTGAACTTTGGCTAAAAGATCGCTGGTGGTCACATATAGCGAACTGCCCGAATCGGTCAAGAAATAAACAATCTCGTCAGGGCGATAGTCTGGATTTAAGGGGATGGCGATCGCGCCGATGGAGAGAATGGCGAAATGAAAAAATAAAAACTCAACGCATTTTGGCATTTGTAATGCGATGCGATCGCCCTTTTTGATACCTAAGCGATGGAGTGTCGCCGCATAGTGTTGCACTTGTTGATCAAAATCTCGATAAGTCCAAACTTTTTTTTCAAATGCACCTTCAAATATGATTGCGGGTTTATCGGCATATGTTGCAGCAGTTTCAGAAATTAACCGAGCTAGATTCATGACTGGCTTCACCCAAAATTTTTAATATAAACAACACTACAGCCTATCGCTATCTGTGCGATGATTATGGCAACTATCTTGTCGTTAGGTTTTGTTGACTGTGAATACCGTTCGTACTGTTTCTGATACTAAAAAAGATTTTTATCTAGCTTTTCCCAAGCCAGTCAATCAAGTCTATCGACGGGTTGTGGATGAGCTTTTGGTCGAGATCCATCTGCTCAAAGTCAATCAAACATTTGTGTATGACTCAATTTTTGCCCTAGGAGTTGTGACAACTTTCGATCGCTTCACTTTTGGTTACAAACCCGAAACCGATCGCTTTGCCGTGTTTCATGCTTTATGTTTAGCACTCCAGTTTGAGCCAGATCGCATCCGTCAAGATGCGGCAACCCTAAGCGATCTGGCTGGGCGATCGCCTAATGAGGTTAAGAGCTTGTTAATAAGTCTAGATGCTGAGATAAATCTTGAGCCTTTGTCTGGTCAATTACAGGCGATCGCCACCAAGCCCAATTTTAAATATAGCCGTTTGTTGGGTGTGGGGCTATATGCCCTGCTCGAAATCACTGACCCTGAGGCGATCGCCGACAACTCAAAGCGGGAAGCGGCTCTCAAGTTGGTGGGTGAAAATCTGAAATTTGGTAGCGATCGCTTACTTAAAGATATCGATTTATATCGCTCCAATCTGGACAAAATTGAGCAAGCGCGGCAAATGATTGCCGACATGGTAGAAGCTGAACGCAAAAAACGCGCCCAAAAAGAAGCAGCATCAATCATCACAGCCACTGAACCTACGGTTGATCCTACTGAAAGTAATTGATACTCTCAGTGAGTAACGCGACTGAGATTCTTGATTCAGCGAGACAACTTGCCAACCCAGACTTAAGTCTGGAAAGCAGAACTCTCCACAGGAGTAACCCTACTTAAACCAATCGCCAAGATATTCAAAGCAGCATTGTGGTCACGATCCAAAACCGTACCGCAATGACTTGCATTGATAAGTTCTCACTCAGCGACTTCTTGACAGTTGTTCCACAGTTTGAACAATTACTTGCCTTTCTACTAGTTTTTTAGTTTTAACGAATTTGAAAATTGATGAATAAGCAACTTAAAAACGTCAGTTGGGCAGTAAGGATAAACATGTAGATAACGGCGCGTTTTTGGAAGATAGTTAAAATTAAGCCGATCGCTTTAAGATCGATCGTTGGACCAAACACCAAAAAAGCCAGCAGTGAACCACCCGTAAATGTGGCTGCAAAAGACAATGCGAAAAATGCATCAACAGTCGAGCAGATCGACACAATTGTTGCCAAAGCCATCATTGCTAAGATCGAACTAACTGGTCCCTGCCCCAAATTGAGAATAATGTCGCGGGGAACCCATACTTGAATTATGGCGGCGATCGCGCTACCCATGACTAAAATCGCTCCCAATTCACGCATTTCGGCAAGGGTATTATCTAGCAGCAAATTTAGGCGATCGGGCAACGACTTAGTGACAATTTGACCACCTGCGGACATGTAACCAGCCAAATCTAAAGGCTGTGTGCGATCTTCTCCTAAAAAAAATGTGCCAACAGGGACAGCCCCAGCCTTGATCTTGGGTGCAGGAATGGCGATCGCTATATTTGGTTGCAAAATAGAGCGCAAATCTTTTTGCGAACTAAATACCATCGCCACAATCACCGCATTAGCCAGTGATAAAACTACCCGCAACACCGCAATTTCAGGCTGATCTCGAAAAGCAGTCCAAGTCGCCCAAATGACTACAGGATTTATGGCTGGAGCCGCCAATAAAAAGCTAACCGCCACAGAAATTGGCGCACCTTGAGAGATTAATCGACGCGCCACAGGTACATTTCCACATTCACAAACAGGAAACATAAACCCCAGTAAGCTACCCGCCAAAGCGCCTAGAAATGGATTTTTGGGCAGAATTGCAATAAGTTTGCGCTCATCCACAAATATCAATAAAACCCCAGACAGCAAAACTCCCATCATCAAAAATGGAATTGCTTCGACCAAAAGGCTTAAAAATAAGGTGAATGCGCTGAGAAGTTGATTCATGGATGCGCTATTGGAAGATACTCAGCTTAAATTTTAAGTTAAAGTCAGGTCGATATTTTGGGACTGAACTGAAAACCGCTACAGCGGAAGGGAGGATTACGAGGGAAATGATTATTGATTCGGCAAAATTTATCTAAGAGCCGAGTTCTTCGACTTTTCAACTTCGCGATCTTTTTTGCCACGGAAGATGAATCTCACGGGAGTACCTTCAAAACCAAGGCTCTTGCGGAATTGATTTTCGATATAACGCTTGTAGTTATCGTTAAAACGATGGGGGTCATTGACAAACAAAATCACGGTGGGAGGGCTGTCAGAAATTTGGGTGCAGTAATAGACTTTGCCCTGCTTGCCGCCTCGACTAGTGGGTGGTGCGTGCCATGTAACCGCTTCGTTGAGCGCTTCATTTAAGATCGCAGTCGGGACGCGGCGTTTGTGCTGCTCGGCGGCGATATCTACGCGATCTAATACTTGCTGCACGCGCTGACCTGAGAGCGCACTCACAAAGATGATTGGCGCATATTCCACAAACATCAAACGGCTCTTGACATCGGCGGTGTAGTCGTAAATGGTGTAAGAATCTTTTTCGATCGCATCCCATTTATTAACCACGATCACGCAGGCTTTGCCCTCATCGTTAATCCGCCCCGCCAGCTTTTGATCTTGATCGGTGACTCCATCAAGAGCATCGATGACTAGCAAAACCACGTCAGACCGCCCGATCGCCTTAAAAGCCCGGTTGATACTAAAGAACTCAATCCCGTAATCAATATTTTTTTTGCGGCGCACACCTGCGGTGTCAATCAGGCGATATTTCTTGCCGTCGCGCTCAACTGACATATCGATCGCATCGCGAGTTGTGCCAGAAATCGGACTGACGATGCTGCGATTTTCACCGATGAAAGCATTTAGCAAACTGGATTTGCCAACATTAGGGCGACCGATGATCGCTACTTTAATTTCGTCAGTTTCGACGACAACTTCTGCGGGTGGTGGTAAATGCTTAACTAGCTCATCTAATAATTCACCCGTGCCGTTGCCATGAATCCCAGACATGGCGATCGGTTCACCCAAGCCCAAATTCCAAAACTCAGCCGCTAACGACAGCCCAAATTTAGAGCCTTCGCATTTATTAACCGCCAAAAGTACAGGAATATTCTGCCGACGCAACCATCCTCCTAGTTGTTCATCAGCATCGGTGATGCCCGCCATGCCATCTACTACAAAAATCACAGCCGCCGATTCCCGAATGGCAATCTCCGCCTGTTCGCGAATCATTGGTAAAAATTCAGTCTCATCATCAAATACTAATCCGCCTGTATCAACGACTTGAAACTCATGTGCGCCCCAAAAACAATCGCGATAAACGCGATCGCGGGTGACACCTGGTTCATCAAATACAATCGCATATTGCTCACCTGACAGGCGGTTCACAAGGGTAGATTTGCCCACATTGGGGCGACCGACAACGGCAACAATCGGTAGCGGCATGGCTTTACAGTTTTGGAATTCCGAACTCAATACTATAGCTTTAAATCAAAGCGATCGTCAAGTTATTTTTTGATTTATGGTTTTACTCCCTTGCCAGTTAAAGATTAGACGGCGCTTCGCGCCGCACCGTCTATTTCTTAGGTTTTAACCTGAATCCTGTATGATCGGGTAATTATTTTCGTGGGTTTGTGACGTAATTGTGTGGCGATCGCAAAGTGTTCACCATACAGTTACATAAACATTCTTTACCTAACTTCAGGAGTTTTTTTATGGCTAAAGTTAAAATTGCGACCACTAATGATATCAGTGCTAACAAAGTTCTGAAAACTAGTGCTAACGGTCAATCGATCATCGTGGCTAAAGTTGGTGATAGGCATTGCGCGATCGCCAATAAATGCCCTCACTTTGGACTGCCTATGGCTAAAGGCAAATTTGAAAACGGGGTCATTACTTGCCCCTTTCATGGTTCTAAGTTTGAAATCTGTACTGGCAAAAATGTCGAATGGGTAGAATCTTTTGTTGGGCTTCCCTTACCTAATATTGCCAAGAAGATGATCGCTATGGGCAAGTCTCCCACAGATGTAGCCAGTTTCACGGTCACTCAAGAAGGCAACGATCTGTTTATTGACGCTTAATTTGACGCTTATGGCGATCGTGTGTCGATTAATTGGTGCTTGAACGCGGCCTAAAGTGATTTTTAAGTGAGTCAGAGCAACTTTTATCACATGGAACAAGGGGCTTAAGCCCCTTGTCTGTAAAACACTTAAATGCAGACCGCTATAGCGTTTTTTTTAGCTTTTCAGCTTCTTCGATTCGACCAACATCCCATCGATTAGGGGTTGAAGAATCAACTCCATCGCAAAGCCCATCTTGCCACCCGGCACAACCAAAGTCGTATGGCGAGACATAAATGAGTCATGGATCATGTCTAGCAGATAAGGGAAATTGATATTGAACTTCTCACGGAAGCAACGATTGGTGTGGATGATGACAAAACTTTCATCGAGCGTCGGAATATCACGACAGATAAAAGGATTGGAAGTGTCAACTGTCGGAACGCGCTGGAAGTTGATATGTGTGTTGGAGAACTGAGGCGCGATATAGTTTACATAATCGGGCATACGACGCAAGATCGTATCAACGATCGCTTCAGCACTGTAGCCCCGCTCAGCATTATCACGATGGATTTTTTGAATCCACTCCAAGTTCACAATCGGAACCACGCCCACCAATAGATCGACATATTGGGCAACATCAATATCTTTAGCCACGATGCCACCATGCAAACCTTCATAGAAGAGCATGTCTGCATCTGCTTCGATGTTTTCCCAAGGAGTAAATTCTCCTGATTGGCACTCAGTACTCAATCGTGCATTGTGGTATTCAGCCTCTTCAGCGTTGTGCAGATAGTAGCGTCTTTGACCATTACCTGTTTCGCCATATTCACGGAAAAGTGTTTCGAGTTTATCTAACACGTTGGCTTCTAAACCGAAGTGACTCATGTTGCGTCCTTCAGCCGAAGCTTGCTTCATCATCGCTCGCATATCAGCGCGATTATACTTGTGATAGCTATCGCCTTCCACGATCGCCGCTTTGATGTTTTGCATCAAAAAGATATGTTCAAAAGCTCTTTTGACGGTGCTAGTACCAGCTCCTGATGAACCTGTGACCGAAATAACTGGATGTTTTTTAGACAAATTTTTTCTCCTTTAAAAATTACAATGAGTGTTGTAGCTCATCGTTTTTAGTCATCATTTATAGATTTTTTAGGTTTAAGGTAGGCTAGGGCTTTAGACATGCTTTTCCCAAACTATTTAAAACTACTATACCTTTGTACATAGCGCTAAAGAAAGCAAAATTTCACGCGACAAATATTGTCTCACCCTAACTAATACCGAAACTAAAAATGGCGTAGCCATTTTTAGTTTTAAAAACCTTACTGGGCTTGCTTTTCAATTCAGAAAAGTGTGAAAACACTTTTCTGAATTGGTATAATTACCTTGGTTGTATAAAAATCAAACCCCAAAGAAGCTGATTCGCGATGACAAACCAAAATCCTGAACAAGTAGCGAGAGACAAAATCGACAATATGTTGATTCTGGCGGGATGGGTGGTGCAGTCAAAAAACAAGGTGAATTTAGCGGCGAATAAAGGGGTGGCGGTTAGGGAATATCAGACTGACGGGGGAATTGCGGATTATGCGTTGTTTGTGGATAAGAAACCCGTTGGCATCATCGAGGCTAAGCGTGAAGAAGCAGGGGAGCAACTCACCACCCATGAGGAACAGTCGAAATATTACGCTGTCAGCAAACTGAAGTATTTAAATAACGATCCTTTGCCCTTTGTTTATGAAAGTACGGGTGCTTTAACAAAGTTTACGGATTATCGCGATCCCAAGCCGCGATCGCGTCCAGTTTTTCACTTTCATCGTCCTGAAACCTTGGCAGAGTGGTTTGGTCAGCCTGAAACTTTACGATCGCGCTTAAATAAAATCCCTGAATTGGATGCAGAGGGTTTGCGCCCTGCTCAAATTAAGGCAATCGCTAATCTGGAAGCATCCTTTAAAGCCAATCGCCCCAGAGCCTTGATCCAAATGGCAACGGGGGCGGGTAAAACTTTTACGGCTTGTACTTTTGTGTATCGGTTGTTGAAATTTGCCAGAGCCAAGCGAATTTTGTTTTTAGTCGATACGAAGAATTTGGGAGAACAGGCGGAACAGGAATTTTTGAAATATCAGCCAACCGATGATAATCGCAAGTTTACGGAGCTTTATAATGTCCAGCGTTTGAGTTCTAGTTATATTGCTTCGGATAGTCAGGTTTGCATTTCCACGATTCAGCGACTCTATTCCATTTTGCAAGGAAAAGAATTGGAGGAATCTGCCGAAGAGACAAACCCTAATGAATCAGTTTGGCAGAAAAAAGAACCTTTGCCCGTAAGTTATTCCATTAAGAACTTCATTGAGCAGTTCGATTTCATCATTATCGATGAATGTCATCGCTCCATTTATAACGTTTGGCAACAGGTATTGGAATATTATGATGCGTTTTTGATTGGGCTGACGGCTACGCCTGACAAGCGCACGTTTGGCTTTTTCAATCAAAATGTGGTGAGCGAATACACCTATGAAGAGTCGATCGCGGATGGTGTGAATGTACCTTATAACGTCTATACGATTGAGACAGAAATCACGAAAAATGGCGCAAAACTGAAGGCGGAGCAGTATATCGATAAACGCGAAAAACTTTCTCGGAAAAAGCGTTGGGAGCGGCTGGATGAAGACTATGAATATAAGTCGAATAAGCTTGATAAGGATGTTGTCAATCCCAATCAAATTCGCTTGATTATTCAGGAATTTAAACGCGCATTAAAAGCCGATATTTTCCCCGATCGCATTGATGAGCATAGTGAGTATGAAGTCCCGAAAACGTTGATTTTTGCGAAGACAGATAGCCATGCTGAAGATATTATTGCGATCGTGCGAGAGGAATTTGGTGAGGGTAATGAGTTCTGTAAAAAGGTGACGTATAACGCTGAAGATCCGAAATCAGTTTTAAATCGGTTCCGTAATTCATGGAATCCACGCATTGCGGTAACGGTAGATATGATCGCCACAGGAACCGATGTAAAACCGTTGGAAGTGTTGCTGTTTATGCGCGATGTCAAAAGTGTGAACTATTTTGAGCAGATGAAAGGTCGCGGTACAAGAACGATCGCTTTTGATGATTTGCAAAGGGTGACGCGCACGGCTAAGTATACCAAAACCCATTTTGTGATTGTCGATGCTGTCGGCGCGATCAAGTCCAAGAAAACCGATAGCCGACCTTTGGAGCGTAAGCCGAGTGTGCCTCTAAAGGATTTATTGAATGCTGTGGCGATCGGGGCGCAGGATGAGGATTTGTTTTTGACCTTGGCAAATCGGTTGCTGCGTCTGGATAAACAATTAACGGAACCTGAGCAGGTGAAGTTTGCGGAATTGTCAGGTGGTAAAAATATCAGTGCGGTGGTTAGGGATTTATTGAATGCTTACAATCCCGATGCGATCGCGGAGAAAACTACGGCTTTGGTCAATGAGATTGCAGTGGGCGATCGCACTCCTGCATTAGAAGAGTCAGCCCAAAAGCAAGCTCAGTCTGAGTTAGCGGATCTAGCCTCTGCAAATTTTAATGGAGAGTTGAATACCTATATTGACAATTTGCGGAAAGTGCATGAGCAGATTATCGATACGATCAATCAGGATCGGATTTTGAAATCAGAGTTTGATGCTTTTTCGACTGCGAAGGCGGAGTCGGTGGTACAGGATTTTGCGGCATATATTGAGGCAAATAAGGATGAAATCACGGCTTTGAGTTTGTTTTATGGTCAGCCCTATCAACGGCGGGAGTTGACTTTTAAGATGATTAAGGAGGTATTAGAACGTCTGAAATTAGATAAGCCGATGCTTGCGCCTGTGTATGTATGGGAGGCTTACGCACAGCTAGAAGGTATTCGAGTTGATAGTCCTAAGAATGAGTTGGTGGCTTTGGTGTCGTTGATCAGGCGGGTGACGGGTTGCGATCGCGCTTTGACGGCTTATGACAAGACGGTGGACAAAAATTTTCAGACTTGGGTGTTTGGTAAGCAGGCGGGTGCGCTGAAGTTTACGGAGGAGCAGATGAGTTGGTTAAGGATGTTGAAGGATCATGTGGTGATGAGTTTTCATGTGGAGTTGGATGATCTGGACTATACGCCGTTCGATCGCGAGGGCGGTAGGGGTAGGATGTATCAGCTTTTTGGCGATGAGATGGGTGAGATTATGGAGGAGTTGAATGAGGCGCTGGCGGCGTAAATCATGATTGTTTGGACATGATTTATGGGATTAAGATGATTACCATGATTTTAGATTGGCTAAGCCAATCCAGAATAATCTTTAATCATAGTCCATCATCTTAATCACAATAATCATGTCCAAACAAATGGCTGAAGAGGTCTACAAACATTCTGCTCTGACTAGCAAAATCATTGGGGCGGCGATGGCGGTGCATACTGGTTTGGGGAATGGTTTTCAGGAGGTGATTTATCAGAGGGCTTTGGCGATTGAATTGGGCGATCGCAATATTGCTTTTTGTCGTGAGTTTGAGATGCCGATCTATTACAAAAATCAACATATTGGGACGCGGCGGGTTGATTTTTTGGTTGAGGGGATGATTTCGGTGGAGTTAAAGGCGGTGATGGAGATTTTGGATGTGCATATGGCTCAGGCGATCAATTATCTGGAGGCGTATGATTTGGAGGTGGGGTTGTTGATTAATTTTGGGGCGAGGAGTTTGCAGTTTAAGCGGTTGTCGAATAAGAAGTTTAAGCAGAAGGCTCAGGGTAATCCGCATATTAAGCATGATTTTCGTGATTAAGATGATGGACTATGATTTTTTTGGATGGTTGCGTTGATTTGGATTGTTTTTTTAATCATGGTCATCATACAAATCATTAGACATGATTTATGTGATTTATGTGATTGGGATGATTTTTTAATTGACTGCGTTAATTTGAATTATTTTTTATCATAATCATCACAGATTCACACGAATCATGTAATCATGGACATCATATTAATCACATAAATCATGTTAAAGAATTGGATTGAGGTTGAATTAGGGGATGTTTTACTTTTATCTAGTGAGAAACATAAGCCTGAAATTATAGAAAATTTGTTTTATATCGGATTAGAACATATAGAAAAAGATACTGGTCGATTAACAATTGATGTAGCAGAATCTAACATCAACACAATCAAAAATAAATTCTATACAAATCAGATCCTTTATGGAAAACTTCGCCCCTATTTAAACAAAGTTTATCTTGCAACGCAATCAGGAGTTTGCTCTACTGATATTTTAGTTTTTAATGTTTCAGAAGCTACTGACAGCAAATATGCCTTGCATTTTATTCTGTCACGACAATTTGTAAATGACATGTCAGCAAATACAAGTGGTGTAAATCTTCCAAGAGTATCTACTAAATATATAAATAGCTATAAATTTCCTCTTGCGCCACTGCCTGAACAAAGGGCGATCGCATCCAAAATCGAGCAACTATTCAGCGAACTAGACAACGGCATAGCCAACCTCAAAACCGCTAAATCCAAACTAGAAATCTACCGCCAAGCCATCCTAAAACAAGCATTTGAAGGCAACCTAACAAAAGACTGGCGCAAAAAGCAACCAAAAAATCATGGCAATCATGTAAATCAAAAAAATCATAGTGCAGACAACTTACCTGAAACTTGGAAATGGGTAAAATTATCTGAAGTAGCTAATCATATAACAGATGGCGATCATCAAGCACCTCCAAAAGCATCAGAAGGTATTCCATTTATTACTATTTCAAACATAGACAAAAGCACTAATAGAATTGATTTCTCTAATACATTTTATGTAGAGAAAGAATATTATTTTAATCTCAAAGAAAATAGAAAACCTCAAAAAGGAGACATACTTTATACTGTAACTGGCTCTTTTGGGATTCCTGTATTAATTGATTTTATAAAAGATTTTTGCTTTCAAAGACATATAGGCTTAATAAGACCGTTAGAATCAATCAATCAAAAATGGCTGTATTGGCTACTTCAAACTCGTTTAGTCTATGGACAAGCAAGTGAAAAAGCAACAGGAACAGCACAGAAAACAGTCGCTTTAAGTATTTTGAGAAATATTACGATTCCTTTTTGTCCAATTGAAGAACAAACCCAAATTGTCCAAGAAATTGAAACCCGTCTATCTGTCTGCGACAAACTTAACGAAGCGATCGAGCAAAGCCTAGAAAAAGCCCAAGCCCTACGACAAAGCATCCTCAAAAAAGCCTTTGAAGGCAAACTCCTCAGCCAAGACGAACTCCAAACCTGCCGTCAACAACCCGACTGGGAACCTGCTGCTAAACTATTAGAAAGAGTTAAAAAAGATATTAAAACTAAGAGGTAAGCATGAAAAATTGGAAAACCACCGATGCTCAAGCAAACTTTCCTGCCCTCGTCGCAGCCTGTAGCCAAGAACCACAGCTACTTTACGACCACGATCGCCCCATCGCCGCCGTAATCGACATCAAACTATTTGAAAAACTCGTATCTAAAAAAGTACCTACTATCAGAGAACTACTCGACCAACTAGCCATCATTCAAGCAGAAGATCCCATCGAACTAGACGAAATTGAGAGAAGCGATCGACCTAATCCTTTCTTTGATTAAATCCAATCAAATTCATGCAATATCTAATAGACACAAACATCATTAGCGAAATTTTCAAACCCAAACCTATAGCTCAAGTCACTGATTGGATCGCAGCGCAAGATTTAGTAGGTATTAGTACAATTTCGATTGAAGAAACATATTACGGACTGGCTTATAAAAAAGCCTATAGACAGTTAGCTTGGTTTGAAAACTTCCTCCAGAGTCGATGCGAAATTTTACCAGTCACTCCAGAAATTGCTAGACAATGTGGCAATCTTCGCGCCCAACTGCGCCAACAAGGAATCACCAGAAGTCAATCAGATTTACTGATTGCTGCTGCTGCGTTAAATAATCAGCTAACAATTGTGACTCGTAATGTAAAAGACTTTCAAAACATTAATTTAGAAATTTTTAATCCATTTGACTAGGGTTAATACAGTGTCAGCGCATAAGAATACAAAAAAATGAGTAACGAATCAAACCTAATTTCCAAAGTCTGGAACTTCGCCAACATCCTTCGCGATGACGGCGTGAGCTATGGCGACTACCTCGAACAAATTACATACCTGCTATTTCTGAAAATGGCAGACGAAATGTCCAAACCGCCCTACAGCAAAAAAATTAAATTCCCACGACTCAAAGATTCTGAAAATAACGAAATCCCCAACGGCGAACTATGTAACTGGGAAACCCTCAACAGCAACAAACGGGGCGCAGAACTCGAAACCTATTACATCCAAATGTTGCGATCGCTTGCCACCGAAAAAGGCACATTAGGACAAATCTTCACCAAATCCCAAAACAAAATTCAAAATCCCTCACTCCTGCTCAAGCTAATCGACATGATCGCCAAAGAGCAATGGACAATGGTGGGAACCGACACCAAAGGCGAAATCTATGAAGGACTACTCGAAAAAAATGCTCAAGACATCAAAAGCGGCGCAGGACAATACTTCACACCCAGAGCCTTAATCAAAGCAATGGTCGCCTGTGTCCATCCCCAACCCAACAAAACCATCCACGATCCCGCCTGTGGTTCGGGTGGATTTTTTCTGGCTGCCTACGACTACATCATTGCCCATCATTCCCTAGATCGCGAACAGAAAGCCTTTCTCAAAAACCGCACCTTCTCAGGTAATGAAATCGTTGCCAGCGCCCGCCGCCAATGCCTCATGAATATGTTTTTGCATAACATCGGCGAAATTGATGGCGAAAGCTTTATTTCTCCCAACGATGCATTAATATCCGACGAAGGGCTTCGTGCCGACTACGTTTTAGCCAATCCCCCCTTCGGCAAAAAAAGCAGCATCACCATCACCAACGAAACAGGGGAACAGGAAAAGCAAGACCTCAGCTATAACCGTCAAGACTTTTGGGCAACCACATCCAACAAACAACTCAACTTTCTGCAACATATCCGCACCCTCCTCAAAATCAACGGACAAGCCGCCGTCGTCCTCCCCGATAACGTTCTCTTTGAAGGCGGCGCAGGTGAAACCGTTCGCAAAGAATTAATGAAAACCACCGATTTACACACAATCCTGCGCTTACCCACAGGCATCTTTTACGCCCAAGGAGTCAAAGCAAACGTCCTCTTTTTTGACAACAAACCCGCCGCCAAAGAACCTTGGACAAAGGAAGTCTGGATCTATGACTACCGTACCAATGTCCAACATACTCTCAAGAAAAATCCCCTCAAACTCGATGACCTTCAAGCTTTTATCGATCGCTACAAATCAGGCGATCGCCATAACCGCAGCGAAACATGGTCAGAAACAAATCCTGAAGGGCGCTGGCGTAAATTTAGTTATGACGAAATCATTGCGCGAGATAAAACCAACCTCGATATCTTCTGGCTCAAGGACAAAAGCCTCGCCGATCTCGATAATCTGCCTGACCCCGACATTCTCGCCAATGAGATCATCGAAAATATCGAAGCAGGGCTAGCTAGTTTTCGGGAAATTATGGAAAGCATTAATGATTTGCATCAAAATATCAAAATATAGGAATAAGAAAATTTTTTTGTATAGAAATCAAAGTTTCACACCATGACTCTTGTCTCAACCAAATTACCGCAAAAATTCGCCACACCCCTGACTATTGGCAATGTCATCCTCAAAAGTCGGGTGCTACAATCGCCATTGTCTGGGGTGACAGATTTGGTGTTTCGGCGATTGGTGCGGCGCTATGCTCCCGATTCAATGCTTTATACCGAGATGATTAGCGCCACGGATTTGCATCACATGAAATCTCTACCCAAACTGATGGAGATCGATCGCCATGAAACACCGATCAGCATCCAGCTATTTGATTGTCGTCCAGATTTTCTTGCGGAAGCGGCCCAAAAAGCGGTGTATGAGGGTGCGGACACCGTAGACATTAATATGGGTTGTCCCGTCAATAAAATCACCAAAAAGGGCGGCGGCTCGTCTTTATTGCGGCAACCTGAACTTGCCGCGCAAATTGTGAGATCGGTCGTTGATGCTGTTGATATTCCTGTGACTGTGAAAACGCGAATCGGCTGGGATGATGCCGAGATTACGATTTTAGACTTTGCCAAACGCATGGAAGATGCAGGCGCAAAGATGATCACTGTCCATGCTAGAACCCGATCGCAAGGTTATACAGGCACGGCAAATTGGGAATGGATTGGCAAAGTTAAAGAGGTGCTGACGATTCCTGTAATTGCCAATGGCGATATTTTTTCGGTCGAATCGGCGATCGCCTGTTTAGAGCAGACGGGCGCGGATGGCGTAATGTGTTCGCGGGGGACTTTGGGCTATCCATTTTTAGTGGGAGAGATTGATCATTTTTTAAAAACGGGTGCATATTTGCCCAAACCATCGGCGATCGAATGTTTACAAGTTGCTAAAGAGCATTTACAAGGGCTATGGGATTACAAAGGTATACGCGGTATCCGTCAATCGCGTAAACACATGGCTTGGTATGCCAAAGACTTTGTGGGCGCAGCCGCCCTGCGCGATCGCCTTTGTCAAATTGCGTCAGTGCAAGAGGGCTTAGATTGTCTCGATCAAGCGATCGATCAACTTGCCAATCATCAGCCCGTATTTGTGGCGATCGCCAAAAGCATTTAGAAAGTATTCATTCCGCGATCGCAGGTAAAACCACAGTGAACTTTGTGCCAATATTTACTTCACTTTCGACAGCGATATTGCCATGATGCGCTTCTACAGCTTGCTTGGCAATATATAACCCCATGCCCAGCCCTTTCACATGACCGACATTGCCAGCCCTTAAAAATGGCAAAAATAGACTCTGTAAATAATCTTCGGGTATGCCAATGCCATGATCCCCAATAACTAAAATTAGCTGCTCTGGATCACAAGTTATTTCTACATCGACCGTGCCGCCCTCATAGGAATATTTAACGGCATTAGAGACTAGATTCATGAATATATGCCATAGCAACTTCTTGTCAAGCTTTAATTGCTGACATTGACCATGGCTATGGAACTTGATTTGACACTTACGAATACTGTCTTCAGATTGAAAGCTGTCAACTAACTGTTGGCAATAGGCGATCGTATCAATTTCTTCAGGATGAAATGGGAACTTACCCGACTCTGAATGAGAAATAAATCTTACTTCCTCAAGCAACCAATTGATATCTTTGATCGCTGATTGAATAGACTTAAGATTTTTGGCTCGACTTTCTTTAGTTAATTGCTCCTCAAAATTTTGTAATTTCCAAACCAACAACCTAATTACTGATATCGGCGTGGCAAATTCATGGGAAGCCATCGCAAGCAAACGCGATTTTAGCTGGTGTAACTCTTTTTCTTTGTCTAGAGCTTCTTGAAGTATTTTCTCCTCGCCATATTTTTTTAAGGCAAGCATGATTGCCATATTCACCTCGGCATATCGCAAGGGCTTAGTCAGATAGCCATAGGGCGAAGTGGCGATCGCCTGTTCTAAGGTGTCAGGATCGCTAAATGAAGTTAGATAAATTACAGGAATCATCGATATTTTATGAATCTTGTTCGCCGCCGTAATCCCGCTATCAGAGCCTCTTAACTTGATATCCATCAAAATAACATCGGGAATCTGCCGATGAATCGCCGCGATCGCCTCATCACTACTATCAACTATCTCAATGACCTGATAGCCCATATCGGTCAGTGCATCTGAGAGAGCATGGGCGGTAACTAGCTCGTTTTCGACAATTAAGACATTTGCGATCACTTTATTTTTTACAAGCATATTTTTTATAGGCATATTTTTTTGATTCAGCTTTATTGCAGCTTAATTGACAATCAACAGGATAAACGACATTTGTTATCACATACCATTTAATTATAGGATTTATATATAAAAATCAGGGATTTCGATTGTAAAAATTATTTTCGCTTAAAATTTGCCTTGCTCAGCTTGAGATGTTTTGGATATTTTGATCTAGCCAATTTGATAAGTTTGATTCCGACCTAATTCTTTAGCCCGATACAGTGCATAGTCAGCAGCCGTGAGCAATATCGATGGCTGAGAATCAACATTCGGGATCAAAGACGTAATCCCCATACTCAGAGTCACAAACTGACTAACTGATGAATCCTCATGAAGAATCGCCAAATCTGATAGTCTCTGTTGAATGAAATTTGCAACCAGCATCGAACCATCTATGTCAGTATTTGGCAAAACCACCACAAACTCCTCCCCACCATAGCGAGCCGCTAAATCCGCAGGACGACGCACCGCTTGCCCAATCACCCGCGAAACCTTGCGTAAACAATCATCTCCCGCCACATGTCCATAAGTATCGTTATAGTTTTTGAAAAAATCAATATCACACATAATCAAAGACAAAGGCAGTTGCTCTCTTGCCAATCTTTGCCATTCCTGTTCTAAATACGCATCAAAACAGCGCCGATTAGCAAGTTCAGTCAAACCATCTAAGTTGACCAATCGCTCTAATTTTTCATTTGCACCTTGCAGCAAGGCTTCGGCAATGACCCACCGATTAACCTCTTGTTTTAGCTGTTCATTTTGTGCTTGTAACTGTTTTTGCAGTTTCCGTAATTTCAGCTGATTTTCAACCCTTGCCATTACTTCCGCAATTTGAAATGGCTTGGTGATATAGTCTAATCCTCCCACCGTAAAAGCTTGGATCTTATCTAAAACTTCATCCCGCGCACTAATAAAAATGACGGGAATATCACGCGTGCGATCGCTTGATTTTAGTTGTTGACACACCTCAAATCCATCCATATTTGGCATATTAATATCCAACAGCACCAAATCAGGTATCTGATTATCTATCTCTAACAGAGCCGTTATGCCATCGCTCACGCCCCGCGCCTGATATCCCCTACGAGTGAGCATGGTTAATAGCAACTGCACATTAGGCGGCGTATCGTCAACAACTAAGATGTAGTCTTCTTTGGTGGTGGATTTAAGCAGTTGCATCTTTATGGATTAATTTGAGTTATAGCAACCCAAAATGATATGTATCAAAACATTTTCGCGATCTCTATGAGGGGGTAGGGGCAATTCATGAATTGCCCCTACTCCCTCACAGAGATCACAACTCTTTTCGGACTGCTATATATCAGTTAAGATACATGATGATAGCGGATATTTTTGTAAAGCCCTACGCAAGTTTTTTAGTCCCATCGTGTTAGCTAATGTCTAGTAGTACATCTCAAAGAATCGATCTCTCAGGAAGCGCTTTGGGCATGGTTTCAACCATTAGTTTTCCTGCAATTGTCGGCACGGCGGACATGATGCTCAAGTCGGCAACGGTGAGACTGGTCGGCTATGAAAAAGTTGGCAATGGTTTCTGTACGGCGATCGTGCGTGGTCGCATCACTGATGTGCGGATGGCAGTAGAGGCTGGAGCCGAAACCGCTAGAGAATTTGGGCAATTGGTATCCACAATTGTGATTGCTCGCCCCTATCCTAATCTAGAAGCAATTTTGCCAATCAATAGTCGCCTTAGTCAACTGACCGATGGGCAGTACAGCCGCCTCAGTAATCAAGCGATCGGCTTGCTCGAAACCAGAGGGTTTCCTGCGATGGTGGGAGCCGCCGATATGATGTTGAAATCTGCCGATGTAAATCTGGCGGGCTATGAAACCATCGGCGCAGGATTATGTACGGCGATCATCCGAGGTAATGTGGCGGATGTGGCGATCGCCATCGAGGCGGGCATGTATGAAGCCGAGCGCATTGGTGAATTTCATACATTGATGATTATTCCTCGACCTCTTGACGATCTAGAAGACACGCTCCCCACCTCAGACTATTGGATCGAAACACCCATACCCGTGAGCATCCCCATGATGGCTTTACAAGAGCAAGAGCGAGAATTGATCCAGCTACCAAACTTAGAAATTGCCGAAGTCGAAACTATTGCGATCGGCGATCGCTAAATCTAAGTTTTTAGTAAATTTGCTAAATAAGTCAGGGTTATGTCCAGTATTTAGATTTATCATGGCGGCTTATGTTGTCAAATGTCCCGCCACTAGCTATCGTATATATAAAGATAGAGTTGAATATATTAGTATCATTCAACTTTCTAATTAATCAGGTTAATCGTGATTATTTCTATAGTAATAAATACTTATCTGTTTGTATAGGTAAGAATTGCAATAGAAACATTAGCAATTATCTGAAAATCATTTAGAAATTATCTGCCCAAGTAGTTTAAGCATTATTTGATTTCTAGCTTGTATTAAGAAATCAAAAATTGATGTTTTAAGCGAACCGTTCGTAGCTAAGATAAATAGTTGCACTCGTGTGTCTATATCTTTTGATAGATAGTCTTTTTTATAGATGATCTTTTAACAGAGCTTTTAATAGAGAAAACCGCGAGAAATTTAGTTTTTTAGAGAGTCGTAAGGATACTGGCTTAAATTATGGCGATCGGTATTGGAATGATCGAGACCAGAGGTTTCCCCGCAATTGTAGAAGCGGCGGACGCTATGGTCAAAGCTGCTCGCGTTACCCTTGTGGGTTACGAAAAAATCGGTAGCGGACGGGTTACAGTCATCATCAGAGGCGATATCTCTGAGGTGAAAGCATCCATCGCGGCTGGTGTTGAAGCAGCAAACCGAGTTAATGGGGGCGAAGTCGTTTCGACTCATACCATTGCTCGACCACATGAGAACTTAGAGTATGTGCTACCAATTCGCTATACGCGAGAAGTTGAGCAATTTGCTTTTTAAATTCACCTTTTAACTTGTTTTTTGATTATCTCAAAAAGATTTTCTCAAAAAAGTATCAGAACACTACATTTTCATTAATTTCATCATTAATTTCACTATTTATTTTTTTAGGAGTATTTGAATTATGGCGATCGCCGTTGGAATGATTGAAACCCTTGGTTTCCCAGCCGTTGTTGAAGCAGCCGATGCTATGGTCAAGGCAGCTCGCGTTACTTTAGTTGGATACGAAAAAATCGGTAGTGGTCGTGTGACTGTCATCGTTCGTGGCGATGTCTCAGAAGTCCAAGCCTCTGTAGCCGCAGGCACAGAAGCCGTAAAACGTGTAAACGGTGGACAAGTTCTTTCCACACATATCATTGCGCGTCCTCACGAAAACCTCGAATACGTTCTACCTATTCGCTACACCGAAGAAGTCGATCAGTTCCGTGACAATGTCAACTCCATCCGCCCCATGAACCGTCCATAATTGCAAATTCTTAAAAAAGTGATGCTTTGCATCGCTTTTTTAGGGGTTTAGTGGTTTATCAAATCGCAAAATATGCAAATCGCTAAAGTTTACGGTACGGTCGTCAGCAACTATAAAGAACCTAATTTGACGGGAACCAAGTTTCTACTCTTGCAACTTGTTGATCTACAAGGGCAGTTACTTCCAGATTATGAGGTTGCTACTGATACTGTTGGCGCTGGCATCGATGAATGGGTGCTTTTTACGCGTGGTAGTGGCGCGAGACAAGTCCGAGATAGTGCAGATCGTCCGATTGATGCCGCCGTAATTGCGATCATCGATACGATTAGTCTGAGCGATCGCACTCTCTACAGCAAAAAATATAGCGAGCGAATGCAGTAAGCCTTATGGTAGTCCGTAGCTTTGCTGCCCCTCCTACACCTTGGTCTAGGAAATTGGCAGAACCCCAAATTGATCCATCCGCTTACGTTCATTCTTTTTCCAATATTATCGGAGACGTTTATATCGGTGAAAATGTTTTGATTTCCCCAGGGACATCAATTCGCGCTGATGAGGGTCATCCTTTTTATATTGGCAATAGTACGAATGTCCAAGATGGCGTGGTGATCCATGGGCTTGAAAAAGGTCGGGTGATTGGCGATGACGGCAAAGAATATTCCGTCTGGATTGGCGATCGCACCTCCATCACGCACATGGCTTTGATTCATGGACCTGCTTATGTTGGCAATAACTGCTTTATTGGGTTTCGCTCGACTGTATTTAATGCGAGAGTCGGAGATGGCTGCGTTATTGCGTTACATGCCCTTGTCCAAGATGTAGAAATTCCTGCGGGTAAATATGTGGCTTCGGGTTCAGTGATTACTACCCAGAAACAAGCTGACTCGTTACCAAATGTGCAGCAATCAGATCAAAGCTTTGCCAGTCATGTGGTCGGTATCAACGAGTCCTTGCGACAAGGTTATCACTGCGCTGATGACATGGCATGTATCACCCCGATCCGTCAAAATAACTTGACACAATCAGGCAGTAGCAAAATTACTGCCGAATTTGTTAATACTCAATCTTTTAATCCAACTAATAAAAATCTTACAGATATACAAGCACAGAGGAATGAACCTATGAATGGGGATTTAGCGCAGCAAATACGACAACTTTTAGCTCAGGGCTATCATGTTGCGGCTGAGTACGCAGATGAGAGAAGATTTCGGACTGGGTCTTGGCAATCCTGCGCGATCCCACATACATCTGAAGCCTCAGCAGTAATTGCGGCTGTCCAAAATGCGCTCGTTGAAAATGAAGGCGAGTATGTGCGTTTGTTCGGAGTCGATCCTAAGGCTAAGCGTCGCCTTACGGAGACAATTATTCAACGCCCCAGCGATAAGCCTGCGGTAATCAGCAATTCTCCTGCCACAAATAACTCTAGCAATGGATCTAGCTATAGCGCCCCTAAAGTCTCCTCAAATGGCGCGGCTAGTGCGAGCAACGGCGACATTGCTGGTCAAGTCCGTCAACTATTATCTCAAGGCTATCGTGTCAGTACCGAGTATGCTGATGCTCGTCGTTTTCGTTCAGCAGCTTGGCTAACTGGTCCCGCGATTGACGCATCCAATGAATCTACAGTCATCGCGGCTTTAAATAGCATTCTGGCTGAGCATGAAGGCGAATATGTACGTTTAGTCGGAGTTGATCCTGTCGCTAAGCGTCGTGTCGTTGAGACGATCATTCAACGGGCTGATAGTCAGGCTGTGAGCATTGGTCAGTCCAATGGCTCTGCAAGCTACAGCGCTCCCCGTGCTACCAATGGCAATGCCTCTGGTGATGTGGCAACCACAGTGCGCCAACTGTTGGCTCAGGGACATCGCATTAGTGTCGAACACGCTGATGAGCGCCATTTCCGTACTACTTCTTGGCAAACTCTTCCTGCAATTACGGCAAGTAATGAGTCAGGCGCGATCGCCGCTTTAGAAAATTACATTGCTGAATATAGTGATGAATATATTCGGATCGTGGGTGTTGACCCCAAGGTTAAGCGCCGCGTAGTCGAACTGCTAGTACATCGTCCTAATGGTCAGGCGATCGCCCCAACTCGCACAGCAGTTAAAGTCAGCAACCCTAGCAATAGTTCTTATGGTGGTGGTACTGCTGGCAAACTCAGCGCCGATATGTTGACTCGCATTCGTCAACTGTTGTCTCAGGGCTATCGGATTGGTACTGAACATGCTGATGAGCGTCATTTCCGTACTAGCTCTTGGTTTAGCTGTTCGCCGATCGCCGCATCTAATGAGTCTGAAGTAATTCGGGCGCTAGAAGCTTGTTTGGCTGAGCATGGTGGTGAATATGTACGCTTGTTGGGTATTGACCCCAAGGCCAAGCGCCGCGTATTTGAAGGCATCATTCATCGTCCTGCTAAGTAATCAGTGTATTTAGAGAGCCTCGCGTTGCGAGGCTCTCTGTTTTGTGGGTAAGCATGTTTTAGAACGCTCTAAAGCATGTCCAGCTAGCATCTTGTGAATTAGAAAATATAAAAAATCATGCAATCGAACTACTTACCACCTTTAGAACCAATCGGAGATTTTCGCTCCTATGTTTGTGGGGATGTAGTGATTGACCAGACGGCGGCGATCGCTTCGGGGGTGTTAATCCAAGCTGATCAGGGCAGTAAGATCACCATTGGCGCAGGCGTTTGCATTGGCATGGGAGCGGTAATTCATGCTCAAGATGGACTATTAGAAATTGGCACTGGGGCGAATTTGGGGGCAGGAGTTTTAGTTTATGGAAATAGTAAGATTGGCGAAGGTTGTTGTATTGGGGCTTCCAGCTCGATTGTCCGCGCTGTAATTGCTAAGGGAGCGATCGTGCCGCCATGTTCTTTAATCACTGGTTTGGTGCATATGGCGATCGAGGAAGAGGCGATCGAGAAAGAGGCGAGTAATATTACAGAAACTCAAGTTGAAATTCCCGTTGTATCCATTCCTGAGCGATCGTTAGAATCTCTAGAACTTCAGTCTAGTGCGTTAGAAAATGGACAAAATCCTCTAGATGATCATTTAATTGATATAGAACCAACTCAGCAACAGATAACGACTGATGCTTCAACTCTTGTAAATGCTGATTTAAACACTAGTGTAGATGCTAATTCTGCACAGGCTAAGGCATATGCTCAAGCTCAAATCAATCGCTATATCAAAAGATTGTTTCCTCTAAACTAAGTGGCAATCTTAAATGATTCTTGAGTAGGGGCAATTCATGAATTGCCCCTACTCACTTACAGAGACAAAGAAAATGTTTTGATACACACCATTTCCGATTGCTATAGTTGTATCCACATGGATTAAAACAAATTAAAACCAATAGAATTAGCGGCGGTGCGAAGCACCGCCACTAATCCTAATTAAAAAAAGTAATATTTTTAATATGTCACCTAATTTTTTTCAAAATCTGAATCGCCGTAAATTTATCGAGTTCTCTACGCTATTTCTGCTTGGGGCTTGTGGAGCGCAAACTACTCAATCTACAACAGCTTCAGGCAAAACTAAAATTGTCTTTTGGACAATGCAATTGAAGCCGCAGTTTGATAAATACATGGCTGATTTAATTGCCGCTTTTGCCAAGGAAAATCCGACAGCAGAAGTGGAATGGGTGGATATCCCTTGGGGAGAGATGGAAACTAAGATTTTGAGTTCTGTCGCGGCAAAGACTGCGCCTGATGTGGTGAATCTAAATCCCCAATTTGCATCAAAGCTAGCTGAGAAAAAAGCCTTAGTAGATATGGGGAAAGCCATATCCGCATCTGATATTGACAGCTATTTCCCCAATATTTGGAAAGCGAATCAACTCGATAACATGACCTTTGGTTTGCCTTGGTATGTGGCAACTGACATCACAATTTACAATCGATCGCTATTTGAGAAAGCTGGTTTAGACCCCACCAAGCCGCCCAAGACTTTTGCCGAACTGGCTAAAGTTTCTGAGCAGATTAAAGCCAAGACAGGGAAATATGCGTTCTTGTTGACGATGGACGGCGGACAAGTCTTGGAATCAATGGTGCAGATGGGCATGAAATTGCTTGATGCTAACGGCAAGGCGGCTTTTAATGATGCTGCTGGCAAAAGTGCCTTTGACTATTGGGTAAATCTATTTGAGAAGCAATTGATTCCCCGTGAAATCTTGACGGAAGGACATCGGAAAGCGGTGGAACTCTATCAAGCGGGTGAACTTGCTATTTTATTAACTGGTCCTCAGTTTTTGCAGACCGTAGCTCAGAATGCCCCAGAGACAGCCAAAGTTACGGACATTGGCGCTCAAATCACAGGTTCTACAGGTAAAAAAAGCGCGGCGGTGATGAATGTGGCTGTACCGATCGCTTCACCAAATCAAGCATTAGCCGTCAAGTTTGCCCTGTTTTTAACTAATGCCGAAAATCAGCTTGCTTTTACGAAAGTAGAGAACCTCTTACCTTCGACGATTAAAAGTTCTGGCGATCGCTATTTCACGGAAGTTGCCAAAGATGCACCACTGCTCGATCGCGCCAGAGTAATTAGCGCATCCCAGCTTCCTGAATCTGAAGTGCTGATTCCCCCTGCCAAAGATATTGAGAAGCTTCGCAAAATTATCTACGAAGAGTTGCAGCTTGCCATGCTTAAAGAGAAGTCTAGCGATCAGGCGATCGCGGCGGCCACCGAACGCTGGAATTCTCTCTAAATTTTTTAAAGATTCATTGATTTTTGTATTTGCGTGAAGCCCCTCAATTCTCTGATAAAATCAGGCTATAAAATCAAGCTGACTATCAGTCAATAAGGATATTTCTTAGGATACTGGTCAATGGCTTCCGTTCATTTGTGTGGTGTTACCAAAAAATTTGGGCAAAATATTGTTCTTCACGAGATTGATCTAGAAGTTCTCGATCGCGAGTTTTTGGTCTTAGTGGGACCATCTGGCTGCGGGAAAAGTACCCTGTTGCGGCTAATTGCGGGATTGGAAGAAGTCACTGAAGGCTCAATATATTTGTCCGATCGCCAAATCAACCATTTACCGCCAAAAGTAAGAGATATCGCGATGGTATTTCAAAGTTACGCGCTTTATCCGCATATGACCGTCTATAACAACATTGCTTTTGGGCTGAGACGGCAGCGATCGCCACAACTAACAGGATGGTTTGCCTCAATATCTAAAAAGCAACGCGCCGAAATTGATGTACGCGTGCAACAGGTTGCCGAATCTTTGCAAATAGCCCATTTACTAAATCGTAAACCCAAAGAACTATCGGGCGGTCAAAAACAACGGGTGGCTCTAGGAAGGGCGATCGCTCGTAATCCGCAAGTATTTCTGATGGATGAGCCTTTATCAAATCTTGATGCTCAACTGCGGAGTGATACGCGATCGCAAATCGTTCAGTTACAAAAACAATTGCAAGTAACCACAATTTATGTAACCCACGATCAGGTGGAGGCGATGACGATGGGCGATCGGATTGTGGTGTTAAATAAGGGCGATATTCAGCAAGTGGACACACCTCTAAATATCTATCGAAAACCTGCCAATCGATTTGTGGCTGGGTTTATGGGTTCACCGCCGATGAATTTTTTGCCTGTTTTTTTGTCTGCTAATGTTGATAGTCATGGCTATTTAGAAGGCGAAACTTTAATTAGGGCGATCGCCATTCATGATTTATCGATTAGAGATATTGGTAAAGCTATTGGTGATATTAAGGGCGATATTAGGGGCGATCGCCCCTTTACGCTGGGCTTTCGTCCTGAAGATTTGCAACCTGCAACGGCTGAAAATGCTCATATTGAAGGCACTGTGGAGCTAGTAGAAGCGCTCGGCTCGGAGACAATTGTGTTATTAAAAGTGCAAGATATTGAATTAAGAGCGCGAGTCTCCGCCGACGTTGGGTTAGAACAGCATTGGCAAATTGGCGATCGTAGCTTTTGGCGATTTGACCTAAATAAACTCTATGCCTTTGATGCTAATTCAGGCGTTACTTTGCATCACCCCTATAGCAAAATCTAGCGCATCACGCACCAAGGATCGAGGGGCGGCGCATCGCGCCGCTTTTCCTTTTTCGGTTTTGGTTTATGCTAAAACAAACGAATAGCGCGTAGATTGATCGCTTTACAAATCATTAAATCCATGAGCTTAATGCCTAATTATTTACCTCAAACCGATAAAAATAATAATAAAAAAAGATTTTTGCCAATATCACTAAGACAAGGATGTTTTTTGGCAACCTTAACGATCGCCTTGCTTTCAGGTTGTCAAGAGCAACCAACGCCAAGCCCAACTACTGCCACGCCGATCGCCACAGCTAAGCCCACGGCTACGAAAGATCCAGAGGGGACTTTAGAACGGGTCAAGACTCGTGGCAAGCTAATCTGTGGTGTCAATGGCAAATTGTTGGGATTTAGTTATGTAGACGAAAAAGGGGTGTGGAGTGGCTTAGATGTGGACTATTGCAAGGCGATCGCCGCCGCCGTATTGGGAGATGCTAAAGCCGTTGAATTTAAACCTTTACTAGCCAAAGATCGCTTTATATCGTTACAAAGTGGCGAAGTTGATATCTTATTGCGAAACACAACCCGCACTTTGACCCGCGATGTTACGCCCAATATTTCCTTTGCACCCACGACTTTTTTTGATGGACAAGGGCTAATGGTGAGGATTGGCGCAAAACCTACTGCTACGCCAACTTCTGGGCCATCCTCAACTGCTTCTGCTTCGCCTAGCCCAACTAGCAATCCTGATAGTAAATCTGATAAACAAACCCCAAAAACCAGTGAAGAGTTGGCGATCGCCCTCAAAGAACTGTCAGGCAAAAAAATCTGTGTAGAAACAGGAATCAATACTACCAATCTAGAATCTACTTTTAAAGAAGCCAATATCGATATCACGGCGATCGCTCTGCCCGATCTTGATGGTATTTTGAATGCTTATTCCAAAGGAGAATGTGACGCAATTTCTTCTGAAAAATCCCAACTAGCAGCTTGGAGAATTAAATTATCGCGTCCTGCCGATCATAAAATTTTGGATGTGAGTCTATCAAAAGAACCACTGAGTCCAGCGATCGCGGGTAATGACGATCGCTGGCGTGATGTCGTGACTTGGGTTGTTTATGCCACTTTTTATGCTGAAGAATTGGAGCTTAATATGGACAACCACACAATTTTTAAAGACACCAAAAATCCCGAAGTAGCGAGGTTTCTCGGCACTTCAGATTCATTGGGCATTGAGCTAGGGCTAGCACCCGACTGGACAACCCAAATCCTCAAACAAGTAGGAAATTACAATGATATTTACAATCGCAATCTTGTTCCCCTAGACATCCCACGCGGTTTAAATCGAAGTTGGAAACAAGGTGGTTTGCTCTATTCAATGCCATTTAGATAATTGGATTTTTGATACTCCCTTCCCGCTATGAAATTAGGCATTAAAAACCAAGATTTAGCCGATGGATCCGTATCAACTTATAATACCGAGAAAGGCGCCGAAGGTATGTTGAATGTATCACT
>JANODY010000022.1:0-22413 GCA_031412945.1 Cyanobacteria bacterium SOY_65_metabat_81
GGCGGCGTAAAATCAACAGTCCTCGCCAAGGTCTATTGATTTTGTATTGTCGTATGTACAGAAATATCCCTGCAAAAAAGCGATCGTAAAAGTCAGCGTCACTTTGCATTTGCGCTTCTAAAAATACTAATGGCAAATTCAGATCGTCAGAAATCGGAGTCAGCAAACCATCTAGCCGTAGTTCTGTCTCTTTCACAACTGGCGCACTGTAGTCAAATTCACAATTCGCAGGAATATCAGGCACTAACTCTGAGATTAGATCGGGTTGAGATAAAAAGATGCGATAAAAAAGTTTGTCGGTTTTCATTGTTTGATTATTGATCACATTTAGCGATCGCCCTTGATTTGATGAAGATTAACAGGGCGATCGCCTATTTTAAAACCAACTACACAACATTCTCTCTCAACCAAATCTCTAGATTATAAAAATGATACGGTAAGTGGGAAACTCAGTGCTTTAGCGACGAGAGAAAAACGAGCGAGGCAATTTATTGCCTTTAATCTTTTTCTGGTATGATGAAAATAACGTTAGGGGTGATAACCAAACTCTTAACAAACGAATCGACTTTGAATATCGCAGGACTTGCGGGAAGGTCAAATCTAAAGTCTGTGGAGCGAACATAAGACCGAAAAGCTCCTTGAGAGTAGAGGATGTAAACGCAGCGATCAATATTAGATAATGAAGCCTCGCGGTTAGGAGCGTTAGGAACTAGCGCTTCAGCCTATGGAGGAGATGTAAGTCGATCTGGCAAAATTTCGGTTTTATTGGACGCTATCCCCGTCGAATCAGGAAGCCAACGCTGTATCGCCTAAGCGCTCAGCGTCTTGTAGTTCACGTCACACTGTTTGATAACTCAATATCTGAAACCAGTATGGAAACTCTGGAATTTATTATTTACCCAGATGGTCGGGTCGAAGAACTGGTCACAGGTATTATCGGTGCTAGTTGTGCTGAGGTGACAGCCGCGATCGAAGCAAAACTAGGAGTTGTCGCGCATCGCGAGTTGACTTCTGAAAATTTTGCTCGGCAGCAAACTATAGCTCAGACCACTACGCAATTCGATCGCATGGCAGATGCAGATGCTTTTAGATTTAGCTAATGGTAGTAAAATCTATAAAGTCATTGTTTGAGCCTTTTGCTAAAATATTGTAAAGCATTGCAGAATTACCAATTAGTTCTAGGTCAGGATAAACCCTATGTCACATTTTAGCCAAGTAAAAACCCAAATTCGCAGTTTAGAACCGCTTCAAAAAGCGCTCACTGATTTAGGAGTCAACTGGAAATCAGATGCCTCACCCATGCGTGGACACAAAGGCTCAACAGCATCGGCTGAAGTTGTGATTTCTCAAGACAATGGCTATGATATTGGCTTTCAGTGGAATGGTGCTGAATATGTCTTAGTCTCTGATATGCAATTTTGGCAACAACCTTGGACTGTCGAAAGCTTTTTGCAAAAAGTAACGCAACGATACGCGATCGCCACAGTCATGGACGAATCTATTGAGCAAGGATTTGCCCTGTCTGAACAACAAGTACGCGAAGATGGCTCTGTCCGCCTAGTTCTCCAGCGTTGGAATGGATAACTTTTCTGAACATACTCTGATATTAAAAAGTTTGGATTTACAGCTAATCGATCGCTCTGGCTGTGAACCCGAACTTGGTGGCGAATTACGGCAAAATGCAATATTTGTTGATGAGACTGCATGTATCGGTTGCGGACATTGCGTTTATACGGCGCGTAGTACTTTTTTTCTGGAAGAGGACTATGGACGGGCTAGAGTAGTTGCTCAAGATGGCGATGAAGAGGATTTGGTGCAAGAGGCGATCGATACTTGTCCCGTAGACTGCATTGCTTGGGTCAACTATGATGAGCTAAACGAACTCGAAGAAGCTAGAAAACATCAAACTATCCAAAACTTAGGAATTATTAGTGACAGTGCACCTCTAAGGCGTACTTTCACTAAATGAATCAAAGACAAAAAAGGGATGCGAGGCATCCCTTTTTTTATTTAGTAACGATTGCGACCGCCACCGCCGCCGCCATAGCCACCTCTGCCGCCGCCGCCAGAGGACTCTTCACGAGGCTTAGCTTTGTTCACTTTGAGGTTGCGACCCATCCATTCAGCTTCGTTGAGTGCATCGATTGCTGCATCTTCTTCTTTTTCATCAACCATTTCAACGAAAGCAAAACCGCGTGGGCGACCTGTTTCGCGATCGGTAGGTAGGTGTACCCGCGTAATCTTGCCATATTCGGCGAATACGGCTTTCAAATCGTCTTCTGCAACGTCATAAGAGAGGTTGCCAACATAAATAGACATAATACTTGCTTCAACGATCAGAGATGTGTAGAGATGGAGATTTCGGAAAGAAGCCTGTCACGATGAAACAGAAGACAACTGTCAATACTGAAAACGAACATGCGATCAAGAAATACTCATCCGCACATATTCTAGCGCAGTCGTCTTAAATTAGTTGATTATCTTAAAAATATTTACGTCAATCTACACATACAGCTTTGCCGTGTCACGAAACCTAGATAAAAGTTTAAAATTGTGGCGAAGCGGCCCTTTTAAACTTTTATAGCTGTACTACTTGAAAAAAAAAGATCGCTAAGCAAGTTAGGTTTTTACATGGGCGATCGGGCGCATTGATGTGGAGTACCTACCACGCGATCGATATGTAAGTATTTCAAAAAAATCAGAATCACGGATTAAATGGATTATGCGATCGCACAGATTTTTGAAACAATCCAAATCCGCAAAATCCTTTAATCCGTCTAATCCGTGATTCTCACCTGATTTTAAACCTTGGTTGAATTCTTCTTCTTGAGGTGCTTCCGCAATAGCCAACCGCCACCCAAAACCGCGACACCAAAACTAGGGTCAAAGTCAAAGGGAACAGCCGTGGCAACCTGAGTCGCCTGAATGTCGAAAGAATTTAAAGTTCCAGTGCTAACATAACTTCCCCCATTGTTGCTACTATTCTGAATGCCGTCAATAGTGATACCGCTAATGCCTGTGGGTGTTATAACTGGATTGTTAGCCGTCCAAGCGTAACTACCTGCTGTTACATCTACCAATAGCCAGTAGCGAGTATTTGCCAAAAAGGTAAAGGTCGAAGTGGGAATGAAGGTAAAGTTGTTAGTCGTATTACTACTGGAGCTAGGGTTAGTAAATAGCAAAGATGACTGAATAACTGCACTGTTGGGATTAGTGCTAGTCTTATTTAGATCTTGATAGATTTGCAACAGGGCTACATCGCCAGCACTAGTGTTGTAGTTCTGTAACCGCAAGGTGATGCTGTCTAAGGTGTAGTCACTACCAGTAGGTAAGGTAAATCCAACAGCCTTCTGCGAGCTTACATTAATACCACTGAAAAGATTATCATTTGTGGATGAATAGTTACCAATCAAGCTGATCGCATCGGCGGGGTTAGAAATAGCGAGAATGCTAGTGAGGAGAGCCGTTACCCCCCCCAATTTTTCGTAAATTATTCAGCTTTATGTTGTTCATAGTTTCTCCGTGAAGTTAGATATTTTTACCACTGTTAGGGACTTAACAATACGCAGTATATAGCATTTCTAAATATTTATTTGTGTTAGGATCGCTACGTCTTTTACCCAGAGGGTAACGTATGACTCAAACAATATATTCACCTTTAAAATCTAAGCTATATGAAACAGATTATTATCTGTGGATAGAAACTACAATTAAACAACTGCAAAATAAAGATTTTAATAATTTAGACTTGCCCCATTTAGTAGAAGAAATTGAAGCATTGGGAATCGAACAAAAACGCAAGGTAGAAAGTTATCTGAAGCAGTTATTAATCCACTTATTACTTTGTCGTTATTGGGAAACAGAAAAAGCAGCTTATCAGAGAGGCTGGCATAGTGAAATTGGCAATTTCCGAGACGAGTTAGAATTTTCTTTTCGGTCTAAAACACTTTACAACTATTTTTTGACTTGCCTAGAGCCAGTTTACGCCAAAGCCAGAAGACGGGCTATTCAAAAGACAGGTTTACAACCTGATATTTTCCCAAAAGAATGTCCGTTTAGTATAGAAGATATTCTGGATGATGAATATTTACCCTAAGGGTTGTCATCTGATGTATCTTCGGGTAAATAGCTTTTGTCCAAAACCTGATCAGAGGTAAAGGGCGATTCTAGAGGAAATAGTTTAATATCTAAATCGGTTTCGATCGCGGCAAGTTGTCTTGCATCTAGATAGACATCGGCAAATTCCTCTAAGAAATGTCTTTTCAGGCTAGGGCTATTTTTAAAAGCTTTATGGATTCTTTGACGATGTTCGACTATGGTATATCGCCAACTATTAGTTCTTTTATGGGGTTGGTATTTATATTTGAGCAAGTGCATGAGAATGATTTTGAGATTACTTTCTAATGCTTGTTTTTGGCTATTACTCATGTCGGCAATTTCTTCAAGCAAATTCTCTAAATCCAAATCTCTAAGATTTCCCTCACATAGTAGCAATAAAGCTCTCTCGACCCACAGACAGAAATCTTGTTCGTAGAGATCCTGATGAGATACGACTTGTTGAGTTGGGTTTTGGTCAGTAGCGATGGTCATATCGGCTCGCTCTTTTCGTGCTATCAGGAGCTTAAATTATAACTCAGCTAAAGATCTCCGCTTTTTTTGATGATAATATTGCTGTATATCAATCTAGGTTGGGCGATCGCTAAAATGGCACAAGATGAATATTTAGGAAGAATTGAAGAACGCCTTGATAGTTTGATTGATCAGATCGCCAAGCTATTAGAGTATCTATACGCTGAAAGTACAACCGTTAAAGCTGGCGTATTTGGCTTAGGGCAGCACCTAGAAGAATCTAATCAACGTATGGAGAGAATCGAGAAAGCGATCGAACGTCAAACTGCGATCGCTGAGAACCAAGCGGATACAGCCAAGATCCAAGCGGAAAATATTCGCCTTATGATCGAAATGGTCAATAGAAAACAAGCTTAGTTTTGCCTAAAAAAATAGCGGCTGATGGCAACGTCAGTAAATCCATCAGCCGCTAACTTTTGTTCAATGAAACAATTGAGACGCATCTACAACTTCTCACGAAGCGAAATGGCTTTCATCAGCTAAAGCGCTTATTTGAAAAGCTTTCTGGATCAGCATTTTGGCTTGATCCATACCAAATGCTTTCAATGCGATCGCTGATATCTATGGCTATATCGTAAGTCTCTGCCAAAATCGTCGCATGACCAAGTTTCCGCCCCACTGAAGAACTGGTTTTGTCATACCAATGAATGTGTGTATTGGGAAAACTAGCGATCGCGTGGCGCTGTTCTAGATAATTAGAGTTTTCGGAAGAGGCGGCTTCAAAGCCGAGCAAATTTACCATAACTGCGACAGGAGCCACCATCGACACATCTCCTAGCTTCTGTCCACTGACAACCCGCAGCAATTGCTCAAATTGCGAAGTCTGACACCCTTCAATGGTGTAATGCCCTGAATTATGCGTGCGCGGCGCAATTTCATTAATGCTGATATCACCACTAGCCGTCAAAAATAATTCGATCCCAAATACCCCGATCGCATCAAGACTGGTCACAATTTGCTTGGCGATCGCCTCAACTTTTTGAGTGATAGTCTGGTCAATCCGCGCAGGGGCGATCGTGCGGCGACAAACTTGATCGACTTGAATGGTTTCGACAACGGGATAAATCACAATTTCGCCAGATTCCGATCGCCCTACGATTACTGCAAGTTCGCGCTCAAAGGGAATAAAGGCTTCGGCGATCGCGGGGGCTTTCTGCATATTTTGCCAAGCCGATCGCATTTCTATTTCGTTAGCAATTACCCAAGTTCCTTTGCCGTCATAGCCATGTCGCCTTGTCTTGAGGACAAAAGGATAGCCCAAATGAGTTTGGGCGGTTAATAGTTCTGATTCACCATCGACTTTATAAAATTCAGGTGTGGGCAGCCCGCGATCGCGAAAATGTTGGCGTTGGCTGAGCTTATCAACGCATATAGTTAGAGTCTCTAATCTGGGTAAAAATAATACGCCGCGATCGCTAAGTTTTTGCAAAGCCACTAGATCAACAAATTCATTCTCAAAGGTAATTACTTGGCAATATTCAGCAAGCTGGGCTGTGGCGATCGCATCGGCAACTTCGCCATAAACAATGCGATCGGCAACCTTCACCGCCGATTCTTCAGGACTGGCAGCTTGCACAGTCAGAGAAAGCTCAAGTTGTTTAGCGGCGATCGCCATCATCCAAGCTAGTTGACCGCCCCCAATCACGCCGATTTGTTGTCGATTAACCACTACCCAATCACCAAATAATCTTTTGTTTTATTCATAAAATATCCTTAACATAAATCAGAACTTTAGTGCAGATCTTCTCTCATATCCTGTGCGTTGTTGTGAAGTCGCAAAGCGTTGCAAGGCATCTTGGAGTATAGCGGTTTTCAAATGACTACTGACCATTTTTTGTGATGCGTTTGATCGGTAACTGTTGTAGTTTGGTTAGAGTCTATTGGATTGCCCGATCGCCAAAATTATCTGACTTGTCCATCCGCTTTTCTAGACGATTTTGCATTCTATCTCTTGGACGGCTAGCGCGATTTTTTTGCATGATTTCACTTAGCTGCGATCGCTGTTGTGGGGTTAAGATTTCACGCATAGCCAACATTCTCTCAAAATGTTGCTTTTGGAGTTCTTGCTGGAGATTCAACACCTGATTATGCTTAGCCCGAATTACATCGCTGCTTGCCGTACCAGCCATCAAATCTCGTAATTCCTTATTAGCTTGACGAGATTGTTGACCAAGTTCACGGATAGAACTGGCATCGCGATCGCGAATCACTTTAAGTTTTTGTAACTGATCGGTTGAGAGATTTAACTGTTTGAGCATTCTTCCAGAAGGCATATCGGCATTACTTTGACGATCTGGACGGTTTTCAAGATTTGGTAATTGAGCTTGCAACTCGGTTTGAGATTTTGTTTGAATTTGAGATTTAGAAATTTGAGATTTAGCCTCATTTTGGGCTTGTGTTTGAAAAATAGTGCTACCAGACAAAATTACGCTGCTTATTGCCACAACTACACTGACAATCGCACTATATCTAAAGATTTTTGATTTGAACATATATTTCTCAATGACTAAAAGTTTGAATGGAAAGTTTGAATGGTTTATGGATTATTCATACTCAAGAGGATCTAACCCGATCAAAATCTGTGTATCTGTTGGTGTTGCCATATTTGTCGCCTGTAAAACTACATCGTCAGTTACATTCCAACTGCTGATCAGAGATTGCTCGATCGCCGCTTTTTCTGATTCACTTATCTGGATAGTGTTACTCGCTAGTTGCAGTTGCGATCGGTTGGTCGTCCAATTAAATGTAATACCCGTGGCGATCGCGGCGGGGATCAGTAAAGCCCAAGGAAACCAATGCCGTAAATTAGATTTTTGGGATTCTGGTGACTTAAGCGGCGATCGCTGAGGATATTTGCTAATTTCAACAAATAGCTGTTGCTCAAAATCTGGCGCAGATATAGGCGCGATCGGCTTATTTTGTTTAAGAAAGGCGACTAGAGAAGCATCAAAGTTTTCGCTAGAGTCTTCGCTATAGTTTTCAGGCAACCCTTGAGATTTTTGAGGATATTTATTGTTCATAACTCGACTCCTTCCGCTTCTAAAAACTTTCTGATGGCACTACGCGCATGAAATAATCGCGATTTCACTGTACCGACAGGAATCGCCAAAATTTCGGCAATGTCCTTTTGGGGCAACTCCTCAAGATCGTGCAAGACCAATACAACGCGATGATCTTCACTTAATTTGGCTAGCCCGCGTTGCATTAAGTCTTGATAATGCATTTGGTTTAGCCCCGTTTGCTGATGGCTCTCACGGGCGATCGCCTCGTCAGCCAGATTTGCGAGTTGATCGTCTTCGACATGGATATGGCGCGATCGCATCTTGGCTAAGGCTTTACGGCGATCGCTTGCCACATTAAAGGCAATCCGATAGAGCCATGTCGAAAACTGCGCCGTTTGCCGAAATTTTGCTAAGCCTTTCCACGCTCGCAAAAACACGTCCTGCACCAAATCATCCAAACCATCCGCACCGCATAGCTGATAAAGCGTTGAGCGGACTTTGTGCTGATGTCGTTGATACAACTGTTTAAAGCCATGAGGATCGCCCTGCAAACAAGCTTGCACCATCTGAAGATCGGGATCAGTGAGACTAGGTTCTTCGATATTGTTAGTTACCGTTTTGAACACCGTTTTGAACATCAACGATCAACCATGAGAATCTATACTAATTGAGGCAATATCAATGGTTATCAACTTGTAGGTTTTGACTGCCATTATCCCCAGAAGGTTCATTCTAGGTTCAACACATGTCTGTTGTTAGTTCTGTATTAATTCCTATTATTAAACTATGGTTGCGATCGCAGGTCGAGCATATCGATACAATTGAAATTGCGATCGCAGGTAAAAGCCATCAAATTTTAAGCGGCGATATCCCCAAAGCCACAGTTATCGGGGCGGGGGCAAAATATCAAGGGCTAGCGGTGACAAATATCGACCTATGTGCCGAGGCGATTCATCTTAATATTTCCCAAATTCTCAAGGGTGATCAATTGCGGCTGCTCAAGGCGATCCGCGTGACTATGGATGTGAAGCTCTCGCCTGAAGATTTGCAAAGCTGTTTCAAGTCACCAATTTTTTTGGAGGCGATCGCTTCTGATTTCCCCGTAGATGACCCCGTCCTCGCAGTTCAAACCGATGCCGAAATTCATGCCTTACTAGAAATAATAGTGCATAAACTCGGCGATGAATTTACGCTCCATGAACTGGCGATCGTCAATGGCGGCGCAAAATGTCGTGGTGAATTTGCGATCGCGGCTACTTAGACAACTATTTCATTGCAGATTTAACAAATACATGTTCGCGAAACCAATTTCTGATTTTTGGTTGCAACTTTACATCCATGAGGTAAGACAAAGCTACGGTAAGAATAGTCCAAGTAATAAATCGTAAACAATAACTCCAAACGTTACCTGCAAAGAAAAAATTATCTCGAACAAGGTAAATTAATGGACTATGAAAAATATAAATTCCGTAGGAAATACTGCCCCAAAAAGCGAAATAACTTAAAACCGATGGATTTATTTTTACCCAATAGAATAAAATTGCCAAGAAGATTTCAATTGCGGCAATAGCATAACCATCAGATCGAAATCCTCGATTTTTAATAAAGCCATAGCTGACAACAGCAAAAGGCATTAGCAATGAAATAGCAAATACAAATTGATATACATTTCTCGAAATTACCCTATTCGCAACGACAGCAAAAAGTAATCCGCAAATTGGCAAAAATGCTAGATCTCCAAAAGTAGCAGCTTCTCCTGGATTAGTGAGATGTAAAACATCGAGTATATTAGCGCCTAGACGTAGTTCCTTGTTGGCAAGAAACAATAAAAAAATGCTTATTAGTGGCACTTTACTCATAACAGCATTAGATGGGACTCTCCAAGCAAAAAACAGTCCGAACAACCAAAAAATCCAACCAGCTAAATATCCCGACCAGATATCTGGCAGAGGATTAAAAAACCAGATTAAAAGCATTGAGCTAGCTATACCAACAAACATTGATGATATTTTGGGTCTTAATCGCCAAATAATTAGAAAAACTAAGTAGTAAATGACCTCATAGTTTAACGACCACAAAGCTCGGTTTGCATAAATTACTGGCACTACGAGATTTTGCAAGAAAAAAATATTACCAAAGATAACCTGTCCACTATCGATCGGTGAGACTAAATAGGAAATGGCGATCGCTAGTAAATACATCGGAATTAGCCGAACTCCCCGTTTTAGCAAGTAAGAATAAGCATTCTTATTGGAAAATTCATCGGTGCTAGTGAGTCCTATGACATATCCTGACAAAACAAAGAAAATCCATACTGCTTCTCTGCCAACAAAAAGATGTCCAAATATACTTGTAGGCTGATATGTTCGATCTAGATCGCCAATTGCGTGCGATCCACAAACCGACAATGCCGCCAAACCTCTGAGTCCTTCAATAGCAAGATCAAATTTTGGCTTTTTGAGATTATCGCTGATAGGAACAAAACGCGCATCTAAGTTAAATTTAGGTAACAGCATTTAATGTCATTTTTTGCATTAGTTTTATATTTCACAAGCATTATCGCTCATGCACAAATAATCTAATACTAGTTGACACTCTCCGCGCTATAAGATCGATCTTATAAAATTTCTGTCAATCTGCTAAATGTTTTCTGCCCATATTTTTATTTTTACGAACAAATTTAAGCAATTAATCTTGATCTTAATGATTAACATAATTTGTTTGGCGATCGCCATCCAACCCACATGGGCAGCCGACTTTGCCGTGAGGGTTTTTGATGGCGACAACATTACGCTTGTAGATCGAGGGATCAAGACTAAAGTGCATCTTGCTTGTATTGATGCCCCAGAATTACTGCAATCTGAAGGGCAACATGCGCGTAAAGTTTTGCAAAATATTCTTGATGATGAAGAAATTTATATCAAGGTTTTTAAAAAAGATAAATTTGGGCGCTACACAGGCGAAGTCTTAGCGGGTGGACAAAATGCCAACAAGGTCATGGTGTCCCTAGGGCTAGCCTATTACGATCGCCTTCAAGAAAAAGATTGCCAAGGTTATGCAGACATTGAAGCTAAAGCTCAAGGCGATCGGCTTGGGGTATGGGCAAACGGGCTAGATGTAATGTCACCGAGCCAGTTTCGTCGCGAAAATAAATTATTAGGGGTTGGCTATTAGTTGGCGATTTTACAACAGTTACCGATCAAACACACCACAAGAAAGGGTCGCAGGGCGTAGCCCCGCAAAGGGTTTTATATTTTCATCTGTGGCGGGTCTGAACAAAAATTGCTGTAAAAAAAAAGCTGTGCATTGCACAGCTTTTTTTTGTTTAGACATCACGACGACGGAAACGACCACGACGCTTAGCATTTTCGGCTTTACGCTTACGTTTTTCGCCAGCGGTCTCATGATACTGACAGCGACGAATATCTGCTAGTAAGCCAGCCTTCTGGATTTTTTTCTTAAATCGACGCAAAGCCGATTCAATCCCTTCATTTTCACCAACGATTATTTGAGTCATGCTTATTTGGGTAGCAAAGTATTGTTCTAATTATGCTGTAGTTTGACGCATTTTAAGTTTAAGCGGCGGGTATCTAGTCTAGCAAATTTAAGCATATGTTGTAAAGCTTATTTTACTCCAGTCAAGAATTGGCGATGCCAAGCCCCGCGTCTTGGTTCAGCCTTAATAAGTAGCTTACTGCAAATCAAATTTTTGGTTGGCTAGCATGGATCGGATTTGCTAATCGAGACGATTTTAAAAATTTCTATTAAAAATTTCTGTTAAATTTGAAGATCTTAAGGTAATCTATTCAGTCAATCATCAATTTTGCCAAGGATTTGATATAGGTAGGCTTGAATGAGATTTCCAGAGGTAGCAAAATCCAGCACGAGTTTGGCTTTTAGTCTTGGTCTGATCGCGGCTATTGTCGGGGCTGGCTGGTACTACATCATTTTGCCATTTCAGAAACAGCCTCAAAGACCTGTTTTTGCCAATGATTTAAAAGCTGCGCCTGCACCCGTATCACCGATCGCCGCCATTAAAGTTCCGCCAATGCCTCAGCCAACGGTCAAGGCAAAGCCCAGAGCAACCGATGCCAAATATCTCGGTAAAGTGAATGCCAGTATTGGTTTGGTATTTCGCGCCGATCCTAGTCAATCAGCTAAGAATGTCGGTGGGGCAGATTTTAATACCAAAATCGCGGTGTTGAAAGAAGCACCCGATCGCGAGTGGCTCTATGTGAGAAACGAAAGCACCAAAGAAGAAGGCTGGGTAAGAATCGGCAATATTACCAAAGAATAGTTGCAAAGCATTGGCTAACTACTTTTTTTGGTAGTGTCTTGTAAGCTAAGCTATACGCTTTCTAGTTTTTATCCATGACAAATATCGTGACAAATATTGCCAAAATTCCTGTGGTCGTCTCTGGGGCGACAGGTAAAATGGGGCGCGAAATTATTAAGGCGATCGCCCAATCTCCAGATATGAATCTTGTAGGGGCGATCGGACGAAAACACATCGGCGAAGATATCGGCGAAGTGATTGGGATCGGCGAACTAGAGATACCTGTAACCGATAATCTGGAAGTCGTCCTTGCTCAAGCCGCCCAAGAATCGCAATTACCCGTAATGATCGATGTCACCCATCCCAGCCTCATTTACGACAATATTCGGTCAGCGATCGCCTATGGTGTCCGTCCTGTGGTTGGGACAACAGGCTTAAGCGAGCAGCAAATTGCGGAACTTAGCATTTTTGCAGACAAGGCGAGTACAGGCTGCATCATTGCCCCAAACTTTTCTGTCGGTGTGATTTTGATGCAACAAGCGGCGATCGCCGCCGCTAAATATTTTCAGCATGTAGAAATTATTGAACTGCACCACAATCAAAAAGCCGATGCTCCCAGTGGCACGGCGATTAAAACCGCCCAAATGCTCTCAGAATTAGGGCAAACGTTTAATGCATCAAGTGTCGATGAAAAAGAACATCTCACGGGCGCAAGAGGCGCGACCTATGGCGAAAATATTCGCATTCATAGTGTGCGCGTGCCGGGAATCGTTGCTCGTCAAGAAATAATTTTTGGGGCGATCGGTGAGACTCTCAAAATCGAACACAATGCTAGCGATCGCACTTGTTACATGGCGGGTGTATTGTTGTGTGTCCGCAAAGTGCTTGCACTCAAGTCACTGATTTATGGACTAGAGAAGCTTCTTTAGCCAAATGAAAATGTTAAGATACTTCACTTCTAAGGTCACTAGAGAGGTCTTTTATGACATCTACAAGAATCATCGCCCTGTTGCGTAGCGGTCAGATTAATGCCCCCTACATTGTGCGTGGTTGGGTACGCACAAAACGAGAAGGTAAGGAAATATCCTTCTTAGAGCTAAATGACGGGTCATCGTTGCAGGGTTTGCAAATCGTGGTGTCCCAGACGATTGACGGCTATGACACACTGATTAAGCAGATAACTACAGGCTCATCAGTTGAAGTGTCTGGACTGCTAGTCGAGTCAACGGGTAAGGGGCAAAGGGTCGAAATGCAAGCAACGGCGATCGCAATTTTTGGACTTGCCGATCCTGACACCTATCCCTTACAAAAAAAACGTCACTCCATCGAATTTTTACGCACGATCGCCCATTTACGTCCGCGCACCAATATGTTTGGGGCTGTGTTTCGAGTCCGAAATGCCTGTGCTTATGCAATTCATCAGTTTTTTCAAGAACGGGGATTTTTATGGGTACATACCCCAATTGTCACCGCGAGCGATTGTGAAGGCGCAGGCGAAATGTTCGGCGTGACCACTTTTGATCTGAATAAAGTCGCGGCGGCGGGCAAGCCTGTCGATTTTACGCAAGACTTTTTTGGTAAGCCTGCTTTTTTGACCGTCAGTGGTCAGCTAGAAGCGGAAATTATGGCGATGGCGTTCTCTAATGTCTATACTTTTGGCCCCACTTTTCGCGCTGAAAACTCAAATACATCCCGTCACCTTGCCGAATTTTGGATGATCGAGCCAGAGGTGGCTTTTTGTGATCTGGAGGGTGATGCCGATCTTGCTGAAGATTTTCTCAAATATATTTTCAAATATGTTCTAGAAACCTGTCCTGAAGATATGGAATTTTTCCAAGAGCGAGTCAATGCTCAAGTGATGGTCAATGCTCGCCAAATCGTTGATGAGCAGTTTGAAAGAATTACCTATACCGAGGCGATCGCTATCCTTGAAAAGTGCAGTAAACAATTTGAGTTTCCTGTGGCTTGGGGCTTGGATCTGCAATCTGAACATGAGCGTTTTTTAGCTGAGGAGCATTTCCAAAAGCCTGTGATCGTGATGGATTATCCTTTGGGCATCAAGGCTTTTTATATGCGCGTGAATGAACATACGACCAGCGATCGCCAAACCGTGCGAGCCATGGATATTCTTGCCCCAGGTGTCGGTGAAATTATCGGCGGTTCTCAAAGAGAAGAGCGCCTTGATGTTCTAGAAGCCAGAATTCGCGGTGTGGGGCTAAATCCTGAAGATTATTGGTGGTATCTGGATTTGCGCCGCTATGGGACTGTGCCTCATGCTGGCTTTGGACTTGGTTTTGAGCGTTTAGTCCAATTCATTACAGGCATGGGCAACATTCGCGATGTGATTCCATTTCCACGATTTCCTCAAAGTGCTGAGTTTTAAAGCACTCAAAAACAAAAAAGGCGGCACTTTACGTTGCTTTTTTTGTTTTTAACAACAGATCTTAAGAACTTCTAAGGTTTGAAGACTAAATTGAGATAATATTTGCAGCAGCGTGCCAAAATTGAACAAATACCTGTCAATATTTATCAATATTTATCAATATTTAATAAAATCCTTTCTATGAAACGTATCACTCTGCTTGGCTCGACTGGCTCGATCGGCACGCAAACACTGGACATCGCGGCAGAATATCCCGAAAAGTTTCAGATTGTGGGGATGACGGCGGGCGGAAATATCGAACTGCTGGCGCGACAGATTAGGCAGTTTCAGCCTGAAATTGTGGCGATCGCCAGTCAAACTAAACTCTCAGAACTTAAAGAGGCGATCGCGGATTTGGTCGTAAAGCCGATCTTGTTAGTCGGAGCGGGGGGCGTAGAGACGGTGGCGGCTTATGGCGACTCTGAAGTAGTCGTTACAGGCATTGTCGGATGTGCGGGGCTGCTGCCCACCATCGCCGCAATTAAGGCGGGTAAAAATATTGCCCTTGCCAATAAAGAGACTTTGATTGCTGGCGGTGAAGTGGTCTTGCCATTAATCAAAAAACACGGCGTAAAATTATTACCTGCGGATTCAGAACATTCGGCGATTTTTCAATGTTTGCAAGGCGTGCCAGAGGGTGCGTTGCGGCGGATTATTCTTACGGCTTCGGGAGGTGCATTTCGCGATCGCCCCACTGAAGAGCTAGCATCTGTAACCGTTGCCGATGCGCTGAAACATCCTAACTGGGCGATGGGTAAAAAGATTACCATTGACTCCGCCACTCTAATGAATAAAGGATTGGAAGTAATTGAAGCCCATTATCTATTTGGAGTAAATTATGACCAGATTGAGATTGTGATTCATCCTCAAAGCATCATTCATTCCCTAATTGAATTAGAAGATACTTCTGTACTGGCTCAGATGGGGATTCCTGATATGCGGTTGCCATTGCTCTATTCTCTTTCCTATCCCGATCGCGTGCCAACTCAATGGGAACGCCTCGATCTGGTAAAGTGTGGCACGCTCACCTTTCGAGAACCCGATCATCACAAATATCCCTGTATGGAACTAGCCTATGCCGCAGGTCGGGCGGGTGGGACGATGCCTGCGGTATTAAATGCCGCTAATGAGCAAGTTGTCGAACTCTTCTTGCAAGAACGGATTCGCTATGTGCAGATTGCCGATTTGATTAAATATGTATGCGATCGTCATAATTGTGTCTCTAAGCCAGAACTCGAAGATATTTTAGAAGCTGATAAGTGGGCTAGACATGCGGTAATTGAGCAAGTGATGGTCAGAAGCTAGGATTGGCGGCGCTTTGCGCCGCCTTTTACTCTTGGGGTTGGCTTAAAAACTGCTGTGCATGACTTGATTGAGCATTGCTTCAACCTGAGATGCAAGCTGCGTATCACTCATGCCAAGTTGATCCAAGACGCTGAGAGCTAATTCTAGCGATCGCAAAGCCTTACCTTGATATTGATATTGCAAATGAGAATTACTACATAACTGGTATAAACAAGCCAAATCGTACAGAACTTTGGCATAATCTGACATCATTCCCAATTGCTCAAAACCCATAGCCGCATCAAGTAATGAGTCTTCAGCAGTTTCGATCGCATCCTCATCTAAACTGTCAAGTCCTTCGAGCAATCGATGTACATAAATGCGCCCTCGAATATGTTTGGCGATCGCCAAGCCTGTTTGATATTGGAACTCACGAAAACGCGGCAAGACGTTAGTTTTGATGCAGATCAGGCTGGCTTCCATTTGGCGATCGCCCAGCAGAGCTTCCGCAAGATCACAGTATAGATGCCCAATTTCCATAGAGTCGATTGGTTCTTTGAGTAAACAGAAGGCATCTTTGATCGTGGCGATCGCCATTTGCCATTGATGTTCAGCGATCGCCACTTTAATTAACCCTTTGAGAGCTTGTAACCGCAAAAAGTTATCAGCATTGGCTAGAGCTATGTCTAAAGTATTTTGAAAAAGAGCATTGGCTTGATTAATATCTCCAGAAGCCAAATACAACTGCCCCAAATAAGCGTAACTTTTGGCGATCGCACATTCGTTGGTTGATTCAAGTCGGAGGGAGAGCGATCGTTCAAAATGCATGAGTGCAGATTGCAGATCCCCAACCTTAAGATAATAGTGGGCGATCGCATCATCAATGAGAGCTTGCCCCTCCAAATTATGACCATAGGCGGCATAAGCTTCTTGCAAAGTATTTAATACATCTCTTAATTCCCCCAATTCCATCGCCAAAACAGCTTGAGCATAAAGTAAATAAGCTTGATGCTGGTTGTCAAGTTCTAGATCTTGATCTAAGCTATTTCCCGTTTGCTGGATAAGTTTGGCGGCTCTTTTTAAGTTGTCTGGCTGCTTTGTGGCCATCAGTTCTATGGCTAGATCTAGTAAAATTCTTGGTAAAATTTTTGGCGTTGTGGTTAGATCAGGGTTATCGCTCACATTTTGAAGGCATTGTTCAAAATAGGCGATCGCTGAAGTTCGATTCTGTTGTCGCAATTGCTGTCCTTGAACAATAAATTCAGTCAATCTCATAAAAATCTCTGACCAATGTGCCTATAATCCATCTGATTTTAACGTCAGTTCGGGTGACATCGCTGTTTTGGCTCTGAGAAAGAAAGAAAATTAGCCTAACGGTTAAATTTTGGATGATTAGATGGGCGATCGCCTACAATGGCATTACTATCAAGACTATACTCTCCAACAAAAGATAATTCCTTCACAGTCAGGAAACATCGGGGCTTGACCCTTTTAGAATTTAATTAAGTTTAGTAATATTTAATAATCATAAATCTTATGATCAGTAACCAGTGGCGATCGCTTGCCAATACATTATTTATTTGTGTGATTTGCCTTGGTATAACTTTCACAACCACCTTTTTACCCAACATATCCGAGGCCAGCGTAGCGGCTGCTCGCGAACCTTCTGCCAATCAGATCGTTGATCGTTTTGAAATCATCAAAACTAAAATGGCAAAATTGCGATTTTGCTATAACGAAAGCTGCTTCTATCGCAACGTCACTAGCCAAGTTATCCCTCCCAACCAAATAAATCCTCATTACACCGCTACCATCTCCGCCGCCGTAGAGCGTCCATCTTCAAGCCCAGACTTGGCTGACTATCACTTTGTCTATGTGAATGACCTGTGGCAATTAACTAAAGGGGAAGAGTTTACCGATGTGGCTGACTATGTATTTATTGGCGATCGTTATGAGATTTATAGCGTTCACAATAGCCATACCCTGCGTGGAAGCTTAGACAAAGCCAACGATGATGGCGGCATCAAATCAGGATATTTACCGATCTATTACCAAGTTTTAGACCACGGCATTGAGCGATCGTAATATTTTGCGATCGCCCGCTGCAAATTTTTCAAACAAAAAATTCCACTTTTCAAACCAAGTTGAGTTATCAACTAATTCAGTCAGAATATTGTGGAGATAGTTATATGATCGAGCCAATTGGCTACATACTTGGGACTAAAGATGCCACCCCCCTTGAGTTTTGGGTGGCAGTGAGTGATGGCAAAGTCTTGCGCCTTGATGACGTTGTGCAGGTCAAAACCGATCGCCCTGATAAAAAAGGGGTAGTCAACTTCTATGGAGTCGTCGATCATGTGCGAACTATCCATGAGGGAACCCAGTTTGATACGGATACATTCCTAGTTACGAGTGGCAGTATGCCCGTGAATGTGTCCTATGCCGCGCATATCCAAGTCACTCGCATTGAGCCTGAGGAGTATTTACCACCGCAACCGAGCGATGCGGTTTATTTAGCTGAAGATGAGAACCTTCGGTTTGCGCTAAACTTTGATGGCATGGAGCAACGCATATCCGCAGGCATGATGCGAAATGGAAGTCCTGCTTATTTAAATTATGAATTTATCGATGGCACAAAAGGCGCTCACGTTAATATTTCTGGCATTTCAGGGGTAGCAACCAAGACTTCCTTTGCCTTATTTTTATTGCATTCCATATTTAACTCTTCAGCACTTGGCGCAAAAAGAGCGAACACGAAAGCGTTGATTTTTAATGTCAAGGGTGAAGATTTATTCTTTTTAGATAAAGCCAATAATAAAATGCGTGAAGACGATCGCGCTACCTATCGCGCCCTTGATTTGCCTGTGGAGCCATTTCGAGATGTGCGGTTTTGTGTTGCACCCAAGAAAAACACTCAAGAAATTGAACCTCATCTCGATCAACGTTCAGATAATATCTCGGCTTATGTGTGGGGAATGCGTGAATTCTGTCGCGATCGCCTATTCCGTTTTCTATTTGCAGGAGATGATTTAGAACGGGGAAATATGGGTTTCTTAGCTTCTATTGTCGAAGAGAAGCTCGCTAGACTTGCCCTTGACAATGACAAATATGATATGAAGCTAGGATTATTACCTAGAGCTAGTCTCGATCCAGATGATTCCTATGGCGAAGATTGTAAAAATAAGGTCGAGACATTTCGGGATTTGATTGATTTCTTGGAAGATAAATTAGTAAGCGATCATGCCGATCAAAAATGGCTAGGGCGCAATGCTCCTGCCACAGCCGAAGCTCTAACTCGGCGTTTGTGGGGGATCGCCGATGAAATGTCCCATCTCATTCGCGGCGATCTGCCATCGGAAGAATTGCAAAAATATAAGCTAGATCCTCTCGCGGCGGAATATCAATTAACGATCGCCGACATCAATAAACTCGGCAGCAAAGCCCAAAAGTTTGTGGTAGGAGTTCTATTACAAAAGCTATTCATGGAAAAAGAAAAGCGCGGTCAATATCCTGTAGTCTTTATCGTTCTCGATGAGTTAAATAAATATGCACCCAAAGAAGGACGCAGCCCGATCAAAGACCTGTTAGTAGAAATTGCCGAACGAGGGCGATCGCTAGGCATTATTTTGATTGGCGCTCAACAAACCGCATCAGAAGTAGAACGGCGCGTGGTTGGACAAGCAGCCGTGCGGGTGGTCGGTCGTCTAGACTCGGCTGAGGTCGAGCGTCCTGAATATAATTTTTTAACAGGCGCATGTCGAAAACGATCGCTCTTATTAAAGTCTGGCAGTATGTTTATCCATCAGCCAGAAGTTCCATCCCCTTTACTTGTCGGATTTCCATTCCCAGCTTACGCAACGCGACTGCGAGAAGTTCAAACTAATGAAGTCGAAGAAAAAATCCTTAAAAGTAAAGTCAAACGACTTTAGCGATCGCCAGCAGTGAATAGATGTGGCGCAGACTTTACTTCCGCCACATTTAGGGGATCAAAAATTTAATAAAACCTAAAATCCTTTAGCTCGCTAGATTATCGAAAGTTGAGTCACTCTATTCTAGTTTTGATTTGATTTGTCCCGATATTTGATTTGTCCCGATAATAAGTGACTATGACTATAGTTAGGATCTTGAGTGCCAAGAAGTTGATCCCAAAATGTGAAATAGAGTCCGTAGTGTAAATTGTATTTGAGATGATGAATAGAATGGTGCGCGGGACCAATAAACCACTTGCCTAGCCAATGATGAGGGAATGACAAGGGCAATCGATCAAGCCCAAGATGATTTAACACAGCCCAAATCGTCATTGTCGTTAGCACAGCAATTAAAGTGATAAAATGTAATGGAATGATAAAGACAATACCGACTAGAAAGAGAGAAGCAACGATCGCCTCTAATGGATCAAAAGCAAAGGAAGTCCAAGGGGTAGGATAGCGCGATCGGTGATGTCCTTGATGTAACCAATGAAAAAGTGATGGATGATGAAATAGGCGATGCGTAAAGTAGAAATAGGTGTCTTGAAGTAATAGAACAAGACCATAACTAACGCCCAAATACCACAGCCCATAATGCTGCGGGTCACTGTAGATACGGGTAATGTGCCAACTATAGATTGACAAAATGAACGCGGCGGCGATCGCAAATACAAATGCCGACAACACGGAGAGGCGAATGTCCAGTTGAATCGATTGCCAAGATGAAGCCCCATGCTGCGACTTTGGGTTAATATTTGGGCTATCTGAAGTCTTATCGCGCCATAAATAGAAGAACCAATATGTTCCCCCCGCCACTAAAAAATATCGAACAAGAATAATCCCAAAGAACGCGAGACAATAGAATCCAAATGAGTGATCGGCAACTTCCATTCTCTTCTCTTTTAGGCTCTTTGATAGAAGATAAATCTTATTAGCGAAACCGTAAGATAGCTTAAGAGCGCATAGGCGATAATCGCAATCACAATATTTACGTCAAATATGTTTGCGCCACTACCTGACGTGGGACTGATAAATAAGGTGGAAAATGGAGCAATAAAAGGCGCTGATAAATTGTTGATAAACTGAGCAAATTCATTTTGTGGATTAGCCCCAGACAAACGCAAAATAAACCGTAATCCCAGCAATATTTCTAGCATTCCCGCTAGCCAATAAATACTATTGACCAGCCACATATAGGTATTGCTGCGTCTAGCTGTTCCTAATCGGTTTTCTTCTTGCCGAAGACGGAAGGCTTCTTCATCTTGGAGGAGTTCTTGCCGCCTCTCAAGATTATTGTCGTCGGGCTGATTAAGACTCATTTGGAGACCACTAAAATTACAACTTTTGCCCTCACTTTGACAGATGCTTGTTTGATTTTCTGAATGAATTGATTGAATTTGACACAAAACTTTATTGTTCTATTGATTTTGACGATCGCTGGGAGTCTGATGTAAACCCATCATGAAGTACATCAAAATCTTTTTGAATAGGGAGATTTGCAAAATTAATAGCCCTAAGCGTCGTATTCCTTTAAAAAACCAATTATGGTTCGAAAAAATGCGATTAGATATATCCGTCAGCCAAATTACGCCCAAATTGTCCCATTTACGTTTGGCTTGATAGCGCTTTAAAACCGCGATCGCCCCAATATCTTCATGATTTTGATGTGCCATTTTCAAAACATTGGCTAAAACATTGACATCACGAATACCGAGATTCATCCCTTGCCCTGCGATCGGATGCGTGGTGTGGGCGGCATCACCAATCAGGACTAAGCGCGGCTGAATGTAAGTTTGGCTATGCATCCAACGAGGGACATAATTAGCTCGTTCGCGTGACTCCATCGTGATAGAACCGAGTTTTTGCATTAGGGGCGCACCAAAACGCTTAGTTAGCTCTTGCAAAAATGTGGCTTCATCTAAAGCTAGTAACACAGGCGTTTCTTCTTTGGTGGCTGTCCAAACGATACAAGCGCGATCGCCCCCCAACGGCAAGATCGCAAAGGGTCCACTAGCTTGAAATCTTTCGTAAGCAAAATTTTGATGTGAGTTCTGCGACTTAATCGTCGTCACGATGCAGGTTTGCTCATACTGGCGCTCTGAAATCTGAATATTGGCTAGTTGTCGCACTAGCGATCGCCCACCATCGGCTCCAACTAATAATTTTGTTTCCAGATATTGATCACCGATCGCCGAACTGATTTTTACCCGCATCACATCGCGATCGCCAACATATTCGATATCTAAAATCTTGGCAGGACAAATTAATTCTAGATTGGGACATTCGCGCGCAAATTGCCACAGCGAAGCCAAAGTCACTGAATTTTCGACAATATAGCCCAGTGCTTCCTGCCCCATATCCTCGCGGCGTAACTGCACCTGATAGGGAGAATCACCCTCTGACACTTGAATCATATGCATCGGTGTTACGCCCCTGCGCTGCATTTCGCCCCACACACCGATATCCTGCCAAATCTGACTCGATCCATAGGCGATCGCGCAAGCCCGACCATCAGCGCTAAATTCTCCGCGCAAGAAATTACCATTACCTTCAATAATCCCGATCTTGAGATTGCGGTTTGCAGACTGTGTGAGTTTGTCACCTAGCGCACAGGCTAAACTCGCGCCCACCATACCCGCACCGACAATTAGCACATCAAACATGATTTAAATTACTTTCAAGTTACTTTTTTAATTACTACTCCCTTCCCACCCAAAGAATAGGCGTTATAAAATGAATAATTAGGCGTGCGCGCACCGCAATCTTCATCAAGGGAGAGTGCTCCCAAACGCTCACATCTCTCATACTATGAAAGCACTGATTGTCAAACAA
>JANODY010000023.1:0-34073 GCA_031412945.1 Cyanobacteria bacterium SOY_65_metabat_81
CCTTTTTCTGTCCTTTGACAAGTTGCGCTTTACCTTTTCTGCTATCTCTTGGCAATTTCCTATCTTGACTGCTAAGAAGTCTGCTTTTTCTCCTTACCTCCTCATTGCCACCTAATTGCTTTTTCAGTAAGCCCTAGGTAATGATCCGCCAAAGTTCTATGCACACCATGCTCTATAAGCTTAACCCAACCGTCACCAACGGATTCGACGATAAATTCACCACTCCAATCGGGCTTAAAGCGATAAATTACAACGCGATCTAAGTTTAATATTTCTCTTGTTTTATTGACGGTGATTTCGAGAATTTGGGGTATATCTAGGGCTAGGAGAATCGATTTGGTAATATGAAACAGAGCCTGTTTTTGGATTGCTAGCTGACACAGTTTCTCTTCGGTATCCTTACGGAGCGTGATGTCATTGCGAATGCTGAGGTACTGATAGGGTTTCCCTAGTTCGTCGAGGAAAGGCACGATCGACGTATCGAGCCAATAGAACGAATCATCTTTAGCCCGATTTTTAATTTCACCATGCCAAGTTTCTCCCTTGGAGATCGTCTTCCACATATCGACAAAAAACTGGCGGGGGTGATGCCCAGAGTTGAGAATGCGGTGGTTTTGTCCGAGTAACTCGTCACGGCTATATTGGGAGATCTCGCAAAATTTATCGTTGACAAAGTTAATCGTTCCTTCGCGATCGGTAATTGCCACGATCGCCGTTTGATGTAAAGCCGAAGTGATATCTAGAGCTTGCTTTTCGGCGCGTTTGCGATCGCTAATATCTTTCCTGACACTCAAAATACCGATAGGGCGATCGCTGTCATCCGTCAGGACTGTCATTGATATCTCTACGGGAAAGCGAGATCCATCTTTGTGAATATTTGTCCACTCTTCTGAAATTAACAAGCCTTGTAGCACCATAGATATTTTCGCGCCAAAGCCCAAACCAATATCTTTGCCATGTTTTATTGATGCTTTGGTGATTTTGTAGTTAAACTCTTGAGGATCGTAGAAAATTTCGGGTGTAACCTGACCGACAACTTCCTCCTTACTGTAGCCAAGCATTCTTTCCGCACCAGCACTAAAAGTCTCAATGATGCCATTTAAATCTGTGGAGATAATTGCGTAGTCCGCACTATCGAGAATGGCGCGTTGGAGACTATTAACTTGCCATAGCGCTTCGGTGCGTTCTGTAACTTTCGCTTCTAGCTCTGCTTGCTGATTTAGAGTTTCTGATTCGATAATGCGATAGTCATTTTCTGAGTCTAATTGCAGATAATGAGAATTAGTAGCGCGATCGCTTTTTGAATCTTCGACTATTAACAGGGTTGTAACAGGATGTAAGGTTTGTTCAGTCACTAGGAAATTACCTCATCCTGTTAGTGTTTGGGTGAAACTTAAACTCATGCTGATGAATTAACAACTCTGGCTTATGGAGCTACCGTGACAGGCGATCGCTTGATTTCCTGAATGAGTTGGTTGAATTGATTGAATAAGATACAAACCTTTACATAAAGATATTCAGATTGGCGGCGCGATGCGCCGCCAATCTTGACTCTTAATCTAACTTCACTACCATCTTGCCAATATTTTTGCCCGAAAAGAGTCCGATAAATGCACTCACGGCTTGTTCGATACCTACCGCTACGGTTTCTTTGTTCTTCAGTTTGCCGTCTCGGAAATAGCCGCCCACTTCCTTTTCAAATTCGTTCTGAAGATCGAGAAAGTCACTAACGATTAGCCCTTTCATCGTCAATCGTTTAGTAATCATGTTAAAGAGATTAGAAGGAGCAGGCTGCGGGCTTTCTTCGTTATAGCCAGAAATGCCTCCACAAGCAATAATCCGTCCATGCACACGCAACGCTGAGAGTGCAGCTTCGAGCATTTCACCACCAACATTATCGAAATAGACATCAATTCCATCAGGAACTTCTCGGTCTAATTGTTCGAGAATAGGAGCAGTTTTGTAATTTAAAGCGATATCAAAGCCACATTCTTCCTGTAGAAATTTGACCTTTTCCGCAGAGCCTGCTGCCCCGATCGCATGGCATCCTCGCAACTTTGCAAGTTGTCCAGCGACACTGCCGACTGCACCTGCTGCTCCCGAAATGAAAATCACGTCACCAGCCTTGACTTCTACTAAATTCAATCCCGCCCAAGCGGTCATGCCCGTCATGCCCAATGCACCCAAATAAGTTGAAAGTGGTTGAATCTCACGGTTGACTAGATGCAACGCATTTGGCGCAGCAATAAAGTATTCTCGCCAGCCAAAGCTAGAAATGACGATATCCCCCTGCTTAAATTCCTTAGCATGGGACTCGATTACCTCGCCGACTGCGCCGCCATCAAGGGGTTTGCCCAACTCAAAAGGTGGAACATAGGATTTTCTATCGCTCATGCGACCGCGCATATAGGGATCGACTGACATGTAGAGATTACGAACAAGCACTTGCCCATCTTGAAGCGGCTCTAGTTTGGTTGTAGCGATCGCAAAGTTCGCTGCGGTTGGCATCCCGTTGGGACGAGAAACTAATTGAATTTCGCGGCTCATGATATCTGTCATAATTTTTTTCCTAATTATTCATTTAAGCAAGATTTCTTTAAACGCTTTGACTAAAGCTTCAAGCTGAACTAGCGATCGCTTATGCAGCCTGTTTTAATGAAGCCATATCAATCACGAAGCGATATTTCACATCGCTTTTGACGAGGCGATCGTAGGCTTCATTGATGTTTTGGATGGGGATAAGTTCAATATCGGCAGTAACGTTGTGCTTACCGCAGAAATCCAACATCTCTTGGGTTTCCTTAATGCCGCCAATCAGAGAACCACTGAGACTGCGCCGACCGAAAATCAGGCTACCGACCGAAAGCAAAAGCGGCTCAGGTGGAACTCCGACTTGAGTGAGGTTTCCGTCCCGTCGCAACATCAGCAGGTAAGCGTTGATATCATGCTTTGCAGACACAGTATCGAGAATGAAGTGGAAACTATTTAGGTGCTTCTGCATCTCGTCCGCATTTTTAGAATTGACGACTTCATCTGCTCCGAGTCGCAGCGCATCTTCAACTTTGTTCGGTGAGGTAGTGAAAACCACGACATGAGCGCCGAGAGCTTTCGCCAATTTCACCCCCATATGTCCTAGCCCACCGAGTCCGACAACGCCTACTTTCTGACCCTTGGTTACATTGTGATAGCGCAAGGGCGAATAAGTGGTAATCCCCGCGCACAACAATGGAGCAGTTGCCGCGAGATCCAAATTCTTAGGAATTTTCAGCACAAATTCTTTGTCCACCACAATGCTCTCGGAGTATCCACCGTAGGTGATTCCGCCAGTATGTTTGTCGGGGGAGTTGTAGGTAAAAATCGCACCTTTCTCGCAGAACTGCTCTAGGTTGTCCTTACAGTTAGCACACTTAAGACAGGAATCGACCATACAACCTACCCCAACTTTGTCGCCTTCCTTAAACCTGTTGACATCTTTGCCAACTTTTATGACTCGACCGACGATTTCATGGCCGGGGACGCAGGGGTAGGTGGCAGGGCCCCAGTCGCCACGGACGGTGTGCAAATCGGAGTGGCACACGCCGCAATATAGAATTTCGATCTGGACATCATGCTTGCCAAGATCGCGGCGTTCAAAGCTAAAGGGCGCAAGCGGAGTTGTGGCACTTTGGGCAGCGTAGGCATTCGTTTTCATCGTTTTTCTCCTGATTATTTGTTTAGATTAACTTATTTAAAGGCTTTGATCAAAGCTTCAAACTGCACTTTTAGTGACTTGTCATTGGCGGATATCGGTGGGATCTGGCGATCGATCTTTAGGAATTCGTAGACCGCCATTTGCGCCGCTCGCACTGAATACTCAACCGTGAAAACAACATCATCAGGGATTTCGACAAACTGGCTAATGAAAGCAAGATTCTTTGAGTTGTGAGGAATTGGTAATGGTCGATCGCTAAGCGATCGCGGCATAAACATACTGGTGATATAAGGCATTCGGCAAGGAATACAATTTGCAGATTCCATCACATCTATATCGAATCGCAAATGACCGCATAGCTCTTGCAGAATTTCTGCACCATTGCAATCGGACATTGGTTTAGGAATGAAATCACCGACGCGATCGGGAAAGAGGGCGTATCCCCAGAAAACCTGTACATTCTCAGGCTGATTGCGAAAATGAGGCTGATAAGCAAGGACAATTGACATCAGCCAATTGGAATCTTTAAATGTGACAAGTCCCCCAGTTCCCGCTTGATTGCCACTAAATTCCAACATCTTATTGAAAAATGTCGGAGTTTTCAGGGTGACTGTAAAAGATTCCCAAAGAGATTCGGCAATACTACTATTGAAAACAGCAGGATTCCCAAACTCTGGGTTATTCATCGCCAGCTTTTCCCATAGATTCCAACTGGTGCAGTCCTGTTTAATCAATTTCTCAGGCGCAGTCGTCATCGAACCCAAACTGGAGGCATCGGTCATCGAGCCATTTTGGAGAAAAACAAAATCGTTGCTGTTAACTTCAATAGTTTTGCGATCGCCATTTTGTTGATAATGGATACCCGTTACGACAAATTTACTCTCCTCGGTGCAGCGATCGAGATCCAATACTTGGGAATCTAAAACAAAGTTCACTCCTTGAGATACCAGCCAACTCTGCAACGGACAAATCAATGAATCATACTGATTGTAGATTGTTCGCTTTACTCCAGCGAGGGTTTCAATTCGAGTAAATTCGAGCATAAAGCGATGTAAATAACGCTTGAATTCAACTGCACTATGCCAAGGCTGGAAAGCGAAAGTAGTAGACCACATATACCAAAATTCTGTCTCAAAAAATTCTGGAGAGAGCCAATCTGTAATCCGACTAGTTGCCAGTTCTTTTTCGTCAGCTTGGCTGATTTTGAGTAGCTCTTCACGATCTTGCATCGAAAAGCCCATAGAACTGACAGGAACTTTCCCCCGACGGCGATCGACGAGTCGCGCCATACAGTTTGACTTGTGCTGCTCATTAAACTCTACCGTTTCGTCAAACACTGTTTTATTTGGCGAAGTCAGAGAAGGAATCGACTTGTAAAGATCCCAAGTACATTCATAATTGTCAGTCGTTACCATCCGCCCTCCGCGCATCGAATAGCCATCCACAGGATTCCCAATCCCATCCATACTCCCACCTAGAAGCGGCTTCGTTTCTAAAATAAAAATATTTTTCCCTGAAAATCCGCCATCACGAATCATAAACGCGGCGGCGGCTAAAGAGCCAATCCCACCACCCAACATATATGCTTTAGATTGATTATTCATGTTATGGAAGTCCTAAAAAAGTTGGTTTGTCGGGCTAAAACATCGCTATTTCGATGTTGGGAAAGGAGTATAGTCTCAAACAGGGATGGTGTAGCGTTTTTCGATCGCAGTTTTAATGCGATCGCGACTATCCGCAGGTGAGATATCTGTAGTTTTTTCAATCTCGCTGACCTCACCCGCTAAGGTTTCATCCTTAATCGAATTTTGGAGCCAATTTGAATAATCATGCAGATGCAAATGATGTAGCCAAGTGCGATCGTCTACTCCTGCGGCTAGTTGGATAAACATGATCAGGTTCTGGGCTTTGAGATTTAATTGATTATCTTCACCTCGAAAGAAGAAACAGCGATCGCTGCCCAAATTACCTTCAGCATAGGTTCGCATATGTCGTTGTCTTTCTTGGAGAGGAGGGATTACTTGAAATCCAAATGGCTGCTCTTCATTTTTTAAGAACCATGCAACTCCTTCTCCAGCAACAATTTCTGAAGACAGAGAGTCATTTGGTAGCTGATGTCCAATAGCTTTGCAAAAATCTGTAATTGTTTGCGAAGGTGACTTAACGGCAATAATCGTATCAACTAAAGACAATGCAGAAGTCGCCACATGTTCGGGATGAACTGTAATCATTAAAATACCACTCACAGACTGAGGCAAGGTAACCGCAGCATTCCAATCAGCATGGAACATATGATGTACTTCATCAATGACAATCCAATGCGGTCGCCCAGTCCTCACGCGCATTTCTAATAGAGAAGGTAGTAATTGAGCAAGATATAATGGGCGATCGTCGATTTTCACGCCCATTAAATTGATAATTAGATTCTGTTCAGGCTTACTCAAAGCGGTTAACACTTCGGTTGAACTAGGAATCTGTTGAGCATTGCCCAAGATTACGCTCTTCTCAAAGTTTTGATAGTCTCCTTCAGGATCGATAATGCAAACCTGATAGCCTTTATCAATAAACCTTTCGATTAATCCTGTCGCTAAAGTCGATTTACCACCGCCAGAGATACCCGCCAGCAAAATATTACGATTAAGCGGCTGAATATATGCTTCGCGATCGCCCTCAAGTTTACCCAAGACAATGCGATGGCGATCTGGCAAAATGGAAGATTCGCGGAGATCTTCGGTTAGATCTAGGGTTAATAATCTCTCGATTAACTCGATTACACCATCACCACGAGGCTCTTCCGTAATCCAATCTACTTCATTTTTGACTGATGGGAGGGCATTAGCGACCGCGACAGAAAGCTCACATAATTTCAGAAAAGATAGATCGTTCTCCGCATCACCAACGGCGACCGTATTACGGACAGATAAGCCCATTTTATCCAAAGCCGCACTTAGCCCCGAAGCCTTATTGACTCCTGCGGGTAAGACCATGACTGCGCCTTTATTAAAGATTACCTGTAGATCTAATCCCAGTTCTCTGATCGTATTCAGCACTTCGGCTTCGTTAGGTTCCCATGTTGCCACGATCACCTTCCCGATCGAGAGTGAGTCAATATTACGCGATCGCAAAGCCTGCACAAATTTCTCAGGCGGTAAGCTACCGAGGAGTAAATCTTCGCGCGTTGCGGGAAAGTAAATTACGGCTCCATTTTCCGCCACGACACAATCAAATATGCTAGTTTCAGGAAATACTTGACAAAGATCTTCTAGCTGTCTTCCTGTCACCAAGATCAGCTTGCGTCCTGACTTTTGTAAGCGCTTGAGAGCATCAAGAGTTTTCTCTGATACTCTTCCATCCTTGGCTAAAGTTCCATCATAATCCGTGGCTAATATTAGATAGTGCATTAAGTTAGATAGTACATAAGTTTTGGATAATCTCTGATTCCCATCTCCTGTGGAGAGATGGTCTGGAGGTGAGGGCAAAGAACCGCTATTCTAAATTTCAGATTAGAACCCATTTAAGAATTACTTGCTGCGTTGAAAATCTCTAAGAGATCCCCCTCAATCCCCCTTTTTAAGGGGGAAGAAGATAATTTAATTGATTCTCCCCCCTTTCACAAGGGGGGCTGGGGGGGATCTTGACAATTCTTAAATGGGTTCTTATAAAATTATACTTTTGTCAAAATTGCTTGTAACTTCGCCTCATCATCTTTTGATAGAGAAGTTTTGAGAACTGTACCTTCAAATTTACTGAGGTCTTCTAGCACTTTATCAGCAGTGGCTTGTCTGACCAATACAAAAATAGCAGATGTGCCGGGGGTAATCGTGCTGCCAACATCTCGAATGAAATTATCATCGATCCCAATGTCAGTCAATGCTCCAGAAACTGCTCCTGCTAATGCACCGACAGCCCAACCTAAGAGAGGATTAAAAAAGATAAAACCAAATAGAAGACCCCAGAATCCTCCACTTAAGGCTCCAGTAGCCGTAAGTTCTTGAGTCTGCTTAATCTTTACTTTTCCTTCCTTGCTTCTAATCACGACTGCCGCATCTTCTAGAGCGATTAGATGTTCTCGCTGAAGCTTTTGGAGTTCCAGTATTACCGCGTCGGCCGTGAATTCGTCTTTAAATCCAACTGCAATTAGACTACTCATTAATTTTTCCTGTTAATATTTTCCCTTTGAATCAGCCATGGTGTTACGAAACACCGCCTTGTCTGATTTATCGTTCTTTTTGCAAATGAACATGCACTCACTTATAAAACGCTGTAATCTAATTAAGAATTTAGAAAGCATTTCCTGAAACCACTATGGCAAGTCACTGTTTGATTTAGTGGATGAGTTGATTGATTAAGTAATAAATTGTAATGACAGCTTAAGAAATCATTCATTGTAATTGCTCAACCTATAGCAATCCGAAATGAGTTGTGAGCGGCTTCGCTCAGCCAGCGTATATCGTTGGCTGAGCGAAGTCGAAGCCCTATTTTTCTCATAAATGATTTAGGACTGCTATAGGTGAATTAGCGTTCAGAAAGGTCAAAAAGTGGTAAAATCAGGAAATGAAAGAACTTCCCGATCTAAAACAGCTAATAGAAGAGGCAAAAAAAGCCTTGATAGTGGAACTATGCGAAAAAATATAAAAGCTAGAAAAACATGCTAATTCAAGCTGATTGTGACCAGAGTAGAAAGATATGGCTGCAAGTGCGTGGGATGCAGATGATGTTTAATCTCATAACTGCTATTTTTCTGATCTTATTTTTACTTTTCAATCCTGTGACGATCGCCTCCGCACAAGCGCAAGTCAACATCACCGAAGCCGCATCAAATCAACTTGATGCACTTGTTAAAAAAGCTTTTGCAGCCACCGATGCGGGAGAATTTAGCGATGCCGAGAGATATTGGACAGATTTAATCAAGCTCTATCCTGAAAATGCTGCGGGGTGGAGCAATCGCGGCAACTCCAAAATTAGTCAAAATAAATCCCAAGAAGCTCTAATCGACTACAACAAAGCGGTAGAACTTGCGCCCAATTTTCCCGATCCTTATCTTAATCGCGGGGCGGCGCTAGAGAGTTTGGGTAAATGGGAAGAGGCGATCGCCGATTACGATCGCGTTCTGGCGATCGATCCGAAAGATGCGGCGGCGTATAACAATCGCGGTAATGCCAAAGCTGGTTTGGGCAAATGGGAAGAAGCGGTTGCCGATTATCAAACGGCGATGAAGGTTAATTCGCGCTTTAGCACAGCCTTTGGTAACAACGCGATCGCCTTGTATCAAATCGGTTCGCAAACTGGTAATCATGATCAAGCCATCAAGGCGATGAAGAATATATTACGCAAATATCCCAACTTTACGGATGTTCGGGCGGCGCTGACTGCGGCTCTGTGGGCAGATCACAAGCAGGGTGAAGCCGAGAGTAACTGGGTTTCGGTACTCAATCTCGATCGTCGTTATCAAGATATTAATTGGGTCAAAAATATTCGTCGTTGGCCGCCAGCGCTAGTTGAAGCCCTCGAAAAGTTTTTAACCTTGAAGTGATACAGCTTGACCTGCTATTAAAATTTTTATTAGTTGCCGAACAAGACTTTAAGGTTGTACTATATTTAGCTGGACTGAAAAAATAGGAGACTAGTATCATGAGTCGTGTGTGTCAACTAACAGGCAAAAAAGCCAATAACGCTGTATCAATTTCTTTCTCACACAAGCGTCACAAGCACTTACAGCACGTCAACTTACAAGACAAGAGAATTTGGTGGGAAGAAGGAAAGCGTTTTGTCAAATTACAAATTTCCACCAAAGCAATTAAGACTTTGCAAAAGAAAGGGCTTGCTGCATTTGCTAAGGAAGCAGGGCTTGACCTTCGCAAGTTTTAATTTAAGAGCCAAAAAATGGCGGCGCGATGCGCCGCTATTTTTTTTAATAGTCCATAGAAAAGTTTAATGTCAGCGCAAAACGCTGTAACTGCCATATATTTTATAATACTTACTAAATTTTCATGAATGTTGGCATCGTTGGATTGGGATTGATCGGTGGCTCGTTGGGTTTAGATCTACTTGCATCAAATCTAAATTCAGATCTAAATAATTATGTGTGGGGTCTCAGTCGCAATCCTGAAACTTGTAAGCAAGCTGAGGCGATCGCCGCCGTAAATATGGCAAGTACCGATATTGAGGCCATACCCGATCGCGATCGCACCGATATTGTGGTCATTTGTACACCGATCGCCGCCATTTTGCCGACTATTGCCGCGATCGCGCCTAAGCTTCCAGCCAATGTTATTTTCACAGATGTTGGTTCTGTAAAAGCGGCGATCGTCGAACCTGCATCGCAAATTTGTCAGCAATTTTTGCAGAGATTTGTGGGTGGTCATCCGATGGCTGGGACAGCTTTTCAAGGCATATTAGCTGCGGAACGGAATTTGTTTAAAGATCGCCCCTGTGTAATTACGCCTAGTCAAGATTTGGATGCAGTTCAAAAAGTGCGATCGCTCTGGCAATCGGTGGGCATGAATGTCTATGAATGCAGTCCTGCAGAACACGATCGCGCCGTAGCAATGATTAGTCATTTGCCTGTGATGATTAGCGCCAGTTTGATTGATGCTTGTCAGCAAGAAGGTGATGCATTCATTCTGAAATTAGCTCAAAACTTAGCTAGCTCAGGCTTTCGAGATACTAGCCGCGTCGGTGGTGGCAATCCTGAACTGGGGCGGCTGATGGCGGAATATAATCAATCGGCTTTACTGCGATCGCTCTATACCTATCAGCGATCGCTACAGGGCGTGATTGATTTAATTGAGACAAAACAATGGGAACAGCTAGAAGTTTTTTTGACTAACACTCAAGGCGATCGCGCATTTTATGTTGGTTGACACTAAACCTTGGTTATCATTCGACTTTGTAAGAAATAGTTTTTGGGATGCGCGAATAAACTTGTTGTCCTAACCATTGAGATACTAATTCTTTAAATTCAGGATCATTCATATAACGAGCAAAAAGATCTTCATTTAATTCCATACGCTCGATAAAGAGTGACTCTAATACTTGGCTAAAAACGAGTTGAAATTTATTGATGGAATTGGCTTGGACGATCGCCTCAACTTGGGCGGCAACTTCAGTAATCTGGTCAAAAAATAGCTGATCGGCTTCGTTAAGTTAGTTCCCATTTTCATCAGTAAATTCTTCAAAATGAATCTTTTTTATTTTTGACTCATCTGTTCTAGTTTGGTTTGTAATTGTTGGAATACTAATTCACCATCAACGACATCGCCTTGTTTAATTTGTTCTGTTCCTTCAACGATCTTTTTCCTTAGTTCGCTCAACTTTTGTTGTTTAGATTCATATTCTTCTAAAAGTTGAAATGCAAAAGCTAGGAGAGAGTCAACACTCTGATATCTGCCACCCTTGAGTTTGGCGCGAATAAAGTTTTCCTGTTCTGGTTTTAAGGCAATGTTCATTTTCCCAATCCTGCGAAAGTTGGAATCGATAGCTAGTATAGCGTAACTATCAATTTGCCCTACATTACAGAAAAACCTGTAGGGGTTGAGCATTTGCGCCAGTATTTTTATGTTTTCACCACAATCTCAAAATGCAAATGCTCAACCCTTTACGCTTTCACAGATAAATTGTCCCTGCGTTGAGAGTTTAGGGCAGAGCACTCCCAATTTTAACTACCAAGATAAATTTCTACGTTTTGGCTGTTCCATGTGGCGATGCCAATTCCAAAAAAATCTTTGTCTTCTGTCCAAATTGGAAAATCAAAGTGCATCGCTAAAGCGACTACTTCCCAATCGTTAGGATCTCTTGCTTTGATTCGTCTTAGAGCTTCATTTTTGTATTGAATATAAAAATCTTCAGACATGGGGATAATGGCTTCTTGCAGTTGTAATATTTCTTCGGAAAATGGAGGTATTGATACTCCTAAATTTTGCTTTTGCAATATTTTGGGCAAGTTATTGTAAAGCTCTTAATAGAATTTATCGGGAGTGATAAAGTCACAGCTATTGACGTATTCATTCAAGAAGCTCGGAACTTTTTCGCCTAATAATGCTCTGATTAGGATGTTTGTATCTAGGACAAGTGTCTTTGACATTATTTAATTGCGTCTCTCCTTGCTTGTTTACGCATAGCGTTAAATTCGGCAATGATGTCATCTTCGCTAATGTTGTGAGCTTTTAAGAGTTGAGCAAATTTTGGGGCGGATTGACGTATGGCAATTAGGGTTTCCTTTGTAGGTTTTTTCAGTTGTATGGTTTGAGTTTTCATGGTGGTTAATGTTTTTATTAATGGTAGGGGCAATTCATGAATTGCCCCTACGGTGAATCATAGTAAATTTTTCTATCTCTCATTCAGTGGTGGCAAGCCATTGACTATTTTAACTGATTCGATGCTGACGGGGACGATCGCACTTAATGAGGTCAAGGATGTAGCGCAATCTTTATCACGGGTGAGGCGATCGCTTTCTATAAGGGATTTAACTTAAATAATCGGTAATAATTTCTAGGATTACTTGCTCAATATCTGGAATTTCGGAGGAAATGATTTTATCTTTGATATGTTTATGATCTATATAGGCTAGGCTGATGATTTGCATTGTCATAACGAAATATCAAATTGTTATCAGAATCTTGGTAATGGAAGGAATATGAAAGTTTTTCAATGGATTCCTGTAAGTCAACATATTCTTTAAAAAATAGACGTGAGCTTTGCAAAAACTCTAAACTTCCTTGAACAAATCCAACATAATCCGATCTGGGATCAACAGAAAAGTTAAAGGATAGAATCCATCCATCATTTACATATTTTTGAATAATGGAGATGATGTTAGATTGATAGTTGTTGAGTAACATATTCGATCGCTTGTAATTTTTGCAGAGAACTAGTTAGTCTCTTCTTGATTTTGGCTTCACCTGCCCAACTCACATATTCTTCGTCACCTCCTTTGAGGTCTTCAGCAGTCCAATCGCTGAGAAAAAGGTCGGATGAGATTTGATATTTGGTTTCAAATTCTTTTAAAAATTTATTGGTTTTATCTAGCGATCGCTGTAAGTTTTTGATTTCTGCATCAATCGCGGCTCTGATCAGTTTTTGGACGATTTCGAGATCGGGTGCATCGGATTTGATTTCTAATTGCAACATAATAGTTTACCTCGTTAAGTTTACTTTTCCTGCAATGGTGGCAAGCTATTGACGATTTTAACTGACTTGATGCTGACGGGGCGATCGCATTTAATGAGGTCAAGGATATAGCGCGATCGCTGTTAAAAAACTAGCGGCTTTAATGATAGAAATATTTTGAAATGGCTTTAAAAGTCATCCTTGAGGATTTCCTCTAAGATTTCGGGTGTAAGCCCTTTTTGTTGTGCTTCCAAACGAATTTCTTGAACTAATTTTGAAAATATAGGTGGATGTTCTCCTAATTTTACCCACATGGCTCTAACTCGAACTAGAGATGAGCGATTCATTTTGAGGGCAGTAATTGTGGCTCGACCGATCGCTGTTTTGCCTATAATTTCTGTTTTGGACTCGTCCCAACTAAAGTGATCTTGCCAAATTTGTTGTTGCGGATGAAATAGCGGCACTAGATCGTTGTTGCTAGGATCGGGCGCAGTTTGACGATTTCCTTTGTGGCGATTGCACGAAGGGCAAGATAGGGCTAGGTTGGTAAATGTAGTTTCGCCTCCTGTGGAAATCGGTTGAATATGTTCAAACTCAAAGGTAACTGCTGTTAAAAATTCTGCTGTTTTGCAGTAGGCGCAGCATTCATAAAAATGCTCTCGAATTTGTTTTTGTAAATGGATAGCGATGTAGGCGCTCATGCAACTATCCTTTGCTCTAATCTGGGTTGTAAGAGGTTAAGGGTGTATCTGGCGCGAGTTTTTAGGATAGTGAGATGATCCACTTTCTCTAGAAGATCATCTAAATCATCAAGTTCCCCTTCAGAGAGTGAATTTTCGGTGTTTCTATCGATTAGTTGATCTAGGTGATTTTGATCGGTTAGGGCTAATTTGCAACTAGCAAGGGCTTTTAGTTCTTCTGTGGTTAAGCCAATGAGGTATTCAGGATCTAAAGCGGGAGTAAGTCGAGAATATGTATCTAAATCTAAGACAACGCCGATGCGATCGCCTTGTTCGTTGGTTATGTACTGTAATATTTCAGGCATAATTTAGCTCCTGTTTTCCTATGTTTATCTCTCATTCAATGGTGGCAAGCTATTCACAATTTTGACTGATTCGACACTTACGCGCACGATGCGCTTAACGAGGTCGAGGATGTAGCGCGGGTCGTCTGACCAGTCGTTGGGGTTATTGGTGATACCGCTATCTTTGTCGCGGGTGAGTTGATAGCGTTCCATGATCCATTCTAGGGCGGGTTTGCCGTTGACGATGTATTCGTAGGCTTGTAATGGGATGCCTGAGAGGGTGATTTTGCTGTTGTAGATAATTGTGGTTTTGTCTACGGCTTTGTTGCGGTTGGGGAATTTCATGCGCTCTACGCGATAGTCTTTGGCTTCGAGATAGAGTTCGCTTTTGAATTCTTCTAATGGATAGGGTTCTATATTTTCATAGTTGAGATGCCATTGGGCGAGGTTGTGTCCTGCGGTGCTGAAGCTGTGGAAGTCGGCGGCTTAAAAATGTATATCTCAGATCTCAAACATATTTTTGTTGATGTCGTAAAGTGTTTTTATTAAACATAAAATCTCACAAATGTACTCGTTCCAGCCAGAAGCATTTTGAGGTAATTCGTTAGCTTGATTTGGACTTAAATGTGCAATTATATTTCTAGTCTTAAACAGCTTTTCTGCTAACTTTTCTGAGTCTATTTTAGTTATTCCCGTTGATTGAAATAAACTTGCTAGGAGACTTGTATGGCTACCTAATCGATGTAAACGAATATACTTGTCAATATTTTTACAGAATTCTAAGAATGTTATATTTTTGGAAGGTAGATCTTTATAAAGATCGCTATAAAGATCTTTGAGAAAATAGAGAGGTTCTAGTTTTTCTATACATCTATACAAGTCTAAGTAGGCGAATTTGAAGTCTGATGCTACATAACTCACAAGTATATTGTCAAAAGGGATATATTTATTGCCATTTTCAAAAATATCTTCAAATTCCTTAATTACATCATCTGAGTATGGCAACAACCTATAACTAGCTCCTTTAACTAAGATGCAACCAGTTAATTGGTATAATTGATATAGTGAATTTGCTTGAGTGAATTTAGAAGTTATTTTGTATAGAGATATCTCACAAAAAAGATCTGCCAAACTGGATTTACTGTATTCTAGGATGTCCACTTTCTGATTAAATATTATTCTTTTGCGAGAAAAGTTGTCTTCTTCCCAATCACAGCCTAGTATTTCCTCGAGAATGTCATTAACATTTTTTCTCAAGGGCAAGTCAAGCTCTTTAATAATCGCGACCCAAGCCCCCGAATTAATGTCAACTTCTTCTAAGTATGTAGGAATGAGGAATTCTCTATTATCATGATCTACTAATATCAAATAATTGCTACCATTGAAATCTGCAAAAGCTGAATAAAAGTTTGGGAACAGTCTAATTTTAGCATTTTGTATTACCAGTTTTTTTAACCATTCTTGAGATTCTTCTTCACCGCTAATTGTATATTCACCCGTTATGCTGGTAGCATCTTGCAATTTTTTTATAACTTTTTTTATGGCATCTGTCATAGTTCTACTCATGATGTTTAGTAATACATCCTCTTCCAACAAACTGATAATGAGTTAATTTCAGTCTCTGATAACAGAACTTTGAATCCATCTAGAAAAGCTTGTCTATGTTTCTCTTTTGGTATTGAGTGAAGTGTTTCCTTCAGTAAATCTAGCCCAAGAAAATCAATTCTTTTTTCAATATCTTTTTGTTGCAGTTGATGTTTGAATTCTTCCAACCTTAAAACTGTGTAATTAAAATTATCGCTCACCTTTAAATGATCTTTCTCATCATCATTTCCTAATAAGCCAAAAATCTTTTCAGCACAAGCTACTACAAAACCAATTCTTGCAATTTGATTATTAAAGATATAACGATTTTCGATTCCCTGAAATAACTTGTTTATTTCCATCATTATTCTAAGAATACTTTCAAATTTAGAAATAATTTCACCTGAGCGATCGCGGATAAGGCTCATAATATCCAGTGCTGAGTGGTATTCAGCCAATTGTTGCCTTTTATCAATTCTTACTTTGCGTGATGTGAATGCTAAAAACAGCTCTACGACATCAGCATTATTGTACAAAGAATATAAATTATCAATGCGGTACTCTAGTTGCTTTAATACAGGTTTAAAGACTACTTCTAACTGCTTTTCTAAACTCCAAGGGATCTGTCCAGAGTTAAGTACTAACATTCTATAAAGTAAAGCAGCTTCATCAGAAGCAAACCAAAACTCTACGCGAAGGTTATGATTAATTTCTCTTTGATTGGTAGCATCTTCTAAAGCTTTGACTCTTTGCATACCGTCTAAGATGCTAATTTCATTTTCTTCTGATTTTTGCAAAATTATTTCAAAAAAGTTTTCTTTATTTATTGTCGATTTATAAATACTGCCCAACACAATAGGTGGCAATATTCCACCACCTTTCAAATCCTCAATCATCTGACCTCGGATAATTTTTGCAGACCTAGTTGATAAAACCCCTCTTTGTTCTTCTATATTACCTTTATTTTTATGCACTGGATTAATAAATTTCATAAATTCGCTGATACCAACTACTGTAAGAATTGAGTAGCAGTCGAGATTTTCATCTTTTTGAATATCTATGATTTTAAAATTCATAAATTAATTGTACAAACTAGTGTTAGCAAACTTTATTTTACGTCTTTACACGATAACATCAAACACAGGCTTGGTGATCAAATGCTGTGACAACATCTCGATCGCATCGGATTCACTAATACTCGGATTGAGATTACAGCGCAAACCCTCCAAAAAATCATCAAACGTCTGACGATGCACATCCTCGCGATCGCTCAATAAACCCTTAATCCGTGAAGTATGATTCCCCGCAATCACCGCCACATCCTTCGCCCAATCTTCCCAATAACGGCGATCGCCACATTTGACCACAATCTTGGCATAAATCGCATCGCGCCATTCTTCCAATTGCGGAAAATTTAGCGTCATTTGTTTAGTTTTCGGCTCACCCTTACCGACCTTCTCGACATCATCGCGATCGCCGCCACCACTGACACCAATCACATTAATTTGCGGCGGTCTAGCCTCATTCAACTCAATTTTGTTGATAATCGCATTAAAGCGATCGTCATGGGCGCGTAACGCCTGTAACACACTCCAAACCACCTTATACTTCTCATGATCCTTCAGCGCCTCCTCTGGAGTCATATCCGCAGGAATCCCAATCGGCAAAATAATGTAACCGTACTTTTTGCCCTCCGCCTTTCGCATCACCCGCCCCACCGACTGCACCACATCCACAATCGAATTGCGCGGCGACAAGAAAATCACCGCATCCAACGAAGGCACATCCACCCCTTCCGACAAACATCGCGCATTGGAAAGAATACGGCATAAATTGCCCTGACTGCTCGTATCAGCCTTGAGCCAATCTAGCTTCTGATTGCGAATCATCACATTTTGAGTTCCATCCACATGATCAACTTCACATTGCAAGATCTCTTCTTCAGGATGTGTATTTTGATATTCATCCACAATCAGCGAGAACATCTTTTTAAAGTTCTCTGAATGCTTCACCAATCCCGAAAAAGCTACAGCGCGACGCATTGGCGCAATATCTCCCTTCACCTCTTCGCGATCTAAATCATCAACAAAACGTTTCGATAATCCATTCCAACAGCCGACAATTTTAGTCGCATCAGGTAAACTCAATTCATTATTGATTGCCAATTGACGCTGAAAAGTTGAACTCACATACTTCTCATCAACAGCCAACACCATCACCTTATAATCTGACAATAACCCCGTGGCAACTGCTTCCGCAAAGCCTAAACGATAGAACTCTTGACCATAGAGATTCTCATCATCCATCGAACAAACCAAAGCATCATTTTCCTTAGCCTTACTCTTAGCCGAATCAGCATAAAGTCTCGGCGTAGCCGTCATATACAGCCGCTTTTTCGCCTTAATGAAATCCTGATCATGCACCTTCACAAAATGCGAATCATCATCCCCCGCCAAAGTCACACCCGTAGTCCGATGCGCCTCATCGCAAGTAATCAAATCAAACTCTGGCAATCCTTTCTTCTGTGCATCAGCGATCGCTTGGATAGATTGATAAGTAGAAAAGATCACCGTAAGCTGAGGTTCTGCCCTCACCCTAAATCCCTCTCCCAAAGAGGGAGAGGGACTTTGAGCCTTTTCTTGCTCCCCTTCTCCCGTTCTGGGAGAAGGGGCTGGGGGATGAGGGCAAAGCGCCTGATACCGCCCCACGATCGCATCGACATCCGTAGTCGCAGGAAAAGCCAAATCACGGGCGCTCATATCCTCCGTATCCGATTTTTTCGACACCTTCGCATCGGAACAAACCGCAATACTCTGCAACTTCACCGTTGCCTCCGCCGACCATTCCCGCAAAGTTTGCGACAACAGCGAAATCGAAGGTACTAAAAATAAAACAGTCGCGCTACCTTTGGCGATCGCAACTTTTTCCGCAATCTGCAAAGCCGTATAGGTTTTACCCGTCCCGCAAGCCATGATCAACTTACCGCGATCGCCCGTCTGAAACCCCGTCATCACCTTTTCCAGAGCCATACTCTGATGCGGTCTAATCGACTTCTTCGGCTTTAACGGCAAAACTGGGGCGGTGTATGTTTCTAAATCATCATTATCAATACTCGTAGAAAGGCTCTGCACTGCATAGCGCAAATTTTGCGAACTCACCTGACTCCAATCCACAGGGCTTTGATCGAGATCATACAAACTTAGGCGATCGACAGGAATCTGCTGATTTTTCAGCGCATCTTCCGCATTCTTTCCCCAATCACAAGTCGTCACAATCAACCGATGCTTAAACGGCGCTTTCCCCGAAGCCGTGAAAAATGAATCAATATCGCCCTTATCCAAAATATGATCAGGCTGATAGCACTTACACTGAATCGCCCAATAGTCACCCGTAGCAACCTCCTGAGCCACCAGATCGATCCCCAAATCTCCCTTCTTACCCCGCAATGGGAAATCCATCCAAAACCACACCCGCTTAAACAAAGACGCATAGGTGGGATCGGTTCGCAAATAAGCAAATATCAAATACTCAAACTTATCCCCTAAATCACGGTTTGAGGTTGCTTCTAGACGAAAGCGATCGAGGATTGCGTGAATGGTGACAGTCATCTTAAATTCTATGAATTTCTAGCGAATCTTAGCATATACCAAATAAAAGGCGATCGCCCTACATCAACTCCCCATTACTTCCCCAAGCAACAACAACCCGATCGGCTGACTTAATCGACTTTTTTAAATAGCGATCGCGTTGTAGATGTGCTGATAGGCGATCGCTGTTGATTGTGAAACTTAGTTTATGGGAAATAGCGATAAACTTCCTTACGGTGCAAAACACGAACAAAAGCTACAACTTCCCCTCTACAAATAATCCAACACGATAATCCCCCACACGAATCCGATAAAAACTCTCATGCCCTTGAAGCAATTTAATATTGCGTATTTCTGAGAAAGCGTTTGCTAACTCCACCTCTTCAACAACTTTTTGAATGCGTTTCAGAACTTTACTATCTTTAAGATTCTTCAAATCCTGCTTAAAAGTTTTGCGAAATTCAACCTGCATAATTACCGCTCAAACAACTCAAATATTTCATCTCTTCCCACATTCTCACTATCTTTTCCCTCAGCGATCGCCTTTGCCATCGCCACCTCTTCCATTGCCTCATAAAACAAATCGAGAATCCAGCTACGCTCCTGTATCAATAACTCGTGTAAGGCTTCCTTGAGTAAAGGTTTTAGCTCTTCTACCTGTAAATTCAACATAAGTATCTATGTGTGTATAAGTTAGAATCTATTTCTTAATCATAGACTAAATGACAGAGCGATCGCAGTTTAGTTGATTTTCACAGGGGCGATCGCATTGTAGATGTGGCGATCGGCGATCGCTAATAAAGATTTCAATATCAGACAGAATCGATGAAGTTTTCAGCCAATTATCTATAACTGCGATAAAATCGTGTTAGTCGTTACTTAGATAACCAAGCATGACCGCGATCGCCCCTACCCCAAATATTTCTTTATCTTCATCAAAAACTATTGACTGGCAAGCGATCGCCACAGATTTTATAGCGATCGTGGGCGATCGCTATGTTGTGCGTACTCGCGAAGAGTTAATCGCCTACGAATGTGATGGACTGACCAGTTATAAACAACAACCCGCGATCGTGGTGTTGCCGCTCACGACTGAACAAGTATCGGAAGTTGTCAAAGTATGCGATCGCTACAAAATTCCTTTTGTGGCGCGTGGATCGGGGACAGGCTTATCGGGTGGCGCATTACCATTGCCCGACTCGGTGCTGATTGTCACCTCACGCATGAAGAAGATTTTGGAAGTTGATTTTGAAAATCAGCGCGTCGTCGTCCAGTCAGGAGTAATCAATAACTGGGTTACTCAAGCCGTAAGTGGCGCAGGATTTTATTATGCTCCCGATCCGTCAAGTCAAGTCATCTGCTCCATCGGTGGCAATGTTGCCGAAAACTCTGGCGGTGTGCATTGTTTGAAATATGGAGTGACCACCAATCACGTTCTCGGACTAAAAATCGTCCTGCCCGATGGCTCTATCAAAGACATTGGTGGCAAAATTCCTGAAAGCCCAGCTTATGACCTCACAGGAATTTTTGTCGGCTCCGAAGGCACTCTGGGCATCGCGACTGAAGTAACGCTCAAAATTCTCAAATCTGCGGAATCGATACAAGTTCTATTAGCCGATTTCACCAATGTGGAACATGCAGGGTCAACGGTTTCCGATGTGATTAGCGCGGGAATTATTCCTGCTGGCATGGAAATCATGGACAACATGAGCATCAATGCCGTGGAAGATACTGTCGCCACCAATTGCTATCCTCGCGATGCGGCGGCGATCTTGCTAATTGAAATTGATGGTTTAGCGATCGAAGTTGCTGAAAGTGCTAAACGCATCGAAGCTATTTGTTATCAGAATGGAGCGCGAAATGTCACCTCGGCAAGTGAGCCAGAACAACGTCTCAGACTATGGAAAGGTCGCAAAGCTGCTTTTGCCGCAATGGGTCGCCTTAGCCCTGATTATTATGTACAGGATGGAGTAATTCCGCGTACTAAGCTGACTTATGTATTGCAAGAGATTGAGAAGCTTAGCAAAAAATATGGCTATAACGTTGCCAATGTTTTCCATGCAGGAGATGGCAATTTACATCCATTAATTTTGTATAACAATGCCGAAGCTGGCGCTCTTGAAACCGTGGAAGAGCTAGGTGGTGAAATTCTTAAGCTTTGTGTGCGGGTGGGTGGTAGCATTTCGGGTGAGCATGGCATTGGTGCAGATAAGAAGTGCTATATGCCAGAGATGTTTAGTGAGTCTGACTTGGAGACGATGCAATGGGTGCGCGATGTTTTTGATCCTCAGGCGATCGCCAATCCGACCAAGATTTTACCGACTCCGCGCACTTGTGGGGAAGGCGCTAAGCCTAACCATGAGGCTAAGTTTAAGTTAATGGAACGGTTTTGATAGAGCGGTCTAGCTAGCTATGAAAAATGTATTTGAGCAATTTCGATCGCTTTTTTAGTCATCTGCAATGGCAAATTATCTTAACAACAGCGCAAATTGCTGATGATATGGGTTTGCGGGCTTTTGCGGTGGGCGGAATTGTTCGTGATGCGATCTATGTTGATGGCATAAATGGCAGGCGATCGCCGTTTTTTCCAAAAGATCTCGATTTAGTATTTGATGGGGAAGAACATGCGGGGATCAAGGTGGCGATCGCGTTACATGAGCTTTTCCCTGAATCAAAATTGCAAATCCATGACAAGTTTCAAACCGCCGAATTACTATGGCAAGATTTTGCGATCGATATGGCAACGGCGCGGCGCGAAATCTATGCTTACGCAGGAGCCAATCCGCAAGTTATGGCGACCCATCTCGAAGAAGATTTGGGGCGGCGAGATTTTACGATCAATGCTCTAGCAGTGCAACTTGATCCTAAATTGGGAACCAAAGGTGAAATTATCGATCGCTTTCATGGTTTGCAAGATTTGGCTAATAAACAAGTACGCACGATCCGACAAGGTAGTTTTGCTGAAGATCCCCGTCGGTTATTTCGGGCGGTGCGATTTGCGATACGGCTAGATTTGGCGATCGCCCCTGAAACTCATGCCGAAATCATGACCACGACGGCGAGCGGATTACATGATGCGATCGGTGGGGCAAGATTGCGATCGGAGTTGCTTTATACTCTTGCCGAACCGAGGGCTAGCAAGATGTTTGAGCTATTGCAAAAACTGGGGATTTTGAGGTGTATTCATCCAGATTTACGATTAGTCGATGATTTTGGGCGACAATGGCGGCGATCGCAATATTGGCTAAAGTTAATCCATCGATTAGAGCTTAAAGCCCAATCATCCGTGCCATTACCAATCAAAACACCCGTGCAATTAGGCTTAGAATTATTGTTGTCTTATTTGCCGCCAGAAATTGTTAGCCAGATCGCTCTAGGCTTAACGCCCGAACAAAAAACACGACAGGCAAAATTAGCTGGTTTGCTATTAAATTTGCAGAATTTAAGTAGTGATTTGACCCATAGTTCTTTTAAGATTTCAGAAATTACGCAAAATTTACAGAAATTTGATACTCAAACTCTGATCTTGGCAGGCGCAAAATGTGAACTCACTCAACGGCGCATCCTCTGGCATTATTTAACGCAATGGCAAAGGGTTAAATCACCACTGACTGGGGCGGATCTTAAGCAACTTGGCTATGCCACAGGTAAGCATATGGGAGAACTATTGGAGCAATTACGCTGGGCGGCGCTAGATGGTGAAATTAAAAGTAAAGGTGAGGCGATCGCTATGCTCCAAAAAGCCTCAATGGTTACTATAAAATAGTAGAAACTCAAAATAAGCTACCTGCCGCGCTAATCGTTCGCAAATTAGCTTTTAGCGGCGATCGCTAATTATTCAATGAACATCAACCAATATTCAATAAATATATTTTGGACAAAAATATCATGAGAGGCGGTATTCGCATCGGTAGCATTTTTGGCATTCCTATGTACATTGATGCATCATGGTTTCTCGTACTCGGCTTTTTAGCCGTAGGGCTGAGTGTTGACTATGCCAAATTATCGCCATCTTTTTCCTTAGGCTATGGGGCGATCACGGCGATCTTGTTCTTTTTGTCGATCGCCTTAACCAAAGTCGCTCATGCCGTCATGTCCAAAATTCGCGGCGTTGAAATTAGTGCGATTAATATTCAGTTTATGGGTGGCGCAACTGCGGTTGAGCGCGAGTCCAGCGATCCATTTTCAGTATTTAGTATTGCGCTCTCAGGTCCCTTGACGAGCTTAGTTTTAAGCGCGATCGGATTCGCCTCAGCTTGGCTGCTTGCTGGAGACGTGATTTTTAATGGCAATCCTAAAGACATGGCAGCTTTACCCGATACTATCGGAAATATTCGCACCATCTGGACAATCATTGCCATCAAATTTGCTCAAATTAACTTGATTTTTGGATTGTTTAGCTTAATTCCAGCTTTGCCCTTTGAAGGTGGACATATTCTCAAAGCCGCGATATGGAAAATAACAGGCGATCGCTTTGTCGGTATCCGTTGGGCGGCGCGATCGGGACAGATGTTCGGGGTGTTGACCATGATTTTTGGTGGCTTATTGTCATTCAGTAGTTCGGTTTTTTTCGGCATCTTTTTAATTTTTATGGGGTGGATTTTATTTGGCAGCGCAGGCGGCTATCTCTATCTCAACAACTTGCAACAAGCTCTGTCCGCCATTGATGCTGAATCAACCATGACTAGAGATTTTCGCTTAGTTGATGCTGATATTTCGTTGCGTGATTTTGCCGATAAATTTTTATTAATGGAAGATAAAGACGCAAATCCAATCTATATTGCTTCATCAAATGGTCGCGATCGCGGGCTTATTTCAGCAAACGCGATTCGTAATATCGATAGCCATGAGTGGGTGTCAAAATCATTACAGTCGCTAACAAAACCATTGGAAGAGATTGATACAGTCGCCCCAAACACTAAAATCTTCACAGTGATAAATCTCCTCGAACAAAAACAATTACGATATCTAATCGTGCGATCGCCCGTGGGATCGGTTGCAGGCATAATCGATCGCGGTGACGTGATGAAAGCGCTAGACAGTAAACTGAATTGGCGAATGCCCTCAGAATATGTCAAACAGATTAAAGCAGATGGAAAGTTTCCTTCTAATTTCCGTCTAGCCGAAATTTGCGAACAACTAGTCGAAAAGTAGAACGCCTCTTGATAGCGATCGCCATTCTTTTAAGATACAAAATCTGAAAAGTAAAAAGCGGCGCAATGCGCCACTTTTTACGCTAGAAACCGACTGAATTGAGATCTTCCGAAAAATCTTCCAAGGTCAGAAAATCTGGCGAAGAAGTAGCTACTGATGCATTTAGGGCGCTTGTCTGCATATTCCCCAATATGCGCTCTATCGTATTTGCACCAAGATCGGGGTCTAACGGAGGCGTTGCACCTTGGTTTTTATCTTTAACCAGTTGCAATTCAATTTTTTCTTGTTCATCCATTAGCAACAATAATTTATCTAGGTTCTGTTTCGGAATTCTAGACTTGATTGCTTCAATATCGCTTTCTGATTTTGTTATAGGTATATCAAGAGACTCAATTTCAGGCGATCGCCCTCCAAAGGCAAAATCGCCAAATAAGTCTTCACCTGCTTCGACTAATTCAGTTTCATCATCCCCTTGATCGATTCTATCAATTGTTGGCTGAACAGATAGCCCTTCTAGCTCTTCATTAAAATTAACAACCTCACGATAAGCACTAGCTGATTCAACATCCATAAACTCATCAAATAGCGAGTCGGATGTATTAGAAATTGCAGGCACATCATTCACGATCTGAGCAACTGGGAACTCAGGGCTTGAAGATGACGGAAAATCATCAAATAATGAATCAGGCGTAATTGATTCTAATTCCTCAATTTCATCATCAATTATTGGAGGACTTACCAAAGTCGGCTCACTTATAGACTGAGCATCTGACCAAGAATTTTCAGTGATTTTATCTTCAGTAACCGAATTCTCTTGAGATTCTTGAGTGATTGATAGACTAGGAAAATCGCTTGGTTTAGAAATTGGTTCAGGTGTGGTTTCGGCTAAATCTAAAGTAAGCCCTTGGTGTGGGCTTTCTGGATTCGACCGCTCTTCTTGAGCAGGCTCTAAAAATATTTTGCTCACAAGGCGGATTTTAGCTTTTTGCCATTGCTGCCCCGGTTGCAATATTGATAGATTGGTAATCACTTGATCGCCATGTTCATCAGTCTGGCTAGACTCGGCGATCGTGTCGAGTAAACTGCGTAAGTTAGGATTTGAAGCAACTGCCGCAAATAAGAAACTAGGACGACTAATTACCTGAATTAATTCTGTGAGTGTGGTCAAACATCGGACAGTACCGACCTGCTCGTCAGTAAATCGGACGATAATATCTTGATATTCTTGCAAATTTTGTTGGATTTGAGACAACTTTTGGACTAGGATAACGCCTTTAGGATTATTAACCAGATTCATAGCGTTATCTTGTTCCAAATCCGCCGACTTAGCAATTTGTGCGGTTGGAGATAATGCTTCAAGATTGTCATTGAGATTAATTTCATGTTGCCAAGCCAGATAGTTATTGTCAGATCGATAAGTCAAAATTTTGACCCGCTTGATTTGCTCGATCTGCAAAATCATCATGCCGCGATGAATAATCGTAATGACCGCTTTTTGGTTAGGAATCTGCGATGCTTGCAACGAAATTGTGAGACATTCGGCTTCGAGCGCCGCCTCTGCGAGAATACCTTTAGATGTTAGCGATCGATTTATCAAAGCGGCGATCGCATGGGGATCTCCTTGCTTTGCCAATTCCATAACGCTTAGTTGTGTCATACCCCATTCCTAGTTAGCTACAAATTTCCTTAGCGACTATAGATGTCTCAAGCTGTTACGATTTGCGCTATGTTTCTTAAATTAAGTTAAGTCAATCTAAATGTAACTGACAATCTGACAACTTTACGAACTTAGAGACAAATTTTATCGTAAGGCGATCGCTAAAACTATTGCCATTATGCCTATATCCAAAAACGATCTTAAAACAAATGTTTGCAGCAGTTTGCGTTCAGATCCAAATTAACAAATTTTTTAAAATTAAAAAAAATTTAAAATTAAAAAAAAGAAGGTGCGCGACGCGCACCTTCTTTTTTGCATTCAAGATATTAGTCTTCGTAAAGACGGCATTCAAGAGCATCAGGGTTATCGTCACAATAAACTTCAAGGGAGTTTTTGCTTTTTGATTGCTTTTGATGAGACGATTCAGCTTGCAATTCTTCAACTGCATCCCAAGCCGCAGCACATTCTTTAGAACCAGTGCCACTAACTTCGCAGACTTCTCTGGCTTCTTTTAATTCTTCTTGGATCTTTTCTTTGATATTACTCATGAATTTTTTTCTATCTGTGACTTAAATATTAACAGACTGCTCGTATTTAGTAATCATACAACAGGAGTAGGAACATAGGCTTTTGGTTACTAGTTTAGCCCTAGGGTTGATGGTAGCATTCCAGCCAGTACGATAAACCCGATCCAGACATTTTGCCCAAAAGCTTGCTGGTATAGTTCGGTCGGAATTTCAGTTTGACAGAGCCGATTACAATGCCATATCCAGATCATCCCTGCGATCGCGCAAGCAAGGTAATATGCGTAACCAAGTTGGAGGTCCCAGCCTAAAATGATCAAACTGCCAAGGGCGATCGCCAAAAAAATAGCGATCGCCCATGTTACATATTTCCCAAAAAAGATGGCGCTGGAGTTAATACCAACCTTGAGATCATCGGGGCGATCGCTCATGGCATAAATGGTGTCAAAGCCCATTGTCCAAGCGATTACGGCTGTCCACAGTTCCCAAGCATGGCGATCGAGTCCGCCCGTGACTGCGCTCCAAGGAATCAGTACGGCAAATCCCCAAGCGATCGACAGCACTAGTTGTGGCACTGGAAAAAATCGTTTGCAAGCGGGATAAATCACGATCACAGGTACGGCGGCAAAGCAAAGCCCAAAACTAAGCGGATTTAGATAAGTCGATAGTAAAAATGCACATAGTCCTGCTGCGACTAAAACGGCGATCCCCACTTGGATCGATAGCGATCGCTCAGCCAGAGGGCGATTTTTGGTGCGATCGACTTGTCGGTCAATGTCGCGATCCCAAAGATCATTAATCACACAGCCTGCGGCACTGGTCGTCAAACTACCCAAGATCACCACCGCTAATAAGTCAATTGGCGGCAATTGATGCTGAGACTTAGCGGCGGCGACAGTTGCCCACAGCGCAGGCAACATCAAAATTAGCCTTCCTGCGGGTTTGTGCCAACGCAGAAGTCGCACGATCTTCTGAAATGTCGATTCGTTATTGGTCAGCCCTGTGGTCATGGTGAATGATTGCTAAGTTTTTGAAAATATTAAAAATACCTGCTAAGTCAACTATAACGCGCCTTTTACCCTCCGATTTACTTTCTGGCGAGGTGCGATCGCCCATATCAACAAACAAGTAGAGCAATTCTAAATGAGTTGTGAGAGGCTTCGCTCAGCCAACGATATACGCTGGCTGAGCGAAGTCGAAGCCCTATTTTTCTCATAAATGATTTAGGACTGCTATAGAGGGCTAATTAACGATATCTCATTAAATATAGCGATCAGAAGATAGTTTTGAGATATGATAATCTGAGTCCTATTGGGGAATTAGCTCAGTTGGTAGAGTGCTGCGATCGCACCGCAGAGGTCAGGGGTTCGAGCCTCCTATTCTCCATTTTCAGAAATGCTAATTTTGCCTTCTTATTACTAATTAAATTATTATGGCTACTACTTTAAAAGATTTTTTAGAAGAATGTCACACGCTCGGCTTAGTCCGCCTGATCGTCACCAGTGATGCGGGTGTGCTGGAAGCAAGGGTAAATATCGAGAAGCTGTTTTACGCTGAGTTACCCAAAGGCAAGTATGCCAATATGCATTCTGAGCATATCGAGTTTCACCTAAACATGGACAAAATCACCGATGTCCGCTTTGAAACAGGTGAAGCTAAACGCGGCAATTTCACCACCTACGCCATCCGATTTCTCGATGCCGATGATAAGCCCCAAATGAGCGCTTTCTTGCAATGGGGTAAACCCGGAGAATATGCTGAAGGTCAGGTTGAGGCATGGGCTGTTCTTAAAGGCAAGTACGGCGAAACTTGGAAGCCGGAACTTGTTTAGAGACAAAGCATTGCTTGTGGAGACTAGGGATAAAACCCCTCGCCAAAAAGACTTAAACAAGTAATTTCTACTCATTTTCTCCATTAATACTCCCTTCCCGCTATGAAATTAGGCATTAAAAACCAAGATTTAGCGTTGTGGCGCTTTGCGCCGCAACGCCTAATTTTTCACTGGGAAGGGAGTAAGAGCAATTCGGGTATGTTTTCGCTAGCCAAAAATTGCTTAAGCTCAAGTGACTCTAGAGATATTCTCTGTTGAGTGTAGCTTGTAGAACTTCAGGAATTAAAACCCGTCCATCAGGTTGCTGATAATTTTCGAGAATAGCGGACATGGTTCGCCCAACTGCTAAGCCTGAACCATTAAGAGTGTGTAAAAATTCTGTGCCTTTCTTGCCCTTGCTCTTAAAGCGAATATTGGCTCGTCTGGCTTGAAAATCATGAAAATTCGAGCAGCTAGAAATTTCACGATAAGTATTCGCCGCAGGTAGCCACACTTCGAGGTCATAGCATTTGGCAGCACTAAAGCCAATGTCACCTGTGCAAAGCTCAATCACGCGGTAGGGCAGCTTCAAAGCTTGCAAGATTGATTCCGCGTCACGCACCAATTTTTCATGCTCGATCGCCGAGTTTTCAGGAAGCACAAACTTGACCATCTCAACTTTATTAAACTGGTGCAAGCGAATTAAGCCTCTGGTATCACGTCCATAACTCCCCGCTTCACGGCGAAAACAGGGCGTATAAGCGCAATGATGAACGGGTAAGTCTTCGCCGTCAAATATTTCATCACGATATAAGTTGGTCACAGGTACTTCGGCAGTGGGTATCAACCACAGTTCATCTTCTGCACATTTAAATAAGTCTTCGGCAAATTTGGGTAACTGTCCCGTGCCTGTCATGCTAGCGGTATTGACTAAAAGTGGCGGCGCAACTTCGACATAACCATTAGCCGTATGCGTATTCAGCATGAACTGAATTAAGGCGCGTTCGAGGGCTGCACCTGCACCGATTAGGTTCACAAAGCGAGCTTGAGAGATTTTGACAGCCCGCTCAAAGTTGAGAATTCCTAATTTTTCGCCAATTTCCCAATGGGGCAAAATATCAGTGCGGGTCGTTTTATATTCATCACCCCAGCGCCGCATTTCGACATTTTCGGTTTCATTTATGCCAATGGGCGTAGTTTCACTAGGCAAGTTCGGCAGCGCCATCAAAATAGCGTTGCTTTGTTCGCGCAAAGACTTTTCCTGTGGTTCGAGTTCAGCTAGCAGTTGTTTAACTTCATGCGATCGCCCTTTGAGTGTTTGAATCTCGTTATCAGGCGCACCTGATTTCATTTTGAGTCCAACTTGCTTGCCGATGTCATTGCTTTCGGCTTGCAAATGCGATCGCTGAGTTTCTAACACCCTGACTTCATGCTCTAGTTCGACCAATTTATCAATGTCGTAACCTTTCCCTCGGCTGTTGAGGCGAGCTTGGACTTGTTCGGGCTGCGATCGCACGAGCTTAATGTCTAACACGGATTTTTATTTAACCTAAACTTATTTAAAGCATCATAACCTAGTCTTGCAACTAGCATTTCATCCTTGAATTGGCGAAGGGTAGCAAGTGCAAAGCTCAGAAGACGGAACTTAACCGCCTGTCAAATACTCCAAGCAATCAACAACGAACCTGCTATATAGGCAAAAGCTTCAATTAAACCGGCCCCCAGATTGGGAACTTCTTGATGCACGATTTCATCGGAAATCTTAACACCCGCCACCAGAATTAGGTCAGCAGCCCAGCGAATGGCGATTAACATCAACAGCCCAAAGGGAATGGCTAAAACATACAAAATAAAACTGATGCCCCAGTTCTCAAACTCAGGCAAAAAGGCAACATGCACCACGTTGCCGATCGCGACTAATAGCCCCGCAAAAGCAACTCCCGCCGCAGGGTTATTATGCTCTTGAATTGCCTTAAAAACATCATAACCGGCGATCGCTGAATAACAAAAGCTAGCCAGAACTAGTGTGACCAGCCCGATCGCATAACTCGCCACGCCCACCAACCACGTCCCCGAATCACCGCTCATCGCCGAACTAATAATGATGCCATTGGCAACGTGACAGCCAAACTCTAGCGCCGCCGCCCCATAGTTTTGTTCTTCACAAATCTCTCTAGCACTGTCACATCGCTTCAAAATCAGGCGATCGCAAATGACTGCGCCAACTAACATCATCCCAATCACGAACAAGCCATACAGGACAAGATTTATTAAAGTGCTTTCCCAACTTAAAGCCGATCTGGTAAGCGCACTCTTGAGCGCGATCGCAATGCCGAGATAATAGCCAACTAGCGCCACCGCCACCGCCGAGTTGTCACGCACAAACAGCTCGATATTTAAGTCTATTTTGCGCCGAAATAGCTTTTGGTAGACAAACTGCCCGACCCAAAACAGCAAAAAGCCGATCGCAACCTCGGCAATAATCAAAGGCGATCGCCCAATTTCCTGTAAGACTCGTTCCATAAGTTTGCAATATCAAGATCTAGGAATAGCAGTATTTCCTAACTATATAGCAAAAGCAAAAGGGGCGCGAAACGCCCCTTCTAGGTTTTATTTAGCCAAATTGCGAAGCAGCGATCGCTGATTTTCGTTCATATTTTGCAAAACCTGTTTGGCATCACTGTTTTGCAGCATTTGCAAAAGTTCTTCAATCTCTTCGTTTAGCGATCGGGAAACAGGCTCTTTAGCCTTGATCTCCTGATGACTGGCAGAATCAGATATTGGATCAGGCATCACACAAGTCCCTGTCTCGCAATCCATACCTAACTCTTGCCAATAGAGCGTCGGCACAACTTTACCATGCTGCCCCATATGCTCATGCTGGATCAAATCACTCTGCAAATAGTTGCGCGGTGAGTCATGGAATTTGACATCACGCGCATAGGGAACTGTATGACAGCCAAAGGCTTTGCGATACTCTTCAGAATCAAAGACTTTATGGAAAAAGGCTGCTACACCATGCTTGGTTAGTACATCTGTATAAACCGCAATTTCTTCTTTATCATGGGGAGTCCTCCCGAAGAGATGTTTAAAGCTCAACTCCATAAACTTGAGATTAGAGCAATCTCGATAAAAACTATTGAGATATAGCTCAGAAGTAACTAATTGTCCCAGAAAATGTCGAACATCAAGTTTGCCAGATAAAAAGTCTTGTTCCAAATTGGCAATTTCTTTGCGTTCAAATTCGTAAGGTTGACGCTCTAGGACTTGACTATAAATCTGAGCCAGAGCTTTTTGGCGATCGCCCGCCGAATGAACCGAATGGCTAACAGCTTCAGGATTGTGCAGCATTTCTTCAGGCATCACACAAGTACCCGTCTCGCAATCCATACCCAACTGTTGCCAATAGATAGTGGGAATGACTTTACCGCGCTGACCGACATGTTCATGTTGCAGCAGATCAGTTTGCAGATAGTTGCGGGGTGAATCATAAAACTTGACATCACGCGCATAGGGAATCGTAAAACAACCGAAAGCTTTGCGATATTCTTCAGAGCCAAGGATTTCATGAATAAAAGCCGATACTCCCTCCATCATCAGCAAATCCATAGATTTAGCAATTTCCTCTTTACCTTGGAGCGCCCGACCAAGCAGATGTTTAAAGCTCCATTCCACAAATTTAAGATTTGAGCAGCCATGATAAAAACTCTGGAGATAGACCGATGACATGACTAGCTCCCCAATGAAATGGCGCACACCTAGCTTCCCCTTCAGAAAGTCTTTTTCGATCTTGGCAATTTCTTTACGTTCATGTTCATAGGGCTGTCGCTCTAAAACTTGAGCGTAAATTTGACGAAGAGCGCTTTGACGTTCTGTCTCTGCGGACTTGCGATCGATCGTAACAGGGGTATGAGTATCCATAACGTATTCTCCGAAAATCTCTAAAAAATGGCTAAATATCGAACAATCTTGCTGTTAATCCTCCCCAGAATTAGCTAGGCATTAAGCAATGTGGCGATCGCCATTTCTGAATAAGGTTTTACCAAAGTCGCACATTCAGGAGGGAACATCTGCTCGACAACGGTTTGAAACAGACGATAAGCTGTAGCACATTCTTTCCCAATTTGATAAGAATTGATGATATTTGCCAACCAATCCATCAATGTTTCACGAAAGAACAGTTCATCATCGCGCAATATCGATAATGATGTGTAGCGAATCATGTTGGACATGTCATATTTGCAACGTTGCAACTGCTTTTGAACCAGTTCAGGATATTGCTGAGCCAGAAGTTTGAGCGTTTGAATGGTGATTTCATCAGTGCGATCGCGCAAAAGATTGTAAGTCTTGACACGGATCGAAAAACTATTTGCAAACCGTTCCAAATTCAATAGATCGATATCAGTTAGATAAACCCGATCTACAACCCCAATTTTTTCATCTAGAGTCCGATTCATTGTCAACATAATTTCCGTCCTTGCCCCAATATAAAATGAACTAATAATAAGATTTGGTATATATACTTGCTCGACTTATCTAGACTTTAGATAACAGTTCTCGAAATTTCCTATGGTTAAATAATAAAACTGACTCACTCACGAAATTCAAGAACTAAACCAAAGTTAACTTAACAATATATTTCGACATATTCAGCAAAAGTATCTTGCCAATGATTGCTACTCCCTTCCCAGTGAAAAACTAGACGTTGCGGCGCGAAGCGCCGCAACGCTAATTCTTGGTTTTATACGTTTATTTCTTTAGTGAGAAGGGAGTATAAGACAAATAGCTTAGATGTGGATCGGAACTGTGCGATCGCCACTCGCGTCAAAATTGGCAGATTAGGAATTATCCACACATCCAAGTAGACAAGAAGCCAATGAAATCTAGAGCGATCGCCTTGAGCCTTGTATCGGCAATATTATTCAGCATTCCTAGCTTTGGCAAGATATCTGCCGCATCTGCTGCCCCAAAAGATTTTGAACCTGAAGAAAAAATCACGATGGAAGTCTATCGCTCGGCAAATCCTGCGGTAGTCACAATCAAAACAACGACTAGCGCTGGCTCAGGCAGCATCATTACCCCTGAAGGATTAGTGATTACCAATGAACATGTGATTCGAGATGTCAAGAATAATAATGTCCGAATTATTACCACCGAAGGCAAAACTTATAATGGACAGGTTCTTACCGTCGATCGCAAAAATGATCTTGCCTTAGTGCGGATTATATCGAGCGATCGCTTTACAGCATTGTCATTTGCCGATCGCGATCAGATTCTGGTTGGTCAAAAAGTATTGGCGATCGGTAGCCCCTTTGGACTGTCAGGAACTCTCACGACTGGCATTTTAAGTCGTATCGCTCAAGACGGTGACTTGCAGACTGATGCTAGACTTAATCCGGGGAATTCGGGGGGGCCATTGCTCAATTCTCGCGGTGAGATTATTGGCGTAAATAAAGCAATTCTTAGTGCCGATGGTCGTTCCAATTCAGGAATTGGTTTTGCCACAAACGCGGCGATCGCCAAGGAATTTGTGACTCGAAGTGCTGCATTAACTCAGCCCAAAGCGTTATCTAATCGGGTTGCAGGCGTTCCCATAATCCCCTCGACCACCACAACTTCTGCTGCTTCACAAATTAATACCGCTCCATCGGTTAGCTCGCTTCCATCAATAGCGCGTCCTCAATTAGGAATTACCCTGAATCCAGCGAATTTAGTTGTTTATGAAGTACGTCCCAACTCTCTCGCGAGTCGAATGGGATTAAAACGTGGCGATCGCCTTGTGAGTCTAAATGGCACAGCGATCGTTGACGTTAAGCAAGTTGCCGATTATTTCGCTCAGCGTCCATCAGTTGCTCTGTTGAGTGTAGCTAGAAATACAAGGCTGACTAATTATCAAATTAAATTTTAAAAATAGGGTTGCGGCGCTTCGCGCCG
>JANODY010000024.1:0-3395 GCA_031412945.1 Cyanobacteria bacterium SOY_65_metabat_81
CCTTTTTCTGTCCTTTGACAAGTTGCGCTTTACCTTTTCTGCTATCTCTTGGCAATTTCCTATCTTGACTGCTAAGAAGTCTGCTTTTTCTCCTTACCTCCTCATTGCCACCTAATTGCTTTTTCAGTAAGCCCTAGGTAAGAATGCACGGATGAGTTAAAGGCAAAGACGACACCGAAAATCAGTAAGCCGCCGATAATTACTAGGTTTGCGGGAAGACTTAATTGTAAGGCGATCGCGATAATCGCAGGAACCGCAATTAAAGATGTCGTCCAAAATCGTACAGTTTGCGATCGCGGCGGCTGACCCGAACCAAACCGCTTAATTAATGTCGGTGCGAGGGATTGAATGATGCCATAGCCGATTACCCAACAGGCGAGAAATCCACCAACTTGATAAAACGACCAGCCTAAAACACTTCGCAAAAATACAGGCAATCCCACCACAAACCACACATCTCTAGAGCCAAAGAGAAAGAATCTTGCTGCGGATAGAAGATTAATTTCAGGGCTTTTGGAAAAGAGTTGTTTGAACTTAACTTTTGCTTTGATTCTGCCCATTCCCTTTGGTAAGAATAAGCCTGTAAACAAAAGCAGGAATAACCCTCCTGCCATAATCCATAAGGAATTCACAAATCCACACAGTCCTAATAAAGCACTGCCGACAAAAAAGCCAACACCTTTAAGGGCATTCTTAGAACCTGTGAGAATAGCAACCCATTTGAATAAAGCTGATTGAGCATCTTGCGGCACGACTAAGCGAATTGCGCTTTTGGTACTCATTTTCGTCAAGTCTTTAGCAATTCCAGAAAAAGCTTGAGCGATCATCACATAGAGAACTGCTAACCATTGCGACCATTCAGGATTGAGAAAGGATAACAGCACTAAAGAGAAAATCTGTAAGCCAATTCCTGTATAAAGTGTAACTTTCAGCCCTAATTGTGAGCCAATCCATCCGCCTAAGAAGTTGGTAACAACTCCAAAGACTTCATAGAATAGAAATAGCGAAGCGATTTGAATTGGTGTATAGCCAATGTTATTGAAATAAAGTAATACCAACAGTCGCAATGCGCCGTCGGTAATCGTGAAACCCCAATAGGTGAGGGTGACAAGTGCATAGTTTTTGAAGTTCGATTGGGATGCAGTAGAGGGAATCATAAATTATTTCTTAAATTGATAAAGCCACTTTCCTCGCTAATTCCGCCATACGACAGGAATAGCCCCATTCGTTGTCATACCAAGCTAAAATCTTGACCTGAGTTTTATCCACAACCATTGTCGAGAGAGCATCAATAATCGACGATCGCGGATCATCTTTGTAATCAATGGAAACTAAGGGACGTTCTTCATAGCCTAAAATCCCCTTCAGTTCACCTTCGGCGGCTATTTTTAATAATTGATTGACTTCCTCAATTGTGGTGTCTCTCTCGACTTCAAACACACAATCCGTAAGCGAAGCATTCAGCAAAGGTACTCGTACGGCTAATCCATTTAACTTGCCCTTGAGTTCGGGATAGATGAGAGCGATCGCTATTGCCGATCCCGTTGTTGTCGGAATTAGCGACAAAGCCGAAGCTCTTGCACGGCGCAGATCTTTATGGGGAGCATCAACGAGGGTTTGGGTATTCGTATTATCGTGAATCGTGGTAATCACACCATGCTTAATTCCTAAACCTTCATGGATAACTTTCACCACAGGCGCGAGACAATTGGTAGTACATGAAGCGGCGGTAAGAATATGATGCTGCGCGGGATCGTAGAGGCGATCGTTAATTCCCATCACGATATTTAGGGCTTCTTCGTTCACGGGAGCCGCGACGATTACTTTCTTTACGCCTTTGGTGAAATAGGGATTTAGGGTTTCGGGGGTGCGAAATTTGCCAGAACATTCAAGAACTAGATCTACACCTAACTCTTGCCAGTTGACTAATTCGGGTTTGGCATATTCACTAAAGCTAATTTTTTTGATTGATTTTTGATCGTCAATGACTATGCGATCGCCTTCTAATTTCACATCAGGCAACCAACGACCATGTACCGAATCAAATGTGAGTAAATGCGCCGCCGCCTCTATACCGCCCTTGATTTCATTAATATGCACAAATTCTAGTTCAGGAAATTCCCAAGCAGCCCGCAGAGCCAATCTGCCAATTCTGCCAAAGCCATTAATACCAACTCGCACAGCCATAGATTATGTAAAGGTTAAGTATAATTTAAATATTGATTAAGATAAATATTTATGGTAATCAATATATTTATTTTGGCTGTATTTATAGAAATCTGTCAACACCAAAAGTTGAATTAGGATTAGGATTAATCGAGATTCGGGTTAGTAGTTCTATCGGCGATCGCTCTTGCTTGAGGGTGCTGATGGGCGATCGCTGTCAATGTTACAGAGAAGTTACAGGAAAGTGCTGGCGCTCTCAATCAGAAGGTTGAAATTAAGTTTTCAGCGATCGAGCCTGAAACGACTGGTTGTCTATAAGTTGCATTCATTTTGGGTCAAATAGTTAGCTAGGTTTGCGATAAGACGTTGATATCTCTCTGTGGAAATATTGCCGATCGCTCCAATTACATTTTTATTAGGGATGACGGTTAGAAAGCTTAATCGGATAACAGAAGGACTAGTTAAGCCGCTTAATTCAAAGTCAGCATCATTGGGAGAAATGATTTCGTCAAAATTAGGGATATATTGCTTTAATTGGGTACTTATGCCACAAACTAAAAGATCTTGATATTTTGGCATTTTCCTGAGAATTAGTGCAGGACGATTTTTAATGGCTCCATTGGATTGAGTAATGGGAGTGAGAATAATTTTACTTTCTTGCATAATTGCTGTTGTGTTCTTTGATTAGCTCTAATGGGTACTCAGGTTCATCTTCTCCATAGCATCGTTCTAAATTTTGTAAAGAGAAGGATTCCAGATTATCTTCTTGTTGAGATAGATTGGTATCAATGTTGATGGAATTAATGATTTGTTGCCAGAGTTCAACAGGGACAATTACATCGATTGTTTTGCCTTCGGTGTTGGTGACGTAACGGATACGGTTATCTGTTAGGGTGTTTGGTGTTGCGATCGCCATGATGATCATCCTTTTATCGTAGTTATATTTTATATTGCCGATCGCTAAATCTACAATGCGATCGCATCTCATCAAATCCAAACAAAACCCAATAATCGCGTTGAGACTAAACAATCAGCGATCGCGTCTTGAGACGAGCTTGGTGTAGTCGCTGTTTTAGGTTTCTGTACAATAAGGGCGATCGCTTATTCTCTTGTGCATATCCAACAGAAAAAACAAGAAAATATGTCAAAATAGTAGCAAGTAAAGGAGTCAAGCTATGATGACCACCAAAGAAAAGCTAATCCAAGAAATAGAGCGATCGCCAGACCTC
>JANODY010000025.1:0-20795 GCA_031412945.1 Cyanobacteria bacterium SOY_65_metabat_81
CCTTTTTCTGTCCTTTGACAAGTTGCGCTTTACCTTTTCTGCTATCTCTTGGCAATTTCCTATCTTGACTGCTAAGAAGTCTGCTTTTTCTCCTTACCTCCTCATTGCCACCTAATTGCTTTTTCAGTAAGCCCTAAGTAGTTCCTCTTTCAGCAAAGTACTTGTTTAGAAAAGTACTACAAAAAGATAGAACAATAGGAGCGAGGATGAAAGCCAATAAGCCATTCATCGTAAACCCTGGGACGATAATGGATGCAAGCCACAGCAATATTCCATTGAGGATAAATGAAAACAATCCTAAGGTAATGAAAGTGAGGGGTAGTGATAAGACTTGCAGAATTGGTCTAATGAAAGCATTCACAAAACCAATGACGATCGCGGCTAGCAAAGCCGAAGGAAAGTTAGCAATATCCACACCAGGAACGATCATATCGACAATGAGCAGCCCTAAAGCAGTCGCTAGTATAGTCAGAAAGTATCCAATCATGTTCTTTAACCTAGAGTTATAGTAATTTGGTAGTTAGTAGAGAAAGCAAATCGAGTAAATCTAATTACTTGACTGCTCTTGTTGTTTAGAGATCGCCCAAAAAGCGTGAATAACGCCAGGAACCCACCCTAATAGAGTTAGCCCAATATTGATTAATAAAGTGGAGCTAATCCCGAAAGCTAGAAAAACGCCAAGTGGTGGAAGCAGAACGCATAGAACAAGTTGAATTAGTTTCATAGTTGATTACTTTTTTGATTACTCTTTAAATAAACTGTATGGTTTGAGAATTAGCGCGAATTAGCGCTTAATGACAGAATCTTTGCTTTTCCAAATTTCTTTTAAACCCTGCTTGATCTGTTCCTCTTTACGAGCAGCTAGTGAACCAAGTTCGCCTATATTGTTCTCAATTTCAGCCTGTTTTTGTTGTAAAGGAAGGACTCCACTGGCTTTAGCTTCAACTTTTTTCTCACCATACCAAGTTTTTGCTTTTTCCCATTGCTGCTTAATCTCTTGATAGCGATCGCCATAACGATCTGCCAACTTCTTATCTAGAAGAGCCATTTGGGACTTGAGTTTGATGTACTGCTCTTGCAAAATCCCCAACTCGTGATGTTCTTGATAGGTATTGACTGCTAGATTAATTTCTTCAGAATTATTGTCAGTCAATCCCACAGCCTTAATATCCATCATAATTGCGCTGGATTCGCGATCTAACTCCTCCTGTTGTTCATCCAATTGAGTTTGAATCGCTAGCAGTCTCTCTCGCCGCTCGGCGATCGCCTGTTGACGCTGAAGAGTACTTCCTGCGATCGCTCCTTCAATAGAAGCAGTAATTTCTTCTGAATTTTCCTCTCTACTTCCCTGTAAATCAGCAATTACCGTAGAGATGGCATCTTTTACAATCAAACCAATTTCACCTGAGCCTTCTTTTAGCTCTGCGACGGTTTGAGCAACTGCATCTGTAACAATTTCTCGAATATGTTCGGATCTAATCTTGCCTTGGCTCTTTGCCTTGTCAAGATTGATTTTAATCTTGTCTTTAACGAGGTTAGACATAGTTAACAGTTCCAGTTTATAGGTGATATCGTAGATATATAGCAATCCTAAATGAGTTGTGAGAGGCTTCGACTTCGCTCAGCCAACGATATACGCTGGCTGAGCGAAGTCGAAGCCCTATATTTCTCATAAATGATTTAGGACTGCTATATAGGACTTGCGGCTGTATCTGATGGGGCAGCGCAAGTCCTAGAAAATCTATTGAGAAGCTGATACTAGTCGCCGATCTTGAATCTGGCTCTTAGCAGTTTTAAAATCTGTCGCGATTTGCTTCTGTTGATCGTCACCAAAACTACCACGAATACGAGGGAACATTTCTTTCTCCTCTTCTTGGATATGGTCGTTTACAGCCGTTGCTAGCAGCTCTACCGCAGCTTTAAAGGCAACGATATCATCACAGTTCATCGCTTTGATCTGTGCAAGCGTTTGCTTCATTTCCGCTTGTTCGTAATATAGTTTCTGCATGTCATCATAGTAAGGACGCACAACTGGATAGAGAACTTGCTCCTCAGCGTCAGAGTGTGCGCTCAAATCTTGGTAGAGTTGACCAAAATACTCTTCTATCTTTTGAGGATCGTCAGTGGCTTTAATCTCAGAGAACAGAGCATATACCTTGACGTGATCGAGGCGAATCAGATCGCAGATATTTATCTCATGATCGATGCGAGATATGAGGCTACCTGCAACACCGCTCAGAGCCGCGATCGTATCCTGTACCCTTGACCACAGCCCACTGTCAGAAGGCTTACCAGTTAGCTCCATCGTGCTGAGGGATTCCATGATTCCTTTGAGTTGCTCCTCATGTCCACGATTTTCAAAGTTAACCGTATTAAGAGGAGCGATCGCTACAGCGATATCTGCACCAACCACTTGCCCCGCCTTGTGAACGAGAACTCCTGCCATTGCTTGAGTATGTTTGAGAATTTCATGCTTGGCAACCTTTTCAAACAAAGTGATATCTGAATCTTGCATCATCTTTTCAAGATCTTCAGACTCCTTCTGCATTGATGGATTTGGCTCAGCTTTAATTCCATACTGAACGATCACCGTGTCGATGATACCCAAATTCTTCTGATCATCTCTGAGAAAGCCTTCTAAACGGTTAGTGATTTCTCGATCTGGACAAGCTGAAATCAAACTTTTCTCATTGGCAATTAGCAAGTTTTGAGTTGCTTTCATGTCCGCCAATTTGACTGCGATCGCAGTACGTTTGTTGTCTTCGAGTGTTACTGACATTGGCTTTAATCCTTGTGTATAGTTAAGAGACAAATTTAAGAGTCAATTCTCTGTATATAAATCATGACGTTGGAATGTCCAACTACTTAAGTGACTTGATGAACTTGCTTTACTATGAAATAAAGTGTAATATAGCAATCCGAAATGAGTTGAAACAGGCTTCGACTTCGCTCAGCCATCAGTCCACGCTGGCTGAGCGAAGTCGAAGCCACAAATGATTTAGGATTGCTATAGAACTCACGCTCTACTACGCCTTATTCCCAAATTGCGAAATTTCTAAATTACGAAGCAGTCAACAAAAGGGATTAACGTCTCAATTGTGTAGAAGCTCGATCCCATGCATCTTTTACTGCATGTTTAGCTTGTTCCCAAGGTAAACTTCCAGTCTGATTTGTTTGATAATCGCGCTGCAAATCTGTCTCAACTTCGTTGTAAGTCCGACCACTGTGACCATAGCGATCGTAGCCTTCATAGCCAGTGCGATAGGCTGGTTGATAATCTTCGTAGGTTTTATCTTTCTCAGCATAAGGACTAGAAGTATAAGTCTCCTGCCAATCATTATCATCAAAGGTAGGATTAGCTTGCTCAGCCACATTCTTTCCAGCCAAGCCACCAACGACTGAGCCGACTACCGCGCCAACTACTGCACCAATGGGACCACCAACTACGCCACCGACGACTGTGGCGGCAACGCCAGCACCTGCGGCTCCTACGCCTGTTCCCACAGGATGCGCTCCTGTTTCTCCAGAAAGCGGATCGCGATTAGCATCAGTTTCTTTATCGGGGTTTACAACAGTTCTATTAGTCATTGTTTTCGATCCTCTAAGTAATCTATTCGTAATCAATTAGTAATTTGCACAAAATCTTGAAATTGAAATCAGCTCTTTTAACCCAATGCGAAAAGGGTAATTAAGTAGTTCTATTAACTAGGCGAATACCGTATAGTAAAACCACTGCGCCAATGGTTGCCACAAGCAAGCTGCCGAGCAAGCCACCACCTGTAGAGACCCCAAAGGTATTAAAGAGGAAACCACCTAACAATGCGCCGACAATACCAACAATAATATCGCCCAGAACACCGAAGCCACCACCGCGAACTATTTGACCAGCCAAAGCTCCAGCCACTAGTCCGATTAAAATAAACCAAATAAATTCCATACATTTTTCCTCTGTTTATACATTTACAATTGATGAGAATGAGCGAACAGTCGTCGGGAAGGAATAACTGTTCGCTTACTACATTTACTGTCCTAAGAAGTTTTTGACAGAATCGATGGCTTCATCGACTTTGTTGCCAGCTTTCTCAGGTAAGTCTTTGGTTGCATTCTTGGCTTTGTCTTTGGAATTTTTAGCAACATTCTTCGCTTTGTCAATATTTGCCTTAGTGCCTTCCTTGACATTTTTGGCTAATTCCTTAGTGCGATCGCCTGCTTCTTTGGCAAAGTCTTGGGAGGTATCTGCAAGCTTAATGTTAGCCAAAGGAGATGCGATCGCCTCAGAGCTAAAAAATGCAACTTGCAACAGTAAAATTAATGCGAATCCGAAGAGAGATAGAAAGCTTTTTTTAAGGCCATTTCGTAAAGTAACTCTAATCTCATTCACAAGATTGCTAAAAGAATCACCACTTGTTGCAGCGTTTAGAACTTTATTCATCATGCTTCACCTAACATTTGGTCTGTAATCTATAACTAAGTTCAACGTAACAACCTAATGTTTGATTTCATGTTTCATAAATGTATAAATTGAATAAGTTGTACTAAAACAAAATAAAACTTGACAATAAACTTTTTCAAAAATATTTACTCCCTTCCCACTCAAGAAATAGCGGTGCAAAGCCCCGCCCCGCAACGCTATTTCTTGGTTTTATATGTTTATTTCTTTAGTGGGAGCGGAGTAGGCTTAATTAAAACTCTCGATTCAGAATAAACTAAACAGAAACTTATCAAAAACCAACCGATGAAAAAAACTATAAAAACATTCTTTAGTATGGCGATCGCTGCTTTTGTGACTTGCTTGCTGGTTGTGGCTTGCGGACAATCTCAGACCAATACTATCAGCAATCAAACAGCGATCGCCATCGGCATTGCTTTCGCCCAAACTAGCAATGTCGCCCTTCTAGGACAAGAAGGCGTAACAGGTGCAAAAATTGCTGAAACTTATTTCAACAAACAAGGTGGCATTAATGGCACACCAATTCGCCTTGTGTTCCAAGATACCGCAGGCGATGAGCAGGGCGCGATCAATGCTTTTAACACGCTAATTTCTCAAGACAAAGTTGTTGGTATTGTTGGCCCCACGCTTTCGCAACAAGCCTTTGGCGCTGACCCGATCGCCGAACGTGCAGGCGTACCCGTAATTGCCGCCTCGAACACGGCTAAAGGCATTCCTCAGCTTGGCAAGTATATTTCGCGAGTATCGGCCCCCGTGGCAGTGGTTGCTCCTAATGCGATCGATGCTGCCCTCAAAATCAATCCCCTGATCAAGAAAGTCGCTGTTTTCTACGCTCAAAATGATGCCTTTAACAAATCAGAAACAGGCACTTTCCAAGAGACAGTCAAGCAGAAAGGTTTGGAACTTGCCACGGTTCAGACTTTCCAAACCACAGATACAGATTTTCAATCCCAAGTCACTAATGCAATTAATGTTAAACCTGACTTGATAATCATTTCAGGGCTATCAGCCGATGGAGGGAATCTGGTCAAACAGTTGCGCGAACTTGGTTATAAAGGGCTAATTATTGGCGGTAATGGTTTAAATACTTCCAATCTTCTACCCGTCTGCAAAGCTCTTTGTGATGGCATCATCATCGCGCAAGCCTACAGCCCTGAACTAAAGAATTCCATTAACACTGAGTTCCGTAAACTCTATAATGAGCAGACTAAAAAAGAACCACCCCAGTTTAGCGCTCAAGCATTTACAGCCGTGCAAGTATTTATCGAAGCACTGCGGACTCTCGACAAAACTACTAAAATCAATACTCTAGCCTTGCCACAACTGCGGACGCAGCTCAACGACACTCTGCTAACGGGTAAATACGAAACGCCAATTGGTGATATTTCTTTCACCCCCGAAGGTGAAATCGTACAGCAGCAATTTTATGTAGCTCAAATCAAGATGGAAGCTGATGGTAATAGCGGTAAATTTACATTTATCCAATAGGAGGTCGGACTATCATTCGGTGGCGATCGCCTAATCACCATCACGATCTACATTCACAAAATTGTAGGGCGCAGTGAAATCGTTGTAGCGAATTCTCAGACGGTTCTCAAATTGCTGATCAAGATTTTCAACGGCGATCGCAAATTCTGGCTCTTTATCCCAATCAATTAGGAAAGAGCCATTATAAATCATGCTTTCGGTTAGTAATTCTCCTTCCACATACTCATTAGATAATGGCTGAAGTGTAGTTAAAAAAGTGTCAATAATAAATTGTTTACGATCCTCGATCGCACTTTCTAATTCCTGACCGATGGCGATCGCCTCATCCATACTTAAGACCTTGCCAACCAGTGCTTCCCGTCTTTTTTGTAAGCCTTGATTTTCCGCAACTGCTAGATTTAACTCTTCATTTTGATTCCAAAAAAGTTTGACGCTGACTTCGCGCTTGCCGATTAAGTTATTGAGCAGTGTTTGAAGTTGATCCTCAAACGGAATTAGTAAATCGCGTTGGACTTCTTCCCATGCTTCGACAACTAAACCGAATTGCAATGGCAATGGGACAGCCTGATGCGGATCGATCGCGTGCATCAGTGATTCTAAAACTGTTTCGTGGGTGATCAGATTAGCGCGACTGGCGAGATAGCGATCTTGTTGAGCTTCGCTATAGGCGATCGCAAAAGGGGCGATCGGATGAAACTGAATCGGCTGAGCGTTCATCCCTTTAAGATCAAGTTCTTTAACAAGATCAAGATTTTCAGCTTGCAAAATTGCGTACAGGTATAAGCTCATAAGTGTTTAGTGATTTAGTTACGCGCAATGTGAAGTGACGCAAAGTGTTATTTCACATTAAGTGTTTTTGGTAATATTAAGTGTTTTTGGTAATTATGGATCGGTCAAAAACTCTACCATCGGTGGCGATCGCTTCGGTGATGATTTTATCTCGATAAACATCGAAAGTCATGAAGCTAAATTGCGAACTGACAAAAGCGGTTTGAGTGGATTTGCCAAAATCATATAAAGGTGCGCCGCCGCCGCCATTGACAATATAGGTTGTGCCATCGATGGGTACAAATCGCTCGTAACCATGATCATGTCCACAGAGATAAAGCGGGACTTGGTGCTTCGCAAATATCGGCGCGAGTTTGGCGGCTAGCTCACGATCGCCACCATGCCGCCCCGATGAATATAAAGGATGATGTCCAAACACAATCTTCCAAGGAGCGATACTGTCAGTTAATTGGCGATCGAGCCAGTTCAGTTGAGCTTCCCAAGGAGCATTTTGATTAGTATCGATCGCCAAAAAGTTCACCGCGTCCTCAGCGACAGTACCCTTTTTGAACGAATAATAGCGATCGCTCATATTAAAAAGTGGGTAATTAATTTGATCTAACCCGTTATTAGTTTGAATAAGATCGTGATTGCCTAGCGCCGCATAAAACTTTACACCTTTACTCAACAATGGGGCATAGGGTTCTTCAAAATAGGTTTTGACTAAGCTAATCTCGCCATGCGGATAAATATTATCGCCTGCCATCAATACGAAATCATAGGGCTTTTGCTGATAGGTTGCCCACATAGACTTAGCCACAGCCATCTGGTCAGGGCTACCAAATCCATTGTCAGCGATCGCCGCAAAACGCAATAGTGGCTCTTCGGCTGTTTCCACAAAAGTATTGGTAGAGGGTTTTGATATGGCGATCGCCTCATAGATCAAAGAGCCGAACACAGGAACGCCGAATAGTGCTGATAAAAGTTGACGGCGATTCATGAAATCTTTAAGTAAGTATTTGTCAAATTTACCACACGATTGTTGAAGACAAAGCCGCGCTTTATTTTTCAATCTAGCTGGATCGATCTCCCCCCATACATCAGTGAAATAGCGCCCGAAAAAAGAGGTGACGCAATGCGTCACCTCTTTTTTAGAAAAAATTATTTCCAGTTTTTAGCAACAATCTCAGCTAGGTCAACAACACGTTGGCTATAGCCCCATTCGTTGTCATACCAAGCAATAACCTTAACCAAGTTACCGCCCATCACCATCGTCAAAGAAGAGTCAACGATCGAAGATGCATCAGTACCGCGATAGTCGATCGAAACTAGAGGCAATTCGTTATATTCTAAAATGCCTTTCATTTTGCCTTCGGCGGCAACTCGGAATGCTTCATTAACTTCTTGGGCGATCGTGGCTTTTTCAACTTCTACCACAAAGTCCACCACTGAGACGTTAGGCGTAGGAACGCGCAGAGCGATCCCATTCAATTTGCCAGCCAGTTGAGGCAATACCAACGCCACCGCCTTAGCCGCACCTGTTGAAGTTGGCACAATGCTCAAAGCCGCAGCTCTAGCGCGACGCAAGTCACGGTGGCTAGCATCAAGTAAGCGTTGGTCGCCAGTATAACTGTGGGTAGTGGTCATCATGCCCTTGACAACGCCGAAATTTTCTAGAATTACTTTGGCGACAGGGGCTAAGCAGTTGGTGGTACAGCTAGCATTGCTGATAATGTGGTGGATGTCATGATCATATAGTTCGTCATTCACACCAACGACAAAAGTCCCATCTTCATTTTTGCCTGGGGCAGTGATCAAGACCTTCTTCGCACCCGCGCCGATGTGGCGACCAGCGCCAACTTTGTCGATGAATACGCCTGTGGCTTCGATAACTAAGTCAATGCCCCAATCTTTCCAAGGTAGGTTATCAGGGTTGCGATCGGATACTGTTTTAAGTTTGTGACCATTGACTGTAATCGTATCGTCGTCAGCACTTACTTCACCGCTAAATCTGCCAAGCATGGAGTCGTACTTCAGCAAGTGAGCGTTGGTCCTAGGATCGGAAGTATCGTTAAGACCAATTACTTCTATGTTTGTGTCTGTACGCCCTGCCCAACATCTAAGAAAGTTACGTCCGATGCGTCCAAATCCGTTAATCGCTACCCTGATAGTCACTGCTATTATCGCCCTTATATATAAATTTAACTTTTAAACTTTAATCTGGTGCATATGATACCGAAAAAATGTCACCAATTTATTAACTCACTAAGCAAAATTTTTTTGTAATTATCTTGCCTGCGCCCTGAATGAAATCAGTCCTATAGCGCTTTGCGCTCTACTCAAAATCAAATAATTTTTTAAAAGCCTTGCTAAGCAAGGCTTTTAAAAAATTATTTGTGTAATATGCATTTGAGAAATCGCTATAATATTGCCGTTAAACTAGTAGGTGCGTGATAAATGCGTGAAATCATGTAAATATGTAACTTCAAGCATTTACTCACCTTTTGAAAGACTTTCGGATAATTAGCACTATGTTTTGGGCGGATAAAATTGCAGCAGATGCAAGCGGCGATCGCATTATAGTCAACGATTCCAAAACCCCCTCTGGACGCGTCCATGTCGGCTCATTGCGGGGTGTCGTCATTCACGATGCCATTTATCGCGCCCTGAAACATGCAGGTAAACCCGTCACTTTTACTTACGGGGTTGATGATTATGACGCACTGGACACAGTACCCCACTATTTAGATCAAGCCAAATTTGCACCCTATCTTGGTCAACCGCTTTGCAACGTCCCCTCGCCCGAAGTTACGGCGACCGATTGTGCCGAATCCGATTATGCCAAATACTTCATGGGTGAATTTCTGGAAGTATTTGAGCATTTGGGTGTGCGTCCCGAAATTTATTACCTGCGCGATCTTTATCGTTCGGGCAAGATGAATCAATACATTGATTTGTTTCTAAATAATGCTCACCTTGTCCGCGAAGCTTATAAAGAAATCAGTAAAGCCGATCGCCCCGAAAATTGGTATCCCTTCCAGACCATTTGTGAAAACTGTGGCAAGATCGCGACTACGGTTGTGACTGATTACCAAGATGGTCAAGTGTTTTACACCTGTCAGCCCAACGCGATGGAGTATGTCAAGGGTTGCGGTCATACGGGTTGGATATCGCCCTTTGACGGTAATGGCAAATTGCCTTGGAAAGTGGAATGGGTGGCTAAATGGGAAGTTGTCGGCGTGTCGATTGAACTTGCGGGTAAAGATCATTCGCAAAAGGGCGGTTCTCGTGATGTGGCTAATTCCATTTGTCGGAAGGTTCTCAAGAAAAATCCACCGACCCATGCGCCCTATGAATTTATTTTGGTAAATGGAACTAAGATGAGTTCTTCTAAAGGCGTTGGTTCTAGTGCTAAGGAAATCGCTGCACTTTTGCCCCCTGAATTGTTGCGCTTTTTGATGTTGCGGACTCAGCCGCGCAGTGTGATTAACTTCTCACCTAACTATGAGACAGTCACGCGCCTATTCCGTGACTATGACACTTTGATTGATAAATATCAGTCTGATGAGGTCAAAGATGAAAAGGCTCAAGAGGATCTAGTACCTCTTATCTATTCTCAACTGAATACAGATGAGCAAGTGGATGGCTATCAAGCCTTTGACTTCAGCACTTTGATTTCACTCTTGCAAATCCCGCACCTCGATCTCGAAGCTGAGATTGTAGCTAGAAGCGCGAATCCACTAAGCGATCGCGATTGGTTGGTAGTTCGCGATCGCATTCGAGTTGGCAAAAAATGGCTACAGGACTATGCCGATGAAGAAGAGAAGTTAGTTCTGTATCTTGACTCAATGCCCGACAAAGCAAGCACTCTTACCGCCGAGCAGGTGACTTACTTTGAGAGATTAGTGACTAATCTTGAGGCTGATGTCAATTGGGAAGGCGAAGAACTGCAGACTTTGCTGTTTAGCACTTCTAAGCAAGTCGAAGTTTCTCAAAAGAGTGCATTTGCGGCGGTTTATTACACTTTTTTAAATAAGGAGCGTGGTCCTAAAGCGGGAAGTTTGCTTTCTTATCTAGATAAAGCATTTGTGATTCAGCGTATTAAAGATGCGATCGCCTTAAATCTATAGCGATTTGCGCTCTACTTAAAACCAAATTATTTGCATAACACTCATTTGAGAAACGCTATAAAGTACTAAATACAAACCCAGAATTGGTAGGGCGGCAAAGCCGTCCCACCAATTTCCTAGATTCTAGACCGGGACTTTATTCGTTCGCTAGTCCGCTGCAATATTTTAAGATTTTGATGGCAGGAAAAAGGTTTGAACTTTTTTCGCAAATAGATCTGAGTTCTCAAAATGAGTGTTATGTCCACAATTGGGCATGATTTCTAACTTTGCAAACTTGCATGTTTGTTCCATTTGTTGATTGATTTGGACAAATTTAGGATCTAGCGACCCCGCCAGTAAGAGTAATGGAACTTGATTTTTGGATAGCATTTCCCATAATGATGGCTGTAGTCCAATGCTGAGATTTCGTAACGATTTAGCTAACTTGATCGGTGAATTATTTAACCTTCTTTCTAGCAATTGCCAAAAATTTGGATGCGATCGCAGGGTGGCAAAAATTGGTTGTTGATACCAGTTTTCTAGAAATAATCTAAAATTAAAATCATCTTTTTCTAACTCTGTCGCAAGTTGATGATCTTTGACTAGGCGATCGCCTCTTGATTGAGTAGTTAATAGACCTGCGGAAGCTGACTCAAGAATTACTTTATGAAAATATTGCGGGAAATGCAAGGTTAAGTATAATCCTAGCCGTCCGCCCATAGAATAACCAACCAAAAAGCAGTGATCTATATTAAATAAATCCAATAATTTAATAACAGCGCTGGCAGTTGATTGCATCGTGAAGGAGTGATGTTGATCAGTCACATCAGTTAGCCCATGAGCGGGTAAGTCGATCGCTATGCAATAAAATTGTTTAGATAAAACAGCGATCGCCTGCTCAAACTCAAGTCGGTCGCCCATAAATCCATGCAAGAACAAAATCGCAGGATGACTAGCATCGCCTTCCAAATGGTAGGCGAGGGCATAATTATCAATCTGGGCTTTGGTTATCATAAGGAGCTTACGCGAAGTAATTGATCCCAAAAGAGTTGCATCGCTTTGCGCCGCAACTCTTTTCTATGGATTTGCGTCCAAGCATTTGAGCGCCACATCTGCGATCGTCACTTTGACAGAAGTAAGTGGGCTTAATTAAGTATAAAACCCTAAAGCCTGTAGCGCACGCTGCGCGTGCGCTACAGGTTTCGGTTCTGGTTTTATACTTAATTGCGGCTAGCTACATCATCAACATCAATATCAAAATATTTGTATATGTTAACCAACCGATCGCCGAAATTATTGCTTAAAGCCTTACCGATCGCTACTTTGTTATTGCCCTTATTTGATTTATTTAGCGCCGTGGCGATCGCCCAAACGACTTTTGGAGAAATAGGGCAAGATGGCGATCGGGGTCGCGATGGGCGTGATGGACGTGACGGACAGAACATCAGAATTGTGAGTGATGGTAAACCTGCTGCCTATAATCTCATGGGAACTAGTGCCGAAGATGGTGAAGATGGAACCGCAGGGCGATCGGCTAGTAGTTGTCAGCCGCCCTATCGCCCTGAATATTCATTGATTGGGGCATCAGGGGGGCGTGGTGGCAATGCGGGGAATGGTGGACGTGGGGGAAATGGAGGTAATGTCACCATTTTTTATAATGATATCGCCACACTCCAACAGCTAGAAATTCGGAATGGTGGCGGTAGGGGTGGGCGCAATGGCAGGGGGGCGATCGGGGGCAAGGGTTGTGAATGTCGAGAAGCGGAATGGCGGGTTAGGTATTGCAATTGGGAGATTGAGCGCCGACCTTTTCATGATGCCAAAGCATCATGGGAACATCATTCTCGCGAAACTCGCATCTGTGGGCGATCGGGTGATAGTTTTGACCATCCATCGTCACGAGTTTCTGAATATCGCCGAGACGATTGGCTCTATCGCCGTACCTATAAAAGTATTTCGCGATCGCAATCTTATACTTGTCAACAGGGGCGTGATGGTGAAGCTAGTCGAAATGGGCGTAACGGGGCGACTGGCAATTATGGACAGATTACTCTCGTGCCGCGTTTGGATATTCCCTCAGAAATTACGAGCGATCGCGTTCCCTTAGCAACCGCCTTGGGTAAAAAAGTTAGCTTGATCAAAAATATTTGGGTCGATCGCACAGGTTTATCGCGGTTGCTGCGTCCTAGTTCCGATGTATCAGATGGATATACTTATTTAAAAGACACCGCAAAATTATTTTATCGATTTGAATGGGGATCTCAATCAACACCGACAGCATTAGGAATCGATCGCGTTGAAATGGGAACTAGAGCAACTGTCCGCAATGAATCCGCCGAAATCACATATCAAATTCCTGCAACTTTGGAATATGAGGTCATTCCCGCCACGCCCCCAGAAAATACGCAAGTGGTGAAGATTACAGGCGGATTTAATCCCGATCGCGTCAGTTCCTTTGAATTGCAAAGCATCTCAGGAATTGGGACTGAAAATCAATTAGTTCTCAGCGATCGCGGTAATGTACGCGAACTTCTCAAAGATACCCAAATCGAAGTGCAATGCCTCAGCAAACAATCGGCAACAGGTATAGTTACCAATGATTATGTAACACGCCGCAGCATTAACTTTAAAATTTCACCTAAATCTTTACCCAGTGACGGCGCGATCGTTACTGGCAATACTTACGCTTTACCTGTGGGGCGCTATTGTTCACCTTGGCTCAAAGCCAATAATGACGTGAGCTATCAAATTGCGATCGCCCAAATCACTAAAAGCGGAGCCAGATACGATCAAAGCCTCGAATCCACATTTGTTGTTGGTAAAAATTAACCTTTTTAAGTCTTACAGCAATTTGGTTTCAAACCCGCCCCAAAGAAGAATATAAAACCCAATGCGGGGCTTCGCCCTGCGACCCCTTTTGTGGCAGGTTTGATCGACAACTGCTGAAACCTAGAATGCGAGTAGCGGCGCTTTGCGCCGCCACTCACATTCTGGGTTTTTATGCACCTATAAAAGTGACAATAGCCATAAAATAAGCATTTTTATGCCCCCTTGTATGAGATTCTGGTATCGATACAGACTATGTACAATCTGCAAAAATGCTTATGAGTTCGATTCGTGTTGTCCTAATAGAAGACCATGACCTGACCCGTATGGGCATGAAGATCGCCTTGCAACAGCAGGGTGATCTTGTGTTTGTTGGTGAAGCGGCGACGGGCGCAGAAGGTGTGGCTCTAGTCAATAGCCAACAGCCTGATGTGGCGATCGTCGATTTAGGGTTGCCTGATATGGATGGCGTGGAAGTAACCCGCCAAATTAAGGCGGCGGCTACCGACGCGGGTCGGGCGACTAAAGTATTGATTTTGACTCTGACCGATAGCCAAGAGACGGTTTTAGCCGCCTTTGCCGCAGGTGCAGATTCCTATTGCATCAAAGATATCAGTTCTGAAAATCTTGTCCAAGCCCTGAAACTAACCGCCGAGGGTAACTCTTGGATCGATCCTGCGATCGCCAGTATTGTTTTGCAGCAAGTTCGTCGCCGAGAAGCAACTGTCGAAATCGATGCCGCCGAAGCGGATTACAAACAAGTCTTACAGGCAACACCACTAACTGAGCGTGAGTTAGAAGTCCTATCTGAGATTGTCAACGGTAATAGCAATGCAGAAATTGCTCAGCGCCTTTACATCACCGTCGGCACTGTCAAAACCCATGTGCGGAATATTTTGAATAAGCTATGCGCTGACGATCGCACCCAAGCGGCGGTGCGTGCACTCAGAGCAGGGCTAGTAAAATAAGTCAAAAGAGATTGGTATCGCGCCGCCAATATCTTTTGATTTTTGAATAAAGGTCAAATCATAAATCCTGCACTTTGTCCTTGAGATGCTTGCCAACTCCGCGCATCATAATATAGATCTTCTAAACAAATGTTGTAAAGAGCATCTTTGAAATGGCGATCGAGTCTTTTCCACAGCGCAAAAGTCACCCAATCAGACGCTAGTTTCTCTTGAGGTTTCAGTCTTGGCAAGGGATAGGTATCCTCCCCAACTGCGGATAAAATTTCGCCTAGAGAGATATCTTTGGGCGATCGCTTTAATTTATAGCCGCCCTGCACACCACGACTCGACTCAACTAAATCAGCTTTTCGTAAATCGATCAAAATTTTTTCTAAGTATGCGGCAGGAATCGACTGGCGATCGCTAATTTCGCGCACTGAAGCAGGCTGGCGTTTTGCCCAAACCACCAGATCGAGCATCGCCTTCACTCCATAATGTCCCTTTCTGGTTAGTTTCATGAATTTACATTCAGTGATTTGTGAGGCTTTTGATGATGGTATGTTGAAATTAAGGCGATCGCTAAAGCCTATTGAGAAGAGCTAGGCTAACCCAAATAAACCTTTAAGTAGCGGCAAAGAGGTCTTGATAACTTCAGAAAGCTTGCTGGCATCGGACAGTGAACTCGTAACTCCTTTAAGCGCATTCATTGCCATTGAACAAAGTTTAACAATACGATTTTCGGGTGGCTTTTTAGCTTCTTCTGCCAAGGTTCCTACCGCTTCTAAAGCTTCTTGCTTTTGCGGGTCAGACAGTCCTGACTCGATTTCAATGCCTTTATGTAAATCACCTAAAATCTGGGCTAGGTCTTGGCTTCCTTGAATTGAAGAATCTCGTACTTGCTGAATCAGGTTAGTGACGTTGCCACTAATAGTTCCTAGATTGATAGTAGAACCTGTTACATCTCCACCGACACTAACTCTAGCTCCACTTGATGCGTCTACATTGCCACCAGCACTTATGCCACCCGGACTTATAATTTGGCTTTCCATAATGTTGTCACCAATTTGTTGAACTACATTGTATGCTGTGGCGCTGTCGCCCTGAAGGAAAACGTTAAAAGTGTTATAAACTTTCTGCTTGACTTGTTGGGGCGAGATCCCATCGCGGTAAGACACTTTGACAACGTATAAATCTCCGCGCTGCTCGATGCCTTGAAGTTCTAGTCCTAGCCCATTATCTTCGAGCTTAAACTGCTCTAAAGTGAAATCTAGCACCCGTAAATTGGTAGTCCCCTGAAAAACTAATTCAACCGAGTTGTCTACTTGGCGTTGGAGCGCGGCAAATTCTCCTGCTTGAAAGTCGCGATCGCGCGGATAGCGATCGCGCGCTTGTCCTGCTTCAAATTCTCGGTAGATGTAAGCGCAGATTACACCTGTAAAATCAGTATAACGATTGGTACTCCAATCCTGAATGCAGCAACCAGTTAAATCTGCTCCTGAAAAATTTACATTTGTGACTCTGGCATGAGCCAACAAAGCTCCTCTCAAGTTAGCTCGTTGGAGATCAGCTCCATGCAGTATTGCCTCGTTAAAATTTGTATCTCGCAAGTTAGCATTTTGAAGGAATGCACCTTGGAGATTAACTCGCTGAAAGTCTTGTTCTACTGCAATTCCTGTGGTTAATAGTTTTTGTACGCGGCGCTGATCTAAGTCGAGATAGCGGCTATCGACACGGGCGCGATCAAGTCCCTGCATACCAATAAGACAGGCTCGACAAATTACTTTTCCGCGAAAGTCAGAGTTGGCTATGTTAGCTCCCGAAAAATTGATACTGCTTAAATCCAAGTTGTAAAAGGAGGTGCCTCCCCAAGAAGCGATCGCAGTGCAAGCTTGCCTGAGCCATAAAAATCGAGGATAAAATTGCGTCATTGCGTCCGATAGCCTTACTCCGCTCAGCACCACTATCATTGTCCAAACAAGTCCACCCAACACAGCCGCTTCAACGCTACCAATGGGAGGGTCAAGAGTTTGGCGAAAGGTTTCCAGTGTCGTGTTATCCAATGCACTAGCATGGCTAAGCTGAGATGCTAAACCAGTAGCGATCGCCCCCAATATTACGATCAGCACACCTTGAATAACTAGATATTGTTTTGGCAACATTTGACTCCAAAGTTGAAGGAGCAGGGCAAACACAACGGTACTTAAAACAATAAACCCGCAGTAGAGAGCATTTAGAAGAATACCTGCCAAAATTTTGTAACCTAGATTTTGCAGCCAACCCATTTGCAGCAACACTAGACATGTCAATGGCACCCATACAAAACTCACCCCAACAGATTGAACTAGTGTAGCTAATATGCCACGGTGTATCAAACTTACGGAGCCAATCAGAATTACTGTTAAGAAACATATCGAAAGGTAGCTTAAGCCCTGAAAATCAAAGCAAATATCTGTTAGAATTTTGCCGCCAAAAAGCCCTGTCACCATACCTAAAATTATAATTAGAAGTAAGCTAAAACATAAAAAAGCGATCTTGCTAAGCGCTTTAATACCAAATAAACTCTCCTTGGGAACTAACGTGGTAAGTTGTGATTGAGATAAGTGTTTTGAGCGGATGTCGATCATCATTTGCTTTGAGGCTGAAAATTATTAAGTAAATTTAAGCAATAGAGGGTTTTCCTAATGTCAGAAATTATAGTTGTCCCAAATGGGATTTGGACAATATTTAGAGGGATTTTGCGATTCTTGGAAAGTGGAGGTGTAGTTCAATTGCCTCTTGGGTCTAAAAAATTTGACATGGATTTGCCCACAAATAAATTTACAGATGAAGAATTAGCGGCAATCTTAGAGGCGCGTATTGCTCTACAGTCTGATGCTCGGAACAATTTGATTCTGGATAGTTCAGACTTTTTGCCCTTCGATTTTTTTGATAAAGGTCGAACCTCGGGGAAGGCTGTATGTTGTTTGTGGCGGAACTATAACGATTTAGAACTTGATGAAATCATAAAGCTGGCAAATCAGGATACACAGATTCTTGCGCGAGCAATCAAGTGGTTTGCCGATGAAAATAGCCCAACCGATCTTACAACGGATGAAGGCAAAGAAAAATTTAAAAAACAAGCCGAAAACAAGAAAGTTCCTTGTGCCACAGGTTTTCTAGTAGGCAAAAGCTATATCTTAACCAATCTTCATGTGGTAGATGATAAATCTAAATTGTCAGGGCTTTTCGCTGCGTTTGGATATGAAGGCGAAAGCGATCTTAACAATGCTACCAGCTATATATTTGACACTGATTTTTGGAAGCCTGCAAAAAATAACAGCTTGGACTATGTGTTGCTTAAGCTCGCAGAAGAAGTCGATGAGAAATTTCCACCAATTAGTTTGGCAGGAACGGATTTAGTGCAAATCTGCCCTCGATTCAGCGTTCAGGATGTAGACACTTTGCATAAGACTAATAACCTGAATAAGGAAACTTGGGAGACGCTTCAAGAGAATGGATTTAGAGGAGATTCTGTAAACATTATCCAGCATCCAGAAGGACGCTCAAAAGAAATTGTAATCTTCAACAATCAACTTGATACGCTCTACAAAGATTTTTTGGGCTATACAAGTGATGCTCTACCTGGTTCTTCAGGGAGTCCACTGTTTAATGAAAAGTGGCAGTTAATCGGACTACATCAAGCAGCATTGCTTAATGTGGAAGGTCAACGGGTGACGGGATATTTGGGGATTCGGATGAGTAGCATTTTGGCGGATTTGCAAAGCCAATCAGCAGATACTGAAATTCAAGCATTTTTGGACAGTCTCAATCCTGCACCTGTTGTTAAAATTACACAACGAGTTTTTATCTTGGCAGGGCGCGATCGCTCCTCAATTTTAAATAAGGCTGGTGATGCCATCCTAGAGCAAGATGCGATGCTTCAATTACAAGACCAGATTGAAGTCGCTTTAAAACGATTAAATCCAGCGATCGCTGTCATCAAAATTAAGGCTTCAGAAAAAGATTCAGATCAATCCGAATCATATAACAAAATTTTAGATCTAGATGGAGCTATCCAAAATATTAATGACGAAGCTGCAAAATCTGCTACTACTCAAAATGTAGCAATTGAGCTATTAACAGATGCTTATGACAAAGATAACGTGAGCGGTTTTAGTCTCTATTACAACGGGAGAGATGAGAACGGTAAAAGTTATGCAACAACTTTACTGAATAATATTATTGGAGTTATTAAAGAAAAATCTGAAGACTTGCCAAAGTTTGGCGTTGGAGCTTATTCGGATATTGCAACGAAACCTAGTCGGCTTGCGTTTTGTCGGCGACTCAATATGCCAGCAGTGGTTTTCTATGCTGGCTATCTCACTAATCCAAATGATTTGAAAAATATTCAATCATTGCTGAATACTGAGACGAGTTCACTAGCCGAAGGCCTTGCCTCTGGCTTAGTGGCTTATTTGCAGGATAATTCCTAACTTCTCAGTAAAATTTCTTGCACTACTAAAGAAATATCAACGGGGGCGGGCAGCATTTCACCGCCGCGCCAATCTAACACCTGCACCAAAATCAAATAACCAACACCTAAAAGAATGGTGACAACACCTGTCAAAACTGATATCCACTGCGATCGCTGCATAAGTAAAACTAAGTAAATGTATGAATTGGCAAAAACGCACAAACTAACTGCTATTATCCCTCTTGAAATATCTTTTTGTGTGTACAAAGTGAACGGCGCTTAGCGCCGTTCACTTTGTAAGATGAGTCATTCAAGCAAAAGCTCCATTTCGGTAGGAACAAACTTTTCAATACTCCGTCCTAAAACCTGAACAGAGACACAGATTCTTTGAGTCATGTGCAAAGTCAAGTGCATTAGGAGCGATTGATTGATGAGTTATAGCCTATCTTGGTCAACCAGCATCGGTGGGTATTCGCCCTCCAACTCCGTGTCCGTTGATAAGCTCCCCATTGTTGAATTGGTGCAAATGTGCCAAACCGAAGCGCAAACCAGCAGAACTGCGTTTGCGGAACTGATGCGGCGTAATCAATCTTATGTCGATCAAGTTCTGTATAAGCTAGCTCCAGACTGGCAAGATCGCGCTGACCTTGCTCAAGAAGTGTGGTTGCGGGTTTATCGTAATATCAAACGCTTGCAAGAGCCTGAAAAATTCCGTGGTTGGCTCAGTCGGATCGCCACTAATTTGTTTTATGACGAGTTGCGTAAGCGCAAACGAGTTGGTAGAGCCGTTTCGATTGATGCCACATTTATGTCGGGTGACGGCGATGAAATGAGTTGGGACTTACCAAGTTCAGCCCCTAGCCCCATCGACAATATGTCTACGCAAGAGTTTTATGAACAACTCCGCAAGGCGATTCAAGATTTACCCGCAAGTTTTCGTGAAACCATTGTGTTAAGAGAAATTCAAGGTTTGTCTTATGAAGAAATTTCTGAGCTAACAGGTGTATCGCTTGGTACGGTAAAATCGCGAATAGCTAGAGCCAGACTGAAGCTGCAAGTGCAACTACAACCCTACCTGTCTAATATTTGATTTATCTGATTATTAAATCTAATTATTAAGTTAAACAGTTATTAAAGTAGGGGGTATTTAAGTTATGAGTGCTAACCAAATTTTTAATAATGCTATGACTACTCCACAAGAGCGCTTTGAGTTACTCAGCGCCTATATTGATGGCGAAGTTAGTAACGCAGAAGAACAGCTAGTGGAAACATGGCTAGCTGATGACGCTGATTTTCGCCGACTCTATCAACAACAATTAAAGCTAGGTCAGCTACTAATTGATTTGCCTGTGCCTCTAGCGGCAAATTCATCGATCAAGGCTGAGACTGAGGTGATGATCGATCGCGTGTGGGCAGAGATCAACACCCGATCGCAGCGCCGTAAATGGAAATTAGCGGGGCTTGGCATATCGATCGCGGCGATAGTTGGCATATTTGGCTCGATGTTTACGTTTAATTCATCGCCCCAATTTAGCCCTGTCTCAAATAGCATCAAAGCACCTGCATCAGTTGCTGAAGAGCCAGTTTTAATCGCCATGGAAGAGCCACTTGTGCCATTACCTAAGTCCATGAGTAGCAAATAAAACCCATTGGCGGTGGGGGGGGGTTGCCCCCCCCCCCCAAAAAATAGAGTAAAAGGGGTGATATTAGGGTTTCCCAGCAGTTTGAAAAAATAAAAAAATAAAAAATTTTTT
>JANODY010000026.1:0-32123 GCA_031412945.1 Cyanobacteria bacterium SOY_65_metabat_81
GGTGGGGCGGCAAATCCGCCCCACCAATTCTGCTTTTATATTTGGTCTATTATTAAATCGCAGATCCCAAAGTACATTTTTTCTGTATTAAAAATTCATGAAAAAACGCATATTTACTGACTTTGATGGTCCAATAATGGATGTGTCAGAGCGATATTACCAAGTCTATTTATATTGCTTAAAAGAAATTTGTCAGCCTGAACAGCTAGTCAAAACTTTATCTAAATCTGAGTTTTGGGAATTAAAGCGATCGCAAGTACCAGAAAAAGAAATTGCTAAGTTGTCAGGCTTTAAAGATGACCAGCAATTAATTGATTTTGCTCACCTTCGCCGTGTAACTGTACATACAAATCCATATTTTGACTACGATCGCCTGATTGAAAGTGCAGTCATGGCACTAGAAAAAGCGCAGGATGAAAATATTGATCTTGTTGTGATGACCATGCGCCGCCGCCGCGAACTTGAGCCTGTACTCGATCAATATAATTTGAGACGTTTTTTTAAAAGCGATCGCATTTTTTGTCTAGATGATGACTATGTTAAAACTGGCGACACTCAAGACAAGCCCAAATTAATGCAACGCGCCCAAGCCACTTTGCCAATAGTCCAACAACAATGGATGATCGGCGATACCGAGGCGGATATCATCGCCGCTCAAAGTTATCATGTTCCTGCGATCGCTGTCCTCAGTGGCATTCGCAATCAAACCAAACTAGAAAAACATCAACCCAATCAAATAGTTTCTAACTTAGTTTGCGCGATCGACGAGATTATCGACCTATAGAAATCCATGTCTAAGTAAGTAGGCTTAACTATATATAAAAATCTAAAGCCTTTAGCGCACACGCAGCGTGCGCCACAGGCTTTCGTTCTGGTTTTATATTTAATTGCGCCTAGCTATATAAAAGAAAAGCAGCGCTTCGCGCTGCTTTTCTTTTATATATGGATTTCAGACTAGATTCCCCCTAGAAACTCTTGTTTTGCAATCTTTACCATCATCGCCTGCTGTCCCAAGTAAAGCATATGTAGCTCAGTGAGCAGTTGTTTAGCTGCCTCTATATCAATATTTTGGATCTGCTGGCAGAACATCATGTGGGTAAACTGCTTTTCGATAGGTAAGTCACTCATAAGTACCTCTTTTACAAATCAGACGCTGACAATAGACAAAGACAACAACTAACGTATTCAAATTTCTTAGCATTAGATGCTAGTCACTTTGTCAATACAACTTAATAATACTTTAAAGTTGTTGGATAAATTGTATCACTGCAAGCATTTTTCTGGATATATCCAAAGAAATATATCCCAAACAAAAAGGCTCGCTTAGCGAGCCTTTTTGTTTGGGGATAAGAAAAAAACTAAAGCAAGCCAGTATTTGCGCCTTGCTTGCCTGTAGCTAGTTCAACTTTTATAATCTTGCCGCCCATTTTCATAATGCGTTGCTGTTCAGCAAACCAGTTGTCATAAGACACTAATTTAGTGAAGTAAGTGTTTTGCAACTCGCGTTGTGTACGAATGCGGGTTTGGCTAGGTACACAAGCAGTGATTTTAAAAGTCCGCATAGCGGCGATCTCCTTCAGAGCCAGTTATTAAAAATAGATTACAAAAAAATTATTTTTTGTTTTTTGCGGTCATTAGCGGCGAGACAGGCGCATAAGCTACCTATCCGCCGCATTATAAATATTAATTAACTAGCTAGCTAACTAATATTTATCAAATAACGCCTATCAGCAACTAGCTTAAGCCAGAGCTAATGTAGTCAAGGTAGATACCCAATTCTTTCCCAGCTTCAGAACCAACAATGCTAGCCGCAACTTCTTTGATGGCTTGGATAGCTTGAATGGTAGAAACTACAGGTACTCCAAGGGAGTTGTAGGTTTCTTTCAAGCCATTGAGGACGCGCTCGTCAAGGATCGAAGCATCACCAGCAAGCATGGCATAGGTTGCATAGCGCAAGTAGTAGTCGAGGTCGCGGATACATGCGGCATAACGACGAGTGGTGTACATGTTGCCGCCGGGACGGGTAACATCTGAGTACAACAAGGACTTAGCAACTGCTTCTTTAACAATGGTTGCCGAGTTAGCAGAGATAGCTTGAGAAGCACGAACGCGAAGTTCGCCAGTTGCGAAGTATGCTTTTAGCTTTTCGAGAGAGGAGGCATCAAGGTACTTGCCTTGAACATCAGATGAATTGATGACAGAAGTAATTGCGTCTTGCATTTTTGTATATCTTTTAGGTTTGCAATTAGTTTTTTGAATTAGGGATTCAGAATTCTGAATAGCTTAAATTCTGTTTTTAAAGACAATTATTTCGAGGGCAATCTAACAAAAATCTGAGATAGCTCAGATTCTTATTTACTGCATTGCACCGATAACATAGTCAAAGTAGTAACCAGCTTCGGCGGCATCTTCACCAGACAACAATGCTGCTGCGGCATTTTTTAGACCACGAACGCCTTCAACAACGCCAGGAATAGGAGTACCGAGTGAGTTGTACATTTCTTTAACGCCAACTAGACCGATTTCTTCGATAGGAGTGACATCGCCTGAAACAACTCCGTAGGTGATCAAACGAAGATAATAGTCAAGGTCACGCAAACAAGTTGCGGTCATTTGCTCACCGTAAGCATTTCCACCAGGAGAAACAAGGTCAGGACGCTTTTGGAACATTTGATCGCCAGCTTGCTTAACAATGCGTTCGCGGGATTCGGTCAATGTTTGGGCAATGCGAAGACGGCGTTCGCCAGAGCTTACAAAGCCTTTGATACGATCTAGTTCGCCAGGGCTGAGGTAACGTGCTTCAGCATCTGCATTCACGATAGACTTCGTGACTACGCTCATTTAATTTTTCTCCAATCAAAAATGTGAATAAAAACGACTTATGTGATGCCATACCATGAAAAATTTCCATTGACCTTAAGTTCTGTTCTAAAAACTCTATGTCTCAGAAACATTCACAAAAAGTTTATGTGGTTATTTGACATGGAAGGTTTCTTTGTCAAATGAATGATTACCAAAACATTTTGAAGCATTGCGTTGTCTACAAGCTTTTCTTCATCACACTTCTTAACAATTATTATGTTAGCACCAGACTTAAAAAGTAGTAACAATTAGGCTGAAAGCATTAATAGAAGTGGATTTACGGCTCTAGTAACGGGGATCTATCTTGAAAACATGAATTTTCTGGTTGTGATGCAAACTTGCGGCGGCGGCGATCGCATCTTTAAATTGGGGACATTTGGCGATCGCCCTGTCGGCGATTTTGCCCCACTCTTTGAACAATTCTGGCTCGTATATTGTGGTGGCGAGGCGAAGTCCCGCAATGGGTTTTATATTCTTATTTGTGGCGGGTTTGTAAGCAAATTGCTGTAATAATGTGAAGAATTACCAAAAAAGCGACATGAACGCTTTGTATTCATGTCGCTTTTTTGGTAAAGCCAATTTTTAAGCTTCGTATAGTGGCAGGACATCTTGCCATCGAGAATAAATTCCAGATTGCCACTGGGCATAAGCGATCGCTAATAGGCTTTCACTTAGACTTAAGGGCGGATTAGACTGCTTCGCTCTAGTGATAATCGCCTCGCAACTAATCCCATATACAGGAATATCTAGCTGCTCGCCGAGGGTTCTGGCCACAACGACACCGATGCGAGTCCCTGTAAAACTACCTAGCCCTGTAGCGATCGCCAAAAAAGCAAAATCAGTCCATAAAATATCACCCACAAACAGATTTAAGCAGTCATGCAACTGGACAGATAGCTCTCTACCGAGTTCCCATGACTGCTGTTTGTGGGTGATATAAGTCTGAGAGCTGCGACCGCCATTGAGATCAAATCTAGCGATCGCAAGCTCTAATTTTGTAGTCGTTGTGTGTAGGGCAAGGGCAAAACTTGTGGTCATGATCTGTAGAATGCTGGGACGTGATCGCCAGAATTCAAGTTAGAACTTATTACCACCAGAGCCAGTGTCCGCAGCGCCAGTATCCGCAGCACCTGTATCCGCAGCCCCGTTGGATTCAGAGTCTTCAGAATCATTGTAACTACCCATTGGTCTTCTGCGTCCAAAGCGCCCCATAGGAGTGCGTTTGCGGAACTTCCGCGCATAAGCTTGGTTGCGAAGAGCTTTTTCTTTTTTCTGATTGCGGCGCTTAGCCATTTTGAACCGTTGTACTGTTTAGAGATTGAGTTTATTTAAGCTAACACAAAACGCGCATTGGTTACGAACGGGATCTGGATTTGCTGTGCTTTTCGCTCAAATTGAAGCTTAACTTTTTTTAAGGGTCTCTAAGCAACACTTTTAAATTTTTTTTTGACTAGGCGATCGCCCAAAGTACTTTAATTCGTGTTTATTAATTAATAACGAATTCGTGGATCGATCCAAGCATTGATGATGTCTATGAGAATACTGGCGATCGTGACAATGATGGCAAAAAATACCACTAGCCCCTGCACTACTGGATAGTCCCGCGCCACGATCGCCTCAAATAGTCGATTGGCAAGCCCTGGCCATGAAAAAGTCACCTCGGTAAGCACCGCCCCACCTAACATCGAAGCTAAGGTTAAGCCAAGGATCGTAATTACAGGAATCAGGGCATTTTTGAGCGCGTGGTTGAATAAGATGGCTCTGGGCTTAATTCCTCGCGCTTTGGCGGCTTCTACATAGTCAGAGAGTAAAGTTTGCCGTAAATTTACCCGCACAATGCGCTCAAAAATACCACTTATCACAATTCCTAAACTCGTAGCCGGCAAAATTAGATATTGGATGCTGATCCCGAAGCTTTTCCAGTCACCTTTGAGCAACGCATCAAGGGTATATAAGCCAAATATCTGAGTGGGGGGAGTGCCACCCGCCGTAAACCTTGTCCCAATTGGCAACCAACCCAGTTGCACCGAGAAAACTAACTGCAAAATCATGCCCACCCAAAAAAGTGGTAATGAATAAGTGATAATTCCGAATAAACGACCTCCCACATCCCATGGAGAATTTGGCCGCAACGCGGCTATAATGCCTACGGTTAAGCCAACTACTAGGGCAATGAGTAAGGCATAAATGGCTAATTCTGCTGTAGCGGGAAAAAAGTTTTTGATGATTTGCCAAACGGTCTGCTCACGATTGCTGATCGATTTGCCCAGACTAAGGCGGGACAGATCTTGCATATAGCCCACATATTGCGAAAACAATGAACCTGTCAGCCCCACTTGGGCGCGTAATGCGACTTTGACCGATTCAGGAGCGCGAGGACCGATAATCGCATCGATGGGATCGCCGGGGGTCGCTCGCATTAATAAAAATATGACTGTGGCGATCGCCCATAACATGATCGGAGCAAGCAATAACCGCGCCGTGATGTAATAAAAGAGCGCTTTAATACGACTGGACATAGGTTAAGGCTTTCTCGTGAAAAATTGAATATAGGAGGATTTTAGCGCTAAGAAGTGCTGCTAATACTAATCCATCCAGCCAATATTTTTATTGTTTATACGCTGTAAATGCTCGTTAGATCCAGTTGGACGGGTGTAAGGAGTGCGATCGCGATTGGGATATGGCTGTTCAGAAGGTTGCTTGCGTGGTGTGGCTCTATTATTATTTTGTTGATTATTTTGAGTAACTAATTGAGAAGCGCCAGAAGTTTCTGTTGTGACTTTGGATATTTCCTTAACCTTGCTCTGTTGCGAGAGTTGTTCTGAAAGTTGAATATTCGCTTCAGCTAAACGTAAGTTATCGCGCTTAACAGCCACAAGTTGTTGATCCAATTCATTTTTGAGATTTTCGATCGCCGCTAAAGACTTTTGTAAAAGTTCGACATTGGTTTGGCTAAATTTTAAATCTTTTTGCAAATCAGCTTCACGTTGCTGCGATCGCCCTAGTTCCGATTCTAGCGCTTCAATTTTGACGCGATCGCGATCGGCGGTGATCGGATCTGCTGATTTTGAAGATGGCGCGATCGCCTTGTTAGGTGATTGACCAGTAACTTGACTGACAGCATCCGAAACCGTCTCAGCTTTTACTTCGATAGTCTTTTCCACTGGCTCATTATTTACTGCTGAACTTACTGGTGACTCAAGCCCTTTTTGGACTTCATCACGCAATAAATCTGAAATTCCGACTTTCTTTTTAGTTGTCATATTTTTTATTTTTAGATTACGGTAATAATGCGCCGCACATTATTACTTTAAAAAATCACTTTAAAATATCTCGCCGTAGTTCATCAACAACCCGCCGATAGTCTGACTCTGCTTCTTTAGCATTTTTTCCCTTCCATTCTGTAATCAATTTACCTTCGAGGGCAGCGCGTTCATGAGCTTTGTAGGCACGAACAAAAGCATGAAAAACAGGAACTCCTAGCTCTAGCAAGGTGTTTTGAGCTTCGAGGGCTTCATTGATGCATCGGGGATCGACGCGGGTGAGCAGCACTCGATGTGGCACTTGGGCTGGACGCACCGTACTTTTGACAGTTTCAATGAGGGCGGTTAAGTCCATTGGCGCGGGTGGGCTAGGCAAAACCAAATAATCGGCGATCGCCACAACTGTAGCCAGAGCCTGAGAATGCAGAGCCGGCGGTGTATCTACCAATACTAGATCGTAACTGCTAAGTTTCGGTAGTTTTTTAAGATGAGTCGGATCAATTTCTTTAGCAATATCAAAGCTCATGCCCTGATCACTACGCCCTACCCACCAAGACAAACTCCCTTGCACATCGGTATCTACCACCAACACCTTAACTTCCTGCGCCAAGATACCCGCCAAGGCGATCGCGGTGGTGGTTTTGCCCACGCCCCCCTTGCCATTGGTAACGACCACAATTTTTGGGGAATCTGCCATGCTGATTGATCTCCTAATTTACAACCCTGTTTTGTAAGGTTACATCTTGCGCGAAGGCTTAGTTACAAATAAAACGGCGATCGCCAGACAGGCTAGTCCGACATTGATCGAAACATCGGCAATGTTAAAAATTGCAAATCGAATAATTCTGATATCTATAAAATCAACCACATATCCCGCCACAAAGCGATCGATGCCATTCCCGGCCGCCCCCGCCAAAATGCAGCCATAGCCAACCTGCTCCCATCGGTTTAAGTTTTTACTAAAAATCCCAAAACCAACTAGCCCAATACTCACAATCATCGACACCCACTTGAGCCAATCGATTTGACCGCTAAACAAGCTAAATGCTGCACCCGTATTGGTGGCATAAGTAAAATGGAAAACGCCATCAATCAACGGCAGCGATCGCGATCCCTTGAGATACTGCACAACCAAATATTTCGAGGCTTGATCGAGAACTAATCCCAAAATTGCCGCAATCCAGTAGAGAGAGTTCCCGATTTTGCCAGATTTCATATAGTGATTTTTAACTAAAATTTATAGAATGCAACAAAATAGTAAGATGGCACAAAGCGTCATCTTACTATTTTGTTGTATTTTGATTTAATTAATTAATCAGTCCTAGCCACGATAATAAGCCTTTGTGAGTCACAAACTCGATCGCCACAGCAATAACGAACCCGATCATGGCGGCGCGACCATTTAAGCGCTCTGCGTAAGTGTTAAATCCCATTGTGGGATCAACAGCCTGTGGTACTTGAGTTGGTTCAGTCATGATCAAATTTCCTCATTTTACATAAAACTTCATACAATTCTATCGCGATCGCTGACCGAAGCCGCAACAAAGAAAAGGCGGCGCTCTGCGCCGTTTTTTCTTATACTTTCTTAGAAACTTCGATCGCCGTGACGGTGGTTAGTTTACTCTCGTCTTCAGCATCTTCGCCAGAGTCTAAATAATACTGATCGTAATAACCATAGTGGTACTCACTATCAGAAGAGCTAATCATATTTATTAGCAACCCAGATACATTAGCTTTAGCGGCTGACAAGATTTCTAAAGCGCGGGAAATACCATTTCGCGTAGAACGATTTATCGCAGCCACCAGAATAAATGTATCCACTTTAGAGGCTAAACATTGGGCATCGGTGATCCCCACGATAGGAGGAGTATCAACCAATACATAGTCATAGGCTTGTCGCCACTCCTGTAAAAGTGCGGTCATCTTGGTAGACTCTAGCAACAGCATCGGATTGGGCGGAATCGAACCCGAAGTTAAAACATGCAAATTGCCTTTATCATCAGCAATTTGCACCAGATCTTGCCAAGGACTAGGCGTGGCTAGAGCCGTTGACAAACCAAATTTATTGGTCAACTTTGCCAACTTATGCATTGTGGGCTTACGCATATCCGCATCTACCAAAAGGATTCGATAACCCAGCGCCGCCAAAATCGTGGCGAGGTTGTAGGTCATCGTACTCTTGCCCTCAGATGGCACTGAGGATGTGAAAGCAATCACTTTCACCATATTGTCTGTACCCAAATAGCGCAGATTTAGCGCTAGAGAGCTTAATGCTTCTTTAAAAGCATAGTAGCTGCTAGTTGGCAAAATCTCTTTGCTAATCATCGCGCTCAAAGAAGCAACTTCAGTCATCGGAATAGACGCAAGTAAAGGAATATCGATGAGTTCCTTGATTTCTTCTACTTCACGGATGCGCTGATCGAGTCTATCTAAAAGTAGGGCAAACAAAATGCCTAATATCAAGCCACTAGCAGCCCCAAGCATTAAGCTTTTCTCAATGTCTGGCGATGAAGGTCTGACGGGGATCAGGGGCGGCTCTAAGATTCGCCACGATGAGATTTCTTGGGCTTCAGAAATTCTTAGTTCTTCTAACTTTTCAGTAAGTTTGTTGTAAGTTGTGGTGTCAAGAGCCAGTTGTCTTTGGATCTCCACATATTTTTGTTGCATCTGGGGGATCTGAGAAAAAGCAATACCAACCTCACTCTGGGCGTTTCTGATGCTTTCTAGCTGGGCTTGACTGACCGCAAGGGTTGTCTGGGCATCAAACAACTGACTCGATAGGTTCTGAAGGATTAAACTATTCGGCTCATTGGTGATGTTAGCAGTACCACTACTTCTAACGCCAACAACCGACTGAGCGCGAGTTTCTAGTAATCTGTAAAGTTCATCACGGCGATCCTTGAGGGATAACACATTAGGATGATCTTCTCGAAATCTGGTGCGCTCTAAAAAATAGCTAGTTTCAACATCCTGAAACTGTTTTACCAAAGACTGATAAGAGAGATCTTGTTGCAAAATCGAACTGCCGATCGCCGCATTTGGGGTTTTGCCAACCTGTTTGCCGATGACTTCGTATTGCTGTTGGACTTGAGCTATTTTAATTTGTAGATCTTGAGCCTGCTTTTCGAGAGCTTCGCGCATTTTATAAACGGAAGCGGCGTAGGAGTCAGGATCGACAATATTATTAGTTCTTCTGAATTGTGTAACTGCTAGCGCTGAGTTGTCAAGCTGTTTCTTGATCTGTGGCAGCTTATCTTGGATAAACTTAATGGCCGTACTAGACTTCGTGCGGCGATCTTCCAAACTATACTCAACATATGTTTGAGCTAATGCGCTAAGCACTTCTCTCGCTCGTTTAGGATCGCTATCGGTGAAGACAAGACGTAAAATCAGCGCATCTTTTTCTGGACGGATTTCTAGTCCAGATATAATTGCCGAAGCATCTATCTCTTTGTAAGTGTTAGCTGCGGGAGATTGTCGCATTTTTGATACGCCAACTTCAATTAGAGAACGGCTTCTCAAAATGCCGACTTCGGTGCCGAGGTTAATCGCGGAACTAGATGGTAAACCAGGGATTTTGATGTCAGATACAGCGACCGTCGAGTTATTGATCAGCAGAGAAGCGGTGGAGCGATATAGTGGAGTTCGGGTAAATGTGAAATAAGTGATGCCAGCAAATATGGTAGTCGAAACCGCTACGATGACAATCCAACGCTTGCGTAATACTCGTACAAATTTACCAAATTTAAACGAATCATCGACATACTTGCCTACATTAGTAGTCTTAGGATATTCAGCCATCGTTGTATTTTGACCCAAATAATTTTAATTGTCACATAGTTAGCAACTAATCTCATGCCTAGCGATCGTGAATATCGCGCTTGTGAATGAAACGAGTTACAGAGTTTGGTTTCTTGGTTGAGAGCGGGAAGAACAAACTGCACCTCAGAAACGGCAACTGTAAAAATAGCTTTAAATGAAAATTCTTGATTGAAAACTCACGAATTTTGAGAGATGATACTTCTGTTTTTTGAGTTAATGTGTAAGTTAGTCGATTGTATCCTAAACCTATAGAATTTCAGCCAGAATGCCTGCAACAATTCCGACAATATACTCTACCCTTTTCTTAACAATCCTGTTGTTTTGGGGGCTAATTTCCTTTTTACGCGGCTCAATTCGCGATCGCACGGTTGATGTAACGTTTGCTGCTAGAGAACTCAACGACGATCGCCTATTGATGCAAGTTCGCGATCATTTGAGACAACGCGCTTATAAAGTGATTGAGATTGATCCTGAGCGAGACGTGGCAACTTTGTTAGGTCTGGTCAAGCCCAGTCTTTTCTTGGCAATATTTTTGACCATATTAGCGGCAACAGGCTTGATTTGTTTGGGGCTAGTCTTAGGGATTTTAATTCCAGATCTCGAAAATCTTTGGCTTTGGCTAACGATGATCTCGCCGATCGCGGGTATTTTTTATTGGCGTGGCGCGCCGCGTGAACGCAAGGTCAGCCTGAAGCTTCTGCCTGATGCCAAGCTTAAAGTTCGCGCTCATAAAGATGAAATTGAGGAATTACAGCGATCGCTAAATCTCGAAAAAGTGGAAGATTAGAACCAAATTTTTATTTTCCAGCGCCTGTGGTGGTTAAAAATAAGAAAAATAAAAATTGAGTTGGATAAGAAAGTCCATTATTTTTTTATAATGAACAAAGAAAATTTTACAAAAATTAATTAGTACTTCATGACTACTGTTTTGCCAAGTCTTCGACAAGAGACTGTTTTCGACAATGAGGCCCCAAATTCTGCTCCTGATGTGGCTTTAAGTTTAAATAGTTTGTCTCCCAATCAACAGCTTTTGCCTTTGACGGCGTTGGTTAATGCTAGCGATCGCCTAGAAATTGGTGGTTGCGATGTGGTGGAGCTAGTCCAACAGTATGGATCGCCACTATATATTTTGGATGAAGTCAGTCTGCGAACTGGTTGCCAACAATATCGTGATGCTTTGAAAACGCATTATCAAGGCAAATCACAGGTTTTATATGCTTCTAAGGCTTGGAGTTGCTTAGCCGTTTGTGCGATCGTTGGCGCTGAAGGGCTGGGTATTGATGTGGTTTCGGCGGGTGAAATTTTGACGGCTATACGAGCTGGAGTTTCACCGAGCTTAATTTATTTTCATGGCAACAATAAATCTAATGACGAACTCAGCTATGCCTTAGAGACTGGCTGCACGATTGTGGTTGATAACTGGCACGAGCTAGAAAGTTTGAATCAATTGGCTGTGGAGACTTTGGCTCAATCCCCAACAACTAAACCTCGAATCATGCTGCGGTTGACCCCCGGTATTGAATGCCATACCCATGAATACATTCAAACAGGGCATATTGACAGCAAATTTGGCTTTGATCCCAATGAAATCGATGCTGTGTTTGCTTTTGTGTCAACATCTAGCCTCAATTGTGTTGGCATTCATGCTCATATTGGCTCACAGATTTTTGAATTGCAACCTCACCAAGATATTGGCGGCGTGATGGTGGAATGGTTTAAGTTGGCTGGCGCGAAATATGACCTGCATTTCTCAGAGCTAAATATTGGCGGCGGTTTGGGTATTCGCTATGTCGAGTCGGATGATCCTCCTAGCATCGAAGACTGGATCAAAACCGTGAGCGCAGGGGTAACTGAAGCCTTTGTATCCGCAGGTTTAGCTTTGCCCAAATTATTATGTGAGCCAGGGCGATCGCTAGTTGGCGCAACCTGTGTAACTGCATACACGATCGGGGGGCGCAAGACTGTTCCTGATATCCGTACTTACATCACTGTTGATGGCGGCATGTCAGACAATCCGCGTCCTATTACCTATCAGTCTCAATATCGGGCAGTGGTCGCAAATCGGATGAGCGCGGCTTTATCACAAACGGTGACGATCGCGGGTAAACATTGTGAATCAGGTGATATTTTAATAAAAGACATTCAATTGCCTGACACTAATGCGGGTGATATTTTGGTTGTATTTGGAACAGGCGCTTACAATTACAGCATGGCTTCCAATTACAATCGTTTACCCAAACCTGCGGCAGTTATCGTCGCCGATCGCGAATCTAGTTTGATCATCAAACGTGAAACCCGTGAAGATCTATTGCGTCAAGATTGCTTGCCAGAGAGATTACGCCAGTAATTGTATTTTTGGTGGTCATGCAAAGTAACGTTTTTGTGAGCGCTCCGCACCCACAAAAATATTACTAAAAAATCACTTTGCACCACTACCGTATTTTTTGAGTTGTGAATGAGAGGACTATGAATGCAGTGGTTTACCAATATCAACTTAATTGCATTCATCACGAGGTCGATCGATGTCCTTGCCGTATTGGGCTTAATCTACCTCATGCTCTCCCTCAGCAACGATCGCCGTACTTTGTTGATGGTGCGCGGCATTATTTTTTTACTAGTTGCTAGTGTGGTTAGTGATCGCCTTAATTTACAGCTGCTTAATTTTATTCTCGATAAATTATTAATTGGCGCGGCTGTGGCTCTGGCTGTAATCTTACAGCCAGAGTTACGGAAATTTTTGGAACGACTAGGACGAGGAGATCTGATCTCGCTAATTCAACCGACCACAGATCGGCGATCGGCGATCGAAGCCGACTCAGTGATCGAAGAAATTATCGAAGCAGTGGTCGAATTGTCACAAAATCGCACGGGTGCGCTGATGATTGTCGAAACTGGTGAGCCGATTGATGAGCGGGACTTTTCGGTGGCTGGAGTCAAGTTAAATGCAGTATTATCCAAAGAATTGCTACATACAATTTTTCAAACATCAACGCTGCTCCATGATGGTGCAATCTTGATTCGTGAAGATCGCATTCTTGCAGCAGGTGTGATTCTACCGATTTCCGAACGAGCGGCTTCGCGAGAAATTGGCACAAGACACCGCGCCGCCATGGGCATCACCGATCGCGTCAGAGCTTGTTTTTGTATTGTCGTTTCTGAGGAAACAGGTTCGATTGCGATCGCTGAAAATGGCATATTAGATCGTCCTGTGACCAGTAGTCGTCTGCGCGAGATATTAGAAACTAAACTAGGGCATCATCGTCCAGCTACATTAGGCAGAACATTGCCGAGATTCAATTGGTTCTGGTCAAGATTGAATTTCAAAAACATGGTAAGTCAAAAATCGTCACAAAAGAAATGACCGCTAAGCTATTGCAAACTCTGCCAACAAACCTCGATCGCCACCGATTGCCCCAACATGTCGCCGTAATTATGGATGGTAACGGACGTTGGGCTAAGCAAAAGGGAATGCCCAGAATAGCGGGGCATCGTCAGGGGGTGGACGCGCTCAAAGATTTATTACGCTGTTGCAAAGATTGGGGCATTGCGGCGTTGACCGTCTATGCTTTCTCGACTGAAAATTGGAGCAGACCTGCTCAAGAAGTCGATTTTTTGATGGTTTTATTTGAAAGGATGCTCCGCCGTGAGTTGGAAGAAATGTGTAATGAGGGGGTGCGAATTTCGTTTGTGGGCGATCTGGATTCGCTATCGAAGTCTTTGCGATCAGAAATTGAGCGATCGCAAATTGCCACGGCTAATAATCAAGCAATTCATTTTACGGTGGCGATCAATTATGGCAGTCGCCGCGAAATTGTGCGGGTCTGCCGCCAGATTGCGGAAGCAACTCAATCAGGTGAAATCAAGCCCGAAAATATTGATGAAAATCTTTTTGAGCAGCACCTCTACACGGCTGGCACTCACAATCCTGATCTATTAATTCGTACCAGTGGTGAAATGCGTCTCAGTAATTTTTTACTTTGGCAAATGGCATATACGGAAATGTATTTTACGCAAACCCTTTGGCCAGATTTTAATCGCCATGAATTTCATCAAGCGCTAATTGACTATCAAGAACGCGATCGCCGCTTCGGCAAAGTTTAAAAATTAGAAGGTAGCTACAGCCATTACCGATCAAATGCACCACAGCAAAGGCTTGTAGAGGGTTTTATGAGATGAGTGAAATGGGCGATCTTAAGCCCGAACGGCGATCTCTTTAACCGCATCTTTAATCGCATAGCGATCGCTTGATCTACCGATCGCAAATTTAAACGACTCAGCCATACTTTTGTTAGATTGCGTACCAAAAATAATTAGCCCTAGCACGCATAATCCTGTGGCGATCGCAAAGATATTCGTGATCCCCACAAAACCAATCATCTTGCCCATAATCGGTCCCGCCAGCGCGATCCCCACATCAAAGCCGATCCACGTTATCCCAAATACATAGCCGCGCTCCTGCGGAAATGTGCGATCGGCAAGCAACGCCACCACCGCAGGAATCACAATGCCTGAGCCAATACCTTCCACGATTCCCGACAAAATAAACTCATAATCATGTTTGGCAAAATAGATAATTGCCATTGACAAGCCATAAAAGAAAATACCGATCGAGATAAAAACACCACGCCCCCATCGATCGCTAAGCCGACCAACAGAAAATCGAATGATAAATCCAGACAAAGCCGCCGCCATATAAAATAAACCCGCATTTAGAGCAATTCGCTTCTCCTGCATCAGAATAGGCATAAAAGAGCTAAGTGTTCCAAATGAAAGTCCCACTAGTAATAAAATCGTAGAAGGAACTCTAACTCTGGGATGAAGAAATGTCTGCCAAAATCCTAACTTTAGAGCCGCGATTGCTGACACTTGGCGATCGCCCACATTTTCTTCAGTTTCAATCTGAGTTGTCAATAACAATCCTGCAAAAGCTAATAACGAAGCCGAAACAAATAAAAGCTGATAGCCCCAAGCCTCATACATCAACCCTCCGATCGCAGGTCCAAAAGCTAATCCTAAAGGATTAACTAAGCTCATATAGCCAATTACTTCACCGCGTTTCTCAATAGGTGCAAGGTCAGCAATCAAAGCACTATAACTCGATGCAAAAGCGGCGATACTAATTCCATGAACTGCCCGAAAGAACATCAACAAAGGGATAGATGGTAATAACGCATAACACAGAGGAACTACAGCCGCCACAATCAGCCCAATCCTCATGGTGTATCGCCGACCCTTGCGATCGGAGAGCTTGCCTAGATAAGAACGGCAAACCAACAATCCGATCGCAAAAGAACCCATCACCACCCCGATTTCATCAAATGACTGGGTTAAAGTTCGGACATAGAGTGGAATAGTTGGTAATTGGGAAGCCATACTTGACCAAAAGAACAATCCAGCCCAAAAAATTGCAGTCAAATTTTTGCGAAGAGAAGTGTCAAGACTTGAGAGGGTAGTTAAAGACTGCATGATCTAAACATTAGCTGACATAAATTTGGCTGTCAATATCTGATCGCCTATTCACCCAAAACAAAATAATGCGATCGCCTAAGCCACTAACTTTCTAGGCGTAGGTAAGTAAGTGGGCTTAATTAACTAAAACTTGTGGCGCACGCGCCACAGGTTTCGGTTCTGGTTTTATATTTAATTGCGCTTAGCTACTTGGTAAGTATAAAAAAACAGATATAAAAACCAATTCTCCGATAAAATCTATTAATGGAATTACTAAGCTAGAGATACCTGTGCTGTTAGGTTTCGATCCTGGAAAACAAAAATGTGGTGTTGCGGTCATGGGCTTAGATCGCAAGCTGATTTTTCAGGCGGTTATTCCTAGTCAAAAGGCGATCGCCCAAGTTGGTAGCCTATTAGATAGCTATCCCATCTCGTTGATGGTAATGGGCGATCAGACCGCATCTAAGCAATGGAAAGCTGAATTACAGTCTATATTTGCTGATTTGCGAATCATTACCGTAGATGAGCGTTATAGTAGCGCGGAAGCTCGCCTACGATTTTGGGAAATTTATCCCGCTCAAGGCTTGATGAAATTAGTGCCATTGGGAATGCGATCGCCCGATCGCCCCATTGACGATATCGTAGCCGCGATCTTGATTGAGCGATATCTGAGCCGACTGATTAGTTCTTAATTTAGTGGGGCGCAAAGCGTCTAGCCCAAAAAGTTTTGTCAAGCTTCGTGAAGTAACATTAAGTAAGCTTGAAGCAGGGGTATATAGAAATGATATCTTTGCACTTGATATCAAAAGCGTATACGCAATTTGGGAGACAATCTCAATGTCAGAAGAAACAGCAACAGCAACCTTTACTGCACCTAAACCAACGGGCAAAACCCCGATCTGGGGCGGTAGCACAGGTGGTTTGCTCAACTCCGCCTTTACCGAAGAAAAGTATTTGATCTCTTGGAACAGCCCCAAAGAACAAGTATTTGAAATGCCCACAGGCGGCGCAGCAACTATGGTCAAAGGCGACAACTTGCTTTACTTAGCCAAGAAAGAGCAAGCACTAGCTTTGGGTACACAGTTGCGTAAATTTAAGATCACCAATTACAAAATTTGGCGCGAATTTCCTAATGGCGACCAAGTTTATCTCCATCCTCAAGATGGCACATTCCCTGAGAAGGTGAATGCTGGTCGTGTGGCGGCTAATAGCGTCAGCCGTAAGATTGGTGATAACCCTAATCCGATAAGCGTTAAGTTTACGGGTAAAGAAACTTACGATGTTTAGCCATGTTTAATTAATGGCTTTGGCTATTAATTTCGCTCTTATTTATTTTTTATTTTTACAAAAGCTGTCGCGATCGCAAGATTACGACAGCTTTTGTATGAATATTTTGTATGGGTGAATGCAGGTGATCGATTATGCTTATTTTGTTAAAAAGCGATCGCCCAAAATATTAACAAAAATATCAACAAATATATGGCTCATATCGGCATCATCTGCGTACCCGCGACAGGACATCTCAACACTTTGCTTCCTCTAGGTTGTGAACTTAAACAAAGAGGTCATCAAGTAACTTTAATTGGCGTGTTGGATGCTAAGAAAAAAACTGAGGCGGCGGGAATCAACTTTAAAAGCTTTGCCGAGGATACTTTTCCTCTAGGATCTACCCCAGCATCACTTGTCAAAATGGGAGAATTAAGTGGAGCGGAAGCATTTCGTTATGCGATTGATTTGGCTCATCAAGATTTAATGATAATGCTACAACAAGGGCTAGAATCTGTTCGTGATACACAAGTCGATTTACTCTTGATCGATCAATGCTCTTTAGGAGCTTCCACTCTTGCGGAATACTTAAATATTCCATTTGTAAGTGTTACTAGTGCTGTCATGTTTAATCGAGAGGATTCTACTCCTCCACTTAATTTTGGCTGGCAATATTCCACTAGCCCCTTGAGTATACTTCGCAATAAAATCGGATATAAACTTCTCGATTATGCGGTCGCTCCAGTTCGCAAAACTATTAACGGGTATCGGCGATTGTGGAATTTGTCGCCTTTTAAGCACCCTAACGATGCATATTCTAAAATTGCCCAAATTTGTCGGCAACCGATAGAATTTGAATACCCACGCCAGCAATTACCTGACTGTTTCCATTTTACAGGACCATTTCACAGTTCTTCAAGTCGAGCTGATATTCCGTTTCCCTATGAGAAGTTAAACGGAAAGCCATTGATTTATGCTTCTTTGGGAACAATTCAAAATCAACTGCTCGAAATTTTTAATCAAATTGCTGAAGCTTGTCAAGACTTGAACGCTCAATTAATCATTTCGTTGGGTGGTTCTACCGATCCAGAAAGCTTACCCGCTCTCGTAGGTGCGCCAATTGTCGTCAAATACGCTCCTCAGTTAGAAATTTTGCAAAAAGCTCAACTCACAATTACCCATGCTGGTTTGAATACCACTTTGGAATCTCTTAGTTGTGGAGTGCCGATGGTGGCCATCCCGATCGCCAACGATCAACCCGCAGTCGCAGCGCGGATTGCTTGGACGGAGACAGGTGTGGTGATTCCTGTCAAAAAATTAACTGTTCCCAAATTACGGAAGGCGATCCAATCCGTTTTGTCAGAACCGAAATACCGAAATAATGCCAAAAAAATGCAAGTGGCGATCCAAAAGTCTGGCGGGGTCAAACAGGCGGCGGATATTGTCGAACAGGCGATCGCCACAGGCAAACCTGTATTGAGAGTTTGATGAAAAAGTAAATGACTTTCTGTGGCTGAAGAACCTCAAATCTCCTTAAAAGGGGTTTGAGGGAGCTTTGACAGTTTTACATGCGTTCTAAAACGCGAATTCCCAGCAGATTTAGTCCGAGTTTGAGCGTCTTAGCGGTGATATCACATAAAATCAGGCGCGAAATTTTCTCTGAATCTTCAGCTTGTAAGACTGGGCATTGTTCAAAAAATTGATTGAACTTTTGACTCAGTTCAAAGAGATATTGACAAAGACGATTTGGGAATAGTTCTTCAGCAACTGCGTCGATCGCTTCGGCAAATTGCAATAAATGCTTCGCCAAAACTATCTCTGGCTCAGCATTCAGACTTACTGCTTCCACATCCAAACTAGCAAAATCAATTTCGCCTTTACGCCCAATCCCTTTGACACGCACATAGGCATAGAGCATATAGGGCGCGGTGTTGCCTTGCAGGGCTAGCATTTTATCGAAGCTAAAAATATAGTTGCTAGTCCGATTTTGAGATAAATCGGCATATTTGACCGCACCGAGTCCGACGGCTGCGGCAACATCTTGTTTAAATTCGTCAGATGCTTCAGGATTGCGGATTTCGATGTCGGCTCGCGCACGGGCGATCGCCTCTTCTAACAGACTTTTGAGTGGAACTGTGTCACCCGATCGCGTTTTAAATTTTTTGCCATCATCACCCATCACCAACCCAAAAGGAACGTGAGTAGTTTGGACGGTTTCAGGAATCCAATGCGCTCTATTTGCTACTTGAAAAACTTGAGTAAAATGTCCTGATTGCCCAATATCGGTGACATAAATAATCCTTGTAGCTTTGTCTTCACGAATCCGATAACGCAAGGCGGCAAGGTCGGTGGTGGCGTAGTTATAGCCGCCATCGGTTTTCTGAACAATCAGTGGCAAAGATTGCCCATCTTTATTGCTAAATCCTTCCAAAAAGACACAGAGAGCGCCTTGATCTGCTTGCAATAATCCAGTTTCGCGTAAATCGGTAACTACATCAGCCAAGAATGCATTATAAAAAGATTCACCGCGTTCTTCTAATTGAATATTTAGGGTGTCATAAATCTTTTGGAACTCATGGCGCGATTGTTCACAAAGCAGTTGCCATGCTAGTTTGGCTTCAGTCCCTCCTGTTTGCAATTCCACTACCGCAGCGCGAGAAGTTTCTTTAAATACTTCATCTTCATCAAAACGTTTTTTGGCGGCGCGATAGAGTTCTACTAAGTCACCGATCGCGATCGCATCAGCCTTAGTTAGCGCATCGGGATAAACTTCGCGCAAATAGGTAATTAACATGCCAAACTGAGTTCCCCAGTCGCCGACATGGTTTAGCCGCAAAACATCATGTCCTTGAAATTCTAAAATCCGCGCAATGCTATCACCGATAATCGTCGATCGCAAATGCCCAACATGCATCTCTTTAGCAATATTTGGACTAGAAAAATCGACAATGATGCGATCGGGTTTATCCACTGTGGCGATCGCGAGGCGATCGCTTTTTTGCATTTTAGCTAATTGAGATTCTAAGTAGCTAAGTTTGAGTTTGAGATTAATAAACCCTGCCCCTGCGATCGTGGGCGGCTCGAACATATTCTTAACCGCCTCATCTGTCAAAAATTTTTCAATTATTTGCGCGGCTACATCTTGGGGTTTTTGTTTGAGTTTTTTGGTTAAGCCTAACGCGGCATTACATTGATAATCGCCAAATTTAGCATCCTTTGCAGGAGCCACCGCAGGATCATGGTTGGCATATTCCGTCCCGAAAGCATCGGCGATCGCCTTGGAGAAACGAATTTTTAAATCAGATAAAATGGAAGTGGTCATGGATTAATAATTTCTTTTAGCCTAGGTTGATTAATATAGCTTTTCTAGGTTGACATCGCTTTGCGCTATAAGCTCAAAAATAGTTGTTGTCATGATTTATTCGCACCTAATGCTTTATAAAGACAAACTTGTAGGGGTTGAGCATTTGCGCCAATACTTTTATATTTCCCACCACAATCTCAAAACGCAAATGCTCAACCCTTTGCGCTTTTATCGATAAATTGTCCCTGAGTGGCAAGTTTAGGGCAGAGCATTCCCAAATCAAAAAAACCTAAAAATTCATGAATTTATGCGGGAATGCTCTGCCCCTACAGGGGGATCGCCTCTCGTTTTTGGTTACGATTCTTAGCATTTTAAAATGTCAAAATATGCAGTTAAGCTAAAAACTTAAATATAAGCCCAAATATTAATTTGTTTTAAGTTATCTCACAAACTAAGCATCGAATGTAAACCATTACGATAAACTTGGGATTAAACATTCCGTGCCTATTTTTTCTTTTTAGATAGGCACATATATTGATTGGAGCAATAGCAATATGTCGCATGCAGTCAAAATTTATGACACCTGTATCGGCTGCACTCAATGCGTGCGAGCCTGTCCTTGTGATGTTTTGGAAATGGTGCCTTGGGATGGATGCAAAGCGGCTCAAATCGCTTCTTCTCCCCGTACTGAGGACTGCATTGGTTGCAAACGTTGCGAAACTGCTTGCCCCACTGACTTTCTAAGCGTCCGTGTCTATCTTGGTGCTGAAACCAACCGTAGTATGGGTCTTACTTACTAATCTTATTACTAGTTTTATTACTAGTTTTAGTTAGCAAGATTCTTGTTTATTTTTCATTAAGTGCAATTATTTTTTTATCCTGCATTTAGATTTAGAAATTTCTAAATCGTTTTTAAAGAAAAAAGCACGCTAAGCGTGCTTTTTTCTTGTTAATACAGTAAAAATAGAGGCGGTGCTTAGCGCCGTCTTTATTTTTTGGATTTTGCCATGCTTGATATTTGCGATCGCCTGCCCGATGGCTTACTTGAACTTGAATCTGATCAACTTTTTAAAGTTCTCGATCGCCCAACATTGATTCATCTAGAAGGCGATCGCCAGCCGCCATTATTTGTGTCGATTTTATTGCATGGCAATGAAACAACCAGTTGGCTAGCCATGCGCGAGTTGCTTCGCCAATATTATGCCGCCGATTCGGGCAAACTTTTAGGTAAGAGACTACCGCGATCGCTATCTTTGTTTATTGGCAATATCGCAGCCGCCAGATATCGACAAAGACATTTAATTGATCAGCCTGATTACAATCGCATTTGGCAACTTGGGGACTCGTCAGAACCACTGCCAGAGCAACTCATGGCGCAAAAGGTGATTGCCGAAATGCGATCGCGTGGGGTATTTGCTAGTATCGATATTCATAATAATACGGGTAAAAATCCGCATTATGGCTGCATTACGCACTTAGATCCCCATTTTCTACAGCTTGCGCGATTATTTAACAAAATAGTAGTGCATTACACCAGTCCCAAAACAGTGCAATCCTACGCTTTTGGAGAGTTTTGTCCTGCGATCGTAGTTGAATGCGGACAACCCGATCGCCCCGATGGAACTGCCCATGCTTGGGAATATGTGGAAACTTGCCTCAATCTTGACAGCTTTGAGAGTTTGCCCAGTGCGGCGATCGCCGATATTGATTTGTTTCATACTGTAGCGATCGTCAAAGTGCCTGAACATCTCAATTTCAGCCTTATCGGTGAGCCTAATGATGACATTACTTTCCCTGATGACATCGATCGCTTGAACTTTTGTGAGCTGGCGATCGGGGCAAGCTTTGGCAAAATCAAAACCGAAAAAGCCTATTTGTCGGCGGTGAGTGAAGATGGTGAAGAAAAAAGCGATCGCTATTTCCAAATTCAAAATGGTGAGATCCGCTTAAAAGAGCAGATCATGCCTTCAATGCTGACCCTCAACACCGATATTATTCGTCAAGATTGCCTTTGTTACCTCATGAAGAGACTAGACTTGCCCTAATTCTGGCGGCTCTGCGAAGGCGTTTAGAATACCATTTAGAAACTGGATCTAGTCCTGCAAAATCGCTAATGGCAATGCAGTTATATCCATGTTCTTTGCCAGAGCTATGAATATATCTGTCATTGCCAATATAAATACCAACGTGAGTAGCTTTTTTTTGAGTCCCAAAAAAGATTAGATCACCGATGATGAGATTATGAAAAAGCACAGCAGCACCAAATGCTTCTTGTTGATATGCATCACGGGGAATCCAAACTCCAGCGGAGGCAAAAGCGGCTTGCATTAAACCTGAACAGTCATAATTTGGGGCGACAGTACCACCCCAGAGATACTCATTAGGTGTTGCCATCGCTTTTTGGGCATAGGCGATTACTTGAGGAAGGCGATCGCTTACTTCAAAACCACTCAGAGCGGGTGGTAAATTGGCTAAATAATCTTGGCGGCTGCTTAGCTCTAACTTAACCAAATCTTGGCGATCGAGCCAACCTTCATAGCTATCTTCAAGCAACTGAATTTTTAGGTGATTTTCTTTGGGATTTGACTCAGGATCAATCACTTCTAAATATCGCCCCCTTGCCATCTGCGTCGCCAAGCGATCGAGATCTGATGAATCATAAATATTAATATCAGCTAAACTACGATAAATCATAAAAATATCTTCTTTTTTATCACTCACTAAGCGCCACATTGCGTAAAGGCAACTGATTGGCTGATCAAAGCGCCGCCGATCACTTATTGATTTTAGTACGAACTGCGGGTTGCAATATCATACTTTGCTGCTAGTATGTGTGCATCAAATTTGAAAACTTAGAATAGTGAGCTAGCAATAGCCGTGACCGTGCAGCTTCCCCCCCTTCCCGAAATTCATCACCCCAAGATTCAGGCGCTTTTCCAGAAGAGCGATCGCGAACTCGTGACGCTATTTCAACTACATCCTGAAGAGGGTCAATTTTTTGCCGCGATATTTTGTCGCTATGGACAAGTGCTGTATACCCTAATTGGCACGGCTACGCGATCGCCAGTGCAGTCTGACTATCTGTTTGTCAAAACTTGGGAATACATTTATCACGAAATGCGCGTGCTAGATTTGCGGGTGACAAATCCCCGTCTATCTTTGCAAAGTTGGCTAATTAACATCGCCGCGATGATGATTAATCGCGCTGAAGTCCCACCCGTTGAAGATATTCAATATTCGCTCAAAGACACGCCACCCGTTTTTTGGTGCTACCTTAATCAAGCGCTAAATCAAATGGCTGGCAATTTGCGTCTGATCCTATTATTGTCTCAAACTTTTCAGTGGAGTCATACGCGCATCGCCGCTTATTTACATGCTGAAGGCGAAAACATCTCAGCTAGTGATGTTAAACAACTTCTAGTCAAGGCTTATCACGCCTTAGAAGAAGCCCTTCCTGAAGATATTCGCGACATTTACCTAGCTCAAACCCCTGTTATTGCCTGAGGTAAAGATTATGCAAACATTGAGTCCGACCATTTCTCCAACCATCACACCAACGATCGCCAAAAAAGTCGCTGACACAAATATTTTGCCTGCGATCGCTCAGTCTTCAGTCTTGCAAACCGCGTTGGCTGGTTTGGATGCGAGTCTCAATGATGAGCTAGATCGCTATCGTCATTGGCAAGCTAACGGGCAGACAATTTCTTATCTAAATCCTTTTAGACCCCGCGCTATCTCTACCCAGTCGATCTGGACATCACCCAGCTTGTCCACGGCGCTGTCACCAACTGCTCCAGAGATCGAGCCACATATCGGGCATGGCGATCGTCGCTCGATCCAAATGCCTGTAATGCCTTCTATTAATATTGCTTCTATTAATATTTCTTCAGCTAATATTTCTTCAGCAGAATTACATCAATATAGAGGGTTAGACACTCTTGATCGACTAGATCGAGTCGATGCCTCTGAACATGACAATCATAGGGATGAACAGGCATTACCATATGCCCAGAATGCGAATATTTATGGTAATGCGCCAACTGTGGCGGATCATCCTGTGCTTGATGATGATGAAATTTTACAAAGTTTTGCTAATGATTATGCCAACAGCTATCAAGATGCTGAAAATCAACATGATCAAGTGTCAATTCCGATCGCACCTCCAGAAAGAAGCGCCTTACGCAGTTTAATGAATCCTGTCGGGATTATTTCGTTGTTGCTGCTGCTATGTTCGAGTGCGGCGATCGGTTATCTATTAGTCGATCCGTCTGGGGTGATGAAGCTATTTAAGCCAGAGCCACGTCCTAAGTCAGCCCAAACGGATGACAAAAATGAAGATGCTGGTCGTGATATTAATTTGCAAAATCAGCAAAAATCTAATGATGCGTCATCGTCTTTTGTGCCTTTTGCTGGGGATAAAACTAAAACTCAATTAGAGAGTAATAAAGCAGGTAAACCGTTGACTAGTCCTACGATCGCCCCAAAAAATCTTTTAGCTAATCCGTCATCGAAGCCATCAAATCTATTTGTCCCAAGTACCAGTACTTTTGTGCCAACTAGATCACCAAGAACTGTTCCACCAATTAACTTCTCTCCAGTTGCTCCATTACCATCGGCGCTAGCTCCTGTCGAGAATACTTATACTCCCCCTGCTGCACCTAGAAGCTATGAGGCTCCTCGTGAACCCGCTCCTCGCACAGTCACTAGCCGTGCTAGTAGTGTCGCGCCCGTTGTTCCAACCTATGTCGCACCTCCTAGCAATACGTCTGTCAAATATGCAGCGCCATTAACATCCGCACCCGCCGCTCCCTCAAGTTATCGGGTGGTGGTCGAAAACAGCTACGCAGCAAGCGCTCAGCAAGTCGAACGTGAAGCCTATGTACGTCCAAGCGATGGACAGGTGCAAGTTGGTTCTTATCGCGATTCAAATGCGGCTCAACAGCGCATTGAGCAGTTGCGTCGTCAGGGTATCCCTGCCAGAATTGAGTAGTAATTATATATGCAACTTTATATATGCAACTTTTTTACAATGCGATCGCCTGTGGGTTACTAACGGCTTTAACATGGATGGGGTTGGTGTGGCTGTCATCCGATCGCCCGATTGAGTCGGGCAAAGGTTGGGTACAAGGTGTGAGCCTCGTGGCGATCGCCAATACTTTGATCTGGATTGTGTTAGCAACACTAAATTTACGAGTTTTAGCACTATGGGCTATTAGTTTTTTGATTGTTAATGCCGCGATCGCCTATTTAGTATTTCCGCTATGTGCAGAAATCAAAATCCCTAATATTTGGGCGGTGCTAATTCATCCTGTGGCGATCGCCACGATGAGTATTTTATTAGGCGGCGCTATGGGGATTTTATAAAAATAAAAAATAAAAAATAAAAAATAAAAAATAAAAAATAAAAAATAAAAAAGAGGCGCATCGCGCCTCTTTTCTTTTTTCTTTTTACGTTTTTATAAATGCGATTACAATACCAAAGGCTAGCAGCCCAACCGCAAAAACTGAAAATGCGTTAGTAAATTGTTCTGAAAATTGCATTACCTCTGCGGCGATAACCTCTGGAGTTTTGAGGCGATCGGCCCACCAAAAATAGCTTAAGGTAAATGCTGCTCCTAAGAATAGGACTACAAATAGAGTGAAACTGATTAAAGGCATATACACCATATATCCTCCAACTCCTTATGAAAAATTAATCTAGAAAAAAATGACCTAAATATCTAGATATTAGGAATTGCTCCTTATTCTAATGCCATTTAAGCGCGGATAATTCATGACACTAACCAAAAAACGTTATACCCACAAAAAATTGCAGAATTTGATCGATCATTGTTTGAATTCAATGGTAACTTTAGTTCTGTGAAACGTGAGGTTTAGTGCATGGGCTTGTTCTCTCGGATTTTGGCTGCAAAGCTTACAACAGCAACTTTTTATAGTACCGCAATATTTACTGGTATGGCTTCTAGCCTCTATGCTGAGGAGTCCACGTCTCAAAAAGAGATTAATCAAAAAGAGATTAGTAAAGTTGATGTTTGCGGGGGCGATCGCCAGTTAGATGTGCCAATTTTTCCACTGAGGACTGTATCCACAGTCCTACAAGACAATTTAAGGCAACTCGAACAAACGTTTGCCTTAAACAAAACCAACAAAACCTGTAAAAAGGAACTGCAAGATTTTACGGAGGCGATTACCAAGCTCTATGTAGAAAATGGCTATATCAACTCCAAAGCCATACTGAATGCGGACTCTGTGCCACCTCAGATATCGATCGCTGAAGGTGAGATTAATCCTCTAACCGTGGGTTCAATTCAAGGGGTTGTCAGAGTTGATAAAGACTATGTAAGGGCAAGGCTTCAACCTTATGTTAGTAGCCCATTTAATGCCAATAAACTTGAGGAAGGTTTAGTAATTCTCAACCGCGATCCCAACTTTTCTAAGGTACGGGCTACAATTGTTGCACCCGAAGTCCCAAGTAGCTCAAATGAGTCTCCGCAGACAAATGTAGAGACTAAACCCAGCATCAAAATCGATGTTGAAGAGCGCAAGCAATTTCAGGTGTTGTCTAGTTTTGACAACGAGTCACCTATTGCCCTCGGCTCTGAGCGCTATGGGTTGGGCGCATCAGTTAGTAACGCCACAGGTTTTGGCGATCGCCTTGCGATCGCATACTACGGCACAACCACAGGTGGACTAAATCAGTATGACTTCTCATACTCCATACCAGTTAATCCGCAAGATGGTCTGCTAACTTTGCGGGTAGCCCCTACCAATTATCGGATTACCCAGCCAGAATTTGCTTCTTTAGGCATCAGAGGCACAAACACCCTCTATGAGCTTACTTTTAGACAGCCAATCGTGCGATCGCGACTAGATGAATTCGCCATTTCTCTCGGCTATGCTTACCAATCTGGGCAAACATTCATCTTTAACGATTTCAACACCCCCTTCGGCATTGGACCCGATCTTGACGGCTCAACCCGAACTGGCGTATTGAAATTTAGCCAAGATTACACAGTCAGAGACGTGACTAACAGCGCTTGGGCTTTTCGCTCCCAGTTCAATCTAGGCACAGGTTTAGGGGCTTTTAATGTCAGTAGTAATAAAATTGACAACGCCAATGCACCGACCAGTTACTTTTTTAATTGGAATGGACAAGTTCAGCGCTTGCAAAGTTTAGGTCGAGATGTATTTTTGATTGCCTCCCTCGATGGTCAATTATCCAATGATCCGCTTTTATCTTCACAGCAATTTGTGATTGGTGGCGCACAGTCAGTTAGAGGCTTTCGCCAAAACCTGAGAGTTGGTGATAATGGGGTTCGTTTCTCCCTTGAAAATCGCTGGATCGCCATCCGTGATGAGGTCGATGAGTCTCCCAAATTACAATTTGCCCCATTCATCGACCTCGGCGGAGTCTGGAATAATCCGCGCAACCCTAACGCACTACCCACGCAAAACTTTATTGCTGCGGGTGGACTAGCAGCCATTTTTGAACCATTAAAGGGGCTAACTATGCGCGTGGATTACGCTATACCATTCTTGCAATTGTCAGACAAAACTAATAACCTGCAAGATAAATCACTATACTTCAAGCTAAATTACAAGTTTGAGTTCTAGTTTTCAATAGCAATTCTCATTATGAAACTAATTTTTACCATGAGAATTGCTAAAAAAAACTTTGCATCTATAGCAGTCCTAAATCATTTATGAGAAAAATAGGGCTTCGACACTTCGACAAGCTCAGTGCATCGCTTCGCTCAGCCAGCGTATATCTTTGGATGAGCGCGATGTCCTGAGCTTGTCGAAGGGAAGTCGAAGCCTCTCACAACTCATTTAGGATTGCATCTATACAATTTCAAATTATCGATTTACAATCACTAAAAGCATTAATTTTTTTATCTTTTTCGTAGCGAGTTTACCTATGGCTGAAAGTAATCAGAATACAAGACGAGGGCTACCTGGCGGATCGGGGCCAAAACCGCCCGAAGATCCACCAACTCAGGTTACTACTCCTAATCCACCTATTCCCAAAGAAGAAAAAAAGAAATCTGTCATACCAGTCATCATATTAGTTGTAACTGGATTAGCTGTTTTCAGTGGTATCGGTTGGCTACTTTGGTCGAATGAGCAGGGGAATGCTCAGAAACGCACCGAAATCGATCAAAAATATTTAAAAATCAAAGAATCAATCCCTCAAATCGATAAGGATATTGCTAATGCCAAAAACTTAGGGGATCTAAAAAACTTAGATGTTAAGCTGTCTCAGTCAGGTAAAGATTTGGACACACTCAAAAATCAAGCTGAGCAGATTGGTTACTCAAATGGGCTAGACAGTATAAAAGCTGATATAGAAACCTCCAAAACCTCGTCAGTCAAGCTAAATAGTCGCATTGCGATCGAAAATAACGCTAATGTCATTATTAAAGATGCTAAAGATTCTGTAAGTTCCTTCTTGAAGCTCGATAGTCCTAAGTGTGATGAGCTTAAATCAGCAGAGTCGAAGTTTAGTGAGGCGATCGCCAAGCTAAACACAGTTCCTGCTCAAACATTTGCATCTGCTGAATCCCAAAAACTAGCCAAAGATTATACTGGTCTAAAAAATAGAGCGATCGATCAGTACAAAGTATGTACCGCACCAGTGCCGCCCAGTCCAATCGATGACACTGTGAAGCCTTATATTAGCGACCAACCAGATAATGGAGGCTCTTCAAACCCAACCAACTCAGTTCAACCGAGTAATCCTAAACCACGCTTTGACGCATATGTATCCCCTTTACCGTCAGATATCATAGTCGAGCAAGGAGGGGTAGTACGTCGTGCACCTTAATAAACTTGCAACGGGTCTATTTAGCTTTCCCTTGATTTTAATCCTGACTGGCTCTAAAGACCCTGCTATTTCTTATAGTTCCACGTCTTCTTTGCCTACACACACAACAAGTTTTGTAGATGTCGCCCAAACTTCTTACCTAGAGAAAAAAGCTAGGACTATCACTGTTAAAGTCTCTTCAGAAGGAGAACCTTGGGGTTCAGGAGTTTTAGTCGCCCTCCAAGGGGGTAATTACACCGTAATTACAAATGATCATGTAGTTAGATCAAGCAAAATTCAAGTGACAACCTTTGATGGACAAGTCTACTCTGGTAAGCGCTTAGCAACTTTGCGTCCACAAGGTATCGATGTAGCTCTAGTGCAATTTCAAAGCAGCAAAGCTTATGCGATCGCCACCATTGGCTATCCTAAAAATGTATCAGAAGGTGATTTTACTTTTGCCGCAGGTTATCCCCTTGAGATCAGAAATGCTGACAAAGTTACTGGACTAAAAATGACTGCGGGTAACGTCACGCTCAAACTAGAGCAACCGCTTCGGCGGGGACATCAAATTGGTTATACCAACGAGATCGAGCGCGGGATGAGCGGCGGACCATTACTAGATATTAATGCGAACCTGATTGGCATTAATGCAAAACATGCATATCCTATTATCCGTGACTCTTATATTTTTCAAGATAATATGCTGCCACTGCCTTGTAAGCCGCTAAAAAACCTTATGTTTCGTTCAGCATGGGCAGTTCCAATTGATGTTGCCATTAATCAAGCGGAAAAACTAACAGGCTTAATTTTTGAACATCCCCACAGCAAGACTGAAGCTCCTTTGGTAATCGGAACTGGCATACCTCCTGTAACCATAGATTCTAATAAAGTACATTCTCAACAAAAAAACTGGCAGAAAAAAAATCAAATGATTGAGACTGCCAATCTCGCTAAAAAATGCAAGGGTTAGTTACAGAAGTAACTTATTTATAACTTTTAGACTGTTTATTTAATGAGAACACCTGTATAATTACATAAAATCCGATGTTAATTTTTTTGTTTTTCATCCAATACTCTCAAACAAGGATCTCAGCACAATGGCAAATTTAAAGTTTATAGGTTCTTCTGGACTGTTGACAGTTTTACTGACGGCATCTTTGAGTGAATTAGATGGCATAGCCTTAGCCCAAAGCAAGCGTAAAGAGGGTAGTTCGGACTCGGAAAAAACGACATACGCTTGCCACATTGATTCGTCAACTGGACTTCCGACAACATTTGCAATTAAACTCGGCGATGAAAATAGGCGTGGAGTTCCTGTCATTTACTGGAAATCTACTTACTTCAGTGAATACACCCCTGCTGCTAGATGTCAGATCGTATCGAAGAGATTGCAAAATATACAAACCAATCAGCCAGAATCACTCGATAACATCACCAACTCTAAGCTCAATGGGCAATTTGTAATTTGTGCATCATTAAATCGATCCACTAGACAACAAGACTGTAGATCTTCTCAGCTTTTATTTACTCTTGAAGGAGAACATGAAGTCGATACAATCCTATCCCTTTTTCAAGGCACGATGTCAGGTAATGCATCAGGAGCTATCACTCGTGGCGTACCTCCATCTGAGGGCGGAAAGTTCTTTGTAAATATGAATACTTTGGTGCGACAAGGCAAAAAAGTGCAATTGGGCGCACCTTTGTAAGTCTTGTAAACTAGGGATAAATTAGGGCTTGTGACTTCACACAAGCATAAGCTTTAAAAATAAATCCCTGAAACTTGTAAACAGGCTTGAGTTTTTCTCAAGCCTGTTCTATTATGCCTGAAGATTTTAGACTTCTGTGATGTGAGGATTTGTTTGTGAGTTATTTTTCTGTTAGCCGTGCAGCTACTGTTGGACTTTTCTGCTTGGTGGGTGGGTTTTCCGTAGTCCCGATTACACCTTTGCAATCTCAAAATATCACGCCTGCTAGTAATGGGGTGGGGACAGTAGTTGCGCCTAATGCGATAAATAACAACCAATTTGACATCAAAGATGGCACAGTTAGTGGCACAAATCTTTTTCACGACTTTGCCAAATTTGGTTTAGATGCTGGTCAAATCGCCAACTTTGTGTCTATTTCAAATATTCAAAATATTTTGGCGCGAGTATCTGGGGGAAGTGCTTCAATCATTAATGGGGTGATTCAGGTTACTGGGCTGGGGAATCCGAATCTGTACCTAATGAATCCTTCAGGTATTGTGTTTGGGGCGGGTGCTAGCCTGAATGTTCCTAGCTCTTTTACGGCGACTACATCTTCGGCGATCGCATTTACCGCAGGTAACTTTAATGCTGTTGGGGCAAATAATTTTGCATCGCTTACGGGGGATCCTACTGGTTTTATTTTTGCTTTAAATAACAATCCGATTTTCAATGCTGCTAGTCTGAGCGTACCGTCAGGGAACAACCTTAGACTTGCTGGCGGATCTGTGGTGAATACAGGTACACTCACGGCGGGAAATAATATTTCTATCGTGGCTGTACCCAATAGCTCCAAAGTTAACATTTCACCGACTGGTAGCTTATTGAGCTTCACTATAGACCTAACCCAAATCTCGTCAAGTGGTATTACAGCGTTAACTCTTCCTGATTTGCTAAATGCTGTACCAGCAAATGTACCTCTGGCAGGCATAGATCGAATTCCTGCTTCAACCTCAGACATCACTGTCTCAGGGACGAATGTCACGTCTGGAGATATATTCACCAATGGCAATTTAAGCGCCGACAATCTGAATCTTGTGGCTGCTAACGCAGGAAAGGTAACTGTTGATGGAGCATTGGTGATAAAAGATAGCCTGAATGTTCAAGCGGGAACGGGTAATATTTCTTTTACAGATAGTTTGACTCAAGATCCTGCCAAGTTGGGTGTTGTGACTACTACGGGCAGTGGAATAACTAGTTTTGGCGGTACTGTCGATTTAGGGTTTGTAGGTAATGTTGTAACGAACGGCGGTGGCACGACTGTATTTAGCGATGGTGTCACAGCGCGATCGTTAGATACAAGCGCTCAAGCTAAAACCCAACTAGGCAAGACTGTTTTTACTCAAGAAACACAAACCTATGGCAATTTACAGTTAGATGCTGCAAGTATCACATTGAGTACGAATAGCGGGGCTGTCAACGCCGTCAACTTTAATGGCACTGTTGATAGTAAGTCAGGTGTAACTACTAGTGACTTGACGGTGGATAATTCTGCTTCTAGTGGAAATGTCACCTTTAATAGGAAAGTCGGCAGCAATACTCCATTGGGAAATATCACCACATTGACTGCTGGAAAGACCGAGTTCAAAGATTCGGTTGCTGCTACTGGA
>JANODY010000027.1:0-54851 GCA_031412945.1 Cyanobacteria bacterium SOY_65_metabat_81
GAGATTGTCGGTACATGAAATTTTATTTGTGCAAGGGTTTTACTTACTTTTGCTGCCTTTTCTTGCATTTTATCAGCTTTCGATCTCCTTGGAAACCTTTGCTTGTATGCTTTTCTTGCTTTTTCAGTAAGCCCTAATTAGTCTCAACTCTCATCTTCTCTTGTTTCAAAGACTTTTCTAAAAAATACTTTTTATTGCTTTTTTAAAAGATGAGCTTGTTTTCTTAGATATAGCCTTCAATGATTTTTGGGATTCACGAGCAACCTTTTTGACAACTTTAGTTTGATGGTGAGATATAAACTTGATGACACTTTTTGCAGGATTTTCAACTTGCCTAGATCGGCTTTTACCGACTTTACACCATGCAGCAAAATGTTCACAGTTATTAAAAACAAGATTATATTTTTTCTCTCCTAGTCTTTTATTTGCCCTTGAAATTACTCTGTCTGCGGGATATGAGTGGTGATGTTTTTGTACGGATACATGATGGTGTTGAGCAAAACTACTTAATGAGACTTCACGAATTTTGCCTCCATTACCGTAATGAATTACTCTCTCATTTCCACAATAAATTCCGTGATGGGTATATCCTCCATAGTTTACATAGATATGATCGCCCCGTTTCAAATTTTTGCGAGTCATTAGATGTGCTATTCCTAATTAATGTAGGTTTGATACGCCCAAAAGGCTATTAAAAATACTTTAGATTCTATTGAAATTGCGATTGTTTTTCCAAAATCTTAGCCTAACCCGATTCAAAAATGATCCAGCGATCGCACTTTACTTTCACAGAGCTTAAAGAGGCGATCGCGTTTTGTTCTCGATCTGTCCAATTAAAACCATTGCTCAAGTCATATTCAAACAAGGATAATTTCACAATTTTCGGCACGTTACTAACCTACAGAAAACTCAGTCGCAGAACGAACTCTAGCAGGTTGAAAGCCTAAAACTATATCTTGCTTAGGTACACCTAATTCCACTAACTCATAAGCAATACCACCTTCAGTACCATCATATTGAACCCAAATCTTTCCATCCTTAATATCCAGATGCAATAGACATCCGTAATCCCTTATATCATTACGTTTCCAACCCACATAGACTAGTTGATAATGGTCACGCTCCACATCAAAAATCGTCTGAGCCTCAACCTCCTTTGACGATCGCATAGAACGATCTGCTCTTGCCTGCATTAGCTGTCGAATAAATTGTCTATATGTCGCTACTTTATCCATTGTTCAATGCTCTCCTTATCTAAGTCATAAACCAAAAGATTCAATTGACTACGCTGTATAACTCTATTAATAAAAGCTAGACTAAAAAAGGTTCGATAGACAAAATGAGGTACAGCCAAATACAAAACCCTATCTGGTTCTACATCTTCTAAAGCATAACGATAATCTAAAAATTGTCCATGTGCTAAGTGAAAGTCAGAAATTCTTGAGGGGTTAATAAAGCTTTTTACTTCAACCGCAATTTTATCATTCCCTCTATCAGCGCCAATAATCTGTTCAGCCCCAATATCTACATACATTTCTACACCACCTACGCGCAATTCGTATGGATCGTGAGTTATTTCCCATCCATCTTTTTCTAATGCGCGTTTAACAAGATCGTGATACAAATCTTTTGCCATAGAGAATTATTTCATGCTAAATTTAGTATCTTTATAAAAAATATTTTAGCTGAAACCATAGGCGATCGCCCTTTATTTTTACAGAGCTTAAAGAGGCGATCGCGCCTAGACAAGTACAGGCTCAGATTTTTGTGCTTCAGCATTTTCTTGATATCTACCGCGAACCTGCACATACTCATCTTCCAACAAAAAATCTTTCACCTTCTCATAATCCCGCGCCGCATAAACCACTTGATATCCCTCAGTTGGGTCATAAAGCGTATAGCTTCCATCCACATCACCAACCAACATCAACACATAGGGCAGATCAGAACTAGGATCGACCCACATTTCAATAAACTTCCAATTAGATAACTTCACTTGGTTTTGTGCGTGGAATGACATGATATTCACCCTTAATAATTTTCATCTCTGCAAAATACAACGGCAATCGAGTCCCTGCTAAATCAATTCTATAGCCAATTGCTAGATCAAAATACATCCCATAGCGTTCATGACCTCTCACCGTGCCAATAAACTCACCCGACTCAAACAAAGCATCTGTAACTGCAAGTAAAGTTTGGCGATCGTTAAACACATGAGCTTTACCGTCTTCTTTTAGCAATTTTAACATTTGGGGCGTATCAGGTAAATGTTTCTGAACGTGTCTTTCTGCTAAATTAAGTCCTCTTGGTGGCTTGCGTTTGTCTCCGTTCTCTAGCGACATAAATTCAAAATCTCCATCCTGCCTTTACCACTAAACCAACACCAGAAACATATTCCACAGGCTTCATACTTGGTATCCCACCTTCTCCCCAGTCATACTCAGGCAAATCACGAACCAAATCTGCTTCTAACCAAGATTTAGACTCTATACTCCCTTCCCAGTGAAAAATTACACGTTGCGGCGCGAAGCGCCGCAACGCTAATTCTTGGTTTTATATGTCTATTTCTTTGGTGGGAAGGGAGTATCATTATCAGCAAAATTTTCTGTCTTTGATAATTCAGTCGCTAGAAACTGAATAGCCCTAAGCTTATCCGAGGGGTTTAGTTTTTGCAGATTCGGCAATAACTCAGTGAAAGTCATAATTATAAACTCAGAATAACCACTTTACTTTATTTTACTTGCACAGAGATTAAAAGGCGATCGCCTCAACTAATTGCTCTTGATTTTCTCGGTGCAGGCGCACCCCGTAACATACCCTCAGTACTCAAATCCTCATCAAGATCTTCCCAATGAATACCATAGCCACCACCGCAGACTTCCCAATTAGCAAGCTGCTCACTAGTTCCATAATTGTCCGCCCATCTATCAAATCAACAGCGATCGTATCCTCAGTGAAGCTAACATTCTCAACTCTCTCATCCGTCTTAATCGCCAAAGTACTCGTACCAATAATTGTGTTTGATGTTCGATTACCATAGATTGCAATTTTCTCAACTCTTTAGCAGGAAACCCAATATTTTGAGCCAAGCTAACTGACTGCAACCAAAACTTAGCGGTCAAGTTATCGCGATCGATGTGAGTATGAGGTGGTTCATATTGATTGAAACCCTTGTATGGGCGCACCAACGCACACCTCTTGCAAGTTTAGTTCAGTGGAAAGACAAGCTTGTGGCTCTTCGTTCAAGCTCGTTTGGTTGGCTTTTGAATACATACTGACGTATGCAGCCTTCCTAATCGCCTCAACTGCAATAGCTTTCGGTTAATCTAGCTTGCTAGTTAATAGATGGCGATCTCCTGTATCCATTATCACAAGATGGTAAGGCGATCGCTAACTAAATTATCCAATTTGGCTAAAAAGTGGATAATATTCTGGATTACGAATTGATTCAACAGATATATCGATGTCTAACTCTGACCAGTAAAGATGGTTTGGGGATGGAAGTTCTACATTAAATATTTTGGAGACATTTGCATCTCGAAACCAAGGGAATTCAGAAAATGGTAGAAAAAGTTCTTCATTGTGTAAAAGTAGCCAAAGCCCATGGGGGGATATGTTAGTTACTTCAACTTGGGAAATGTCTGTTCCAAGCAATACGGATTTCTTGTTCATTGTCTTTTACAAGTTTAAGTGCTGCATTGATTTCACGTTGAGAGATACCTGTATGTTGAGCGAGTTCAATCGTTGATTCTAGCCAGAATTTAGCTTCACCATGTTGAGATTAAACATGGACGTGCATTCTAGATTCTTCTCTAGAGAAAAAATAAAAACGGTAGCCATCCTTACGAAAAACAGTTGGACTCATTGACTCAGAAGTTGAGATATGCCAGTATATCAAATTTTAACTTAGTGAGGAAATCGGCGATCGCTTAACTCTGTCATCACAAATTGACAGGAAAAATATTGTCTTCTCACGATAAAAAAGCTAAAATAAAGCTAACTAATTTAGTCAGCCATTGCTAAAATCCTATGTCTTCTTTCCCTGATTTCGCGGCGCATGGTTTTCAAGTTATCAAAGAGCTAGGGCATAACTCTGAGGGGGGCAGGTTTACATATCTGGCTAAACGTCTTGCGGATAATAATCAAGTTGTGATTAAGCAATTTCAGTTTTCTAAGGGTGCGGGATGGGATGGCTTTAGGGCGATCGAGCGTGAGATCCAAAGCTTGCAGGGTTTAAATCATCGCGGTATTCCCAAATATTTGGACAAGTTTGAGACGGATAACGGCTATTGCTTAGTAACGGAATATTTTCTTGCAGATACTATCGTGCAAATTGTGTAACATTGTTGTCTAATTTCGATAAATTAGCGGTGATCGCAAAGTTAAATAATTGTGAAGCAATTAAAAAACAATATGGTATTATAGCTGAGAATATTAGGATGTTTTAATGTTGAATAAGTAGGCGATCGCTTGCAATTCAAGTGAGTCACTATTCTAGTTAAAGCCCCAATCAGAAAGATTTTATTTCGCGAAAAACCTAAAAACAAGAAAGAAAATTATGCCTTTATTTGAGATTCCTTCTTCAGACGAATACCATTCAGATGTAGTTTTTATTAGAGATCCAAACAATGGCTCAGATAGATTCTTCACGCATTACTCTTACACAAGGGGCGCTACCGCAAACATTAACGAGATAACTGATCGACGCGGTATACCTAGCAATAATTTTCGCTCGTGGGGTTGGTATGCACAGGAATTTCCAGCAGTTATGGAACGACTTGAGAATTCCCAAGAATATTACGCTGGGGAGAGTGTTTTAGGAACTTCAAAAATCGATCCAGACTTTTACGTCAACACTGCTATGCGTCTAGGAGCATTAGAGATCCTCGCCAACATTTTTTCTGGACGTATTACAGCTAACGATAAAGATCCATTCCCTCACCAGTTAGCTTTGCAGCAGTACATGAAGGATAATAGTAATAAGGTTAATCGTTTATTGATTGCAGATGAAGTTGGACTCGGTAAAACTATTGAGATCGGCTTGGTTCTTAGAGATTTATTAATTGCCAAAGGTAGTTTTGAAAGATTTAGGTGTTTGTATTTAACTAAAGCAGGACTTGTTGAGGATGCTTGTCTAAAATTACAGTCTGTGATGAAAGGGGCGCTAACAGTTGATGGGCAAAGTCAAAATATTGTTCAAGTAGTTGATTCGTTCCGAAGCTATGGCGCTAACAACATTAGCGGAATTCAAGTAGCAAGTATTGATGCTGTACGACGGTATGTTGAGCAAGACGATAAAAAGGTGTTGCCTCAAAGTGTTCGTCCTGAAATTCTAATTATTGATGAATGTCATCACTGCGGAAGCAGCGAGGAACTAAGCAGCGTTGAACGAATTGATTTGGCAACTCAGACCTACAAAGCAGCCTATCAACTTATCGGTGGAGAATATTGGCAAGATTCAGAGCCACCGAAGCTGGTTGTGCTGATGAGTGCTACCCCTTTCCGTTCTAGTACTCAATTTATTAATCTTCTACGTCTAATTTCCCATCAAACTGTATTTGACAATGCTTTTTCAAAGGAAGTTCGTGAGAATGACCTTGTAGCAGAGTTAAAAAAAGAAAATTCTCCTGCTACGGTTATTTGGAGACAACAGAATGACGTTTCTAGTTGGACTGGTCAGCCATTATTTCCAAGATTAACTGTAGATCGGGTTAAGCTTGAAACTACACCAGAGTATCTAGAAATTATGAGGGAAATTCGTGAGTCAGTTCAAAGAATTTGTCTAGATAATGGTGAAAGTTTTGGTGGTTTTGCGACAAGACAACTTGAAATGAGGCTAACTAGTAGTTCTATCGCAGGAGCTATTTGGCTGTTTCGTTGGTGTATCCGACATAAAACTTGGAAAACTCAAGCCATCTACAGACAAGATATTTCTGAAAGTACAGAAAGCTTGCGTAAGCTAATCGTCCAAATTTCTCAAAGAATTGCCGAATTTGATTTAGGTAGCTCTAATAAATATGCAGATGTCTCTTTTCCTAGCGACAGCTTTCATTTTAGACTTGCAAGTCTTGCAGGCGGTGGAAAAGTAGATGATATTTACAAATTTAGTGAGATTTTAAGAAAAAAAGATGATGAAGGAAAATATTTTAGTGCTACTCCTGATGAAATCCTTGAGCTAACTGGCTTAGCAACTAGGTTACTCAACTTCTCAACCTCAACACAAGATAATGGGGTAGAAAACGCCAAGCTAAATTGGCTAAAAAGAATGCTGGAAGAATATCCTGATTCACGGTTTCTTGTTTTTACAGAGATTTTACAAACCTGTGAAATTATCACAAAAGCTCTTCCTAGAATCTCTGACAAATTAACTGGAAGCATGGGAAATAGTGAAAGGGAAAAGGTAGTTCGTCGATTTCGTGGCGAAGAAAAACCTGCGATTCGAGTCTTAGTAGCAACATCTGCGGCTGATGAAGGTTTTGATTTTCAAGTTGCTAACCGAGTGGTTCACTGGGACTTGAGTTCTTCTCCAGCCGTTCTTATGCAGAGAAATGGAAGAGTTGCGAGACTTGGGCAAGTATCTGATGTAGTTGCTTACTATCTAATGATGACAGAAACCCATGAAGCTAGAAAAGAAGAGATTTTACATGAAAAGTTCAAGCAATTAGGTATAGAAGATGAACAGTTAAGATTGAGAATTCTTGGCTCATTGGATGAAGATGAGGTGGAAAAAGCGGTTGAAGAGAATCAGCCAATAATTATTGATGCACTTCTAAAAAAGGCAGATGAGCAGAATCAGAGGATGAATGAAAATCTTGGAAGTATCCAAAAAGATTTAACGGCAAAAGCAGTAGTTGATAGGTCAATGCTTGCTCAAAGATTAGAATACTGGGTGAAGTTAGGATTACCGCCGCGTGATCAGGCAGAATTTAAACTAACCTTTGATACAGTTGAATGGCATCGTCCAATATTTTCAGTCAATCAAGCTACTGTTAGCGAGTCAGCGCAAGCAAAAGTCGCTACCATTAAACGAAAAGATGAGAACTGGAAAGTTCGCAAAATCACATTTGATCCAGAATTTAATCTTTTCGGTGGTGGTAGTGATACTTACTCATTAGCAGGTTTACGTCCTTGGGTTAAGGATGAAAAAAGGAGTTCTGGCGGCGATGATATCTGGAAACATCGTCCCATCAGACGGTCTGATTCAATAGGCGATCTTGCTTGCTCATTATCTAGGCAACGTCAGGCAGATTTCACCACTATTTCTAGTACTGCTTTGTTTGAGCTACTTCCAATCCTTGAAGGTAGTCGATACCTATTGTTTGCTACTCACCCTATGCTAGAAGTAGAAGAGCATTCTAGCCAAAATGGGGCTTCATATTTAACTTTTTATGCTTTTGGTAATGATTTCAGTAAACCAATTCAATCTGTAGGTTACTCTGCTGATTACGTCAATAAAGTAATTCAAATACTTGAACAAGAAGCTACTCAAGCTAATTTAAGCACATTAGATCATCTGTTACTTGAAGACTCTAGACAAGCAGGAAAGAAGATATCAGAAGAGTGGTTGAGTCAGTCTCGAATCTTACCTAAGCTTGGGCAGCAAAAATATTTCCTGCCAATTCCTGTAGCTCTAGTAGCTATTATTTAGCCCATCCTCAAATATTCTCAGACGACATACGAACATTTATGCCAAAAAAGATTCGAGAATTAAAAAGTATGTTGTTGAAAGCAGGGTATACCAGTGAGTCAGCAAAAGGCAGTCATTCCAAATGGTCACATCCAAAATTGTCAAAAAAGATCGTTATTTCAGGTAAAGATGGGAGCGATGCCAAAACCTACTTAGAAAAGCAGATTAATGAAGCGCTAGAAGAACTTAGAAAACTAAATACAGAGGAATAACAACTATGCAATACACAATTCTCATTCAATGGTCTGATGAAGATAACTGCTTTGTTGTCTTTTTACCCGAATTTACAGATGTGATGCAACCATGCACCCACGGAAATACCTACTTAGAAGCAATCCAAAATGCTCAAGAAGTGATTGAACTGCTAGTAGAAACTGCCATAGAAAAAGGCGAACCATTGCCCCAACGTCAAAAATTTCAAACAGTTCCAGTTTTACAAGCTGCGTGAATTTAGATAATGATTAAAGAATTAGACCGTGTTGTATTAGCCGATCGCATTGATGAAGCTGACTTAGAAATAGGTGACATTGGTACTGTGGTATTTGTGTATAAACAACAGAAAGGCTATGAAGTCGAGTTTATGACCCTCACAGGCGAGACGGTTGCCGTTGTTTCTGTGTTGCCATCACAAGTTAGAACAATCCGCGATCGCGAAATCGCTCATGTGAGGGCGATCGCATTGCAAATCAGAGAATAGGCGATCGCAGAAACAAAGTTGGATAATATACTAAAATTAAGTTTTAGAGGAAGCTAAACCATGACAGTACTAAACGTCAAACAGCAAGCTCAAAGTCTCATCGAAAAATTACCTGACAACTGCACTTGGGATGACATCATGCAGCAAGTGTATGTAATTTTAGCGGTTGAAGCTGGTTTAGCAGACAGCCAAGCAGGTCGAGTTAAATCCGTTGAAGAAGTGCGATCGCAATTTGGACTTCAACCATGAACGTATTTTGGACAAACAAAGCGATCGAGCAGTTGACCGCAATTCATAGCTATCACGCGCAGATTTCGCCTCAGTATGCGACTCGACTAGTGGACTTAATAACAAAGCGATCGCAACAAATTGGTACATTCCCCAATTCGGGGAGGATTTTGCCTGAAATCAACTTAGAGCAAATACGCGAAGTTATTGAAGCGAACTATCGCATAATTTATTATGTTGGCTCCGACAGAGTAGATATTCTGGCAGTAGTTCATGGCTCAAAGAACTTATCTTCCAACTGAACTTGGATACCAAATGTCGTGGCAATCCGAAACTTAGCTAAATAGAGTAGAAATCCTAGCCAAAACATCATCAACGATCGCTTCTGGCACTCTCTCCAACTTTCGAGCTTTACGGGCAGATAAATCAATAGGAAGAGGTTGATCGCAACGAACTACACCTTTAGTTCGGGTTCCAGCAGAACCTAGAGAAACAGCAAAACCTGCGGTTCTCGCGAAACTTCCACCTGATGTAATTGGAACAACGATAGGAACTTTGGTTAAGGCATTGAACTTATCGGGAGAGACAATCAAAACTGGTCTAGTACCCTGTTGTTCATATGCCCTTCAGTTGGATCGAGCGAAACAAGATAAATATCGCCACGTTTCACAGTTCATTCCCCACAGGTTTGACATCCAGCCAAACGCGATCGTCTTCCGTTATCGGAGCATTAGAATTGCATTGTGCCAAAAGCTCGTCCAGTGAATATTGTGGTTTCAGTTGAGGCTCAATAATCAGTCTGCCATTGTCAACAGCAACCCCCACAGTTGTGCCTGATTGCAAGTTCAAAATTTCGAGAACGGCTGGAGGAATCGCCAACATGATCGAGCCACCGACCTTACGAAGATTTGTGGTGTGCATAATTTTTCTTTTAGTTATACTTAAATATAACATTGTCAAAAAATTTTGCTTTAACATTAACTTGTTGCCGATTTGATCGCACCTTCAGCATCATTAACGATCGCGATCTGGTTCATGTCAGAGCGATCGCCTAAAATATCCCTACGACAAATAAGCACTGATGCCAAAAACTACTTAGAAAAACAGATCGATGAAGCCCTAGAAGAACTCAGAAAACCAGATACAGAAGAATAAATGCCATGCAATATACAATTCCCATTCAATGGTCTGACGAAGATAACTGCTTTGTTGTGTTCTTACCCGAATTTACGGATGTGATGCAACCTTGCACCCACGGAAATACTTACTTAGAAGCAGTTCAAAATGCTCAAGAAGTTATTGAACTGCTTGTAGAAACTGCCATAGAACATGGTGAACTATTGCCCAAGCGCCAAAAATTTCAAACGATAATTTAACATCGTAAACCAGTATTGAGCAGTACGCGCATCCCCATAGCCATTATTATTGGCTCACTGGCTGGAGGGATGAGTTATGAAGAAGTTGAATATGCAGTCACTCAAGACCAAATCCTTGCATCACTCGCATACTTTGCCGAGAAAACCTTTTGGTTTCTGTCGTTTTAAGATCGATTTTAGAATAGCTAAAACCTTCGCTCGGCAAGGATTTCAGCCAAATAATTCTGTCGAACAGAACCAGTGCCATCTTTTGGAGGTTTACCAAATGCCACGATTATTTTTTGATGGTGTCGGCTGCGGCGATACGGGGACAATCACCGTATTTCTGGTTGCATTCTGATTTGAGTTTTGATTTGGGTTCTGATTTGAGTTTTGATTGGCATTCGCTGGCAAATTGTTAGGGGGATTGACCGTAAATAAGTAAGCCTGACAGACAGTCGGTAAGACTTCATTAGTCTTTTGTGCTTGTTCTTGACAACGTATTTTTAAAGCTTGATCGTAAGCTGTGACTGATTCTTGAAATCGATTAAGGCGCTCTAAGGTTCTGGCGCGTTCGATCCATAACTGACCAATATCATTATTTCCTTGCGAATTTGGCTGAACTAAAACTGGCGCATTCGGAAATGTGGGGGCGATCGCCACATTTGGAATGGATAACAACTTGACAGCTTGATCGTAGGCGGTGAGAGCTTCGCGATCGCGTCCTATTTTTTTTAAGCAATTCCCCAATAGTTGCCAAGCCAAGGGATTATTAGGACTAGCATCGATCGCTTGATTAACGAACATCATTGAGCGATCGTATAGCCCTTGATCAAACAGAGATTGGGCTTGGGATAGATAAATTTGGGTTTGAGCTTTTCTGTCTGCGTCAGATGCGACTGGAGATGTTTGGGCGGTTACAGGCAATATATTTACGATTAAAGAAAAAATACTGCATGAGATGGCGATCGCCATTGATAACGATGTTGCGAATGGCGATCGCCCAAAAATATTTGAAACATAATGTTTTGACATATAATTCTCTGGATAGATGATTTTAAGAAATGAATTATGATTAGTGGCGCAAAGTGTTGTCAATCGCCACTTCAAGAGGGGGAACAACACATTTTGACAGTAAATTGGCTCGCTTTTGCAAAAGACTTGGTAGTGGTCGATTTGCGGTAAATGGATTGGGAACGCTTTCACTTTTGCTGACGGCTTCGAGGGGCGTAGCGCGAAGATCGGGCATAAATTGAATTACCGTTTCTATCGGAATCGCCCAACTTAAGCTTGTCATTTCTGCATTTATAGGATCGCAAGGTTTCTCACCATTGGCATATCGATAAGATGGCTTGCCCCATAAAGGATTGGCATGAACTCCATTCACGGCGATCACCCGACCATAGGCATCCAGCACAGGTCCGCCACTCATTCCCTTCTCAACGGCGCTGCTATAGCCAAAAGCATATCCATATTGCAACGGTTGTGGTGTGGATAGAGTATATTGACCTTCTGCAAATTTCCAAGCTTGCGATCGCATCGGAAATCCAGTCGAAAAGACCCATTCACCAATCGCTAAATCACTAGATTTTCCTAAGCGAGCCGCCGCATATAATCCATTACTCTGAAATGATAATAAGACCAAATCAGCCGATTGAAAATCAACGGATTTGACGAGAGTTGCCGCATATAATTTGCCGTCAAATGTGCCGACCTTGATATTGCTGTCAGATTGCAAAACATGTTTATTGGTGATTACAAAATAAGTCGAGCCGCGCTTATCAATTAGAATTCCTGAAGCCGTGTTTTTTTCGGAAATTACTCTCACGGTTATTTCACGCGCACGCTGTTCAATTTTTTCAGGCGATCGTGGTAAATATTGCAGTTCAAGGGGCTGCTCAGGAGTCACTGGCAGATCAGGAATCTTTGGTAATAAAAGACAATTCGTATCAGTTAAGCCGATCGTGAGAAAAATCACCACTGCTTGCAAAAAACACATAAATTACATCGGGTTTTAAATAATTTAATCCATAAAATCCAAGACTTGTTGTAAGCGGTTCAGCCACTGATCACAAATCTTGGATTTACATTCTGTTTTTTGAATATTGTTTGATTAAAGCCATGTCCAATCTTTCATTAAGCATTGCTTGTTAAACACTTTTAATGAAAAATTATTTGCTTATTGACTACCACAAACGGGGCTTGCTGGTAGCCGATGGAGTCGCCACAGGTTTAACCACTTTACTAGAGGCAGGATTAGATAGTTTGGACGCACCCTTCACACAACTGTCATAGGCTTCTTGGCTTTTGCCCGCATCGATCAAACATTTGGTGTTTATATAAGGACGTTCTTCAGTCTCACTTAGAGCCGATCCTGCCTGCAAGCGCACATCGATTAGCTGAGTCAAAGTTGTCCTTGGATTCACCCCCGGGCGGGTTGTGATTAGCAGTCCTTCTGATTTGAGATCGCGGCTACAATCGCCCCCATCTTGTCTAGTCACACAAATAACATTCTGCCCGTTGATCCTGCCAACAGTCATAAAGTCGATTTCATTTTTATCGTTGTAATACTGAAATCTTGCCGAAACCTCCTCACAACGCTTTTGATCCGAAAATCCTGCATCCTTAAAAGCCCCTGAAACATAACGAATAATTGTGGCTTGAGTCCCGTCTGGTAAAATTGCGACAGTTGCTGGCACACCTTGATCGCTAGCACAAGCAAAGCGGGGTTTAGACTCAGCATGACTTGGTTGAGCGGCGAAAAGAAGCGGTAAAATGGCGATCGCCGCACCCATACATCTGAGAGAAGTAAATTCGAGAGAAGCTTTCATGAAATATAACCTTAACGCAAACTTAGTTATCAAATCATTCAGATTATACACTAAATCTCATCAAGATATCATCTTTTATGGCGATCGCTAGCCTTATCTGGTTCAGCGATTTGCCACTCTCATTGAGTAGTTTTTTGAGTAATTTCAAGAAAAGGCTTTATTCTAGAGTATCTGCCAACAGATTCTTCTGCGTGAATGTATCTTAAATCTCTACACCTCAAGCAGTTTCGCAATTATATCGATCAAGAAGTTACCTTCACTGCTCCCAAGACGGTGATCGTGGGTAACAATGCTCAAGGTAAGTCAAACTTATTGGAAGCAGTTTTGTTATTGGCAACTTTGCGATCGCACCGTGTTAGTAAAGATCGTGACTTGGTGCGAAATGGTGAAGCGATCGCCGAAATCAGCGCCATTTGTCAGCGATCGCTTGAGAGTCATCCATTAGATCTGGGAATGCGGATGCGTTCAACGGGTAAACGCACATTGACGGTCAACGGGGTAAATCAAGCCAGACATTTAGATTTTTTGGGAAATCTGAACGCGGTCATGTTTTCTAGTTTAGATCTTGATTTGGTGCGCGGCAGTCCTGAAAGTCGGCGCGATTGGCTAGATACCGTATTGATTCAACTAGAGCCGATTTATATCAATCTTTTGCAACAATATAATCAAGTTTTGCGACAGCGCAATGCTCTGCTAAAGGCGATCAAGCAGGGACAGATCCAATATGATTTGTCGCAAATGTCGCTTTGGGATGCTCAACTTGTGACCACAGGGACGCGCATCATCAGAAGGCGATCGCGTTTATTAGAACGTTTAACCCCGATCGCGAGGACTTGGCATCAAGCAATTAGCGGTGGTAGTGAATATTTAGAAATTACTTACGTTCCCAAATTTCTGTTTGCGCCGACTGATACGGTGGAACATATTCATCAGGCTTTTTTTGATGCAATTTCACAAAAAAACATGGTGGAACAACATCAAGGCACAAGTTTAGTCGGTCCCCACCGTGATGAAGTTTTACTCACAATTAATCAAACTCCTGCGCGTGAGTATGGCTCTCAAGGTCAGCAACGCACTTTAGTGTTGGCGCTTAAACTTGCCGAGTTAGAATTAATCGAATCGGTGATTGGAGAACCGCCATTATTATTATTAGATGATGTGCTGGCTGAACTCGATCTCCAACGTCAAGATCATCTGTTAAATGCGATCGGCGATCGGGTTCAAACAATTATCACCACAACTCATCTTGGTTCATTTGATGCTCAATGGTTAAATTCCGCTCGAATTTTTCAAGTAAAAAACGGCGAAATTTAAATCAAATTAAATCAAATTAACTTTGATTTTGGGTTTCACTAAGGCGCAAAGCCCGATCGCTATTTGTTGATCGCCGTATTAATTTGCTCGATGCTAAGCGATCGCAACAAGCTGACTCTGGCGGTAGGAGTTGATATATCCGCAAAATGTTTGGACGTGAGATAGCCAGTATAATTAGCCTCCTGCTCAAGATGCGTCTTGAAAAAAGCCACACTCAACAACTTGAGATAGTTTTGAGACGCGATCGGATTTGGTCCCGCCAAAACGCTACTGACTTCAGGACTAAGCCGATCGCTGGAAGTGATCGCCGTCACCGCCGTATGCCCCGCCCCATTTAGCAATACTAGATAGCGATTTTGGGCGGTCAACCATGTAAAAGGCTCAATTTGCTCAGAAACAACGGGCGCAAATGTATCATCTGAACTACCAACGAGGGCGATCGGGACAGTGATTTTGCTCAGGGCAGGCTTACCCAAAACATGACTAGTTACAGGATTAACGGCGATCGCCGCCCTAATCCGAGGATCTCCTAGTTTATAGGTTTGGTTCGGCAATCCTAGCGCCACACATTGCAATAGCAACGAAGCATTCCATTGATATTTGCCCCGACACACTTCTGCTAAATCAGCAAATTGAATTTGAGCATCACTGACCAAAGCCAAAGCCGCATATCCACCAAAAGAGTGACCAATCATCCCCACATTTTTCCAATTGATATTATTACTTTTGGAAATAGCATTATTAGGAGACTGCTCTAGGTAATTGAGAACCGCCGTAATATCATGGGGACGTTCAACAAAACTCTGAGGGGGCGCGATCTCACTAGCCACCCCAATAATCAACTTATCCAGTTGTTCGGCGCTACTATTTGGTGAAATAGTAAGAACAACCGCAAATCCATAGGAAGCAAGATGTTCAGCCAGATATAACAACGGCTCGCGATTGGAAATCAAACCGGGATAGATAACGATCGCAGGTATGGGCTTTGATTGAATATTTGATTGAGGATTAGAATTAGTAATTTTGGGTACAAATAGATAGAAAGGAATCTCATATTTACGATCTAGCGCAGGTGCTTTAAGACTATACCGATCCCATTTGAAACTGCCTTTATTCCGCAAATCAGATAACGCAGTCGCTGGTGATTGACTAGATGCCAGAGGTACAACTGAGGCCGACTTAGTTGCTTCATTATTTACCAGTTCGACCACCCGTTGCGTGCTTTGGAGCAGGTCGCTCAATTCGCCAACTGTTTTCAATCCTTCTTGAACATCAAAATAGATATCTGAAGTAGGAAACTTGCGTAAAAAATTTAATAAAGATAAACCATTCTGCTTATCGACTGTCGCGAAAACTGCGGCGGCGCGAATTGCCCGATTACCCGATAGATCGGGCGCAGTTTTGATAAAGCTTCCTAAAATATCTAACGATCTTTCGCCTTGAGATGTGTAGAGAAATCTAGACAATAACACTACAGGAATGTCAGCTCTCTCTAATAAAACTCGCCGAAAGTTAGCCATGTCTGCGGCAGGAACATAGCGAGAAGCCATATCAAGTGCGCCTCGAGGCACTCCAGTTTTAGCAAAAATCTCTAAATCATCAACAGATACAGATAGTTCAAAAACATTAAATCTGAAGTTTACAGTTTCGGCAGCTTGGCTAGGACTAACGATCGCCCCTCCGCCCACAGTGCTAAGCAACATCATCAAAGCCGTCGATCGCCCAACTAATCGGCGAGAAATTTGGCGAGAAACTTTGGCGATCGTATTTAGGAGATATTTCATTTTAAGAATGGCGATAGCTATATTAGCCAAAAAAATAACACAACATTAAGTCGAGAGCGATTTAAGCAGTAGATATCTTTAGAAAGCTGTCTATCCCTGTATCCACACCGAGACAGATCCGCCATTGCATCGAAACTCAGCCCAACCATCATCATTAGTCGTAATCGGCTCTTTTATATGCTCCGTAATATCGATATAAGTGCAGTTAGGATGTCCAGTTTGCATCGACTTGCGACCTTCCTCACTATTACTCATCACCACCGCCATCCCGCCCTGATCTCCCAATCGAGTCCAGCCAATCGTATTAGGATGGTCTAAATAGTCGCACTGCTCACCATAGGCATAGGTTTGACGCACCAAGAGAAACTTATCCAACAACCATTGATGACTTTCAATCCAGATCTCATACTCGTTGCCATCTTTGCCATAATCCTTGTAATGTGCGCCATAATAATCAGCGTAAAAAATGCAGGGATATCCTTCTTGCCGCAATAAAATCAGCGCATAGGCAAGGGGCTTAAACCAAGACTCAACGATCGATTCTAGTGACTGCAAAGGCTGTGAGTCGTGGTTGTCAACGAAGGTCACAGCTAGAGTCGGCTGTTCTTTAACTAAGGTATTCTCAAAAATTTTGCTTAGATCATAATTCTCACCTTCTTGACTAGCCAAATGAAAATTGAGATGCAAAGGTGCATCAAATAAATCAACTTTGCCCTCAGTAGCTTCAATAAAGTGGTGTAAGGCTTCGACTTCGTAAGACCAATACTCTCCCACCGCAAATAAGTCTCGTTTGGCATGGTGACGCACATGATCTAACCATTGCTGAAAGAACTCAGCCGACACATGCTTAACCGCATCAAATCGAAATCCATCAACATGGGTCGTGTCATAATGCCATTCTCCCCAATATTTGAGTTCTCCTTGTACTTCAGGATGGCTAATATCAAGATCACAACCCATCAGATAATCAAAATTGCCTTTTTCTAGATCAACATTTTCCGCAAATGACTTGTCCTTGAGTAAATAGATCGCATCTTCGCCTTCGTTGTAGACGTTGTAATCGATCGCATCAAAATGCCACCAATGCCATTCCATCGTCGAATATTTACCCTTACGCCCTGCAAAAGTGAAGTGAGTCCAAGCTTTAATCTTTTGATATTCACCGATCGGCTGATGGCGATCGTCCATACTCATAGGAGTTGCCTCTACTTCCTCTGTCTCATCTCCGCCCATTTTGTGATTAAACACCACATCGGCATAGATACTAATCCCTGCCTTCTGAGCTACTTTTATAGCGTGAAGGTATTCTTCCTTAGTGCCATATTTTGTGCGTACCGAGCCTTTTTGATCAAACTCCCCCAGATCAAACAAGTCGTACACGCCATATCCCACATCCATACCTCCAGATTTACCTTTATAAGCAGGCGGCAACCACAGAGACGTAATTCCAATTTTTGCTAATTCTTCGACTTGCTCGGCAACCTGTTTCCACAGACTCCCATCATTTGGCATATACCAATGGAAGTACTGCATCATTACGCCGTTTTGATTAGACATAGTTATTTAAATTCTGCATAAGGTGAATTATTACATTTTGTATCGTAGTCAATCAATTCAATCAGTTCATCTCAAAAATCAATCATGTCTATGTAAAAGTGATTGAGTAAGGGCATAAACCTTTATGAATCTTTGTTGAAAAAGCAAATTTAGAGCAGGCTTGAAATTTGAGTGTAACTTATTCTAGTTAGACATAATTAAGAGTAATTATTTCTTAACAAATAAATTATTTAAAAATTTTAAAAATGTTTTAATCAACGTTTTCAATATTATTTTATGTCTTTGGATAGATTTATAAATGGATTTGTAAAAGAATCGATTTATAAAATAACCAAACAAAACATAAAATTCTTACCAGACTGCTTGTTATTACTAAAAAACAAAGGACACTAATCATGAGTATTCAAGAACGGGCTAAAGCTGCGGCTGAAAATGTGCAAGGCAAGGCTCAAGAAGCACTAGGTGATCTGACAGGCGACAAAGATCTGCAAGCCGAAGGTCAGGCAAAACAAGTTGAAGCTAATGCTCGCAATCGAGCCGAGGATATCAAAGACAAGGCTAAGGAAGTAGCTGATGCGGTAAAAGATAAAGCCAGAGATATTAAAAAAGCTATTGACTAACAATTAACGTTTATAGCAATCTGAAATGACTTGTGATTAGAGGTAATTCATAAATTACCTCTACATTTTATTCTTTTATATCCACGCTCTCGCGTAGATTCTAAGAATATTAAATTTGTTCGATTTATAGAATTCAATTTATAGAATATTTTAGAGGCTAAAATGATTTCACAAATTTACAGATCATTGTTAACGGTTGGTTTGATTTCATTCCTTTCCTTTACTCTGATCTTTGGTATCACCATTGACAATAGTTGGGCTTCAGATTCACTGAATCACCTAGGTAGTTCTTCGCAAACTCAGATCTCTTCTCGCATCGCTTCAATGGATGGAATGAAAACGATCACTAAAGATATCGAAGGTAAAGCCCAAGAAGCGATCGGCAACGTCACAGGCGATCGCCAAAATCAACTGGCCGGCAAGGCAAAACAAGTCGAAGCAAAAGTTCGTAATGCGGTCGAAGACGCAAAGAACAAGAGCAAGGAATTTGTGAATAAAGTGGACAATAAAGCTAAAAATGTGAACAACGCCATCAACTAGAATTGTCTCCCCCACCTTTGGTGGGGAAACAATTCTCTGTACCTCGCTTAGTTGAATCGCAAAATTAACAGGAACAAATTATATGAATTTTATTTGGTTTATCTTGATTGGTCTAGCTGCTGGTTGGCTAGCTGGACAATTAGTAAAAGGTGGTGGGTTTGGAGTAGGCGGAGATATCATCGTTGGCGTGATTGGTGCATTGCTCGGTGGTTTCCTATTTAGCACCTTCGGCATATCTACAGGCGGCGGATTGTTAGGTAGTCTGATCGTCGCCACAATTGGCGCTGTTGTTCTACTGCTTGGGTTGCGCCTAATTAAGTCCGCCTAATTACCGCGATCGGCAATCAACCGCACCACAAAAAGGGGACCAGAGCAAAGCCCCGCAAAGGGTTTTATATTCCTCTTTGTGACGGGCTTGAAAGCAAATTGCGGTAATACACAAATCACAATCAAACAATCAAACAATCAAACAATCAAACAATCAAACAAAGGGCTATTGAAAATTATGTCTGAAGAAATTGATAAAGAAGTTACAACTCAGAAAATCACCCCACTTTCAAACAGTTCTGTCAATGGAAGTAGAATTTCTGAACAACGCACAACTAGGGTAGAGCATGATGATAATAATGCTGCTAATGGATTGATTGTCGGCGTTCTACTGGCTTTGGTTGTCGGTACTGGTGTGGTTATATATTTCATTAATAATCGTCCATCGCAGATTTTAGTACCCAAGACAACTGACACTGTGAAAGAGGATAAATCAACAATAATCGAACGGAATAACACCACCATCAAAGAAGTTACTCCAGCAACTCCTCAACCTACACCAACAGTTGAAATCAATGTCCCTGTGACAATTACACCCCCACCTCAGACTGCGGCTCCTGCTCCTCAACCAAGGGCAACGGTAACTGTGCAGCCAACAACGATAGCCCCTGTCGCTACGCCCAAGGCAAGTGTGCAGCCGCAAACACCCGCCCCAAGTCCTGTCAACTAGTGTCAGTTCAGGTTAATTTAAAAAGAGCTTAAGCTTAGAGAAAGGGTTCTCCTTGTAAACATAAATAAAAAAAGCTGTAAGCATCGGTATACAATGCTTACAGCTTTTTTTTGTGGAATTAATTAATAAAAATTAACCCATTTGACGGCGCAGAGCTTCTAGCTCAGCATCGATCGCCGCACCGACAGAAGGATTAGCGGAATCTGATGGAGGTAAAGCGCCCTTTGAGGCAGAGCTACCTGCTATCATTTGTGCTTTTAGTGCGGCAAGTTCATCATCAACGCCGCTACCCGCCTCAAGTTGAGCAAACTGAGACTCAAGATTGTCCATGCCAAGCTCAGAGCTAGCACTTGCCTTAGCCTCAGCCATCAAGACCCGCTCTTCCATCCGCTCAAAAGTTGCGGCGGCAGAATTGGTATTCACCTTGCCCAACATATTGTTGAGATTTTCTTGAGCTTTTGCCGATTGCATCCGCGCCTTGAGCATTTCTTTCTTGGTTTTCGCCTCAGAAATCTTGCCTTCGATCGCAATTAGGTTTTTCTTGAGCATGTCTACTTGCCCAGTCTGCTGATCTAAGCCAGCTTTCAAGGTAGCGGCTGAGTCAGCATGAGTTTTTTTACGGCTAAGTGCTTCCCTTGCCAGATTTTCATCTCCTTTTTGGAGAGCAAGCATTGCTCTTTTTTCCCACTCTTGGGCTTGAGATGCACCTTGATTGTATTGCTGCTCTTGGCGCTTGAGGGCTGCCATTGATTGGGCTACAGCTTGGCGCAATTGCACCAAATCTTCTTGCATATCAATGATTGATTGCTCCAGAATTTTTTCTGGATCTTCAGCAGCAGTAACCATTGCGTTTACATTGGACTTGACCACCATACCAATGCGATCGAGTAATCCCATAACCTTGTCCGTTTGTGTTTTAGGGGGTAAGTTGCCTACATATTATCACGAAAAGATTTGAGGCAATGTTCATATAGAAATTTGATATAGAGATTTGCTTTGAAACCCGCCACAAATAAAAATATAAAACCCTTTGCGCGGGGCTATGCTCTGCGAGCCTTTTTTGTGATGTATTTGATCATTAACTGCTGCAAAAAAGGTGATCTGTGTCACAAAATAAAGACTTAACGATCAACATTTAGCAGTGAGTCTAATCACGGCAAAAAAAAGAAAAAAGAGTCATGCTCTAATTACTAGCGACGTATCTACATAATTTCACCCGCATGATTGCCTCCTGCGGGTTTTTTCTGTAATAAATCAAAGCCAAGAAAGTTATTACAGCAATTTGCTTTTAAATTTGCCATAAATCAGAATGTAAAACTCATTGTGGGGCTTCGTGTTGCGCCCCTTTCCGTGGCGGAGTTGCTCGAATAGTGCTGCACTTTTAAACTAACTCTTTGGTTTGGGCTGAGCGCAAGGCACTGCAACTATTTTTCGGGGTTAGGGGGACACCAAAATAAATTTTGACTTGATACACCCAAAAATCTTAGAATTTCCTGCATAGTTTTAGTGCATTCCATCCAATAGTCGATGCTGTCATACATCCAGTCGGGACTAAAATGTAAATCATAATGTAATAAATTTGGAATATTAATAAACTCTTCGGGACTTTGTTGTGAAATTAATAACACTCTAAATGACTTGCCTTTACATTTTGTCGTAAGTTTATCGATCAGATCGAGAACATAATCACGATTAGTGACACCAGTACGCACAAATAGAACTTCATCGCAATGTTCAAGAGTATATAAGAATCTCTTAGCTCTGGCTGAGTAACGAGTTTGCATTCTCTTATGGATAGGAGACATGTCGTTAATCGGATCTTCTGAGTCTTCAACTTCATGGGCAAATGACAATCCTGACCATTTAGAATGATAGATTCTGCGTTCTTCAGCACTGTAATGCAAATATACAGGATTCCACATGTCTTGGAAATCATTGGCAACGATATCGGCAACATCGCCTAAATTAGTGGAACGGGTCAAGTCAAAGGGAAATGCGGGTCCATCAAATTCCATTTTGTATAGCAGCATTCTGACGGCACAGCGATCGCCCAATGGCAAAATAGCAATGCGACTAATTTCTGACAATTTACATTTGTACTTGAGCAGCATTGTGGATTTGAGCGGGGCTTTGACACGGCTTTCTAAACCGCGATCGCCAATCATCATTGTCCGAAATGGCGCGTCAGGATGTGCAGGATCGGTATAAACTCCCGCAGACATCGCCGCCAGAGCCGCCCGAACTTCTTTCCACATTGGTTGGATATTGTATTCTTGATTTGATTCGTTGATAATCCGAATCGTATCACCTTCTTTAAGGATTCCTAAATGTCCATCGTAATAGAGGATTTGAGAGTTTTGGGGAGAAAAGAATTTGAGGGCAGAGATATATTCCAAATCAACCCCAGTAGGAATCTCCACATGATTTTCAATCGTGCCATCAATCCTCACGGTCAATAAAGGCAATGTACCAAGTTCATCGTTTTTGGCGACATATGTACCCGATGTCAGTCCAGACTTTTGTTGTAAAGCTGTTTGTAATTCTGCCCAATCGGGAGAGATGCCATAGACATATTCAGAATTATTGATAATTCGCAAAGTCTGAGCTTTCGGGCAAGCAATAACTTGAAATCCATTTTTACTGTCGTAAATGCATATATTTCTTGAATCTTCACTATTCAAAAATGCCTGTTGAGTTTGGAGAAGGCGATCGCTCGAATCGATATCAAAAATATTTAAGCCGATCGCCTCAAACATGAGTCGATGTCCTGCGGTATTTGGATGCGCGGCATCTAGAGATATGCCCGACTTCCAGCGACCATCGCCATTGTCTAAGCCATCTAGCCAATCGAGCATTGGCACGCCCCAAGTCAACATGCGATCGTGGGTATCCCGCATCAGCCAGTTGTGTTCGAGGTTATAGTCTCCATTTGGATATAGCCCACCGACGATCGGAACTGCACCCAAATCTTGAGTCATTTGGATAAGTTGCAACAATCCACTCTCAAATCGGCGTTGGACAGCGCGGCGATCGTGAGGACGACAATGGGCTAGCCCTTCATTGCCTAAAGAGAGCGCAATAATCACGATGTCTGGCTTCTCAGGGACAACTACTGAAGCGAAGCGATCGATTGTACTGGTCACATTTGCGCCTAGTTGCGATCGATTTACTAGTTGATGTCCATATTCTTTTTGCAAGGCTTGCCCTAGCTGAGTTGCCCAACCGTTGAGCAGCCAAGCACTACAGCCCAGTGCCACTGAACTACCGAGGACTAATACTTTGAGTCCATTTTGTGCAAGTTCATTTTGTTGATTGGGAGTAATGGCGATCGCCTTCTCTAGATATCCATAAGGAAAAGAATGAATATATCCAAATATGCCATCATCAACAATTAATGTGGAAGTCTTGTTAGCAATATGCGCTGACTCAATGGGAACCCATCGATTTGCGCCGTGGTCAGTCTCCCATTGCACATTTCCATTAGCAGCAATACGCACATATTTATATTCGATTTTATGCTCAAGTCCCACTTCACAATTAATCAAATTTAAAGCATCAATTTCGATATCTATCCACCAAATCGGATAGCGATCGCCAGATGTATGTAGTAGTCGATATTTTGTGATATCCCACAATCCAAATTGAGCGATCGAGCCAACGATACCAATCATTTCCCCATTTTGGGTCGGGGCTTTTACCTGAAATCGATACATAAAAAATATCTTCTTTGGATAGGGCAGTATAAACTATGTTTGAAGCTAGCACTTATTGCCATCAAAGTCTGTTTTAGAAGTTACAGTCATTAAGTTGACCATGATTCAATTGCATATTCAAAGATCAAGGGCAATATCTCACAGCCCAACGCGCTACTCTCTTTTTTTCTTTTTTACCCTCGAATTCACCTTAATTAATAATTAAAGAGCATTAAAAAATCATGACTATTTTCTTGCAAACCCTTGCCCAATCAAACTCAGTTTACGTCAAACAAAAATTTGAACTTGCAGAAATATTTGGATTTGAGACGCGCAACCGATATCAAATTCAGTCGGAAGATGGTCAACAGTTTGGTTACTGCGCGGAACCAAAGATCGGCTTTTTGGATGCGATCATGAGACAATTTTTGGGGCATTGGCGAATTTTTAACCTCGTGGGGACGGATATGAATAATCAACAGGTTTTTCGCGCCCATCATCCTTTTCGTTGGTTCTTTCAGCGTCTTGATGTGTTTGGTGCAGGCGATCGCCCTGTGGGGAGTTTACAACAGCGCTTTGCTTGGTTTAACAAAAAATTTGATTTTCTCGATAGTAGAGATCGCGTGGTGATGACGATGACTTCACCTATCTGGAAAATTTGGACATTCCCAATCAAAAAAGGATCAAGGGATGTATCTGTGATTGAGAAAAAGTGGTCGGGAATTACGAAGGAACTATTCACGGATGCAGATAATTTTCGAGTCCGATTCACCGATGCCAAATTAACTGCTGACGAAAGGCTGCTGCTCTTAGCTGGTGCATTGTTTGTGGATCTTTTATACTTCGAGACAAAAGCTTCATCATAAATTTATCCCACTTAACGGAACTAGTCCAGAAGTATTGAGCATCGCCAAATTTGGCAGTTCTAATGTTTCTAATGATATTTCTGATGATGTTGAATTTGCTTTACTGTCGAGCAACATATAAGTATCCATTTCGCCACGACCTTTGATAAATATTTTACCTCTGTGCCAGAAGTGATATTTGTCTTTGAGTAACTCATAGCTTGACTCTGTGACTTGAATGCCGCCAGCCAAACCGTGTGATTCCATGCGACTAGCGATATTTACGGCATCGCCCCAAAGATCGTAGATAAATTTGCGAATACCAATCACTCCTGCGACCACAGCGCCTGTGTTAATGCCAATTCGTAAACGGAAAGCCGCATTATCATCACGTTTGAAATTGGCGATCGCCTTTTGCATAGCCAATGCCATTTCGGCGATCGCTTCAGCATGATCGGGACGCGCTGTCGGCAATCCACCGACCACCATATAGGCATCACCGATGGTTTTGATTTTCTCTAATCCCAATTGATCGGCAAGCAGATCAAAAGAGGAAAAAATCTCATTGAGCATATTTACTAGCGCAGTAGGTGAAACGCTGGTTGACAGACTGGTGAAGTCCACAATATCCGCAAACAAAATCGTGACATTATCTGACCTTGAAGCGATCGCATTATTGCCCATCTTTAATTGATGCACGATCGCTTTGGGTAGAATATTTAACAATAGACTTTCAGATTTTTCTTGTTCAGCTTTGAGAGCTTGTTCCGACAGTTTGCGATCGGTAATATCTTGGACAATGCCTTCATAAGCAATAAAATTGCCATCACCATCATAGTTGGCACTAGCATTGATCAAAATCCAAATAATGCGGCGATCGCTTTTATAAACCAAAGCTTCAAAGCTAGCCACCGATCCATTAGTCTCAATTTGATGCAAAAACTCATAATACCGTTCTGGTTCTGAGAATAGACGATACTCATCTAAGGCAACCCCCGTGAGTAGTTCTGTCGTTGATTGGTAGCCATAAATAGTCGCCATCGCAGGATTGGCATTGATATAACATCCATCGGGCTGAGCTTGAAATATGCCTTCGATCGCATGTTCAAAAATACTGCGATACTTCTCCTCAGCTTGGCGAAGAGATTCTTCCGTCTCTTTTTGATGACTGATATCGATGATCACTCCATCCCAAACTATGTCTGCGTTTTGGTCAACATGTGGCTGAGAGATAATGCGTACCCATTTAACCTTCTCAAATAAACTAGAGACCCGATACTCATGCTCAAAAGGAGTGAGTGATTCCGCAGATGCTTGCACAATCGCATTGAGTTCGGCCCGATCTTCAGGGTGCGCCATATCAAAGACCCATTCCAAATGCTCAGAAAATTCTTCCACTGAGATGTCAAAGATTTCTTGAGTCCGAGGGCTAAGATAAGGCATGGAGACTTCACCATTAGCGTGTAAGACCGCTCGATAAACTACTCCCGGAACATTATCGGCGATCGCTGAAAACCTCTGTTGACTCTCTCGCAATAATACTTCCGCTTGTTGACGCTCAGCCGCCTCATTTTGGAGTCGTTTGATCGTTTTTTGCAACTGAAGAGTACGCTGTTCAATGCGCTGTTCTAATAATTCATTGGCTTCCCGCAAAGCTCCTTCCACATTGAGCAGATCCGCCTGAGCCTTGAGTAAGCGTTGATTGGCTTTGAACATTTTAGACATGGCGGCGCGGGTGATCTCAGGCGCAAGTTGATTACGCCCTTTGCCATTACCACGAGTCAATAACTCGGTGATGGTCGATTCTAGATCTTGAGCATCCCTTTCTAATTGCCAACTCTGCTGAAGCCCTTGACTAATATCCGCCAGCATCTCAATGACTACGCCTGATGTGCTTGGATTTAAGTCTTCCACACCCAACCAAGGGCTTGGTTTGATCAAGGCGGAGCTATCTAAAATTGCAAATTTTCCTGTTACGTCCACTTCCGCAATGCGACAAGATGTCCAAATATGATGATTGCGATCGCCAACGATTTGTCCCGCAGGCGTTAATAAGCTCTGCCCATAGACAGCTTGCCGCACGGTCATCACATCAAAAGTTTGAGCCGCTTCGATCGCCTGTTTCCATAAAAATATTTGGGTATAGGCAGATTGCATCACCGCATTAATGGCTAATGATTGCCCTTGATTTGCCCCAAACCAAACTGTCGCTTTACGCAAAAAATCTTGATTTTGAGCATTATCTAAACACTGAAAATAGTTGGCACTGCCAAGATGTCCCGCGATCGCCGATGGCTCGACAACTTGGCAAAGTTGTTTCAATTCCACATCTGTCAAGCGCAAACACAAAACAGGGATATTTTTAGCCCGAAGATCCGCTTCGGCATACTGCTGCAAAAAAGCGATCGATTGCTCTGGAAATAGCGTGCTAATTACCGCATCAGGAGCAGCATGTTTGATTTTATCAATACTTTCTTGATAGTCAGAAAAATGGCTAGGAATATGATCTTCACACAATAACAAGCCATTTTGTTGCTTGATTTGGGCGCGAATAATTTTGCTAACTGTGCGCGAGTAAATACCATCTGTGCCAATTAAATAAAAGCGATCGCCTTTGTGTTGCAACAACCAGTTAATCGCTGGCTGGACAACTTGATTAGGACATGCCCCCGTATAAAACACATTTTCCGAACATTCTATCCCCTCATAATCATAGGGATACCACAATTGCGCTTGATATTGTTCGAGAATTGGCAACACGCCCTTCCGTGACGAAGATGTGCCACATCCAAATAAGTGCTTGATTTCTAAATCAGCCAATAAATATCTTGCTTGAATAGCAATATTGCGATCGTAGATCTGGCGATCGGAAGGAGCGATATCAACCACAATTGGCTCGATGGTCTTGCCAAGGATGCCGCCTGACTGATTAATTTCGGCGATCGCCATTAATGTCGCATCTTTTACCGGCGATTCTCTAGCCGCCAAGTTACCACTCAAAAAATGCATAACGCCAACTCGGATGACTTCAGCCCCCATATTACTATCAGTGTTTAAGGACTTAGTCTCTCGATTCATAATCGTCATTACTCCATATATTAACTAGCTAGTTAACTTTTATCTCAAAATTTACAAGGTTAGCTGCGGGACAGCCTAAAGCCTCTGGTTTCCTGCAAGTTGGATTTTTGACTGCTCTAATTTAGCTTAATCTATGGCATACCACGTTCGGCGAAATGGCTCAAACCTGAGACTTATCGGCGATCGCTTTTAAGACTAGCCGCACCTATCAGACTATGGGAAGTCACATAGCACAAAGCTCTATTAATAGATTGATTAAGTGCTACCAATATTTCATCACGATTTATCTCTAAATGTTCTAAATCTAAGCCCACACAGTCATGCAAATTTAGTTTTACAAATCGTTTTTTAAGCCAAGCAATCTCAACGATCGACGACTTTGTAATGATCAAGATCGGCAAGTCCGAGAGCATATTTAATTGATTAATATATTCAAGCTGCGTCAACAAAAATTTATTGTCTCCATCTATCACAAATAAATCTGGCTGCCAAATTTTAGATAACACATCGCATTGATTTAAGTCGTCAGCTTGGATCAGGCAATGTCCAAGAGATTGGAGCAGATTAATGACGATATCTTCAATATTTTGATTCAAATATAAAAATTTAAGAGCTTTGGGAGTCATCGCATGGTGAGGTAAAAAAGCCCTAAGTTCATCGGCTTTTATTGGCTTGATCAAAATTCCATCAGCGTGATGAGAATTAATTTTAGGTTCATCAGCATGTTTCATCATGACTACTCGAATATGCTGCGTCACCGCATCACTCTTAAGCAAAGCCAATACATCCCAACCCGACAACATTGGCAAATCTGGACTCAAAAGAATTAAGCAAGGCTGTAAAAACCGCGCTTTTTCTAGCGCCTCAGTCCCCGATCGCGCAATTACAACTTTATACTCCAAATTTGAGAGCGTAGTTTTGAGCCAATCCACCGCATCCGTTGAGGTTTCCACAACCAACACTAAACGGCTATGACTAATATCAATATGGGTTTTCTTAACATTAGGATCGTCCGAGTCAGGCAATAACAAAATCGTAAACTGACTGCCCAGATTTACCTGCGAGACAAAGGTAATATCGCCCCCATGCAAACGGGCTAAATGTCGGCTTAAAAGCAAACTTGATCCCGTACCTTCAAAGCGGCGAGTTAATGTATTTTCTACCTGTTGAAACTTTTGAAATACTAAGCATTGCTTCTCTTCAGGAATGCCAATCCCTTGATCCCAAACCGTCATTGCTAGCCAACCTTCCCACCAGCGCACTGTCAATCCAATTTGTGGCATTACATGTGGTAAGTCATCAACTAATTCTGATGGTAAAAAACTAAACTTAAAAGCATTAGAAAGTAGACTAACTAGCATTTGTTGTAATCTAGTTTCATCAGCAGCAATAGTCTGGACAGTCGGATCGATATCTAAATGAATATCCAGTTCCCAACCTTTTTCAAAATTACAGTTGCGAGAAAGTGTAGAATCTTCTTGAACTAATTTACGAATTTGTTGAATACTATTTTGGCAAACATCTTTTACAGAAATAGTCTCAATATATATTTCTAATTGTCCAGATTCGGCTTTGGCTAAGTCAAAAATATTATCAATAATCGAAACTAATTGGCGACCACTTTGATGAATCATTTTTACATAACGACTCTGGCGATCGTTCATCTCTCCAAAAGTATTATTACTGAGTAAACTAGCAATCCCAATCACGGAAGTTAATGGGGTTTTTAATTCATGATTAATGCAGGATAAAAATTCATCTTTGACCCGACTTAGCCCCGATAGCTCTTGGACAAGATTTTTTTGGGCAGTGATATCATAGGCGATCGCCAGTTCTAACCCTGCAAGATCACCTTGCAAAGCCACATTAGTTATGTGCCAAGTCGATGATTCACCATCAGTAGTGCAAAATTGGTGAGTTACGGATATATCTTCGTGAAGTACTTGAGATGGCTTGGCAAGACGATCAAGATGATAATAACTGTTATTAGTCGGTTCATCTTCTAGCAAATTCGCAGAACTATGCAATAAGCAGTCCTGTAAGCTATTGCGCCACGCGGCATTCATCCCCACGATCGCCCCCTGCTGATCTTTGACCATGACAGGCAACGGCAATTGATCAATCAGAGGGCGCAGTAACGAAGTTACCGATGGACATTGATCCTGCTCATTTTGGATGAGCGATCGAAACAAGCTCGACACCTCCAAGATTGCGGTAAATTTGCCATGTGCATCCACCAACGCCCAAGTTGTTGCGGAATGCCGATATTGTGAAATTCTTTGTAAAAAATCGCCAACCGTCATTGCGATCGCGATAGTTGGTAAAGGCTCAAGATCAATATTTTCTAAAGCGATCGATGGCGCTGTAAACGTACAACAATCTGACCCTATATTTGACTCAGATTGCCAATTTAATAAACATCGCGCATTAAACAACCCCAGTGGCTGATCTCTACTACCCAGCACCACCACATCAGACCACCCCTTCTTTAAAAAATTTAAAGCCTCAGAAGTAAGCGCGGGCAAACGACAGATTGCCGCAAACGGCTGTCCATACATTTCCAAGGATTGATTTAAAATGAGAGAGTCCATACGCTAAATTCCTTGCCGAAAGATAGCAATTCCCAATACGGCTTAATTTATTTTGAATTGCTATACGATCATTAATTTCACATGTTTTCGCTATTTAAGTGCGAAAATAAAGATTAAGATAAATCTCAAGCCATTCAATCACCAAGCCATTCAATCATCAAAAATAAGAGCCTGTGTCTGTTTCGACCAATCTACAAGTATGCTGTCTAGCCGCAAAAGCTAATGTCAGCTCAATCACGTCTAATCTCGCCAATGTTTTGCCACAAGAGCGATACACCGTTACGGTTGTTTCAGATCTAGAGGCACTTGTGGTTTTACTAACCAAATCTCAAAATGCCCAAGATTGTCTAGTTGTGTTTGGAGACGTTGCGCGAAATCTTGAGGATTCAGTCGATTATCTGGGTATGTCTAACGTTTTTGTGCCGACCGTATTAGTTCTAGAAGATCTTTATGAGCATGGCGCTCCCCAATGTGAACTAACTGAATTAAAGGGCGATTCGAGAGGCGATTCAAGGGGTGAATCCAAGGATTTTTATCGAGCCGTTATCAGTATCAACTTTACTCAACTTCAAGCTCTGCCAGATGTTATCGATCAAGCGATCGCTACCTTCATCAAAATTTCTCCACAAATTAGCCATCAAGTCTATGTCAACATCCCTAGTACTCCCGTTTCGGCATCTTTTAATGTCCAACAACAAAGGCTGGCCGAAAAGCTCAACGAGAGATTAGGATATCTGGGCGTTTACTACAAGCGTGATTCACGGTTATTTCTCCGCAACTTATCGCCCGAAGATAAAAAAGAGTATCTCGATCGCTTAAAAGAAAAATATCGCATGATTGTACTGGAGTACTTTTTGGATAAAGCCGACACTCTGAATCAAAATATTGATGAATTTGTCAACCTTGCCTTTTTTGCGGATATTTCTGTTTCGCAGGTTCTCGAAATTCATATGGATTTAATGGAAAACTTTGCTAAGCAATTACGACTAGAGGGACGCAACGATGAAGTTTTGTTGGATTACCGCATTACTTTAATTGATATGGTCGCGCATCTGTGCGAGCTATATCGGCGTTCAATTCCCCGAACTTAATTTTGGGGTGACTATGCCATGTTTTTATGAGTACCTTACACCCGCAAAAACATGGCAAAAAAAAATATCTTGCAGCAACGTCAATTTTTTAGCTTTTAATTACGCCAAGATCCTTAAAGATTTAAAAGATTAAGTTAAAAATATCTAAAGTAAGTAAAATTAATCAAATGATTCGTAAAACCTACGTCTTAAAACTCTATGTCGCGGGAAACACCCCAAATTCAGTGCGGGCGCTCAAAATGCTCAACGATATTCTTGAAAAGGAGTTTCAAGGAGTTTATACGTTGAAGGTCATTGATGTGTTGAAAAATCCCCAACTTGCTGAAGAAGACAAAATATTAGCGACTCCCACACTAGCTAAGATTTTGCCGCCGCCCGTCAGAAAAATTATTGGCGACTTATCCGATCGCGAAAAAGTGTTGATTGGACTAGATTTACTATATGAGGAACTAATTGGCTATGAATAGCTCACCGATCGCGAATATTAACGACAACAAAAATGACCGTAAAAAACAAGAGCTAGGAGTACAAAAGTTACTGACCATGATTGAGGGGTTAGACGACATCACTCATGGTGGACTACCCAAAGGGCGATCGACTCTGGTAAGTGGGACTTCGGGTACTGGCAAAACCCTTTTATCTATGCAATTTCTTTACAACGGGATTACAGGCTTAGACGAGCATGGTGTATTTGTCACCTTTGAAGAGTCTCCTGCTGACATCATCAAAAATGCCCATAGCTTCAATTGGGATCTCCAAGCACTCATCGATCAGGGGCGGCTATTTATTCTTGATGCATCTCCCGATCCTGAAGGGCAAGAAGTGGTTGGAGATTTTGATCTGTCAGCGCTCATCGAGCGCATTCAATACGCCATCATCAAATACAAAGCCAAAAGAATCTCCATTGATTCGATGACCGCCATATTTCAGCAGTATGATTCTCTGGGCTTAGTTCGCCGTGAAATCTTTCGGATTATTGCCCGTTTAAAGTCGCTCGGTGTAACTACAGTGATGACCACTGAACGCGAGTTAGAATATGGGCCCGTTGCCAGATTTGGGGTAGAAGAATTTGTCTCCGACAATGTGATCATTCTCAGAAATGTGTTGGACGGAGAGCGTCGCCATCGCACAGCCGAAATTCTGAAGTTGCGTGGCACAACTCACATGAAAGGGGAATTCCCCTTTACGATGACGAGTAAAGGGATCAATATATTTCCCTTGGGGGCGATGCGCCTTACTCAAAAGTCTTCCAATATCAGAGTTTCTTCTGGTATTACTACTCTTGATGAAATGTGTGGTGGTGGTTATTTCAAAGATTCGATCATCTTGACTACTGGCGCAACGGGTACTGGCAAGACCTTGATGGTCAGTAAGTTTATTGAAAATGGTTGTGAAAATGGCGAACGAGCGATTTTATTTGCTTACGAAGAGTCGCGCCAACAACTGACTCGCAATGCTTCATCTTGGGGTACCGATTTTGATAAGTGGGAAAGTTCGGGCTTACTCAAAATTATCTGTGTTTATCCTGAGTCATCTGGTTTAGAGGATCATTTACAGGTGATTAAGTCTGAGATCGAGACTTTTAAACCATCTCGAATCGCGATCGACTCGCTTTCGGCGCTGGCTCGCGGTGTCAGCAACAATACTTTTCGTCAATTTGTGATCGGTTTGACAGGCTATGTCAAACAAGAAGAAATTACGGGCTTATTCACGAATACCACCGATCAGTTCATGGGATCGCATTCGATTACCGAGTCGCATATCTCCACAATTACAGACACGATTATTTTGCTGCAATATGTGGAAATTCGTGGGCAAATGTCCCGCGCTGTGAATGTGTTCAAGATGCGGGGATCTCGCCACGACAGCCGCATTCGTGAATACATCATTACCGATCAAGGCGCACAGATTAAGGATTCGTTCCAAGGCTTTGAGCGGATTTTAAGCGGCTCACCAACGCGAGTATCGGTAGACGAAAAGTCTGAACTATCACGGATTATTCGCGGGGTTTCAGTCGAGCCGTTAGAGTAAGCAAAAGGAGTTGCTTTGCAACTCCTCGTTTTATTCTTGATGCTATCCGTGAGTTATCAATATAAAATCAGACTATGACAACTAGTACTTGCTCTCAACAACTAGACTTATTTCAACTATTTAAACCGACAAAAGTTATCGATGCTAAAGCAAAATTTACATTCGTAGATTTATTTGCTGGCATTGGTGGATTCAGAATCGCTCTAGAAAATTTAGGAGGAGTTTGCTTAGGATATTCAGAAATAGATAAGGAAGCAATTAAGGTTTATCAAAAAAATTTTATTCATCTTTCCCACAATAATAATGAGGTTTATTTGGGTGATATCACCAACCTCAATAATTTACCATTTACAATTGATTTAATGGTTGGAGGTGTTCCTTGTCAACCTTGGTCGATCGCTGGTAAATTGCAAGGCTTAGATGATCCGAGAGGGAAATTATGGCTAGATGTATTTAGATTAGTTAGGCTAAATCAACCTAAAGCATTTATATTTGAGAATGTTAAAGGCTTAACTGAACCCCGCAATAGACAAAGCTTAGAATATATTCTTAATAACCTAAATGCGTCTGGATACGTTGTTAAATATGAAGTGCTTAATTCCTATGATTTTGGATTGCCACAAGATCGCGATCGCATATTTATTGTTGGTATCAGAAAAGATATTGATAACTGTTGGGGATTTAGTTTTCCGAAACCTGTAAATCAGAAAATCAAACTTTATGATGTAGTCTCAGGGATTGAAAACAGTAATTTTTCTAAAAAGAAATTTTCAATTAAGACTTTATATACTGATGCGAAGATTCCCGCATCTAGAGGCAGATTTCAGAAAATTGATGAACTAAATGACTTTTTTACGTTCGCCGATATTAGAGATGGACATACAACAATTCATTCTTGGGATCTAATTGAAACAACTATTAGAGAAAAGTCAATATGCAAAACTATTTTAAAAAACAGAAGAAAGAAAATCTATGGAATCAAAGATGGTAATCCTCTAAAATTTACTTCTTTGCAGTCTTTAATTCCTAATTTACAAATTGAAGAAATCAATACTTTAGTAGACAAAGAAATTCTACATTTGATTGAAAATCAAGGCTACGAATTTGTAAACTCTAAAATTTCTTCAGGAATTAAAGGCATTTCTAAAATATATTTACCCCATACTGACGCAATTGGAACACTAACAGCAACGGGGACAAAAGACTATATTGCAACTGCATCGATAGAATGTGCAGAACCAGAAATATATAAGCAAAGGTTTATTGAAGAAATATATTTACCAAATAAATATAAGCCCCTTACGGCAACAGACTATGCTAAGTTGCAGGGTTTTCCAGATGATTTTAAAATGGCTGATAATGATTCCACAGCTAAACATCAGTTAGGTAATGCTGTTTCAATACCTGTAATTCATCACTTAGCAGTATCTTTATTACAAATAATATAGGTTTATAAAATGGCGGCAATTACTCCTATAACTCGTGCAAAGATTAAAGGCTATTTAGAAGGTTTTATCAGACTTTTAGTTGAAGAGTATAAAGAGCGTAAAATTTTGCCGATGAATAGTTCTTCAGAATACTTATCGAGAAACTCATCGAAGGGCGGATTGAAACCTTTTCATGCAGCTCTAATTCCTCCAGAAATTATTTGGATCAACCAATTTGAAAGAGGCTTAAGCACTCGATTAGGTAATTCCTATGAAGAATGCGCCAGATTAATCGCTTTGGAGTATCATCAAGATGTACAACGGGGTATGGATTTTAACGCAGAGGTCAGTCTTACAGCTTTTGCCGAAGCTGAAGTCCAAAAGGAAAAGTATGAGTCTGTTGCGAAGAAAAAAGGCAAAAAACCACTTTTTGCTCAGATGGTTGACGAGGTAATTGATGCTCGACAAGGTGATGACCTGAGCATTAAGTCGATACGAGCCGATCTATATATTTTGGCAAAGGACGGGACAGAGTTTTTTTTTGAGCTCAAGTCCCCAAAGCCAAATAAAGGTCAGTGTTTGGAGGTTTTACAACGTTTACTGAGATTTCACGCTTCGCGTGGTACAAAGCGCCCACAAACTCAAGCTTATTATGCGATGCCTTATAATCCTTACGGTGTAACAAAGCAAAGCTATCACTGGGGTTGTGCAAGCACCTATTTGCCTTTTGATGAAGTGGTTTTGCTTGGTAATGAATTCTGGGAAATTATTGGTGGTGAGACTGCCTATGCTGAGTTGCTAGAAATCTATCTCGAAGTTGGACGTGAAAACAGTAAATTTATGCTCGATTCTTTAGCCTTTGAATTTTAATCGCAACCGAGTAACTTGCGAGTATCAACGCCTGTTTTTCGGCGCACCCCGACTTTTTTTAGATGTATATTAGATATAATCTTGGCTATAAAATGCCTTTGGAGCTAGGAATCGTGGTAATGCGGCGTGGATCAAGCTCTACCGCCATGCGTAAAGCGCGAGCAAAAGCCTTAAAAGAAGCTTCGATGATGTGGTGAGAATTGCCGCTTTCTAACATCCGCACATGCAGTGTCATTTGAGCATGATTAACTACGGCTTGATAAAACTCACGAATTAGCTCGGTGTCATAGGTTCCCACTCGTTGATTGGGAATTACTAAGCCATAAACCAAATAGGGACGACCTGAAAAATCGAGAGCAACTTGGACTAAAGCTTCATCAAGAGGCGCGACAAAGTGACCAAATCTGGCAATCCCTTTCCGATCGCCCAAAGCCTGTGCCAAAGCTCGTCCTAAGACAATGCCTACATCTTCATTGGTGTGATGATCATCGATATGCAGATCGCCCATGGCTTGAATGTCAAGATCGATCAAGCCATGAGAGCAAATTTGATGCAGCATGTGATCAAGAAAAGGAATACCCGTATTGATATTTCCTTTGCCAGTGCCGTCAAGGTTTAGCGAGACAGTGACTTCGGTTTCACCAGTTTTGCGGTGGACTTTGGCAGTGCGATCGGTATCGTAGGACATAGCTTGGCAGAATTTATAAAAGTTGTTACGAAATAGTTACAGCCTATTTTTAAGAGATTTGTTAAGAAAATCCCAAGCGCTGTAATAGTTATTATCAATCATGTTGCGTAGATCAAAAATCGTGCTTCACTTAAGCTGAGTATAAAATTATAATTATAAAATCACAATTATGAAATTACAAAGTATCTTAATTGGCGCGGCTGTGGTTGCTGGCGTGATGGCTTTTAGCAATCCTACTAAAGAACGCTATATCGACTTCGCAGTTGAGCAGTTTGCAGAGAGAGGCAAAACCTCACTTTGCAGTGAAAATATACCGATCGCGGCGCAGCAATCTTGTAAATTTATGTTATCTCAAGGCAAAGGTGTGATTAAGCCATACATCGAGAATTCGACAAAGCAGCAAAATTTCGTCTTATTTAGTCTTTATGTCACTGACATGCCTAATCAAAAATTAACCACGATCGCCGCGTTTGGCAATTTTTACATGTTCAAATAAAAAAAAGCGGTGCAAAGCATCGCTTTCTTTATGGAATTTAAGACGGATTTTGAGATTGATCGTATTTCTCCAATTGCTTCCAAACTGATTGCAACAGCTTATCTAAGCCTTTTTTAGATGCAGCCGAGATTGCCAGAATCGGGAGATCAAATTGGGAGGCGATCGCTTCGACATCTTCAGGCAACATCGCATCAATTTTATTTAAGGCGAGAATTTGGGGCTTGTCGGCTAAGCTGTGACCATAGGCGGCTAACTCTTCTTGAATCGTGTGATAAGCCGCAACGGGATCATCTTGGGTCACATCAATCAAATGAATTAATAGCTTGGTGCGTTCGACATGGCGCAAAAAGTCATGTCCTAAGCCAATACCATCAGAAGCGCCTTCAATCAATCCCGGAATATCCGCAAATACGATGCCATCGCCTGATGGCTTAGATACTACGCCCAGATTTGGGACGAGGGTGGTGAAAGGATAATCGGCAATCTTGGGGCGAGCGGCGGAAACGACCGAGATCAAGGTTGATTTACCCGCATTCGGTAAGCCAATGATCCCGACTTCGGCAATTAATTTCAGTTCGAGGAAAAGGGTTAATTCTTGCCCCGGCAAACCCGGTAAGGCATAATCAGGGGCGCGATTTTGATTGCTCAAAAAATATTTATTACCTAAGCCGCCTTTGCCACCTTTAGCCACAAATAAAGTTTGGTCAACCTCTGTGAGATCGCCCAAAACTTCGCCTGTTTCTTTATCCATCACCATCGTGCCGAGTGGGACTAAGATAATGCGATCGCTACCGTTGCGACCTGTCATATTGCTGGGTCCGCCGCGCTCACCATCTTCGGCTTTAAAAATATTCTCGAAGCGAAAATCTAGGAGGGTTTGCAAATCAGTTGTCGCTTGCAAAATGACTGAGCCACCTTTACCACCATTGCCACCCGCAGGACCACCCGCAGGCACATACTTTTCACGGCGGAAGGCCACCAGACCATCGCCACCATCGCCAGACTTTACGTTTATCGTAACTCGATCAATAAAATGCATTGCTAACTCAATTTCTTTCTCTGTCCAATATCGATAGAGCCGTAACGCGATTCATTAGGGGCGTTATGGCGTTATTCATATTGTTACTAATCCTATTATGCAATGTCTAACCTACATTCAACAGACAGTTACAGCAATTTGCGGTCAAACCCATCACAACCAAAAATATAAAAATATAAAACCCTATGCGGGGCTTTGCCCTGCGACCGTTTTTTGTGATGCGTTTGATTCCTGATTGACTGACAAATCTCCCCAAAAAGCGGGCAGGATGCCCGCGCTACAAGGATTTTATATTCGTAGGTCAGGTATCTTGCCTGACAAGGATTTCAAACACTTTTGTCAGTCGATCAGGTTTGATTCTGTACTGTGATAGGTATTTTGCACTGCCCAAAAATCAATAAGTAGATAGGCTTAATTAAATATAAAACCAGAACCGAAACCTGTGGCGCACGCGCGGCGTGCGCCACAGGCTTTAGATTTTTATATTTAATTAAGCCCACTTACTTAAAAGAAAAGCATTAGTCTTTACTTTAGGTTACACTTCGCCATTTGGTGAATAATATGCAGTAATTTAAATATGTGCGTTTACTAAAAGAGATATGATCCCAACCCTCCCCACCGAGCAAATCGATCGCATTGTGTGGAATCAACACCACGACCCATTTGCAGTCCTAGGTCCCCATGAAATTGAGCAAGATGGTAAGTCGGTCTGGGTGGTGAGAGCATATCTACCCGACGCAGAGTCAGTATCTGTGGTCACGCCCGAACAGCATAAAGAATATCCGATGCATTCGGTGCATCATCCTCACTTTTTTGAATGCGTAATCGCTGATGCACCCCACTTATTTAATTACCAATTTAAAATCAAGGCGGGTGATGGCGATCGCCTAGTTCATGATCCCTATTATTTCAAGTCGCCGTTGCTGACCGAGTTTGACAGCTACTTATTTGGTGAAGGTACGCATTATCAGATTTACGAAAAGATGGGCGCTCACCTCACCACCATCGACAACGTGAGCGGCGTTTATTTCGCAGTCTGGGCTCCTAATGCGCGTAATGTCTCGATTATCGGCGACTTTAATAGCTGGGACGGGCGCAAGCATCAAATGCGTAAGGGTAATACGGGCATTTGGGATCTGTTTATTCCTGAATTGACCGTTGGCACTGTTTATAAATACGAAATCAAGAGTCCTGAAGGGCATATCTACGAAAAGTCTGATCCCTACGGATATTTTCAAGAGATTCGTCCTAAAACTGCCTCGATTGTTGCCGATCTGAGTACTTACCAATGGAACGATCAAGCATGGATCGAAAAGCGCGGCGCTGAAGATCCCCTCAAAAAGCCCATCTCTGTTTATGAGATGCACCTTGGCTCATGGATGCACGGCTCGGCAGCTATTTCGCCTGAATGTGGCTATCCTAGCGTATCCGCCGCCGACCTCAAGCCAGGGGCAAGGTTTTTGACCTATCGCGAACTCGCCGAAGACTTGATCCCCTACGTCAAGGAGATGGGCTATACCCACATCGAAATGATGCCTGTTGCTGAGCATCCTTTTGATGGATCTTGGGGCTATCAGGTCACGGGCTACTATGCGGCAACCTCGCGCTATGGCACACCTCAAGATTTGATGTATTTTATCGATCAATGCCACCAAAATGATATTGGCATTATTGTTGATTGGGTTCCTGCTCACTTTCCTAAAGATGGACATGGCTTATCCTTTTTTGATGGCACATTTCTTTATGAACCATCTGATGTGCGGATTGGTGAGCATAAAGAATGGGGAACTAAAATCTTTAACTACAAACGGAATGAAGTTAAAAACTTCTTGATCGCCAATGTGCTGTTTTGGTTCGACAAATATCATATTGACGGAATTCGTGTGGATGCAGTCGCCTCAATGATCTATCGCGATTACAACCGCGATCCAGGGACATGGCTGGCTAATGAGTATGGCGGTCGGGAAAGTCTTGAGGCGATCGAGCTATTCCGTCATCTGCATAGCATTCTATTTACCTATTATCCCGGCACATTATCGATCGCCGAAGAGTCTACCTCTTGGCCAATGGTGACATGGCCTGCTTATTCGGGTGGTTTAGGCTTTAACCTCAAATGGAACATGGGCTGGATGCATGACATGCTTGATTATTTCAAGCTCGATCCTTACTTCCGTGGACATAATAATAACTATCTCACCTTCAGCATTTGGTACGCCTTTAGCGAAAACTTCATGTTGGCGCTCTCCCATGATGAAGTGGTGCATGGCAAGAGTCCGATGATTGGCAAGATGCCGGGAGATGAGTGGCAGAAGTTTGCTAATCTGCGCTGTTTGTATGGCTATATGTTCACGCACCCCGGCAAGAAAACCATGTTTATGGGCATGGAATTTGGACAATGGGCTGAGTGGAACGTTTGGGGCGATCTGGAATGGAATTTGTTGCAATATCCAAGCCACAAGACGCTCCAGAAGTATGTTGGCGATCTAAACAAGTTATTGCGATCGCTGCCTGAACTTTACACTCAAGACTTTACTCAAGATGGATTTGAATGGATTGAGTGCAATGACACCCAAAACTCGGTAATCTCCTTCTTGCGTAAGGGTTTAGATGGTGAATTTGTGTTAGTTGTCTGTAACTTTACACCTGTTGTTCATCATAACTATCGGGTTGGGGTTCCTGAAAAGGGCTTTTATAAGGAAGTTCTTAACAGTGATGCCCAAATCTATGGTGGTAGTGGTGTTGGCAATCTGGGCGGCAAATATGCCGATGACTATGGCACTCATGGCAAACCTTACTCGATCGATGTGACTGCGCCGCCTTTAAGTGTGGTGGTCTTGAAATATATCGGCGCAGTTTAGCAAAAGTTTGCGGTAAATGGCGATCGCCATATCTGAGCCAATAGGCGGAGACTCGTGCTTTTGGGTGACGATCGCTTTATCATGGTCAGCATATAGATTTTTTGGCGCAGCTATTATATGCCTGCTCATTCACCCAATCACCATAGCTCTCAAGGCGATCGCCAGCTTTCTCTAAAAATGTTGCTGATCGTCCCGTTTGTGGTGCAAGTAATTGCGGCGGTGGGTCTCACGGGCTGGCTATCGGTGCAGAATGGGCGCGAGGCAACTCAAGAGCTAGCGCCCCAAATCGGAGAAGAAGTAACTAACACCATTGAAGCCCATGTGCGGGGCTACCTTGATACGCCTTTAGAAATTTTGCAAGCTCATGGCGCATCGGCAAAAGCGGGACAGCTTAATTTTCAGAATTTAGAAAGTCTAGATAAATTGTTTTGGCAACAGATACAGCAGTCACAAAACTTATATTTTTTCTATGCGGCAAATCCTCAAGGTCAGTTTATCGGTGTTGAAAGAAGAGAAAATAATGCGATCGAGTTACATCGATCTTTAGGGACTAGCTCAGGCTCTAATTCACGACTGCAAAAGGCTATTTATCGCTTAGATAATAATGGCAAAATCCTCAATCAGATTGAGCTAAATATCTATGATCCACGCGATCGCCCTTGGTATCAAGAAGCAGTCAAGGCGCGTCAATCAATTTGGAGTCCGATTTATCTATTTGTGGCGCGTCCGATTTTAGGAATTACAGCTTCGTTACCGATTTATAGCGAGTCAGGAACTTTGCGTGGGGTTTTGGCGATCGATTTAACGCTTTCTCAAATTGGTGAATTTCTTAAGCAGTTAAGAATTGCCAAAACAGGGCAAGCATTTATCCTTGAGCAATCAGGAAATATTGTGGCAACCTCAACTTCCGAAGCTCCATATGTCTCGACAGATCAAGGACAACAGCGCATTCACGCCCTTCAAAGCCAGAATTCTCTATTGCGTTTAGCTTATCAAAATCTTCAACAACGCTATCCTAATCTTGCCAATAGTCCCAATCATCAGCAAATCCAAATGGAATGGGAAGGCGCAACCCAATATGTGCAGATTACGCGACTACGAAATACTCAAGGACTAGACTGGTTGCTGATCGTGGCAGTGTCGGAACAAGATTTTCGCGATCGCATTAATATCAATACGCGCAACACCATTGTGTTATGTATTTTGGCTCTAGTTCTGGCTAGTCTCACAGGTTTTTATACATCAAAATGGATTGCTCAGCCCGTCGAGAAACTAATCAAAGCTTCGCACTTGCTATCTACGCTCTCAGCAACTGCCGATCTAGCGACAGGACAACCCTATCAACCAATTAAAACGGCAAATGTGCGTGAACTATCCGTTCTTGCCGATTCATTTAATCAAATGGCGCAACAATTACAAACCGCTTTTATCGCCCTAGCTCAAAGCAAACAAGAATTGGAAGATCGGGTCGAACGCCGCACTGAAGCTCTGAAATCTAGTGAAATCAAATATCGGACTCTTGTTGAAGCCGCCAATTGCATCATTTTACGCCGCGATACTGCTGGCACAATTAAATATATTAATGAATACGGATTAGGCTTCTTGGGCTTTCTTCAAGAAGACGAATTAATTGGCAAAAATATTAAGGGAACGATTGTTCCTGACAACGATGATGTAACTGTTCCCAACTTGTTAGGATGGAAAAATAATAGCAATCACAATCCTGAGCTATATATGTTTCAGGAAAGTCAGAATATTCGCCATGATGGAGAGCAAGTATGGATATCTTGGTCAAATCGTCCGATCTTAGATGAACAAGAAAATATAATTGAAATTCTTTCGATTGGGATTGATATTACTGAACGTAAGCGAGTTGAATCTACTCTCGAAGAATTTTTAAGCTTGCAGAGAGCCACTTTTGAAGCGATCGCCGATGGTATTTTAGCTGTCGATCAAATTGGTCATATCACCAGTTACAATCAACAGTTTTTAGATATGTTTGCGCTATCGCAAGAGGTGCTATCTCTTCCTGATTATGCGCTCAGACTAGAATTTTTAGCAGAACAAATGCTTGATTCTCAAGAGTTTATGCAGCGATCGCGAGAATTTTATCGTCATCCAGAAACAGAAAGCCATGACTTATTAGAACTTAATGATGGTCGCATATTAGAGCGCTTCTCTCGCCCTCAAAAACTTGGCGATCAGATTATCGGTCGGGTATGGAGCTTCCAAGACATCACAGCGCGAATCAAAGCCGAACAATCTCTCAAAGAACAAGAAACTTATTTACGATTGATTATCGATAGTATTCCTCAACAGATTTTTTGGAAAGATACAAATCTAGTTTTTCGGGGATGTAATAAAAACTGGGCGACCTATGCTCAGCTTGACACGCCAGAGAGTGTGATTGGTAAAACTGATTATGATTTAATTAATAATGCTCAATTAGCGAGTGGCTTTCGCAAGCACGATCAGCAAATTATGGAATCAAATATTCCTGAAATGCATGTCATCCAGCAAAAACTACACCCTGATCAAGAAGGACATTCAATCTGGTTGGATATCAGTAAGTTGCCAATTATCAATGCTGATGGTAAGACTATTGGCATTTTGGGCGTGCTAGATGACATCACTCAGCGTAAACATGCCGAAGAAGCACTTTATGCTGAGCAAGAGAAATCGGAAAGATTGTTATTGAATATTCTCCCCAAAGCGATCGCCGATCGCCTCAAGCAGTCTCATGGGGTCATTGCCGATAGCTTTGAGTCAGTCACGGTCATGTTTGCCGATATTGTCAGCTTTACCCGCATCTCTTCAGAGCTATCTCCTCAAGATCTGGTCGATCTTTTAAATTTAATTTTTTCTAACTTCGACACGCTCTGCGAAACCTATGGCTTAGAAAAAATCAAGACTATTGGCGATGCTTACATGGTGGCTGGGGGCATTCCTGTGCCAACAGAAACCCATGCTGAAGCGATCGCGTCCATGGCGTTAGACATGATCGACAAAGTGGCAGAACTTCGCCACCTCACAGGCAAAAAACTCCAAATTCGCATCGGCATCCATACTGGAGCCGTAATTGCTGGGGTGATCGGTACGCAAAAGTTTATTTACGATCTATGGGGCGATACGGTGAATGTGGCGAGTCGAATGGAATCTCATAGCGAGGTTGGCAAAATTCAAGTTACCGCCGAAACCTATGCGTTGCTTCAACATAAGTTCAATTTGGTAGAGCGTGGGGCGATCGAGGTCAAAGGTAAAGGACAGATGCAAACCTATTGGCTCACGGGGAAAAAGCTATAGCATTTGTTAAATGAGTTGGATATACGCTGGCTGAGCGAAGTCGAAGCCCTATTTTTCTCATAAATGATTTAGGATTGCTATAGCATTTTTTAAATGAGCATTATCCAAATAAATTTTTAAAAGTTATTTGGTTTTAGAGCGTGTTTGAGAAGTCAATACCCACCATATTTTTAGCTAAAGTCAATGTTCTCGCCCCCTAAATCCCCCAATTCTGGGGGACTTTAATCTTGTTCCCCCCAGAATTGGGGGGCTAAAGCAAAACTTCTCAAACACGCTCTTAAGTCAAGGGCTTGTCCCTTGGAAGTTTTGATCGCAACTTTCAATAACTTGATTCCAGATCATCAAATGGAGTTCTTGATTGCGTTGGCGATCGCTTTTTATTTCGAGAACTTGAGTTCCCGTGGCAGTTAGAGAACTTAACAAGGCTTGACGAAAATGCGTCCAGTCTTGAATCAGAACATGTTCGCAGTTATAGGCGGTGATAATTGGTGCGAAATCTAAACCGTGAGATGTGCCGAAAAACTCTTCAAAGGTGTTTTCAAACTTAGAGATGGGCAGTAAGTTGAAGATGCCGCCACCATCGTTGTTTAATAGAATTACGGTGAGAGAGATATGGTATTTCTTAGCTGCTAATAATCCATTCAGGTCATGATAGAAGGCTAGATCACCACAGATCAACACCATCGGGCGATCGCATCCCCATGCTGCACCAAGCGCACTCGATAGAGTTCCATCGATGCCATTGGCTCCGCGATTTGCTAAGACTTTAATCGGGCGATCGCTATGAAAGAAGGTATCCAGATCGCGGATGGGGGTACTGCTTGCCACATAGATATATGTATCAGAGGGTAAAATCTTGGCTAGCTCGGCATACATCTTGCCGTCAAATAATTCGTCAATTGTGTTAAGAGTTTGGACGATCGCATGTTCGGCAATACTTTCGGCTAGTTCAAAATCTAAGCGCCATTGTTGATCTTGCCAAGAAGTTTGGGCATAGTCTTCTAAATAATTGGCTAACTGTTCGCAAAAGTTTACAGAATAGACATTTAAAGCTTTGGTAATTCCATGGGTGGGATCGCTATTGGTCGTCCCAACTACGATTTGTTGGCAGCCAATATTTTTGTCTAGCCAGAGTAAATAACTTTTGGAAGTTGGCATTGCGCCAAAGCGAATCACGATTTCTGGAGTATGAGTTGCACAGAAGTTGGGCGATCGCAAAAAACTATCATAATGTCCAATTGCATCACGGCGATCGCCTCCCGTAGCTTCAATCAGTAAGGGATAGCCTGTGGCTCTGGCTAGTCGTCGCACTGCGGCTAAAAAATCAGGTGGAGCGTCATAAACTCCAACTACGATCGCTCCTTTGGGTAAACCAATAATTTGATTTGCCATAGCGGCGATCGCATTAGTATTGAGCGATCGCATTCCTGCAATTATTTGACTATAAGCTCCGCCTGATGGATTCCCAAATATCGCTTCTGGACTACTGAGGGCTAAATCTTCAGGCACGTCATTAGCAACGACAATCGGCGGCATCGGATCGGCAAATGGGAAGTTGAGATGGACGGCTCCTGCGGGTGTGTCGCCTTTACCCACAGCGATGTTGACCACGCGACTAATTAGCGATCGCAGATAGCGCAAACGGAAACCAGTCATTTCGGGAGTCCCAACTTCAAAAAAGTAGCGAACGTACTTCCCATAAATATTAATCTGATCGATGGTTTGTCCAGAGCCACAATCGCGCATCTCTGGTGGGCGATCGGCGGTCAATACTACCAATGGAATTCGACTATAATAAGCCTCAATAATGGCGGGGAAATAATTGGCGGCGGCAGTTCCTGATGTGCAGAGCAGCGCCACAGGTGTCATCTGAACTTTGGCTAAGCCCAAGGCAAAAAAGCTACTCGATCGCTCGTCAATATGTACCAAAATCTGCAAGTCAGGATGGAGATCGCGCAACTCGGCAAACGCAATCACAAGGGGCGTTGAGCGCGAACCGGGTGAGATACAAACAGTATGCACACCCGATCGATAGAGTTCTTCCGCCACAATGCTAGCCCAGAGAGTGTTACGATTCGCCGTATTCATTGGATCGCCGTTCCATTGGCACTAAATCGCAGGTTGTAGCCAAGTTCAATCAACATTTGACGCAAAATCGGTAAGCTTAATCCCAACACATTAGTATGACAACCTTCTATCTTCTCAATTAATAATCCGCCCAACTTCTCTAAGGTGAAGCACCCCGCACAGCATAATGGTTCGCCAGAGTCAGCATAACTAGCAATTTCAGCATCAGTTGCCATCGCAAAATAAACTTTGGTCACGCCATAACGCATGATCGATCGCTGAGTTGTGGCGGAAATCAAGCAATGCCCCGTATAGAGTTCGCAATAATTACCGCGCATTTTTTGCCATGTGGCGATCGCCGTTTCTTTAGAATCAGGCTTGCCATAAATCATGCCATTGAGGTACATAATCGAGTCACATCCCATGATCAATGCATTCTGTCCAGCAAATTCTTCGGCGATCGCCTTGGCTTTGCACTGAGCTAATGTCAACACGAGTGAGGTCGGATCGCTAATTTGAATGGCTTCTTCATTAAAATGACTCACCCTAACAATTGGGTTGATTCCTGCATTTTCGAGGATTTTTTTGCGCGATGGCGAAGCTGAAGCGAGGACAAACACAGGATGAGACATACCATACAACAATTGCGACTACACCTAATTATAACTCACCTTACGCAGAGCGAAAATCTGCCCTCATCCCCCAGCCCCTTCTCCCAGAGCGGGAGAAGGGGAGCAAGAGTCGCTTTTGAATTTTTCTTGTTCTCCTCTCCCTTCTTGGGAGAGGGGCTAGGGGTGAGGGTCTTAAAAGCTTCTGCGTAACATCAGTTACTTATAACCAATTACCAATCAAAATAAATGATGACCAGAAAAATGGATGTTGTAAGTTGATATTATTTACATTTGTATTGGATAGAGGAATAGCGGGTAGTTTAGGAATGCCAATAATTTCGCCATTTTTGATCGAGACAGTTCCCCGCAATAAGTTGACTTGGGCTTTTTGCAGGGCGATCGCCTTGGTAATGTTGTCAGGAAAACTGTTGTAAAACTCAATCATTAAGGGCGCAGTGCCGATGTCTGAGACTTCCCATAATGAAGCTAATACACTTCGCGCTCCTGAACTGACAGCTAGTCCTCCTAAGCCAAGGCTTTGTCCAACAGATGTTTGACAGGCACTCAGGGTGAGCATTTCAATCAAAGGGCTATCAAAGCGCAGGCTGGGAATCCGATCTAGGGTCAGACGTTCATTCCAAAATTGAATGAATGAACTTTGAATGTCACTACTATTAAATTTGGCGTGGGTAGCGAGGTGTACTATCGCAAAATTACCCTGCTGCCTTTTGGATTGGAGATTGTCAACGGTGAATTCTTTGTCTAGATAAGTATCACCAGATAGAACTTTAGAACCAATGGTACTAACTTCAATCTTTACAGAAGGAAGTGCTGAGAATCCTTGCACAGACTCAGTTAAGCCCATAGCTAAGACACTATTGAGGCGGCGATCGCGGCTTTCTAATCTATTAGCTCTTAAATAGGGAAGATTTGCCAAGGCATATTTCTCGATCAAAAATTGCTTACCATCATGCAAGGCGGCGACTGGGATCACCCGTAAGCCACCATCCATCACAAATACTAGGGTTGGGGGTGCTTTCTCGGCGGTTACAGGCTTCGCTTCATTTTGTTTGTTGTTGGCTTGCAGACTATTAGCTTGAGAACTATTAGCTTGGTTATTCTTTTGCAGAGCCTCAAGGCGATCGCTATACGGACGAACCAACCAGTTATATAATTTCTGAGATTGTTCTAGATAGTCTTGTGAATTGGTATCACGAATATTACTAGAAAAGTCTTGGATGATCGGTGTGATTTCGCTCTCTTTAGCGGCGGTTACAAATTCACGGAATGGTTTGCCTTTGCCCTTAGGCGGAATAATCAGCAATTCAAGGCGATCGCTCAAAATTAATGGATAGACCACAGTGGTGTCACTACCCGTTCGCAAAGAAATATCATCTAGTTCTTGTTGGATTTGGTCAAGGTCTTTGATTAGAGGGGTAAGGGTTTTACCTAGATAGTTCTCAAGCTCAGATATATGACCCTTTTCCATCTCATTAACCGCCTCTTCATACTTTCCTTCTGCCAAATATTCACCTGCCTTTTGATTGGTAATCCTACTAATATCCACTGATGGCGGTCTGCTTGTTGTCACGACTACAGGCGGATTAGAGACGATAATGATGGGATTGATTGGGTTGACCGTAGATGAAGTTTCTGTTGGTGTAGATGGCGATTCAGTCGATGGTGGAATGAATATGCCTCCACCGGGATTGATCGATACATTTCCTTGGGTAAACAAACCAACCCTATTAGAAACTGGCGTAAGTGCGACTGAAGCGCCGTCAGCAATTATCGATCCGAAAGTTCCATTAGTGACTGCACCGCCTACTAAGAAGGAATTGAGATCGAAGGGGGAAGTAATACCATGCTGAATAGAAATTTTACCTGCGCCGTTGGTACAGAGTGTTGCGCCAGCGCAAGGATCGCCTGTCGTAAAAGTAACAACGCCTGTCCCCAAAACATTCCCACCCGTAGAGACAATATTAATGTTGCCTCCACTGCCTACGGTGCTATTGCCTGTGGCATTAATACTTGTAAAAGTAACATTCCCAATTGGATCAAGCGTTACATTACCGCCAGTGCCAGAAGTGCCTCGACTATCGATTCGTCCCACATCAATTTGAGTGAGTGCATCAATTAATACATCACCGCCTTTAGTAGCTCCACTCGTAAACAGATCACCTGTGACGATCGCGCCTGTATTACTGATAAGAGAAATATTGCCGCCATTTCCTGCACCTGCACCTAAATCTGCTAAAGAAACATTGCTACCATTAGATGAACCAAAAGTTGCTGCAACAAGAATTTCAGTAGCCGTAATCGAACCACCTGCGGTGAAGCTAATATTGCCAGCATTACTAGTGTTTCTGGTAGCAGTAGCGGTTACGATCCCTTCATTAGTGTTGATAGTTGTACCCGCTATAAAGGTGACGTTACCCGCCGTAAAGATGGCATTACCCGTCTGAATGCCGAAATCATCAATGCCAGCATTAATCCCGCGACCTCCTAACGCCGTAATCGAGCCACCACTTTTGAATAAGACATTGCCGCCTTTGCCGCCTGTTGAATTGAAAGTGGAGGTCGAGCCATCTTCGATGGTGATATTTCCACCTGCATCAAGAGTAATATCACTGCCACTAGCTACTGTAGTACCAGAAGTTGGAGCTTGCAAAGGACCAACTGTAATGTCCCCTAATGCTTTTAAAGAGATATTACCTGAATTGCCAGATTGCGTAGAACCTCCAGCAAATGTAAGAGATACAAACGATACTGGCGCATTAATGAAGCCTGTCACATTAATATCAATATTTCCACCGCCAGTGAAAGAAGAAGTACTAATTGAGTTTCCTATAATTCCGAAGTTGACACCTGTGGCGATAAAATCTGCTCCATTCGTGCGAATAAATATATTACTACCACCTGTAGATTGAATAGAACCAGTACCTGTTGCAGTCGCGCCATTATTTGCGAATAAAGAGATATTGCCGCGATTAGTCTCGATACGGTTATTGACATTAATATTATTCCCTGCCTGAGCCGTGAAACTAATATTTGGATTCGCGACATTCACGCTGGCATTGACATTGATATCATTGCGAGCTTGCAAAATAATATTAGAAGTAGCTGAATTTAGAACCGTGTTGTCAATCGTAAAATTACTTGTACTTACATCATTGAAGAAAATTGCAAAAGCAGGATCGCCAACATTAGGAACATTAACGTTTAACTGGTTATTGTTAGGCGCGGGAACGATACTGGAAGAAATAATAGTAATATTGGTCGGATCGAGTAATAGAGTTCCAAAATTACCATTGGTTGCCGAAGTATCGACATTGCCGCGATAGAGCAGATTCTCTTTGCCAGAAACCTCCACAAAGCCGCCATCGCCGCTAAGTTCACCACCTTGGCTCAAAATTGTGCCAAAGAACTGCGTAACGCGATCGCCCCAAATAATCGCCTTACCACCATTCCCATTCGTCAAAGCACTAACATCAACAACCGACTTACTATCAAAATAAGTAAATTCAGCATTAGGAACAACACCATTCCCTTGCAAATCTCCACCGATTAGCACATTGCCGCCATTAACCCCAGTCGCGCTAATTTGCGAATTGATCAGAGCAACGCGATCGCCAAAAATACCAATATTCCCGCCATTAGCATTAACAGAACTGGTATTAATAGCTCCCGAAACAACCGTCGTGCCATTTGTAACAGGAACTTGATCCGCCGCAGGAGTCGCCACGATCGCCAAAGTGCCATCGGGCTTAACCACAACGCGATCGCCCTGTTCGACTTTACCTGTTAATAACTCCGCCAACTTCGGCAAAGTCGCAATCTCGCCATTCCAATTAATCGGTACTGCATCTTTAATAACGCTCAAACCTAAAACTAGATCGGGCGATCGCAGATCTACTAATGCCCCACCAGCAACCGAAGTCAGAGCCACATTACCACTAGGAGCAGTCAATACCCCTGAATTAACAACTGCCCCCGCCGTAAAGGTAATATTTTTACCCGCATCAACCGATAAATTGCCCTGATTGATAATCGCCGCAGGTTGATTGACCCCAAATTTAATATTTTGCGGATCGCCACTAGGAAATTCTAAAGATGCTTTATCAACGCTAAAGGTGCGATCGCCACCAAAGCCCAAACCCGTCCCTGTACTGACATTAAACGAGCCACCAATATCAAGCTTGGCATCTTTGCCAAATACTACACCATTAGGATTTAGCAAAAATAAATTTGCATTGGGAAAAGCCGTGCGGCTTTCAATCGTTCCTAAAATTTGTGAAGATGTATCGCCCGTAACCCGATTGATAATATTGTTGATGTTTGCGCCATTAACGCTTGAATTTCCTGTATTAAAAACTACGCCAGTATTAGGCACATTAAATTTATCGAAACTGTGATAAAGGTTGCCACCATTGACTGTACCCACACCCACTGGCGCGATCGCATTGCCCTTGACCTCAGTTGCAGTCGTGCGATCGGGGACAATTTGAGCAAACACCACGCTTTGTCCATTAACAGCAAATAGGCTAAGCACACAAGTAAATAATGATTGAGAGAGAGCGCGGGTAGTTGAATGCGACATAATGAAGCCTCTAGCCAAATACAAAATTTATTTAGACTTAAATACTTAAGATCTATACTTAGATTAGTTTAAGTATTCTTACACAATTACATTCTATTTAGCTTTAATCCATCTCTAATCTTTACAAAGATTTTATCGAACTAACGTTAAATTATCTCGCCATAATCGGATCGACATTACCATCAATTATCAAATCAGTGATGATCTGAGCCGTAATTGGCGCAAATAATATGCCGTTGCGATAATGTCCTGTCGCCAAAATTAGATTTTCATAATCACTAGCCCCCAAAATCGGCACTTCATTTGGGGCATGAGGACGGAATCCCCACCATGTTTCGGTGATTGGCATATCGGCGATCGCAGGATAAACCGAAATCGCATTATTTAATAATTGAGCAATACCTGCCGCCGTATTTCCTTGCGTAAAACCATTATCTTCAACCGTTGCGCCGATGACGATCTTGCCATCTTGTCGCGGCACAATGTAGCAATTTGGAGCAAAAATCACTCGTTGCAATCGGCGATCGCCATCAAATCGATCGCCATCAAATACTGACAACATTTGTCCCTTGATTGGTTTGACTGGTAATGGCAACAGCGATCGCGTCCAAGCCCCTGTTGCCAAAACATAGCGATCGCTTTGTAATTTACCAGAACTAGTATCGAGATGCAGAACTCGTTGGCGATCGCGGACAATTTGATACACGGTCGTTCCTTCAAGGATTTTGATAGATAGCGATCGCGCTGCCGTTAATAATGCCTGAGTGAGCTTGCGATTATTTACCTGCCCGTCTTCTGGCAACCAAAGAGCGCCCAAAACCGATGTTCCTAAACCAGATTGACGCTGATGGGTTTCTTCATAATTAATATATTTAGGATGTTGAGATAGAACACTCTCTGACAAACTTGATACAACAGGTGCAACGATGCCACAGCACCAATAACCGCAATCTTGCCCTGATAATCTCATTAAGTTGGCAATCCATTGCGGATACATATCCCGACTGCGGATGCCAAATTTTAATAAATCACCTTCCAAACATTCTGCTTCAGGCGCAAGCATACCCGCCGCCGCCCATGTCGCGCCGCGCCCACAAACATCTCGCTCCACCACAGTCACGCTCGCTCCCTTTGCTGAAAGGGCGATCGCGGTCGCCAAACCAATAACGCCACCACCAATTATTAAAACATCAGTCATTCTATTTGATCCAATTCACAACGAGTTGCCACGATCGCATAAAATGGATCGCTGCTAGCCATACCCAACATGGCAAGAAATGGAGAACTAGGAGTTACATTGGCAACTAACTCAGGACGAGTAAAGCCTTTAGGGACTGAAGCAAAATATTTGAATACCAACTTAGTGCGATCGCTTTCTGAACCATCACGCCATGCTTGGATGGCTTTTTGATAAAACATACGATTAGAGAAGCTAAAAATTGCTGTCCCACCGACTTTGAGAATGCGATGGACTTCGGCAAATATAGCTTCTGGATATTGCAAATACTGCACCGATACACAATTAATCACCGCATCAAAAAACTGATCTTCAAAGGGTAATAACTGCTGTTTATTCAGATTTTGGATGAAATAATGATTTAAACGCGGATTTTTTGCCAACTCTTCAGCATTTAGTCCATGCCCTTCAATATGAGCAAATTCTATCTCTTGGGGTAAATGGGAGACCCAGCTACTCATCAAATCGAGAATGCGAGTATTTGGTTGCAAACGCTGACGATAGAGATCCGTAAGCTGCTGAATAAAGCGATCGTCCACATGATTGACAAAGCGGGGATAGTCATAAAACAGCACATCGTCAGAGTTATCAAGCTTAGTGCGTTGTTCAGAAGCGAGTTGCATAATTGATTGACAAGAATAGGGAATACAGCGTTTTTTGTATGATCTAGTTCCATTATAAAGATCGATTTTTATAAAAGTTTGCCGATCGCAGATTTTTATAAAAATCGAATTCCGTCTTTAGCCTTTGGCACTGACCAATTTACCGTCACTAGTGACATGCAACCCACATTCTTGATTGCTAAGCTCCCACCACCAGCGACCAGCGCGGAGATCTTCACCCGCTTGGACGGCTCTGGTGCAGGGCGCACAACCGATGCTAGGAAAGTTTTGATCGTGGAGCGCATTGTAAGGAACATCATTTTGGCGAATGTATTCCCAAACTTGATCATTCGACCAATCAATTAAAGGATTAATCTTGGCGATTTGGCGATCGCCATCTAGTTCAACCGTCTCCATGCTAGACCGATTGGCAGTTTGATCGCGGCGCAGTCCTGTAATCCATGCATCTAGATTTTTGGTGGCTCGACCAAGCGGCTCAACTTTGCGAATGTAGCAACATTGCTTACGATTTTCAACACTGTCATAAAATAGATTAATGCCCTTCTCGCTGACCATCTGCTCCACAGTTTCCGCCTGTGGGAACATGATTCGCAATTGCAGTTGCGGATATTTTTGCTGAATCTTGGCAATTACTTCATAGGTTTCCGCATTTAGGCGACCTGTATCGAGAGTGAAAACATTTGCCTCAGGACAAATTTTTGCCATCATATCGATCAGCACCACATCTTCAGCCCCAAAGCTAGATGCAAGCGCAATCTTGGCATAGTTACTTAGCGCCCAAGCCAGAACTTCTTGAGGGGTTTTACCCTTGAGTTGAGCGGCGGCGGTGTTAATGTCAGTTTGTAAGGTCATTAATTATGCGATTAATTATGCAAAAAGTATATGTGTATGCGATCGTAACTGAGTTTGGGCTGACAAGCAACGCATGTGTAGCCATTCTTATTTTGAGGCGATCGCCTGTTCTCGCTTCACCACATTTACACAATGACCACTTTGCTCAAATTCAGTAATATTTGAGAGCGTGGTTTCCGCAATATTAGCAAGAGCATGACTAGTAAAAAAGGCTTGATGCCCTGTCACAATCACATTTGGGAACGTTAGTAAGCGCTGAAAAACATCGTCTTGAATAACTTCATTCGATAAATCTTCAAAAAATAAATCGGCTTCTTGTTCGTACACATCAATGCCAAGATAGCCGATCGCTCCAGATTTCAGCCCATCGATCGCTGCCTGTGTGTCAATCAATGCGCCGCGACTAGTATTGATTAGCATCATGCCAGTTTTCATCTGGGCGATCGCGATCGCATTAATCAAATAATGTGTGTCGGGCGTAAGCGGACAATGGAGCGAAATAATATCAGATTTAGCAAAGAGTTCAGATATTGATACATAGTCCATTCCCAATTCTAAACAAGCAGCATTTTGATAGCTATCATAGCCCAATAACTTGCAACCAAATCCGCGCATAATCTGAGCAAAAATCGCCCCAATTCGACCAGTGCCAATTATGCCAACCGTTGCACCATGCAGATCAAAGCCAAGTAATCCCTCGATCGAGAAGTTTCCTTCTCTAACTCGATTATAAGCTCGATGGACTTTGCGATTGAGCGATAAAATCAACGCCGCCGCATGTTCGGCAACCGCATAGGGCGAATAGGCTGGAACCCGCACGATCGCCATTCCCAAATTCGTGGCAGCCACTAAATCCACATGATTAAAACCCGCCGATCGCAAAGCGATTAATTTTGTGCCGCCTTTGGCTAGAGTTTCCAACATTTCGGCATTGAGATAATCGTTAATAAAAATGCAAACTGCGGGAAATCCTGCGGCAAGGGAAACCGTCTCATGGCTGAGGTGACATTCAAAAAAGACTATTTCGTGCTGATGTTGAATGTTAGCCGTATTAAAAGATTGGCGATCGTAGGATTTGGTATTAAAAAAAGCAGTTTTCATAGTTTCTCAAAGTTAAGTATGTCTACAGCTATAAGTAACTAGGCGCACGCTGCCTCAGAAGAAGAGCTTGGCGCCGAGCGCCAGCGTCAGCACGACGCTCACCACCAGCGTGAAGACCGCCGACTTGCGGCCGAATTCGAG
>JANODY010000028.1:0-9126 GCA_031412945.1 Cyanobacteria bacterium SOY_65_metabat_81
GAAGATATTCGCAACAAACTTTTCGATCCATTTTTTACGACTAAGCCCGTGGGTAAAGGCACAGGTTTAGGGCTGTCCATCAGTTATCAAATCGTGGTGGAGAAGCATCAGGGACGACTAGAATGTTATTCTACAATTGGCGAGGGTACTGAGTTCAGGATTGAAATCCCGATCAGTTTGCCATCGTAAATTGATGCATGGACATATACTAAGCAAATTTCTTGCTAGAATCGCAAATAAAATATGTCAACAAAGTTTTTTACGAATAGCGAAGAAAATACTTTAATCAAAAAGTTTGAAGGAGTATTTACCTATAACCCGAATATCGAATATTTTGATGCTTTGGTTGGCTATTTTAGAGCGTCTGGTTATTTTAGAGTTAGACCATTTTTAGATAGGGTTCCTAAAATTAGGATATTGGTGGGAATTAATGTCGATCGCCTGCTTGCCGAAGCACAAAAATCAGGACTAGAATTTTTTAAGAATCACGATAAGACTAGGGACGAATTTATTGAAGGAATTCAAAAAGATATTGCGGAAGCAAGTTATGACAGAGCTACGGAGACGGGGATTTTGCAATTTATTGATGACATAATTCAGAAAAAGATTGAAGTTAAAGCGCATCCTGACAAGAAAATCCACGCTAAGGTTTATATTTTACGTCCTGAGCCATTTAATGAACATACACCCGCGATCGCAATAACAGGCTCTTCAAATCTTACGGATGCTGGACTTGGTGGCGGCAACTTTTTTAATTATGAATTCAATGTTCAACTGGGGGAATACGCTGATGTGAAGTTTGCGACTGACGAATTTGAAAAACTTTGGGCTGAATCTGTTGATATTTTGCCAGTCGATCTTCAGGGGATGAAGAAGAAAACTTATCTGAATGAAGATACTACTCCATTTGAGTTGTATATCAAACTGTTGGCTGAATATTTTGCTAGCAATGTTGATTATGATCCTGATTCGATTGGGGATTTACCGCAAAACTTTAAGAAGCTTTCTTATCAGGTTGATGCGGTGAATGAAGGTTTTAATATGCTGATTAGGCATAATGGGTTTATTTTGGCTGATGTGGTGGGGTTGGGGAAAACGGTGATTGCGGCGATGGTTGCCAAAAAGTTTTTGAGCAAAAATGGTCGAGATAATACAAAAATATTGGTTGTGTATCCGCCAGCAGTTGAGAAGAATTGGAAAGATACTTTTAAATATTTTGATATTGATAAATATACTAAGTTTATTACTAATGGAAGTTTGGAAAAAATTATTAATGGACATCAAGACTATTGGAATAAAGAAGAGTACGATTTGGTGATAGCGGATGAGGCGCATAAGTTTCGCAATCATACGACGGGAGCTTTTCAAAATTTGCAGTTGATTTGTAAAAGTCCGAGAGTGAATAAGGGATTTATTTCTGGGCTACAGAAAAAAGTGATTTTGGTGTCAGCCACGCCTTTAAATAATCGACCTGATGATATTTTTTATCAGATTCAAATGTTTCAAGACGCGAGACAATCAACTTTAGAGGTTACGAACTTAACCAGATTTTTTAATCCATTGATGGAGCAGTATAAGGAGTTAAAACGTTTTGATGAGCTAGATGTAAATAAACTCAGGGAAATCTATGGGAAAATCCGTAAGAATGTAATTGAACCAATTACGGTGAGAAGAACGCGCAAGGATTTAGAAAATAATGATGATTATAAACTTGATTTAGAAGCTCAAGGAATTAAATTCCCTAAGGTGGAGCCGCCGCAAAAGGTGGAATATGTGATGGATGACAAGTTAAATACTTTGTTTCATACAACTGTTTTCTATCTCACTAACAAAGAAAAATTAAACTATAGCCGCTATCAGGCGATCGCTGGTTTACATCCCGACATTCAAAAGAAATATTATGAGAATGCTGAAACAGTTTCTAAGTCTTTAGCTTTTATCATGAAAACGCAGTTGGTCAAGCGCCTAGAAAGTAGTTTTGATGCGTTTAGAAATTCGTTACGCAATTTTCAGAAAGCAACCGATCGCATGATTGTGATGTTTGAGAATGACAAAGTATTTATTGCACCTGATACTAATGTAAATAAGCTGTTAAATGATGGTTGGAGTGATGAGGATATTGAGAAAAAGATTGAAGAATTGGCAGAAGAGAATCCTAAAAATCGGACTTTCAGTAAAGATGATTTTAAACCAGAATTTATTGATGATTTAAAAAATGATGCGGAATTATTACGGGAGTTACTAAGTAGGTGGGAGGCTGTAGAAAATGATCCTAAGTTGGATGTTTTTGTTGCTAATTTAGATAATTTATTTTTTAATCCAGAGACTAATTTAGAAGGGAAGTTAGTCATATTTTCGGAATCAAAGGATACTTTGGATTATTTGGCTGATGTTTTGCAAAATCAAGGGCGTAAGGATGTATTGGTAGTTTCTAGTAAGAATAGAAAGCAGTTGTATGAGACGATCGCTAGTAATTTTGATGCTAATTGGGATGGGGCGAAACAGGTAAATAATTATAATATTATTCTGACAACTGAGGTTTTGGCTGAGGGTGTGAATTTACATCGTTCTAATGTGGTTATTCATTACGATACGCCTTGGAATTCCACTAAATTGATGCAACGCATTGGGCGCGTGAATCGGATTGGGACTAGAGCCGATACGATTTATAATTATGTGTTTTATCCTTCGGCACAGGGGGATGAACAGATTAAATTAAATAAGACTGCATTTATGAAAATTCAGGCTTTTCATACTGCTTTTGGCGAGGACAATCAGGTATTTTCAACGGATGAAATTTTAGATGAGGTGTCACTTTTTAGTGGGAATTTTAAGGAAGAAGTAGATGAGCGTTTAAAGTTTTTGTTTTTCTTGCGTAATTTTAAAAAGAAGAATAAAGATTGGTTCGATCGCATTAAAAAGTTGCCTCTCAAATCACGGGTGGGACGTGAGGCGATCGCTATTAATAAGCCTAAGTCACAAAATGGTACGGTGGCTTTTCTCAAAACTTCTCAAAAGTTTGAGTTTTATTGGGTGGGTAGTGATCATCAACCGAAAGAGATTACGGCGATCGCTGCCTTTAAAATTTTTGAGGCGGAGCAAGCAGAGAAGGCGGTTGAGTTAATTGCGGAACATCATGATCATGTGAATCTAGCGATCGCTGATTTTGAAGGTTTAGAGCAGGAGTTAGTGCAGTCGCAAATCGATCCAGAAGCTTTGGGTGGTGTGGCGCAAAAAGCGAAGAAATGGCTGTCTGAATTTATCAAATATCCTCAAGTTAGTGATCAGCAAAAGCAAAATATTAAAAAACTTTTGGATTTAATTGATGTCGGTAAATATGCAAATCTCGCTTCTGAGATTGACAAGTTACAAAAAAAGAAATTAAATTTAAATCTCTCGCTTGTAGAGATTGATAAAATATGCGATCGCTATAGTATTAATTTGTCTGATGTAGAAAAAGGCAAGAAGAGAAAAGCCGAAAAACCGATGTTAATTCTTTCAGAATCTTTTAGTTAAATTAACAAAAAAATATAGGGGCATAGCATTCCTGCAACTATTTATCCATCTCACTAGGTTTTGGGTACAGGAATGCTTTGCCCAAAACCTAACGCGATCGCAGATAAATTCTCAACTGCGAAGAGGGTAGAGCATTTGCAAATCGAGATTGTAGTGAAAAGTTGAAAAATTGTCGCGCAAATGCTCTACCCCTACATTTTTTTTGCTTTAAATTCTGGGGTGGACGAAATATCTGATAAGATTGATGAATATTTTAGTTTGAAGTGATTGGTTTTGTCATGCCAGAAATTAAGCAACCAATTAAACAACTATTCAACAGTGCTTATAACCAAGCTAGTTGGAAACAGTTTTTGGGTGAGGCATTTGCGGCTCAGTTATTGGCTAGTCCTGAAGTGCTTACGGGAATTGATACTCAGGTGGCGGCGATCGCGAAAATGTTGGGGTTTATTAATCTTGATGAAAATGGGGTCGAGCGACAAATTGCGGTGTATGAGGTGACGCTGGCGGAGGGGATTATTTTGGAGCGTAATCGGGTGGGTTTACGCAATGTGTTGCGGAAGTATTGGCGCGATATTGATGCGGCGTTGATTGTTTATCATCGTCCTGAGTCTCGCAAGTGGCGCTTGACCTATGTTTCAGAATTAAGGGGATTTGGTGCAGATGGTGAGTCTGTGGAGATTAAGACGGAACCGAAGCGGTATACATACGTTTTAGGTGAGGGGGAGACGGTGCGGACGGCGGTGAGTCGGTTTCAGAAGATTCAGGAGAAGGGGCGCGGGGTTAGTTTAGATGATGTGAAGGATGCCTTCTCGGTGGAGAAGCTTTCTAAGGTGTTTTTTGATGAGTATAAGAAGCATTACGAGGCTTTTTGTAAGTATATGGTTGGCGATCCTTATAGTTATCAGACGATTTTTAAGGGCGATGAGAAGGGGATTCGGGATTTTAGTAAGAAGTTGTTAGGGCGGATTGTGTTTTTGTATTTCATCCAGAAGAAGGGTTGGCTGGGTGTAAAGGTTGGGGATGCTTGGGGCAATGGGGATTTAAATTTTTTGACGGAGTTGTTTGGGCGAAATCAGGCGCTTTTTTATGAGCAGTTATTGTCGCCTTTGTTTTTTGATACGTTGAATAGTAAGCGTGCTGATGATGTGATTGAGTTGGTTGCGGGTGAGCCTTGCAGAATTCCCTATCTAAATGGTGGTTTGTTCGAGGAAGATGATCCGCAGCATCGGCATTTGGTGTTTCCTGTAAATTTATTTGAGAATCTGTTTGAGTTTTTCAATCAATACAATTTCACGATCTATGAGGATGATCCGAATGATCATACTGTGGCGGTTGATCCTGAGATGTTGGGGCATATTTTTGAGAATTTGTTGGAGGATAATAAGGATAAGGGGGCTTTTTATACGCCGAAAGAGATTGTGCATTATATGTGTCAGGAGAGTTTGATCGAGTATCTGACGACTTGGTTTGAGAATAATGGTTATAAAGTGGTGGGTTTTGTCACTATTGCTAAGCCTGAACAGCCGAGTTTGTTTTCTGAGAATACGGTGCGGGAGAGTCAGTTAGAGTTAGAAGTGCCTGTGGAGGCTGAGTCTAATACTAAACAGATTAATCGTGTTTTGATTGAGAAGTTGTTGAAGAAGACTTTGAGTGATGATGAGAGGTTTTTGGTTAGCGGCTATGCGGATAAGTTCAATGTGGCGTTGGATGCGGTGAAAATTTGTGATCCTGCGATCGGTTCGGGGGCGTTTCCGATGGGTTTGTTGCATGAGATTTTTACGGCGAAGCAGACTTTGTATGGGATTGTGCATGGGAATGCGAATGGGTTTGCGGCTTCGGAGGTGAAGTTAAATATTATTCAGAATAGTATTTATGGTGTGGATATTGAGCGCGGGGCGGTGGATATTGCGCGGTTGCGGTTTTGGTTGAGTTTGATTGTGGATGAGAGTGAGCCGAAGCCTTTGCCGAATCTGGATTATAAGATTGTGGTGGGGAATAGTTTGGTGAGTAAGTTGGATGATCAGGTGATTGATCTGGATTGGGGAATGAAGGGGATTAAGCAGACAAATATTCTCTATGATGTGTCGAAGCCTGAGAGAATTTTGCGGTCTATCAGTGAGAAGCAACGAGAGTTTTTTAGTCCTGACAGCAATAAAAGGCAGTTGTCATCGGAGATTCGGGATCTCAAGATTGATTTGTTAATCAGTCAATTGGAGTTGATGGTTAAGGATCGCGGGTTGGAGGCTGCGCCGATTGGTACAGGCAAAAAGTTAGCGGAAGAAACCAAGAAGCATTTGCAGACGGTTGGATGGAAAGGTACGATCTCTCAGTTAAGGAAGTTACGGGCTAAGCCTGATGGTGTGCTTAACTTTTTTGATTGGAAGTTGGATTTTCCAGAGGTGATGAATCCGTACCTGTTTGAGGAAAATAGTCCAGAAATTAAAACCGCCAACAAACAAATTGATTCTTTAAATGATCAAATCGACGCTGTAAATTTACATTTAAGTCAAAATGAAATCAATCTTCATTTAATCCATTTACAAGCTAATGTTGCTCAAAATCAAATTGCAATTATTAAACAACAACTTTTAGAAATTGAATCTCAAATCAGTATTGTGTATACCAAATTAAATAATATTAAAAGCAATATAGTTAAAGAGCTTGACTTGAGCTTTGCTTATAATGTGCAAAGTATAAACAAAAGTATCGATGAAATCAATAAAAGAATAAAACTAATTAATCCTCGAATTGAAAAGCAAAATCCTTCACTGGGATTTGATATATTAATTGGAAATCCGCCTTATGTACAGCTACAGAAAGAAGGTGGTAAGCTAGCTGATATCTATAAGGATTGCGGATTTGAAACATTTGAACGTACTGGAGATATTTATTCTTTGTTTTATGAACAGGGAATGAATATGCTAAAAAACGGAGGTAATCTTAATTTTATTACGTCTAACAAATGGATGAGAGCTAATTATGGAAAAAGTACACGCGCTTTTTTCTGTAAGTATAATCCGTTAAAAATAATTGATTTGGGTAGTGGAATTTTTGAAACTGCCACAGTAGACACAAATATTATCATTATTCAAAAACCTAAAAAGCCTGTAACTGAATTTCAACTAAATGCTTTGGATCTTTCAAAAGTTAAAAAAATTATTTCTTTTGCAAATTTTGCTGATCAATGGGTTGTTTTAAACAACTTAGATGATAGTACATGGACAATTCTCGATCCTTTACAAAATAGTATTAAGCGCAAAGTTGAGCGTATTGGTAAGCCTTTAAAAGATTTAGATGTCAATATTTGTAGAGGTATTTTAACTGGTTACAACGATGCTTTCATCATCGACACTGAAACGAAAGAACGGCTTTGCAAAGAAGATCCGAAAAGTGCAGAAATAATCAAACCTATTTTGCGGGGTAAAGACATCAAAAAATATAAAGCAGAATGGGCTAGTTTGTATGTAATTACTACTTTTCCTGCTCTAAAAATAGAAATTGATGATTATCCAAGTGTAAAAAAATATCTCCAAAGTTTTGGTAAGAGAATATATCAAACTGGTGAAGAATTCATTGATGAAAATGGACAAAATATCAAGTCAAGAAAGAAAACTGGCAATAAATGGTTTGAAACATCAGATCAAATTGGCTATTACAAAGAGTTTCAGGAATGCAAAATTATATATCCTAACATGACTCTATTTTTACCTTTTATTTATGATAATCAAGGCTTCTACAGTAATGATAAGTCATTTATTTTAACAAGTAAATGCTTTTCACTAAAATTTTTGCTTGCGTATTTTAATTCTAAATTCGCAAGTAAATGGATTAAAGAAAATTGCCCAGAACTTCAAGGAGGTACAAGAGAATTAAGAAAAATATTTTTCAAACATATTCCTATTCCTATAACCTCAGAGAGAACGCAAGAATTGCTCATCAAGATAGCAAACAAAATTCTATCCCTAAAATCTGAAGGCAAAGATACCACTGCATTAGAACAACAAATCGACAACCTCGTTTACAAACTTTACGAACTCACCTATCAAGAAGTAAAAGCGATCGAACCAGAATTTAAGCTCACAGAATCAGAATATGAAGCGATTAAAATAGAGTAAAACTCTTGATATGAGCTAAAAAAACTAAACAGTAAGGAAAAAGGCATGAAAAACTCACTACTTAATCGAATCACCCAAACTGCTGGACAATGCGGCGGTCGTCCCTGTATTCGGGGAATGCGAATTCGCGTCACAGATATATTAGAAATGCTCGCCGAAAACGTTAGTATCACTGAAATATTAGAAGACTTCCCTGATTTAGAACTTGCCGATATTCAAGCTTGTCTAGTCTTTGCTGCACGCCGTACAGATTTTCCGAGACTAACCGCATGAATATCTGGATTGATGCCCAACTTCCACCCACACTTGCCAACTGGATATCCAGCAATTTTGATGTAACAGCAATATCTTTAAAAGAACTATCGTTACGAGATGCCAAAGACATCGAAATATTTGAAGCTGCCAAATTTGTTAATGCAGTTATCATGACAAAAGACAGCGACTTTATAGACCTAGTATGCCGTCTAGGTAAACCACCTCAAATTCTCTGGATCACCTGTGGCAATGTGACCAATCGTAACTTACGACAACTTCTCACAGCAACTCTATCCGCAGCATTAGAGCAAATCAAAGAAGGAGAAGCGATCGTTGAGATAACTAATAAATAACGAAAAGGCGATCGCTTAGCTTACAAACTTTACGGACTCCCCTATCAAGAAGTCAAAGCGATCGATCCAGAATTTGAACTCACAGAGTCAGAATATGAAGCGATTAAAATAGAAGTCTGAATCACGGATTAGACGGATTAAAGGATTGCGCGGATTTTTTGGGCTGATGAGATATTATTTGGAAATTAAAAATCAGTGAAATCCGATAATCTGTAAAATCTGTGATTCAGACTTTTTGGATTGATGAAACTTGAAAAAAATTAATCTTGCGATAATATATTGAGCTATTCGACTCGGCTCAAGCTAGTGCCGTTTCAGCGAATGCCCAAATCCTAAGCCTCAAAAATGTCCTAGCGGACTTACAAAAAACTCAAGGACAACTTATTCAAACTGAAAAAATGTCTAGCTTGGGGCAATTAGTGGCTGGAGTCGCCCCTGAGATCAATAATCCTGTCAACTTTACTTATGGTAATCTCAATCATGCCGATCGCCCTGCTGTCACGTTGACGAAAATTTATGGCGATATACCGATTGTCATGGCTTATGCTGGACAACTCAATCAAGTATTTATGAATGTCTTAAGTAATGCGATCGATGCGATCGACGATCGCATTATGCAGAGAAGCTCTATTGGCGAAGACTTTGTGGGCGAGATCACCATCACGACTAAACTGTCACCGCCCATTCACCAAAATCAGCACTCCATGGTCACGATCCAAATCACCGATAATGGAACGGGGATTCCTGAAGATATTCGCAACAAACTTTTCGATCCATTTTTTACGACTAAGCCCGTGGGTAAAGGCACAGGTTTAGGGCTGTCCATCAGTTATCAAATCGTGGTGGAGAAGCATCAGGGACGACTAGAATGTTATTCTACAATTGGC
>JANODY010000029.1:0-85812 GCA_031412945.1 Cyanobacteria bacterium SOY_65_metabat_81
TCCGTCAAAGAATTGGAAGATTGGTAAGGAAGACATTATCTTTTTCCAAAAAGTTGAAGAATCATATTGGATCTATTTGGTACTTCATACATCATTACAATGCCTCGATTACAGCCTAACCATTACTTTGCATCACTACCCAAAATTTTTATTAAAAAATATACGGACACTTTTATGAGTGAAATTCTTGCTAAGTCCAAACAAAACATGTAAATATGCATTTATCATAATATGCAAGGACAAAACAAAATTTAGTATATAAAAATAGAAAATATAAAGTATATTACAATCAAGACAAGTTGACGTATCTAGAAGTTGTTGCTGATGTTTGTCAAACTTGACTTGTGAGAAATATCACCTACGGAACAAGCAAGCCCGACTTGGATTTGCGATCGGTTGATTTGGCGATCGCCCTTTCCGATATTTATGAGGATGTGGAGTTATGACGGAATACAAAATAGTTCTCAAGCCTGTCTATTCTGAGACGGTTGAAACCCCAAAAGGGATTGAAATTCCTGATGGTTGGCGATTGGCTTGGCATCAGTTAGAGACCTTTAAAGCTTTGCAAGATCCAGATATTGATGTCGTGTTTAATACTGCCATGACTGGCGATGGCAAAAGCTTAGCGGCTTATTTAGGAGTCTTACAAGGAAATACAGAGGCGATCGCCCTCTATCCCACTAATGAACTTGCACGAGATCAAGAAAATCAAATTCGTCAGTATGTAGAAAATTTTCGGCCGAACAATGAGCCTCGGATCGCGAGATTAAATAGTGCCGAACTAGAATTATATGCAGAGAATGAAGGGATTAAAAAGGCGGCGGCGATCGCTACTCATGGTAGTCAACGCGAAATCTTAATTACTAATCCTGATATCTTCCATTACTTACATCGCGGCGCTTATCTGATGCCGAAAGATAGTCCTGATAAACTTTGGGGGCGAATAGACAAAGATTTTAATCTGTTCATTTTTGATGAGTTTCATGTGTTCAGCGCTCCACAGATTGCGAGTGTTCTTAATACGATGCTGTTAATTCATCTCACCAATCGTCGCAAGAAGTTTCTATTTCTGTCGGCAACGCCTGATCAGCAGTTACTTGAAAGACTAGACAAGGCAAAATTACGATACAAATTAATCGATCCTAAGGCTTCGGGTAAATATCAATTCCCAGATACAGAAGTGCGATCGCAAGAACTAACGAAGGAGCAATGGCGACTGGTAACGCGAGAAATCACTTTGCATTTTGTACCATTGGAATCTGTGAGTAAAGCTTCTGAAACTTGGCTCAAAGATAATCTAGATATGATTTTGCAGCATTTTGTAGAACGTCGTGGCACAAAAGGCGCGATTATTCTCAATTCGATCGCTTCTGTGAAAAGGTTAACGCCTTTGTTTGCGGAAGCATTGCAAAAACATGGGTTAACGGTTGGTGAAAATACGGGTTTATCTAGCAAAACTGTGAAAGAGCGATCGCTTGCCTGTGATTTGGTGTTAGGAACTAGCACGATTGATGTGGGTGTGGACTTTAAGATTAATTTTTTGATTTTTGAGTCTGCGGATTCGGGTAGTTTTATTCAGCGTTTGGGAAGATTGGGACGACATCAGGGTTATGTGAATACCGATGGACAAGAGATAAAGTTTGATCGGTTTGTTGCCTATACGCTTGCGCCTAATTATTTGATAGAGCGTTTATTTGAGAAAGCAGATTCGCCATTTACAACTAATGGAATTTACGATCGCGCTTTTTTGAGTGAAAACATTTGCACCACTTATCGCAAAATCAACGACTTTAAAAATTATTACAGTCGTTGGGGTGCTTTGCAGTCTTTTGATTTGTATCGTAAGCTGGGGCATAAGACGATCGCGCAACAATATGCCGCTAGTCGTGACCAATTTCGCGCCGATTGTGAACAAGTTTTTGGTGTGAGTTTGGGTAAGGTTGCGGGTAAGGTGAAAGCTTGTCAAATGGCATGGCAGGAGAAATTTAATAAAGACAAGGGTAATCCGATCGCTGAAGATGCTAGTAGTTTTCGTGGGTCGAGTCCGTTGCAATGTGGGCTATATGACATGACGGAGCTAAATGAGGGCGATCGCTTTAAAACTTACGACTTGTCAGGCATTCTCAGTAATTTAGAGATTGAGCCAATGACTGAGGCGGCGTTTATGCGTCTGCTCAAGGAAACATCAGAGCGAACAGGTCAGCCGATCCCTAAAAGTCGCTTTGAGTATTGTATGGGCTTTATGAAGTTGTTGAGTTACAGGGAGGAGCGCTCTAATTGGCGATTTACCTATAATGGAGATCTTAAAGAGATTGCGGATAGTTGGAAAGTGCAAGTCCTTTCAGGGATTGGCATCTGGCAACCAGATAACCGATGGATTGACAAAGTTAATGAACGTTTGAAAAAACAAGCGATCGTTGCTTATGTTTTAAATCGTCCAGTATCTGAAATAAAAGCAAGGTTGCTATTGCCGATGCACTTTCAGATATATGGGATCTGTGACCAGCAGACCCTCCTTGATCCTGTGCCAAGCTATGCGATCGCCTTTGGACAATCAGCATTGTTACTTGACACGTTGGCTTACACCTTTAAAAACAAAAAAGGAGGCGAAATATGGATCGCTTAGTTTCAATCCCTATTAGGGTTTTGGCAGTTCGGTATAATAACAAAGTAGCTATGCAAGAGGGTAATTTAATGACTGAGCGATCGCTATCTGAATTAAAACAACTCGTACTAAATTTAGTTCAAGAGATTCCTTTCTTGAAACTTCTAATTCTGTTCGGCTCTAGAGCGACAGGACAAAATCACGAAGACAGCGATTATGACTTTGCTTTGATCTATGACCGAGAGATTTATCAAGATTGGAAAAGAAAAGGAGCATCTTGGTTTAGCCTATATTCTATCTTTGAGAATATATTTGAACTTCCTAATGAAGCGGTCGATATTGTCGATCTTGATCGATGTTCAACAATATTAGCTCACGAGATTGCCGATAATGGCAAACTATTGTATGAAAAGCGATCGGGTGAATATGATGAGTTTCTCAAGAGAAGCTTAATGAGTCATGAGCAAACAAAAAAGATGCGGCAAGAACAACGTCAAAATATTGAACGTAAATTACAGGCATTAGGTGTATGAAAGAGATTAATCCCGAAGTTGTTCGGCGTAAACTTGATGAGATTTTAGATTATATCAATGATCTAAAAAGCTTTCAGACACTTACACTACAAGAGTTCTTGTCCGAAAGACATAGGCAATTCACAATAGAGCGAATTATGGAGCTTATTGTCCAAGCAGCCATTGACATTAATAGGTACTTACTGAAGAAAAAAGAAATAAACTCTAGTTCTATATCAAGCTATAAAACTTTTATAGAAATTGGCAAGCTTGGCATTATTACTGAATCATTAGCAGAAGTAATCAAGCAATCAATAGATACTCGCAATGCTCTAGCTCACAGATATGATGACATTTCGCCTGAAGAAGTATTTGAAGAAATTACAGATATTTTGGAAAAGTATCCACGTTATGTGAGACAGATTGAAACATTTATTAATTCGTTGGAAGAAGGAATTTGAAATGAATTTTACATATTTTCAAGATTCAGTAGCACAAATCAAAGAAAAAGTTCCATATCTGAAAATGCTTGTCTTGTTTGGTTCTAGAGCGCATGGTGATTATCGAGAAGATAGCGATTATGACTTTGCGGCGCTTTATGATGAAGAAATGCGCCGTGCAATTATTGATTTTGGTACGTTTTCACAGTTGAATATTTACAGTCGTCTCGCAAATATTTTTGAAATACCTACTGAGCTAGTAGATGTTGTGAGACTAAATGAATGTTCAAAATCGATCGCTCATGTGGTTTCTAGAGACGGCTTACTGATTTACGAAAAAGAATCTGGAGAGTTTGAGAAATTTCGAGGCGTGTCATTGATGAGTGTAGAAGATTTTAAAAAATATCAAAATCAACAAATTCAAGATTTAAAACTAGCTGCTAAAGCTTGGAGAGTCAAATATAGTAAAGGATCAAGATAATGGTTAAACCTAAAAGCAAAAGCGTCGATGATGAAGGTTCTCAGCTATCACTTTTTGATAGTCAGAGCATTCCAATATTCAATAACTTTGAAGATGAAGAAGATTATCCAGAAGTTGATTTGGATAACTTTGATGATGAGGGTCTTGATGAGAAAAGCGATCGCACGATCGCAACAAAGCAAGAACTGCTGACTTTAAAACTCATGCGTGAGGCGATCGCGGCTCAAAATCCTGACGATCGCGTAATGGCCGATTTTGCAGAATATGTATTGCCTAAGCTTTTGCCTGTCGTGGTTGGAGTGACTGCAAAAGGCGGTAAGTTTTTTGATGAACTCGATCGCCAAAATGAAGCATTAGGAAAGGAAAAAGTTAGACGAGACAATGCTGCTGATCAATCGCTTGGTACACATTTATTAAATGGGTTATTTCCTGCAAATTTGATTGAGCAACGACTAGAAAAACTTAATACAACGGTTAGAAGAAAAGTTAGAGAATTCGAGCGCAGACTGGTAATTGCAGGATTTATTTTGCATGACTTTGAAAAGTTCAATTATGAACTATTTCCTGATATGCCAGAGAAATATAAGTCAGCTAAGCGAGATCAGGATATTCGGAAACTCTCTTTAGATGAACATCGTAAAATCATTTCGATATTCGTAGTTGCTTTAGGGCTAGATCAATTTATTAGCAATGGTTCTGAGCAGTGGAAAGAATATATAGACGATTTACTCTGTGTGGCTTACAACGCTCAATGTCGATGGGATACTAATTGGAATTTCTCGAATTTTGGATTAAGCAATCTACGTTTAGACGATCGCACATTACGCTGTCTCACCGATCTCACCTGTTTAGCCGATTCTCTAGCATCGATTGTGAAACATCCACAGGATGCGATCAAAACTAAGTTCAAAGAGCTAATGCACCAGCTTAGTGATGGACAATTACGATTTACCTATCACAGTATTTCTGAGAATCGTGGTGTACTTACAAACGTTGCTAATAACGCTTTGATGGATGCTCATGTTGCTCTCAATACAGCAGAGAATCAATACTATGAGCCGCTTTTATATTTGCCGACAGGCGTAATCTATCTCACTTTGCGAGATGCACCACCTGTTCAAGTAGAAGGATTAAGCGATCGCGTGGTGGCGAAAATCAAAAAACTCTGTGCTGACCAATTACGCGATCGGCAAGTTGGCTTTAGTCGTGGCAATGTGGGCATGAAGTTCGCTGATTATTACAATCTATTTTTTGATTTTGAAGAATTTTTGCGGTTTTCAGTTGATGTGGTCATTAACAAGATCAAAACTAGTAAAGGACCAGATAAGGCAAGTAATCTAGCCACATTCCAGCGCAAAGGATTTCTATCGGAAGATCTGAAATTTGATTTTAAAGAAGATCCGCGTATCGATCATCTTGCGGAACTTGGCGCATTAGTTGTCAAACAGCTTTGGGAAGATTATCTAGTCAAAGTTAAAGACTTGCGAAAGCTTGACAAGAAATTGCCAGCACCTCGCGAAATAAATCTCACTCTTGCATCGCTTGAGTTTCTAGGATTAGCTGATTGGCGATCGCAAGTTGTCGAACTTCAGGAGCTTAAAAATACTGGTGGTATTGCCTATGAGTGGTACTACATCGCCGCTAAGTATTTAGAAACTGAAGACGGCTTAGGCTCACTAGATGTGCGGGATATTGGCTATAAGTTGGTTAATTATTTCATTGCACTAACTAAGCCAATTCGAGAGCAGTATCAATTACCTGACCCTTGGCAAGATTTAAAAGATTGGTGCGATCGCGTGGTGATGTTACCTAGTCAAGAAGTTGAAGCTACTCCTGACTATCAAGTGGCTATTTTCTTGGAAGAACTGAAGTTTTACAACGCAGCCAAAAAATCGGGACGTGGTAAACAAGCGATCTGCTCAATTTCCCATTCACCCTATACGGTGACAGAGCAAATGGAATCATCGGTGCTATTTACACCGCAAGTCTATACAAATAAACAAATGCTGGGCGGCTCGAATGCCAAGCGGAATATTTCTAGCATTGCAGGAATTGAGATTATGTTGCGACAAATCTTGATGAATCAAACGCAAGCTGTTGGTAAGTCCTTTGAAGATGGTAAATATCGCTACCTCTATTTCTATCCAACTTATTACTTCACACCTGAAACGAATAAGTTCCTGCAAAAGGCTTATATGAATATTGCCCAAACTCGTTTTGATACCAGTCTTCGCAATCATTTTGTATCTAAAGATTTACAGGCTGATTTTAGTTCTGCAAATTATCAAAGCGCAGATAGTTTCTTGATTGATGAGGTGATGGGCGATTCCTTTCAGGATACTTCCCGCCGCAAAGATCACACCTTCAAAATGAAATATCCCGAAGATCAGCCGATGACTTTCTATTTCATGGCGATGCCTCCCGGAAGAGATTCCACTGATACTGAATCATGGGTGATGCCGAGTTGGTTAGCCCTAGCTTTCCCGATGATTCTGGATGTCAAAACCGTTGTGTCCGAATCCCCTGTACCTCCATTCATTGATGGTACAGAGTTTGAAGAAACCGTGTTTCTCGATAGCGCTCCCCATGCGTTTCGAGTTCTCACGGGTGGCGATCGCTTCCGTTTAGATTACATCCTAGATGGTTGGAAAGATCCGACTGGCGGAGAGCATCCTGCGCCACTGAATAAGCTCACGGCTGCCTATGCGATCCATCTTGATGTTAATGCTAAACAAAGCAAAGGAGGTTACGATGCGAATTGGGGACGACTAACAGAACTAGCCAAGGACTTTGAGACTAGCCCTCTCTATGTGTTTGCGTATCTCAATAAGTGGGTTCGCAATGCCAAGGTTGATGCTCCTAGCATCGCTAAAATCCAACTCTATGCCTATAACTTCTATCCCTGTTTCGATGTTTACGCAAAACATTCTCCAAATTCGACAAATTCCATTAAACTAGATATACAGGAGAAATCACCCTTGGATCACCCTCAAAAACTAACAGAACTCTATCGTCAGTTCTATCGGGCAAGTAAGCGCTATAACCCTAAAGCTAATGCTGTTCTTAAACCAATCAAGGAAGCATCAGATGTTATTTTAACTGTCGATCCTAGTTCAAAAGATCAAGCTCTTGTTAACGTTGTTGCGGCTAGAGTAGTCAAGCTAATGGATCGTGTTCATTCCTCAACTGCTGAAGGCTATCCTGTTTTTAAAAGAAACGAGAGAGAGCAAGAGCGTTTGAAGATCCTAGAATTTGCAAACTATTTTGTTGATGATGTTTTCTATAAAACTTTTAAAGGCGATCGCGCCCGTCTCGCAGGTCGGCAAATCAATTTGATTCGTGATACCTGTGAGTTTCTTTATCGACTTGCACAGGATCAAGAAAATCAAGCCCGTAAAGCTAAGGGTGAATTAACCATTGATCCTGAACTGGAGGAAAATGATGACGAATAAAATATTGAATCCCGATGAAACTTATACTTTTAGTAAGTATTTTGAGTTAAAGATTGATGCTAAAGATCTTGCTAAAGAGTTTGGCTTTACCTTTGAACGCAAGCGATTAAATTTACCTCTATATTCAGGTGAATTAGATCGTATTGAGCAAACCCAAAGCCAAATTGACGAAATCTTGCCCTACGTCAGCTTAACCAATGAATCTGCTCGCCGAGAATGGCTGGTATCACCTGTCTTGAAAGATCTTATTCATTACACAAAGGTTGAGATTAGAATTGAATACCCTATTAAAGTTTCTAAGTATTTACAGGGTAATCTTGATTATTTTCTGGAATCTTCTAACCAGATTTTGATTGTTGAAGCAAAAAAAGCTGATCTTGACTTTGGGATGACGCAATTGTTATCTCAATTGATTGCTTTAGATCAATGGCAAGAAGATCCTACGCAGACTCATTTGCTCGGAGCAGTTACGACTGGCAAGGCGTGGGAGTTTGCAAGGCTAGATCGTCAATCTAAGCATATTGAACAAGGAGTAGAAGACTATTACATCCCTAGCGATCTTGATAGTTTGACGCGAGTTCTTGTGCAGGCTTTGATCGGTGACTAATTGCTAATTTCCAAGCAGTAAGGTTGAACAAATTGACCACAAATAGGAGGAAAATGATGAAGACTAAAAATTTGGACTTGAATCGAGCTTATACATTTAGTAATTTCTTTGAATTGAAGATTGAAGCTAAAGACCTAGCTCAAGAATTTGGCTATACCCTAGAACGCAAATGGCTGCAATTGCCTCAGTTTCAGGGAGAACTAGATCGCATTCAAGAAACACAATCAAGAATTACCGAAATTCTGCCCTATGTGAGCTTAGGCAATGAAACCGCAAGACGTGAATTCATGATTTCGCCCATCATGCACGACTTAATCCATTACGCTAAGATCGAGATTAGGATTGAATATAAGCTGAAAGTTACCGAACAATTACAGGGAGTGTTTGACTATTTATTACAGTCTCCTAACTATGTAATTGTGGTTGAAGCAAAAAAAGAAGACCTTGATTTTGGCATGACTCAACTTGTTGCAGAATTAATTGCGCTCGATCAGTGGCTTGATGATTTCCCGCAAACCACGATCTTAGGCGCTGTCACTACTGGCAGAATCTGGCAGTTCGCAAGACTCGATCGCCCAACCAAACATCTTGAACAGGGACTAGAAAATTATCAAATTCCTGAACAGTTTGATCCTGTCTTGCGTATTCTCATGCAAGCCGTAACCACCAATTAGAACCCAATTAACAATCACCATGACCCTTCTAAAATCTATCGAATCCAAATTCTTCCATTCTGAAATTCCTTACAAGCCAATGGGAAAGTATGTACATTTCCTAACTGTGCGCGTGACAGAATCCTATCCACTGTTTCAAACTGATGGCGAATTGAATAAGGCTAGAGTCAGTGCAGGGCTTAAAGATCGCACTCCCATCAGTCGCCTTGCCATGTTTAAACGCAAGCAATCCACCCCTGAGCGCTTAGTCGGTCGTGAGTTGTTACGCAACTATGGTTTCATGACTGCCGAAGAATGCGAATACAATGTCAAATTTGCGATGAATAATCCTGATTGCATTATCTATGGCTTTGCGATCGGGGATTCTGGTTCAGAGAAATCTAAGGTTGTAGTTGATACCGCTTTCTCAATTACCCCATTTGATGAATCTCACGAAACTTTTACGCTGAATGCTCCCTATGAAAACGGCACGATGGCATCAAAAGGAGAAATTGGTTCGGAAGTTGGCAAAATCACCAGTCGGATTAATCAACAAGATCACATTCGTCCACAGGTGTTTTTTCCTAGCATTGTCACCTTGAAAGATCCGACAGAAGCAGGGTTTCTCTATGTTTTTAACAACATTATGAGAACTCGGCATTATGGAGCGCAAACTACTCGGACTGGTCGAGTGCGGAATGAATTGATTGGCGTGGTGTTTGCTGATGGTGAGATTACTAGCAATCTGAGTTGGACACAGGCGATTTACGATCGCCTTCCCACTGACATTCTGCAATCAATTGACCCATTGAATGAGGATTTGGTTTTGGAAAATGCGAAAGAGGCGATCGCTGAATTGTTAGCCAATGAATTTACTGTGCATCACGATTTCATTGGCGCAAATTTTGATGCTTTATTGAATGAAGTCAAAGCGCTGACTACCTGCGAAGATGGTATCAAGTCAATCTTGAAAAAAGCTGATGATGAGGCAAAAGCCTATGCAGCAGTGCATATTGCCAAGCCTAAAAAAGCTGATGAGAAGGAAAAGAAGCCTGCGAAAGGTAAGTAACTATGACTCATATCTATCGCTGTGAGCTTGAGCTACATGATTCGCTCTACTTTGCCACTCGTGAGATCGGGCGCTTGTATGAGACAGAAGCGATCGTTCATAACTATGCTCTTTGCTATGCCTTGGGGCTAGTTGATAGCGATCGCTATGGTACGCAAGTATCAGCAGAGCATGAATATCGCTACTTTTGCCGCGAACAGGTTCCCATGTATGAGGAGCATTTGAGCAAACTCAATGAAGTGGGAATCTACGTCACCCCTGCGCGATCGCTTCATCACACATCTGTGTTGCATACATGGAAATATGCTAATAACAACTATCACGTTAAGATGGAGAAAACGAAAACAAATATTCCTAGCTTTGGCAGGGCGAAAGAGATTGCACCCGAAAGCAAGTTTGAATTTTTCATTTTATCTCAAAATCCTTTCCCTAAACTTTCTCAATGGATTCGCTTAGGTAAATGGATGAGTAAAGCAAAATTGCAAGTAGAAGAGTTAGCTAAAGTAAAACAGGGGAATGGAGATTTTAATTTTCCTTATCCACTCAATCCTCTTGATGTGATGTTCACTCACCAAGTCTTGAGCTACGACACTGTAAATATGCCACCTGTGAGCCTGATTCGCAATGTCAGAATGCGCGGACATTTTTATGATGTCGATGGGCTGAAAATTCCTGCTCGGATGGAATATCGATTTAAGGTGTAAATTATGATTACAAATCTTAGCTCAGAAGAGTTGCAACAAAAAGCTGCGACTATTAGCGATCGCTTTAGGCAGTTCACCATAAACAACTAAAATTGGCTCTGGTATTGACATAGAAAGCAGTCTTTAGCCTCGAATTACAATTATTTCCCGCCCTGCGGGGCTGATGACATGCTCAGTCGTAGTGCGATCGCATATCGGCGGCAACCCAGAACGGCGATCGAAAATCACCAACCATCCTGTATCCAAACTCAAACCCGATAAGTATTTATCCAACTGAGGTAATCCTTCCTTGAGTGGATCGGGTCTGCGATCGCGCCAAACTTTCAACTCCATACCCAAAGTCACTTTGCCATAGCGCAAACAAATATCCATTCGCCCTGAACCGATCGCATATTCTCTTTCCAATGTGCCATTACCATTAACCACTCGATGCAAAAATGCCATCATCACTAGATGTGGTGCAATTTCAGGATAATTAGCACTCTTGAACAATGGCTCACCATGTTGCCGCCAGAATCTGAGAAAAGCATCAAGTAGGACTTGAGCATTAAGACTTCCATCAGCATTCAGCCAGCTAGGTTGAATCATCGGCAAACTATCCTGCACTCCTTGAGATAAAACTCTAGGAATCACTTCTTGATAAATTGGATTAGCAATCTTTAACCCACCTTCCTGACTCCGCACCACTAAACCCAAATCCAACAAATAACGGCGATCGTCATCGGTCGTGTCTCCTAGCTCTAACCCAGATAAGATTGGTTGAATTATGGCTCTGACTCCATCTTCTCTAAGTCTCTCAGCGAGGCTATCTAGATGAGTGTCTTGTCTCTTAATCAGTATTTCCTTCGCTTGATTCACTAACTCAGGAGTAATTGGAATATTAGGATCTTTAGCAATGTATTCCACAATTTCCTTAGCGATCGCATTGACCAACCAAGGCTGACCCTGTGTCAAATGAAAAGCTAAATCGATAGCTTCGGGCGTAAATATCTGTCCTGTGGCTTCTGTATGCTGCTGATAGAGATTTCTCACATCCTCAATGGTAAAGTTTCTCAAAGTAAATGAGCGCACTCTGATATTAAAAGGACTAGAAGTATTCAGGCGATCGCTTCCTCCTGATGCATATTTATAATCCCGCACATCTCGCATCCCTACCAAGGCAACTGTCTGCGGAAATCCGTGGGGACGGCGTGGGAATCCAGACCTGATTTGCCGTAATACCGAAATCAGAGTTTCACCACTCAAAGCATCTATTTCATCCAAAAACACGGCTAGAGGACGCGATGATTCTTGTGACCATGCTGCTAAAAAAGCACCGATTTGACGACCTGATTCTCCTAAAATTCCATGACTTGGCTGTAACTCTGGTGGCAAATAAAATCTAATCGCATCCTGCCACTCATCTAATATGGCTCTCTCCGCCAACTCAGGATCGTGAGAAAAAACAGCCCCAACTTCTAGGGATAGCATCACCGACGTATACTTACCACTTGCAGTTAATTCCTGTGCAAGAGTAATCATTGCTGTAGTTTTACCTACCTGCCTTGGCGCATGAATTACAAAATAATTTTCTTGAGCAATTAGCTGTTTGATTTCAGGCAAGCGCTCTGTGGCTGACAGCATGTAGTGAATGTCAGCTTTACAAGGACCAGCAGTATTAAACCATTTTTGCATGACGACAGCTAACTAACTTGCAGATATGCCTTCAATATATCGCAACATATCGCAACGCGCCAAGCAAAGCCCTAAAATCTTGCAAACACGTCAACAAAACCAAACTAAACATAAATACTTAGTGTTGTGAACCTGTTTTCGAGATTTGACGGGTTTGCTTGGCGCGTTGTTATATATTGAAGGGGTATTTGCACGTTAGTTAGCTGTCGTTATGCAAAAATGGTTTAATACTGCTGGTCCTTGTCAAAGTGATATTCATTATATGCTGCCGTCTACAGAGCGGTTGCCTGAAATAGTGAATTTGATTGCTCAGCGTAACTACTTTGTCATTCACGCACCAAGGCAAGTGGGTAAAACTACAGCAATGCTAACGTTAGCCAGAGAACTAACGGCTAGTGGTCAATATACGGCGGTAATGTTGTCGCTGGAAGTGGGGGCGGCTTTTTCTGATGATTTGGGAGCAGCCGAACTGGCTATTTTAGATGAGTGGAAGCAATCAATACGGTATCGTTTGCCAAAAGAACTGCAACCTAATGAGTGGCTAAATGCCAAAGCGGGAGCAAGAATTGGCACAAACTTGAGTAACTGGGCTGAGCAATCCTCTCGTCCATTGGTGGTCTTTTTGGATGAAATTGATGCATTGAGCAATGAAACGTTAATTTCCGTATTAAGACAAATCCGATCTGGTTTTCCCAATCGTCCGCAGGGATTTCCGCAATCAGTTGCCCTAGTGGGAATGCGCGATGTGCGGGATTATAAATATGCATCAGGAGGAAGCGATCGCCTGAATACTTCTAGTCCTTTTAATATCAAAGTACGCTCCTTTACGTTGAGTAACTTCACCCTTGAGGATGTGAGAAAGCTCTATCAGCAACATACAGAAACCACAGGACAGATATTTACGCCCGAAGCTGTTGATTTAGCGTTTCATTTGACACAGGGTCAGCCTTGGTTGGTCAATGCGATCGCCAAGGAAATAGTTGAATACATAGCTAAAGATCCGAATATCTCAATTACAATGGAGTTAGTAAATCAAGCTAAGGAAATACTGATAAAGAGACAGGATACGCATCTGGATAGCCTTGCTGAACGACTAAGAGAAGATAGAGTTAGAGCAGTGATTCAGCCTATTCTTGCGGGGCAGGAACTGCCAGATGTGCCACAGGACGATATTCGCTACGTTCTAGATTTGGGACTTTGTACTAATCAAGATGGCTTGGCGATCGCAAATCCAATCTATCAGGAAGTACTGCCAAGAGTACTTGCCTATGTAACGACTGCGTCAATAGGATATGTTCAACCAATCTGGCTAAGCGAGCAAGGCGAATTTCTGCCCGATCGCTTGTTAGAAGCATTCTTATTATTCTGGCGGCAACATGGAGAACCATTGTTTGCAAGTACTCCCTATCCAGAAATTGCGCCGCATCTGGTGTTGATGGCTTTTCTCCATCGAGTGGTTAATGGTGGCGGGACATTGGAAAGAGAGTATGCGATCGGTTCGGGCAAGATGGATATTTGTTTGCGCTATGGCAAAGTAACTTTGGGAATGGAGTTAAAGGTATGGCGCGATCGCAGATCTGATCCACTCAAGGAAGGATTGCCTCAGTTGGATAAATACTTATCGGGGTTGAGTTTGGATACGGGTTGGTTGGTGATCTTCGATCGCCGTTCTGGGTTGCCAACCCTAAGCGATCGCACTACTACTGAGCATGTCATCAGCCCCGCAGGGCGAGAGATTATCGTTATTCGGGGTTAGTTGACATCCACCCCGCACGCACGCGAGGTAGATCGCCATCTGCGTAAAATGAGCTGAAAAACCTATTTTTTGTGTTATACAGTAAATAGTTCCATAAATGCATAATTCAGTGACCATTTCATTAAAATAACCTTGAGTAGTGATAATGGCTGCAAAATACTTTAATCCTTATACAGATTTTGGCTTTAAGAAGCTGTTCGGCGAAGAAGGCAGTAAAGATTTGCTCATCGATTTTCTCAATCAACTTTTACCAATACATCATCAAATCCAACAATTAACCTTTAAAAACACTGAAAATCTCCCTGACACGATATCGGAACGCAAAGCCATTTTTGATATTTACTGCGAAAGTAAAACTGGTGATAAATTCATTGTGGAAATGCAAAAAGCAAAAATCAAGCATTTCAAAGATAGAGCCTTATTCTATTCTACATTCCCTATTCGAGAACAATCGGAAAAAGGCGATTGGAGTTTCTATTTATTACCAATCTATTTTATCGCGATCTTAGATTTTGAGTATGACGAAAATACCACGTCTAAATTTAGACGAGATGTATGTTTGAAGGATCAAGATGGCGATATTTTCTTTGATAAATTAAACTTTAAGTTTTTGCAGATGCCGTTATTCAACAAACAAGAAGATGAATTAATAACGCATTTCGATAAATGGCTGTATTTTTTAAAGAATCTAGAAAGTTTTAATCATATTCCCGCAATCCTGAATGAACCGATCTTTCAGAAAGGTTTTGAGATTGCAGAAATATCTCATTTAAATATAGAGCAGTACGAACAGTATAAAAAGAGTCTAGTGCAGTATCTAGAAGTAAAAAATGTATTTGATACAGCCTTTGAAGAAGGTGAAAAGGTCGGAATTGAGAAGGGAATTGAGAAAGTTGCTAAAGCATTGAAAGAGCAAAATGTAGCTATAGAAATTATTGTAGAATCGACTGGCTTATCATACGAAGCTATTCAAAGGATTTAAGCGAGCAACAACAGGCTTTGTTCGCTTAAATCTTTTGAATAGGCGATATTTTTATTTGGGGTGAATTTGCGCGTAAACTGTTGTAAATAGCTGAATAAGTCCTGATATATTAAATGGCTTGCTAATGTAATCATCCATGCCTGCATCAAAACAGGCTTGACGATCTTCGGGCATAGCCTCGGCGGTCATGGCGACAATCTGAGTTTGAGAATTTGAGAGACGGGATTTAATCAATTTTGTGGCGGTCAATCCATCCATTTTTGGCATTTGCACATCCATCAAGATTAGATCGTAGGTTTGATCTTGGGTGGCTTGGACTGCATCTAATCCATTTTCGGCTAGATCGACTTGATAACCTAGCCTTTTGAGTAATAATTTGGCAACCATCTGATTAACGGGATTGTCTTCTACTAACAAAATCTGCAAAGGGAAATTTATGGCTAATTGAGAATCGCTTAAATCTGAATTTGGAGAAGAAGAGTCTTGAGATTGTTTGATGATTTCAGTTTTGGATGCAGGGATGGATACCGCGATCGCGAAATGAAATATTGAGCCTTGATCATCTGCTTGACCATCTGACTGCCAGTCTAGGGGTGGGTTTCCGCCAATATTTCCTAAACTCTCGACCCAAATTGTGCCGCCCATTAACTCGACAAGACGCTTACTAATGGCTAAACCGAGTCCAGTGCCGCCATATTTGCGACTGATGGAACTATCGGCTTGGCTAAAGGCTCGAAATAGTTTGTCGATTTGTTCTTTTTGAATGCCAATACCTGTATCGGCGATCGCAAATTTTAGTTCATAGTTATTTGTAAGCTCTTTAAATTCACCATTGATCGTCATCATCACCAGTCCCTGTGGTGTGAATTTAATGGCATTACTCACTAGATTTAGTAAGATTTGACGCAGACGGGCGCGATCGCCAATGACTGTGATAGGAACGTCGGGCGCGATCGCATATTTGAGTTGAATTTGCTTGGCGATCGCGATACTTTCCATTAATTTAATCACGGCAATTACTGTATCTTCTAAAACAAACACTTTTTCTTCAATCTCTAACATGCCTGATTCAATTTTAGAAAAATCGAGAATGTCATTAATGATCGTCAAGAGAGCGTCACCACTTTCTTTGATCGTCTTCACAAAGTCGGTTTGTTCTTCATCTAGACTTGTCATTTCTAGAAGTTGTGCCATACCCAACACGCCATTCATCGGAGTGCGGATTTCGTGACTCATGTTGGATAAAAATGCGCTCTTGGATTTAGTAGCGGCTTCAGCTTTTTCTTTTGCTTCAATTAACTCTATTTCGATTTGTTTGCGATCGCTAATATCTGTAGAAACAATCGTCACAATCCAAGCCTTTTCGAGTTCATCCCAGCGCGAATGATTTGTTTGCGAAATCCAACGCTGAGAGCCATCTTTGTGTTGCAATCGATAAACATACGTTCCAACTCGTTTGGCAAATATATTCTCATATACTTGAGATTCTACCGCTTTCCAATCATCAGGATTAGCTCGACTGAGCCAAAGCCCCTGATCGGCTTTTAATTCGTCGGCAGTGTAACCACTAACTAATTCGCAACCAGCAGAAATATAATCTGTTTCAAAAGTGCCGTCAGCTTTGACAAGTAATCGTGTGATGGCGGCAGTGGTGCTGTTTAAAATGTCTTTGACTTTATTTTCCGTGATTATTAGATCGATTTCTAATTGTTTGCGATCGCTAATATCACTGGCTATGCCATGCCAAACTGTATCGCCATTTTCGCGGTGTGATGGACGGGAGTTGACTCGCAACCATTTAGTTTTTCTAGAAGGTGTGATAATTCTCCATTCATGGATAAATGGCTGAAAATTTTCTAGGCTCATTTGCACTGCATCCACATAACCTTGAAGATCATCGGGATGCATCTGCTTCATAATAACCGCCGCATCTTGATAGATTTCAGCGATCGAAACTTCATGAATTTCTTCGGCAATTAGACTAATATATTCAAATCGAACAATCCCATTCCTATCTTCGACCATCGTATAAATTACGCTAGGCGAAGCTGCGGTTAATTCTTTAAATTGTGTTTCTTTTTCCTGTAAAGCTAGTTCTACTTTTTTGCGATCGCTAATATCAATAATCGTGCCAATCAGTTTAAATACTTTCCCTTGTTCATTACTTACAGCCGAACCTCGGCTGATAACATAACAGACAGAACCATCTGGACGGACGATCCCATGTTCTATCTCGTAAGATGTGCCACAGATGATCGCCCCCTCTACGGCTTCTTGGAGTTTAGGGCGATCAGATAAGGGAATCATATCAAAAAATTCTGTGTAAGTCGGTATTGCTAAACTGGAATGAAATCCTAGAATACGGGACTGTTCGTATGACCATGCGATCACCCCGCTCTCCACATCAAATTCCCAACTACCTACATGGGCAATCCGTTGAACTTTAGTAAGTGCCGCCGTTTTTACAGCAACCATGCGTTCTAAATCATGCTCGTAGTGCGATCGTAATTGATCCGCCGCCTGAATCTCTATGATCATCTGTCGAAAAGATTCAGTCAAACTTTCTACTTCGTTAATGCGCGATCGGGGAAGATCTTGAGTGAGTCTATCTTTGCTAAAAGTTTGAGTTGCTTTAGTGAGATGAGATAGCGATCGCGCAATACGGCGAGATATCCAAAATCCAATACCGATAGAAGCGATTAGAGCAAATCCACATAACCAAAATGTATTTCGTAAGTTTGCCTGAATCTCGGCAGTAAAGTCAGACTCAGGAATTACCACGATCATCAGCCAATCCAGTTGTCCATTGAGAGGCGTAACCTGCACAAAATATTGCACGTCATTTAACCAAAGTCGCAACTTTTGAGGCTGTTTGATTTGACTAAGCTCAAGAGACTGTTGGGATAAAAGTTTGGCAGTTGCCGCAGTCAGTGGGTTTTGACTCTGAATTGCAGACAATCGGCGAGGTCGAACATTAACATTCTTAGCAAGAGTATCACGCTTAGTTCCATCAAATGGAACTTCATCAGTAGAGGTAGCAACTAATAGTCCATCCCGTTCTATCAAAAATATCTGCCCGTTCCTGACTACGTTTAAGCTGCGGAGAAAATCACCAATCTGGGTTAAATAAATAGCAGAAGCTGAAACGCCTTGGAACTGTCCCGCAATATTGTAAAACGGTAAAAAATAAGCAGCATGTAAAATCGGTTGATCTTGCCCCTTTGATAGATTAACTACTAACCTCCAGAATCCATCAGGTTCATTTTTCGCTTGACTATACCAAGGGTTGCTAGGTGGATCATTGTGTGGATTGTAGTTGGTTCGCGTTTCTTGAAGAACAGGATTTTGTCCATCCTGATCGGCAAGATAACGATAAAAAGATTTGTCTCCTGAAGTCGCATTTCGTTTGCGAATGATTAAGCTTTTTTCTAAGGGTTTTTCAACAGCGAAGAAGTCACCATTTTCATTGGCGATCGCGATCGCACTAAGTCGCGGGAAAATGCTGATTTGCTGGACAAAGTGCTGAGACATCATATCCAAGTCATACCCATCTATTCGCTTTTGGCGCAGCAATGCAGCATTACTCTGAACAACGCTCTTGGGTATGGCAAAATAACTGTCGAGGTTTTGCTTAGTGCGATCGCCGACATCAAGCATTAGTTGATTCGCAATTTTTTCTACCGACTCTTGCCCACTGCGATAGGACAAATAGCCCACTAGTCCTACCGCGCCCACGATTAGTGACACAAATGGCACAACGATCGCCGATTGGAGAGAAATGAGGGGGAGAAATTTAAAAAATGGCGATCGGGCAGGAGGTATTCTCATTTAAATCAGCTAAAAACCTCAACTATATTCCCATTATATTCCCATAATATTACAATTCCGACACCGAAGATATGCAAAAATGGTCAGGTGAGGGCAACATTCGGAGCGAAAAAATTGTGGGACAGTCTCAACTACCAACCCAGCGACCCGCTAACTCTACATTCGCCAGACAGCTAGGGCGTGTAGGTGTGGGACTGGCGATCGCCTTCACGGCGACTAGCTTAGGCGCTTTTTGGTATGGACGCTATTTTTTAAATGAGCGATTAGCGCCGCTATTGCAATCTCAGCTAAGTAAAACTCTCAAGCGTCCTTTGCAGTTGGGCAATGTCGAACGAGTTAGCTTTTCAAGTATTCGGTTTGGCAAATCGCTCGTGCCACCAACTGATCAAGAAGCAAATTTTTTGGCAGTCGAAGCGCTCGAAGTTAAAGTCGATCTGTTGAGTTATGTATTTCGCCGTCAAATAGGTTTAGACGCGATCGCCGAACAGCCGCAAGTATTTCTCAAACAAGACATTAATGGCTTAATTCAATTACCCAAGATCACCCCGCCCGAACCCCAAACCAAAGACGGCTTTATTGATTTGCGGACAGTGACTTTTAATGACGCACAGGTAACTATCCAGACGATCGCCAAAGGAGAATTAGTTTCTATTAGTCAAATGCAGATTGATAGCAATTGGAAAATCATCAATCTCAATAATCAAAGTTTGCAAATGAAAGGGAACGGTCAGATAACTTTGCCCAATCTCGCCGCGATCGCCGCGCCACCCAATCCTGAACAACTAAAAAGGGCGATCGCCGCCGCTAATGCCGAAAAAGATGGAAACAAAGGCAATATGTCTTTTGCCATTGATTGGGATCTGACCAAGGGACAAGGCACGGTTGACATTCAGTCTCAAGCGGTGCAAATCGCGGCTTTACAAGGGTTTGCGCTTAATTTGCCCTTTCAAGTTCAACAAGGCAAGCTAGAGGGCGCAGCCAAATTTACCATCATTGCCGATCAAAAAGTTCCGACTATGTCCATAATCGCGCAACTGACTGATGGAGCAGTTAAGTCGCCACAATTACTCAAGCCAATTACTCAAATTGCAGGGCAACTTAACTTTGATGGAACAACGGCGATTTTAAAAGATTTCTCGGCGGACTATGGCTTATTAAAAGGCACTGTCGATGGCACATTTAATCAACAAAAAGGCTTTGATCTAAATTTTACCAGCAGCATTCTCGATTTAGCCAAAGGGCTAGAAAGCTTTGAAATCAAGACCCCAGTGGCGATCGCGGGTGAAATCAAACTAAGTGGCAAACTCACAGGAACAGCCCAAAAGCCTTCCTTAAAAATGAATATCACCACACCAAAGACCGTCAGTTTTGATCGGGTCATCGTCGATCGCTTCTTAGCCACGATAGAACTCAAAGATCTCAATACGCTGCTGATCAAAAATGTGCAAGCCTCGACCACAGGCGCAACCATCACAGGCGCAGGACAAATCAAACTACCCCAAAAAGATACCCCCGCAGAAATTATCTTTAACACTAATTTAGTCGGAGTCGCCGAAAATTTTACCAAGCTCTACGACACCAAACTCCCGATCGCGATCGGGAAAGTTACCAGTTCATTACAAATTACTGGCAACTTAGCTAATCCTCAAATTTTGGCTCAAATTGAAGCTCCTAACGCCACTTATCCGTCTCGTGGCGAAGTTTTTGTGGCTGATGGATTAGCCACGATCCGCAATACTAGAGTGCGGTTTCCTGTTGGTGAAGTTGGGCTAGCAGGGACTTATAACCTCGTCAGTGGCGCATGGAAATCTCAACTAAATAGCAATGGCATTCCGCTCTCAGCCTTCTTGTTAAATCAAAAAGGAATTATCGAAGGATTGATCAATTTACGCAGCGATCGCGGTGGATTTACGCCCGCCGATATCATTGCCGATGGCACGGTGCGCTTGCCTGAAGGACTCAGAGAAGTTCCTGATGCGATCGCCGCTAATTTGATTTGGGATGGTAAAAATCTCTTCGTTCCTTCATTGCAAGTTGGCAACTATTTAACTGCCAAGGGCAAAGTTGATCTAGCTTTTCCCAATAATTCACTCAGTCAATTACCCACCGCGATCGCAGGAATCAATCTCGATCTAACTTCGCGTAATGTCAATATCAGTCGCCTAGCTTCCCTCTCTAATGCAGTCCCTCCCCAAGCATCAGGAATTTTCAACTTCAATGGCAATCTGTCAGGGGCGATCGATAAGCTCAAAATTGCAGGAGCATTACAACTAGATAATGTCAATTTGGCTTCACTAGGTGCGAGTCTGGCAAAACAGGGCTTAATAGTGCCATCACGCGGAGCGCTTGATTTTAATGGTTCAGTCAATGGCTATTTAGATAACCCACAACTGATGGGTAATCTGACTATCGCGGATTTAAAAGTCAATCAAGTTGAACTTAAGAGGCTAACTTTTAATGGTGTTTTGGATGGAATCAGCAAAATACCCCAAGCCAGTGGCAATCTATTACTAGCAGGGCTGAAAGTCGATAAATTAGACATCGATCCGCGTTTAGAAGGCAAGCTTAATTTTGATGGCAAGCAGGGCTTAAATGTAGATTTGCGCGGTAATCGCGATCGGATTACGGCTCGTCTAGATAGTGCATTTCGCCCCATTAGTTTCAATCTAAATTTGGCAGATGCCACGGCGATCGGCAATCGACTGGACAATAATCCTCGCCGATTACAAGTGGCGATCGCCAATCTGCCATTACCGCTCATTGCTTCTTTTACAGGACAAAATGATTTCAAAAATGATGGCAAAAGTGATTTTAGTGGCAAACTCTCTAGCAATCTGATCGTAGACTTTACCAATAGCCCAACCGCGATCGGCGAAGTTAAAGTCGATCGCCCTCGGTTTGGTCGCGTCATTGCTGAAAGCGCCATAGCCAAAATTGCTTACGCCAATGGTATTTTGGAGATTAAAGATGGAAATTTAATGATTCGTCAGGGTGAGTCAAACAATGAATACAAGTTCCGTTTGACCTATAACCCCAATATCGAAGAACTGATCACAGGCGCAGTCGATATTACACAGGGACGAATACAGGATGTATTTGCCACGCTCCAATGGACAAATGTAGTTGATATTAATCAAGTATTTAACCTAACCAAAACTGGAGCATTAGATCTACAATCTTTAGAAGCCATTAGATTAATGGGAGAACCGCTATATAAGCAGTTACAGTATCTTACCCAAATCGAACTTCGACAAGAACAACAGGAGACAGCTAGTTCAGCTCGCAATTTTAATCTGCCGCCACTCACAGATTTTCGTGGTGATATCAAAGGCGCAATCACTTTTGGACTCAATAAAGCTAAAGGGATTCGGTTAGGATTTAATCTAATTGGCGAAAAGTTTGAATATGGCAAGTTTGTAGTTGACGATATCAAATTAGAAGGTGGTTATTTTGATGGAGATTTCTCGATCGCCAATGCCAATTTCCAATCAGACAAGAGTTATGGACGAATTTCTAAAGCTCAACTCAGACTCATCCCTGATCCAAATCCATTACTGCGAGTTCGAGAACAAAGCGGACAAATTGAACTTAAAGATTTTCCGATTGAGTCTCTAAGACCACTACCATTTTTCAGTGCCATTCCTTTTGATCTGACAGGCAAAGTTAATGGCAATCTCTCGCTGACGGGAACTAACTTCTTTGACACTAAAGTTATCGGCAACTTGAGCTTGACCGATGGCTCGGTTAATCGTCAAGCGATCGAGTTTGTGGCGGTTAATTTTGACTATAGCAAGTTCAATATAACTTTTAATGCAAACATGAAGGCTTCAGGCAAAAACGATGCAGTTGTCGCTTCAGGAGATTTCGGCATCTTTGGTATTTTTAATGTGAAACTTGATGTCAAGAATGAAGGGATGGCGCTGATTAATATTTTTAATCAACCTGTGCGTTGGGTCGATGGCAAAGGAACTATTAAGCTGGCGGCAACTGGAACTTTTAAAGATCCTAAAATTAAGGGCAAGATTGCGATCGATAAAGCTCAACTCAAAATCGTAGGTTTGCAAGGAGACTTTACCGAAGTTCAGGGTGATATTGACTTCGATAGCGATCTCTTAATCAGCAATATCACCAGCAATTTTAGTGAAGGTCGCTTAGCCCTAAAAGGAATTTTGCCAATTAGTAATATTGACCTTCTCAAAGAAGACAGCCCCGAATATCAACAAGCTCTGGCGATCAATGCCGATAAACTCAAATTAAATATTCGTGATATTAGTTCCGATAACTTTAATACTCGCGTGATCGTGCGCGGTTCATTGATAACTCCACGGATTACAGGAGAACTAGCGTTAGGCGACGGTCGATTGGTCATCGGTAATGATGCCGATCCCAATAGTTCCAATCAGGCTAATAATAGTAACGACTTAGCCGATGTGATGCTCGATCGCCTTGTGGTCAGGTTACAAAATATGCAAGTAACCCGCTTCCCCATATTTAACTTTTTGGGAGAAGGAACTCTAATTGTGAATGGAACATTCCAAAAGCCAGAACCAGAAGGCAAAATCAATATTACTAGAGGGCAGTTTAATGCGATTTCGGCAAGATTTCGACTCGATCGCGCCTATGAAAACTTTGTCGAATTTAGACCAAACCAAGGACTCAATCCTATTCTCAATGTCCGTGTCACAGGAGCCGTTGCCGAAATCACCCGCGTACCAATCAATTCTAATCGTCCCAATGATCTCTTCAGTCCTAACGAAGTTCCTGCTAGTAATTTGGGAGCGCAACGCACTCTCCGCGTCCAAGCCAGTGTCACAGGTACGGCGTTGGCTCCAGAGATTCGTCTCTCTAGCAGTCCACCGCGTAGCCAAGTCGAAATTTTGGCACTGATTGGTGGTGGCGTTTTGCAGCAACAGGGGGCTTCCGATCCTGCTTCAGCCCTAGCCAGTTTTGCGGGTGGTACGGTTTTAAACTTCTTGCAAGATGCGATCGGCGAGGCCCTAAATCTTGCCGAGTTTAACCTCAGTCCAGTCACCACCAATCCCAATGGCAGCAGCAGAACTGGATCTCTAGGTTTATCGGCTGAGGCGGCGGTTGATATTAGTAATAGTTTTTCTGTGGCTCTGCAAAGAATTATCAATGATTCAACTCAACCGACTAATTTTTCCATCCGCTACCGCCTCGATCCGAATATCCTTTTGCGCGGCAACTATAGCTCAGATGGCAGTACGGGTGTTTCCATTGAGTATGAGAATAGATTTTGATCACTCCAGTTAAGCAAGTGGAAAAAGTAACTTGTAAATATCGGACACAAGAAATCTAAGCACTCATGATTTACACCAATTTGCGTTCAAACCTGCCACAAATAAAAATATAAAACCCATTGCGGGGCTTTACCTCTTTTCTGTGGTGCGTTTGATCGATAATTGCTGTAATCTTGATTCTATTCATCATAAGTAGAGTATTGATCTAGGAAATTTAAGATGTGATTCCTTAGTTCAAAATATTCTGAATTACTGCGAATAGCGACACGATTTCTTGGGTGAGGAAAGGGAACTTTGAGGACTTCACCAATATGAGCCGCAGGACTATTGGTCATCATTACAATGCGATCGGACATAAAAATTGCTTCATCAACATCATGGGTAATCATGATTACCGATAGCCGATCAGCTTCCCAAATTTTGAGTACCTGTTGCTGAAGTTTAGAGCGAGTTAGGGCATCTAATGCTCCAAATGGTTCATCCATTAATAACACCTTAGGACGAATTGATAAAGCCCTCGCAATTCCCACGCGCTGCTTCATTCCACCCGATAATTGATCAGGATACTTATTTGCCGCCGCCCTAAGATTCACCATGTCTAGATGTTTGCTGACGATCTGCCTTTTTTCATGCAAGGATGTATTTCTCATCACTTCATCGACGGCTAACTGGACATTCTCTCGCACCGTCAACCAAGGTAATAGAGCGTGTTGCTGAAATACCATCATCCTTTCGGAACTAGGATTACAAATTTCTCGACCATCTAGGCATATAGAACCAGATGTTGCCTTTTCTAGCCCCGCCACTATTCGTAAAAGCGTAGATTTGCCACAGCCTGAATGCCCAATAATCGATATATATTCGCCCTTGCCAATGGACAAATTAATGTCACTCAAAACTAAATATTCTTCGCTACTAGAAGTCCGATAAGCCTTGCAGATATTTTTGATTTCTAGAAAATTAAGTACGGATGGATTAGTTAGATTCATAGGGTTGCTTAAAATGAGAAAGAGCGAGGGCGATTAGTGCGAATGTCAAAACTGTTCAAATAGCCAACAGGATCGCTAGGATCAAAGGCTTGGCGATCGATAAATACATCAGCAGATTCCAGCTTGTGATCTTCTTTAGGACTATTAATTCCTATCTCTGATGCAATTGCTCGATATAAATCAGTCTTCCATGCTTGGCGAATAATCTGATCGGCATTTTTAGGGATTTCGCGGATCTGTCCCCATCGCGCAGATTGAGTCATCAGCCACAGAGCTTCTGACTGCCATAAAAAAGTGGAATGGTCATTAGGGTCACTCTTTAATTCTGTTGGCAGATCGAAAAAGATTGTCGTTTCAATATTATTGATGATTCTAGACTTTTGGTCAAAGCCGCCATAGTCATATTCACCGACAATTCCTGCTCTTGTAAATTTATTGATTTTGCCTTGCTTTGGTTTTGCGCCAGTAAAGCTACGGTCTGTAATCAGGGTGGATACCTCTTCTCGATTTTGAGGATCACTGCAATATTGACAAGCTTCGATCATCGCTTTGACTAGAGAACGATAGGTTTTAGGATTATTGTCGATAAAAGATTGCGTCACACCCAGCAGGCGATCGGGATGTCCACGCCAAATTTCTCGACCCTGAGCAAAGGTGAAACCGATGTTTTCATTGCCTCTAATCGCTCTCGTATTCCAAGGCTCAGCGACCATATAAGCTTGCATTGCGCCAGTTCTCATGTTCGTGACCATTTGCGGCGGCGGGACAATGATTAATCGAAATTCTTCATCGGGAATGAGTCCTGCGGCGGCAGTGAGGTAGCGCACGAAGTATTCATAAATTGAAGAACTGAGGACAACCGCCCATACTCTTTGTTCGGGAGGGATATTCTTGAAAAAGTTTTTTAAATCTTTGCCAAAAGCATCTAAATTGCCATTGTACTCATGCCACGGACGAATCCCTGACTCCCACATGGAGCGACTCATGGTCATAGCGTTGCCGTGACGGTGGAGAGTCAGAGCGGCACATAAGGGTGCGGGTCTAGCGCCCTCCGCCCCTGTTTGGGCATTAATTACTGCTCCCGACACCACAGGAGCAGCATCTAATCGCCCAAAAATCAAACCATCACGAGAAGTTGCCCAACTAGCTTCGCGGCTAAGGGTGACATTCAGTCCATATTTACGAAAAAATCCTTTTTGCCATGCGATCGCAAAGGGAGCGCAATCATTGACAGGGACAAAGCCGATAGTGAGATTTGGTTTTTCTAATGTTTTGGGATCAATAACTGGTTGGATGGCTAAGGCTTCGGGAGATATTGATTGTAAATTGCGATCGCCTCTCATCGCACAACCTGAAAAAGCTGCACCCAAGACCCCTAAACCAGTTGTTTGAATAAATTTACGCCGACTAAAGTTCATAACTAACTATGACTAAATAATAATTTTTTGAGATTTGATTAGGCTATGGAAATTCTAAATGAGTTGTGAGAGGCTTCGACTTCGCTCAGCCACCAGTCCACGCTGGCTGAGCCATCAGTCCACGCTGGCTGAGCCACCAGTCTACGCTGGCTGAGCCATCAGTCCACACTGGCTGAGCCATCAGTCCACACTGGCTGAGCCATCAGTCCACACTGGCTGAGCCATCAGTCCATGCTGGCTGAGCCATCAGTCCACGCTGGCTGAGCGAAGTCGAAGCCCCGTTTTTCTCGTGAATGATTTAAGACTACTTAATTAACAAAATTTGGTGGACGATGAGTGATCCAACGTTGAAGTAATCCGAGTAACCAATCAAGAATTAGACCAGTTATGCCAATTACAAAAACTGCTAAGATAACTGAATTTAAATTTAATCGACTCCATTCATCCCAAACGAAAAAGCCGATTCCTACGCCGCCTGTCAACATTTCTACAGCGACAATTACGATCCATGCAATTCCTAAACTAATCCTTAAACCTGTAAAGATATAAGGTAAAGTTGCTGGTAAAATAATTTTCATAATCTTACGCCATGGCGACATTTCTAAAATTCGAGCTATCTCTAAATAGTCTTTGGGTATGCTAGAAACCCCTAAAGCTGTGTTAATAATTGTTGACCAAAGTGAAGTGATAAAAATCACAAAAATAGCTGAAGGTTCTGCCAAATTGAAAATTGCTAAAGCTATCGGTAGCCAAGCTAGAGGTGAAACAGGTTTAAAAATTTGAATAATCGGATTTAAAAATAACATCGCAGAGCGTGACATCCCAATCAAAAAACCCACAGGAATTGCGACTAAAGCTCCTAATGTAAACCCAATAAGTACTCTTCGCAAACTTGCTAATAACAACCAACCTATACCCAAATCACCAACTCCACGCTGGAAAAATGGATTTAAAATATAGTCTAAATTAGCAATTAAAGATTCTAAAGGTGTTGGTATTAGTTCACTCCTTACTAATGCTAAAACCCACCATAAAATCAGTAAACTCAGCAGTCCTAATGTAGGTAATATTATTGTTTTTTTTAATATTAAAGATTTTATTTTCTGCCCTGCAATTAGTATGAGATTCCCAAAAAAATTCATAGATTTATAACTCATTAGTACCTAATCAATATAGCTCATCATTTTTAACCAAATCTTCTCTTGCGCCTGTTACTGTTATAATCAAATCTCAAAAAGATATCAGAATATTAAGTGGATATACTGCGATCGCTTCCCATCGGACTTTATCTCGAACAGCCGATCACATGGCTACATCGACTCGATCCGCGCATTAAGCTGTTTGGATTGCTCACCTTTTTGCTGTCGCCGATTCAGGCTAATCACATTTGGCGGATCGCGATCGCCGTTTTATTGATCGTCCTGACTCTTGCCTCAAAGATTCCGATGCGGATTTGGAAACAGCAAATGGGGATTTTGCTACTACTAGCATTCATGACCTTGGCGATCGCCACGTTTTCGCCAGATGGCATTAATGCAAATGTACAGCCCCGCCGCCCGATTCCTGAAATAAATGTCAGTGATAAAGAGGCGATCGCCCCTTTGCTCACGATCAATCTACCTCAACCAAACCAGTATAGTTATGTTGTCTGGAAAGCAGGCAATATCACAATTACGCGCAAATCTCTCGATTTGGGTGTGCGCGTCTGGACTCTCATTTTCACTTATCTCTACGCGCCGACTTTGTTTTTGCTGGTCACTGCTCCTGAAGAAATTACGGCGGCGATCGCCTCCATTTTTTCACCATTAAAATTACTTAAAGTCCCTGTTGTCGAAATTGTGCTGACTTTGACTCTCGCCCTGCGCTTTGTCCCCTTAGTTTTAGAAGAAGTCCAAAATCTTGGTAGAGCGATGCGAACTCGCTCTATTAACTGGAAAAAACTTGGTTTTAAACGCACTGCCAAAATTTGCCTGATCCTTGCTGAGCGTCTAATCGACAACCTATTTATTCGGGCTGAACAAACCGCAAATGCCATGCAAGTACGCGGCTTTACGACTCCCAACACCCATGTTGTGATTTGGAATCCACTTAAACTGATTCCCCGCGACATGGTTTTACTATTTTTGCTGGTCGCCATGTGGGGCGTGAGGATTTGGCTTGGCAATGAAATTTAAATTCCCAAAAACAACGGGAGCAGACTTTGCCCGCTCTCGTTATTTTTGTAAAGCTATATTTATTTCTCACTCAGTTTGAGCAAATTAGCGCATCGTAGGTCGCTTTAAATCCTGCTTGTTGTAAAGACTTGACTGCACTTTGCTCATCTTGCACCCAAAACTGATTGCCTAAGCGAATTAACTTGGGCATATATTCGATCGCCGCAATGACAGGGATTTTGCCAAAGTTATCAGGTTCTTTCCTGCCATAGCTAGAATTACTATGATGAGAATTATTCTGACTAGGATTTAAAGCATTTTTAAGTTGCTGCAAAATTTGGCGATCGCTGGCTTGGGCGCGAGTAAGTTCGACCCGTACCATCCGCACCGATTCAATCGGTTGCATGTCGTCGATGATTAATTGAGTTTGCTCATCACGGCGATCGATCTTGCCCCACACCATCAATCGGTTATCCTTTTGTAAAAGATGCTTGACTTTCTCGAAAGTTTTGGGAAATACCACCGCTTCAATGCTGCCCGTCAAGTCTTCAAGTTGCAAGATTGCCATGTGATCGCCTTTTTTGGTGATTACATCTTTGCATTCTAAAATTAAGGCGATCGCCGTTACAACTTTAGTTTCCGAAGATTCAGGAATATCACAAAGATTTATCGGAGCCATCAACCTCGCAGAACGGCTGACCACACTTAACGGATGGTCAGAAATATAGAAGCCTAGTAGTTCTTTTTCTAGCCGTAGCTTTTCTTGAGAAGAATAATCTTGAACCCGCTTTGTGGTCGGTGCGATGTCAAAAGTCTGAGTATTACTGCTTTCTCCAAAAAAATCAAAAATATTGCCCTGCCCCGAAGCTAGCTCTTTGGCTCGCCGCGAAGCCCATTCCATGTTGATGTCTAAGTCATTCATCAACTGATGTCGATTTGGTTCTAATAAATCAAGCGCTCCAGTTTGGATCAACGCTTCTAAAGCCTTTTTATTCAGCGATCGCGAATCTAGCCGACTACACAAATCCGCAAAAGATGTAAAAGCCCCCTCTTGACGACCATGTAAAATCGCGGCGATCGGACCTGTCCCCAGATTTTTAATGGCAGCTAATCCAAATAAAATTTGTTGACCACGCGGCGTAAAGTCTTCCCCTGAGCTATTAACGTCAGGCGGCACAACTTGGATACCCATGCTGCGACAGTTGGCGATATATCGCTGTACTTTGTCTTGATCGCCACTGATCGAAGACAAAAGCGCCGCCATATATTCGACAGGATAATTGGCTTTAAGATACGCCGTCTGATATGTCACATATCCGTAAGCGACACTATGGGATTTGTTAAAGCAATTTGAGGCAATATAGCCTTTATCCAGTAAAAAGTTATGATCGTACTCTAAGCCGATGTCGAAAACACATTGCAAGTCCAACGATTTACGACTAACTATTTTCATTTTTATCTCCAGAAACAAAAAACAAAGATAAGTGCATCGCACCTACTTCATTGTTTTTTATGGCTCAAAACCTTCAAGTTCAGGCACTTCAGCAACTAAATGAACACCTTGGATGTAGAGAGAGCGTCCATACTTACCAACGTTTTCTAAGCGCAACTTACCACCTTGTTTTTTGGCTTGGACTGCCATGTCAATCGCCGCACCTACGCCTCGACTAACGATCTTAGTCACACCTTCAAAGTCGAGGACAATCGCGGATAACTTGCGATCGATAAATGGCTGAACAGCTTGTCTAAAATATGGAACCGTGGTTACACTCAACGCACCATTCAGTTTGAGAATAACTTGATCGCCGTCAATTTGTTCAACTATCTTGAGTTCATCTTGTAAAAATGAGGAATGAGTCATGGTTAGAGAATGGGTTTTGGGATAGACAGAAACTTACTCATACGGACTGTTGTACCTTGATCGCTGGACTCGATTTCGAGTTTGTCAACCAATGCTTTGATCATGTGAATACCAAAACCGCCATTTTTGACACCGATCTCGGATATCAAATCAAAGTCGGGTGGTGGCACGCTATTAGCATCAAAACCAGATCCACGATCATGGACTTCTACAATTAGGCTAGTGTGTGCCGCAAAAAACACAACTTCCACGTCAAGGTCAGATGTACTGTAAAGCACTGCATTAACTAAAGCCTCTGTAAGAGCTTGCACAATATCTTGAACAGAATCAGGACTAAACCCCATTTTTGTAGCGAGTACTTCGACTGCCGCGATGGGAACGTCCTCGATTCCCTCAACGGGTGGAACTGAGATTCGCAGCTTTAAAGGATTCTCACTCATGGGGAGTCATTCTTTAGCTTCGATTGGCTTTGCCAAGGTCAATATACCATAGGTTCATAAAAATAATACGGTAAGAGCGAAACTGATTGTCTTTAGGGTTGAAGGCGCTTAGTCGTCACTAGCGTAATCAGTGTTTAAGTCTTGATGCTCGCTGCGCCGCGACTCTCGGCGATAACGCTTTTTGAGTAATCTTGGCTCTTGTTGTTGTTTACCGTCACTTGTAGCTTTTGCCTTGAGCGAAGCATCGGCATTAGTGGTATTTTTGAGCTTTTGCTGATAGACGATCGCCTCTTCTAGATATGCGATGTAATGATCGTAGCGCTCCCAGTCGCCGCGTACCACGCAGTCGGGTTCATCGCGGCGATGTAAACAATTGTTAAAATGACATACTTCGTCCGCAGCCAATCTTTGCTTTGCTTCAGGGAAACAATCAGTCAACTCTTGGGGTGTCACGGTCAAATTTGGTTGCATAAATCCGGGGGTATCGGCAAGATAGCCCCCCGCAGGTAAGGCAAATAGCTCGACATGGCGAGTGGTGTGCTTTCCGTGTCCTAAGCGTTGAGAAACTTCGCCGACACGGATCTGGGAATCGGGGATCAGTAAATTGATCAGGCTAGATTTGCCGACACCTGACTGCCCCGCAACCACAGTTACGCCAGTTTGTAAATGTTTGGCGAGGTCGTCTATGCCTTGATGAGTATAAGTACTGATCGCAACGGGCGGATAACCCCAAGACTTTAAGCGATCGCGCCATGTATCCCAAATCTGATCGCTAACTAGATCGCGTTTATTTAAACATAGTAAAACTTCAACTTGAGTACTTTCGGCTTTGACCAAGAAACGGCTTAGTTGATGTGGATCGAGAGTGGGTTCAGCTAGGGCAAACACCAATAAAATGCGATCGACATTTGCCACGGTCGGGCGATCGAGAAGATTACGGCGCGGCTCTACTTCCGATATTGCGCCGCGTCCGCCTTGCCAATCGGGTTCTTCGATGGTGACGCGATCGCCGACACAAATTTGCTGACCAATTTTTTTGAGTCGGGCGCGTCGGGTGCAGAGTAGTTGATCAATAAGCTGATTAGAAGTTAGCCCATTATCAAAAATTTGATCTAGACAAAAAGCTTGATCTAACATGACTCGGTAAAAGTTGGCTTGCACAGCCAAGACCGTACCTGTCAAGACTGGGTTAGTTAAAGCCAACATAGGACAGCTTGCATCATGCTTTTTGGACTGTCAGCGCAAAAAACTGATCGCGCTCTTCGATACCTTTTACCGCATGTCCGTCAGACACAAGGCTATTGGGAACTTGCTCGATTGGTTCACCGCCATCCAGCAAAACTTCTAACAATTGTCCTGTTTCCAATTTTTCTAAATGTAATTTTGCCCGAACAAAACTGAGTGGGCAAGGCACGCCGCGTAAGTCGATTGATTTGCTTATTTGAATACACATATTCTTTATTTGCCGCAATTTTCTTTTGGGTCTTAAGATGTAGCTTACAGTATCCGCCCGTGCGTTTTAGGAGCAGTTTGAGTCATGTCACCAAGTCAGTGGAAATTTGTAGCCAATTCAAAAATAAATTTTAAACAAAATTTTAAAAACTTTCAAAATAAATTTTGGAACTGGCGCACGATCGCCCAATTAATTTTTTTGGCGATCGCCATTACTTGCAGCATTTTGGCATGGAATACACTGGCGCGAAACATGCGAAATTCGGGACTTGCCATTAGTTTTGACTTTCTTGGCGATCCTGCATCCTTTGACATCGCTGATTCACCATTCCCTTACAAAGCTTCAGACAGCTACATGATCGCCTTACAGGTTGGCTTGATTAACTCACTCAAGGCGATCGCGGTTAGCATTATTGCCGCCACTATATTTGGAGTCACTGTCGGCATTTCGCGCCTGTCCCATAATTGGTTACTCAAACAAATTGCTCGCGTTTATGTAGAAACCTTCCGTAATACACCTCTGTTATTGCAACTATTTTTTTGGTATTCAGCTATCTTTTTGACACTGCCATCAACTAGCGATCGCATTTCATTAGGATTTGCCACGCTCGCCAAAGATGGACTAACGATCGCCGCCCTCAAAATGACCATTAGTTCTGAATTTTGCGCCCTTGTTTTAGGATTGACCATGTTTTCTAGCGCCTTCATTGCCGAAATTGTGCGCGGGGGCATTCTTTCTGTGCCTAAAGGACAATCAGAAGCGGCGAAAGCTTTAGGGCTAAGCGATTTTCAAACTATGCAAAAAATTGTGTTACCGCAGGCGCTGCGAGTGATTATTCCATCGCTCACTAGTCAATATGTCAACATTGCCAAAAATTCTAGCCTCGCGATCGCGATCGGCTATACCGATATTTATCGGATTGCTTCGACCACGATTAACCAGACAGGAAGACCTGTAAATGTAATCCTGATTATTATGGGGGTATACCTGACAATTAGCCTCACTATTTCCGCCAGCATGAATTTACTCAATCGCCAGTTCCAGATTGTCGAGCGATGAATTTAATGGGCGACAGAGAGCTTTGCGCTGTATCTTTGAATTAAAAGAATCTTGTATAGCGGGAACCTAACGCAAAAATGGGGCTTGCAGACACTCTTACTCAAAAGAAACACGTTACCCCGCTTTGACAAGAAATTCCTGCACTCCTTGATTGATATGACTTTCTGCTCCTCACTCGATGCCCCAGTCAAATACTATTGATAAAGAGACTGAAATAATTTCTGTTAGATTATATCTAGAAATCCAAGAAACCTAAAACTTTATGCAACAGTTAATCGATGCGATCGCAAAGCCATCCACAGAAATAGTAACTGAAGTTAAACCACTTGCTGAAAAGCTAGACAGAAAAGAGATTATAGAAGATTTTCGGCAGGCATGGCATGAAGCTATGACTGGACAGACTATTCCTGTCTCTCAATTGTGGGAAGAGCTAGGATAGTTTTGAAACTACCTTAATAATAGAAATATTCACAAAGTAATCACATTAAAAAAACAGGATAAGTTATGACTGATTTACTAGAGCGTACCATCACGAAACTTAAAGATCTGTCTGTTGAACAACAGGATGCGATCGCTATGATGATCTTAGAAGAGCTTGAAGATGATAGTAAATGGGAGCTTTCTTTTGTGAGTTCTCAAAATCTTTTAGCGAAGTTAGCTGAAGAAGCGATGTTAGAATATCGCAGTGGTAAAACTGAAGAATTATTTCCTAAAAAGTCATGAGGTCAGTCATTACGAAATCTTTTAGGGATCTTCTGTCTCAGTTGCCGATTGATATTCAGGAGAAAGCTAATGATGCTTATCTTCAGTTTCAGCAAAAACTCAACCATCCAAGCTTGCGGTTCAAAAAAGTACATTCATCGTTGCCAATCTATTCAGTTAGGATTACCAAAAATTATCGGGCGGTTGGGCAACTAGATGGAGATGTGGTGATCTGGTTTTGGGTTGGTTCGCATAGGGAATATGAGAGGCTGTTATCTCAATTGTAGAATTTTAAAACGTAGTAGCAATTATTTATTCCTTTGAAATAGCCGTTAATTATGACTAAGAACCAGAGATTGGAACTTACTTGGATTGGGAAGGATGTGCGTCCGCAGTTGAAACTGTGTATTTTGTTGGAAGATCAAATGCAGAGAGCATTTAGAATAAAATAAGATAATATTATTACAATTCATCAAGTGTTCGCGATAAAAATTTATGCCAAAGGTAATCGAGCCGATCGCAAAGTCATCTACAGAAATAGGAACTGATGTAAAACAAACGCAAGTTGTGCTAAATCTTTCTCTTTCTTTCGATTCACTTGTCGAAGTTATTAGCAAATTGGGGCTTCGGGAGTTAATCCAGTTAAGGCGATCGCTAGATCGACAAATTGATCATGCTCTAGAAAGCTATACAGGCGATGACGAGTTAATTTTGGATGAAATAGAGCGTCAACATCCCGCCTATGATCTCACGATAAAGCAAGCGGTGCAATCTGCAATGGATGAATCTCAAAATCAAAAATTTACAAACGGGAGTGATTTTCGTGACTGGCTTGTTTCCATTTCAGATTGAAGTATCAAGTAAATTTCAACGCAGTTATAAACTTTTGCTCAAACGGCATTGTAAAGGCGATCGCCAAAAACAAGAGATGATTGAGGCGATCGCTGAGCTTGTAAACCATTTGTCATCAAATTCACATTTGCCTGATGCTAACCCTGAACCGTTGCCAAAAGGATTAATTGTGTCTGATGACTGGAAATTTTATAAACTCAGATTTCGGATGCCAAATTTAGCTGGGGCATCGGGGCAGGGGCGATTGATGTATTTGGTGAGTGAAAATCAAAAAATTATCAAATTAGCTTGGATTTATACCCATGCTGAATATGAGAAACGTCCTAATGAACAAGAATTAAGAGATGTGCTTAGAGAGCTATATGACTAAGAAGCAGAGATTAGAACTTACTTGGATTGGGAAGGATGTGCGTCCGCAGTTGGAGCCGCGTATTTTGTTGGAAGATCCTGAGAAATCTTGCACGGCGGCGCATCGGGTGAGTGATGATGATATTTTTGATAATCGCTTGATTTTTGGGGATAATTTGTTGGCTCTCAAGGCTTTGGAGTCTGAGTTTGCAGGAAAAGTGAAATGTATTTTTATCGATCCACCTTACAATACGGGGTCAGCTTTCACTCATTATGATGATGGTGTAGAACATTCTATCTGGCTTGGTTTAATGCGCGATCGCTTAGAAATTTTGCGAAATCTATTATCTAATGATGGTTCTATTTGGATAACGATTGATGATAATGAAGCGCATTATTTAAAAGTAATGTGTGATGAGATATTTGGACGAGTGAACTTTGTCGTAAATGCGATTTGGCAAAAGAAATATTCACCACAAAATGATGCTAAATGGTTGAGTGATAATCATGATCATATTTTGATTTATGCAAAGAATAAAGAATTATGGCGACCAAATTTATTACCGCGTTCGGATGATATGAATGCACGTTATCGAAATCCAGATAACGATCCTCGTGGAGTATGGAAGCCAGCCGATTTTTCAGTAAAGACATATTCTAAAAATAATGATTTTCCAATAGAAACGCCATCTGGACGTATCATTAATCCGCCTAAAAGTCGTTGTTGGTCAACATCAGAATCTAAGTTTAAAGAACTATGTGATGATAATCGAATTTGGTTTGGTGAATCTGGTGGTAATGTTCCATCACTTAAAAAGTTTTTGAGCGAGGTTAAAGATGGATCAACAGCTATGACAATATGGCTTTACAGCGAAGTTGGACATAATCAAGACGCAAAAAAAGAAGTAAAAGAGTTTAATCAAACATCTGTATTCGATACTCCCAAACCCGAAAAACTATTACAAAAAATAATTACATTGGCTACTAGTCCCAATGATCTTGTTCTCGATTCCTTTGCAGGATCAGGCACAACAGGCGCAGTCGCGCACAAAATGGGAAGACGCTGGATCATGATTGAACTTGGCGAACATTGCCATACCCATATTATTCCCCGAATCCAAAAAGTGATCAATGGCGAAGACCAAGGCGGCATTAGCAAAACCGTTAACTGGAAAGGCGGCGGCGGATTTCGGTACTATCGCCTTGCACCATCATTGCTCGAAAAAGACAAATGGGATAACTGGGTGATCAACAAAACCTACAACGCCGCCATGCTTGCCGAAGCCCTTTGTAAAATCGAAGGATTCAAATATGCACCCTCAGACACCTTCTATTGGCAACATGGCTACTCCACCGAACGCGACTTTATCTACATCACCACCCAAAACCTCAGCCACGAGCAACTCGCCAAACTATCCGAAGAAGTCGGCGAAGAGCGCAGTTTACTCGTTCTATGTACCGCCTTTCGCGGCAAAACTGACGACTTTCCAAACCTCACCGTCAAGAAAATCCCTAAACATATTCTGTCACGATGCGAATGGGGACATGACGACTACAGCCTCAAAATTGAGAACTTGCCCAAAGCACCTGTAAAGCTTGGACAATTGGAGTTAGGGCTATGAGTAAAATTGAAGACAAAAAGAGATCCCCCTCAATCCCCCTTAAAAAGGGGGAAGAAGAAAATTCAATTCAATTAATTCTATTCTCCCCCCTTCACAAGGGGGGCTGGGGGGGATCTACACCCTCAAACGCAGACAGAAAGACCTTAAACACAAATTGGTCACGCACTGCGTGACCAATTTCAAACAAAAATATAAAAAGAGAAAACCACTATGAATGCTCATGTTAATGCGATCGCCAATCGCCTCAGCCTCCGTCATCCCCAACGCGACTCATTGCAAATATTAGATCGCATTTGCGAACTCTTACCAATTCAAAATATCCAAGATCTTGAAACCAGTCTCGCCACTATCAAAAAGGAATTTCTCACCGTCACCGACTTCGATCGCGAATTTCCATCCCTCTGCTTTGCCCTCGCCACAGGCGTAGGTAAAACCCGACTCATGGGCGCATTTATCAGCTATTTACACCTAGCCCATAACATCAAAAACTTTCTAATCCTTGCCCCAAATCTCACCATTTACAACAAACTAATTACCGACTTCACGCCCAATACTGCCAAATATGTATTTACGGGGATCTCTGAATTTGCCATTAACGCACCCGAAATTGTCACAGGCGATAACTACGAAAAATCATCAATCATCACTAACTTTACGGGTTGCCGAATTAATATTTTCAACATATCCAAAATCAACTCCGAAGTACGCGGTGGCAAAAGCCCCAAAATCAAACGCCTATCGGAATACATTGGCGAAAGCTATTTTGATTATCTAGCGCAACTAAAAGACCTCGTAATCTTAATGGATGAGTCACACCGTTATCGAGCCTCCGCAGGAGTTCGCGCCATTAACGAATTGAAACCATTGCTAGGCTTAGAAGTCACCGCCACACCCTTTATCGAAACCAATAAGGGAAGTTTACCATTTAAAAATGTGATCTATGACTATCCCCTCGGTCGCGCCATGAGCGATGGCTTTGTCAAAGATCCCGCCGTTGTTACCCGCAAAGATTTTAATCCTGCATCAATGTCACCCGAAGCGATCGAGCATCTCAAACTAGAAGATGGCATCTATCTCCACGAAAATATCAAAGCCGAATTAGAAACCTATGCCATTCAGACAGGCAAAAAAATCGTCAAACCCTTTATGCTCCTCATTGCCCGTGACACCATCCATGCCTCAGATTTAATCAAACTCATTCAATCCGATCAATTTGCTGAAGGAGCATACAAACATAAAGTCATTCAAGTTGACTCCAGCAAAACAGGCGCTCAAGAAGATGAAATGGTCGATCGCTTGCTCAAGGTCGAATCTGCCGATGAACCCACCGAAATCGTGATCCATGTCAATATGCTCAAAGAAGGCTGGGATGTCACCAATCTCTATACGATCGTGCCATTGAGAGCCGCAAATTCTAAAATCCTGATCGAACAATCGATCGGGCGAGGCTTACGTTTACCCTACGGAATGCGAACAGGTGTGGAAATAGTCGATCGCCTGAATATCGTCTGCCATGACAAATTCCAAGAAATCGTCGATGAAGCCAAGAAACCCGAATCTCAAATTCGCCTCAAACAAATCATCCTCACCGATCAAGACCTCCAACAAAAAACACAAACCATAATTTCGCGATCGCAACTCTCCCAAGCACTAGGACTTCACCCCACACAATCCATTAATTTACCTGTTCAAGTATCTGAAGGTTTACCCTCAACCGAACCGCAATCCGAACCACAATCCATTCAGCCGCCCCTATTCCCCACACCAATAGAACAAAAAATCGCTCAAATCACCTATCAAGCCATTCGTGATCTCGAAAGCCAACCCGAAAAAGTCCCTACAACTGCCTATCTCTCCAATCCCAAAATCCAAGCGATCGTTCGCGAAGCCGTAAAGCGAGAATATCAACCCGCTCAAATCGAAATCGCAGGTGTAACCCCACCACCAAATATTGAAGCGATCGTTGCCAAAACCACTAACTTCGTCATTCAGCAAACCATTGATATACCTAGAATTCTTGTGATTCCCATTGGCACTGTGCGATCGGGCTTTCGCTCCTTTGAGATCGATCTCACTGACCTAAATTATGGTATCCCCTCTAAAGAAGAACTCCATATTCAATCTCTCTCCACCGAACAATTCACATCCCTAGAAATCACCAGAGTCAACTTCGAGAAATCACGCCTAGAAAATTACCTTGTCGAAAGCCTATCTAAATTTAACGATATTTGCTATGACGAACAGGCGGATCTCCTCTACGACCTAGCGGGTCAAGTTACCAGCCATTTTCTCAACCAATATTCAGAAGATGACACACGCAATATTTTAAGAGTTCATCAAAAGGCGATCGCTAATTCTCTCCATCAGCAAATGCAGCAAAACTTTTGGGAAGAGACAACCGATTATGAAGTCAAAATCAGCAAAGGTTTCACTACCCTCAAAGAGAGCGCCTACAACACCAGTCCCAAAAATCGCCTCAATTATCGCTTTTCGCCACCAGACAAAAGCAATATGTCCAAATACCTGTTTACAAACTTCTCAAAATGCCTCTACCAAGAACAAAAATTCCAATCTGAAGCCGAAAGAATTTTAGCAATCATCTTAGAACGTGAAGCAATCAAATGGTTTAAACCCGCCAAAGGACAATTTCAGCTTTATTACAAATGGCATGGCGAAAATTTTGAATATCAGCCCGATTTTGTTGCTGAAACCGCAGAAACTATCTATATGCTTGAACCGAAAGAACGCAATAAAATGGAAGATTCTCAAGTACTTGCCAAAAAAGATGTGGCAATGCAATGGTGTAAAAATGCCTCAAACTATATGCTCACTCATGGCGGTAAACCTTGGCAATATGTCTTGATTCCTCATGATGCGATCGCCCAAAATATGACAATCAAGGGTTTAGGCGATCGCTACTGATTATTGTGAATTAGCTCAAATTAGCCTCAGTTATGTAATGACAGTGGGGCGATCGCGTCCTGTTAAAACCTTAATCTGAGCGATTTGATCGGCAATTTCAATTAACTCTTTGAGCGCTTCTTGAGTATCGAGAGAATGTTTAGCCACATTCGGCTCATAACTCTCGACATAGAGACGGAGAGTTGCGCCTTCAGTGCCTGTTCCTGATAGACGGAAGATGATGCGGGAGTCATCGGTGAAGCCGATCCGAATCCCTTGCTTATGACTGACACTGCCATCAATAGAATCGGTATAGCTAAAGTCATCACAGAAGGCGACTTCATAGGAGCCGAACTGTTGACCTTTGAGAGCTGCTCCATTTTGGCGAAGATTGTCAACTAAAGTATTGGCGCGATCGCTATCTACACCTTCATAATCATGACGAGAATAGAAGTTGCGTCCGTAGAGTTGCCAATGTTCTTTCACAATCTCTTCGACCGATTGCTGACGGGCTGCGAGGATATTTAGCCAAAAGAGAACTGCCCAGAGTCCATCTTTTTCGCGGACATGATTGGAACCTGTACCGAAGCTCTCTTCGCCGCAAAGAGTGACTTTGCCTGCATCCATCAAGTTGCCGAAGAACTTCCAACCTGTGGGAGTTTCATAGCAATCAATGCCTAATCTGGCTGCCACGCGATCGGGGGCTTGGCTAGTGGGCATCGATCGCGCAATGCCTGCAAGTCCAGATTTATAGGCAGGAATGAGATGGGAATTAGCGGCGAGAATCGCTAAGCTGTCGCTAGGAGTCACGAAGAATTTGCGTCCTAAGATCATGTTGCGATCGCCATCACCATCAGAAGCCGCCCCAAAGTCGGGAGCATCTTCACCGTACAGGACATCTACGAGATCATGGGCATAGACCAGATTAGGATCGGGATGTCCGCCGCCAAAGTCTTCGAGGGGAATGCAACTTTGCAAGGCAGTCGCGGGTGCGCCTAAGCGATTGACTAAAATCTCTTCAGCATAGGGACCAGTGACCGCGTGCATTCCATCAAAGCACATGCGGAAGCCAGTGGAAGCCAGCAAGATTTTGATGCGATCGAAGTCAAATAGTTCGCCCATCAGTTCGGCATAGTCGGCAACGGAGTCGATCACTTCGACGGTGGTATTGCCAAGTTTGGTTGCACCTAGGCGATCGAGATCGAGGTCACTGGCTTCGATGATTTTGTATTCGCTAATGGTCTTGGTGATGTTGTAAATGGCATCAGTGATTTTTTCAGGGGCGGGGCCACCGTTGCCTGTGTTGTACTTGATACCAAAGTCGCCATCTACACCTGCGGGATTATGGCTAGCCGAGAGGATGATCCCGCCAAATGCGTCGTGTTTGCGAATGACGCAGGAAGCCGCAGGTGTCGATAGGATGCCGCCGCGTCCAACCAAGATTTTACCAAAGCCATTAGCGACCGCCATTTTTAAGATCACTTGAATGGCGTGACGGTTGTAATAGCGTCCATCGCCGCCGACGACGAGGGTGACTCCTGCAAATCCTTCGAGGCTATCAAATATCGATTGAACGAAATTTTCGAGATAGTTAGGTGTTTGGAAAACGGTAACTTTTTTTCTAAGTCCAGAAGTACCGGGCTTCTGGTCAGAAAATGGAACTGTGGAAACGACTTTTAGGCTCATTAATCTTGCAAGTTATAAATGATCTGAATAAATATTCTAAAAAAATGCTAAAAGATTTATATCTTCAGGCTTGTTTTAATTTTACCTGTGAGCGATCGCGATAACATGAAAACATTCAAAAATCAAATGGTGTCTGTCTACTTACAGCCTATTGAAGTTTTAAGTAGTCCAGATAAAAGTTAAATCAAAAAGTAATATATGTCAAAAATTTGGGAGTTAGATTTTTATTCCCGTCCCTTACTGGATGCTAATAATAAAAAAGTTTGGGAATTGCTGATCTGCGATCGCGATCGCCAGTTTGAATGGGTACGCGAATGTCCATCCAGTGAAGTCAACTCGGAATGGTTAGCCAAACAGCTTATCGATTGTGTGACGACAACAGGACAAAATCCGATTAAGATCAGGTTTTTTCGTCCGAGCATGACTAATATCATTATTCGTGGTTGCACCTTGGCGGGGATCACTGGACAGGCTTCGCGGCGCGTGTTTACCATGTCGGCATGGTTGGCTGAACGGATGGCTAGTATTTATCCAAATCGGGATGGATTTCAAGCTGTCGATCCTAATCCTTTGCCTTTAAAAGTTTTGGCCGCCCAAGATCCTAAACCGCTTCCCGATGCCTTGATGGGTGAGCGATGGATATCGGTATCTCTCAAAGCGGGAGATTTTGCGGATGCAAATGAATGGTCGATGGATTTTAGTGAATTAATTGATATTAGTAGTCTCGATCCTGAGGCGATCGTGTCGGGGATCATCATGATTTCGGCAAGGGCGACGGCGCTGGCGGCTTGGATGTCGGGAGTTGATCCTGTATTTCTGAAGTTTGAGCGTAACTTGCTAGGCGATCGCACTCAGATGCAGTTGGAGGCAAGTGCCGATGCTCGGTGGATTTTGGCAAATCTGCAAGCTCCAAAAGACAAGGAGGCGATCGCGCAGGGAGCCGCCTTTGAGAAGTCTAAACAAAATGCTCAAGGTTTCCATTTTTTAGCCGTCCAAACTAGTCCTGAAGAGGAAAATTTCGCAGGATTTTGGATGCTTAAGGAAGTTATATAACAGTCCCAAATCATTTATGAGAAAAATAGGGCTTCGACTTCGCTCAGCCAACGATATACGCTGGCTGAGCGAAGTCGAAGCCTCTCACAACTCATTTCGGATTGCTATATAACTACAAACACGCTCTTATATCTCCATCCCACAAAATAAAAGGCAGCGCAAACCGCCGTCTTTTACTTTGTAGGTTTTATAGCATCATGACCTTTCGGCATTGGCTGTATTTAAAGATTCAAAAAAGTATTAAAAAAAATTAAAATATGATAAAGTTATGAAACCTATAAAATTTAGATATATGTCATACAGTGAGTTTACGACGCTTCATAAAGTCCAAACAGCTTTTGACTTAACGATTGAAGAAGATCGCAATCTATTTGCGGAAGTTGAAGGGCGAGCGATTTCTGATTATCTTCAACAAACATTAAAAGAATATTTGCCCTTAGCCACAGCAATTAATACTGAAAAGGCGCGTTCAGAATTTTTAATTGCGCCAATTCTTGCGGAAGTACGTCGTCAAGCTAATTATCAAATTAGTCTATTCTCAGGAACTGAATTTGATGTTGACCAAGAGAGGGGATTGTCAGGTTATTGCGACTATATTATTAGCTGTTCCAAGGAACAGTATTTTATTAGTGTGCCAGTTATAACGATTGTGGAGGCAAAAAATGAAAATATTAAAGGTGGATTGGGTCAGTGTATTGCCGAAATGGTGGCTGCTCAAATATTTAATAAACAGGAAGGACACCCATTATCTCAAATTTATGGAGTCGTTTCAACAGGAACGGTTTGGAAATTTATTGTTCTAAAAGACAACCTTATTTTCATCGACTCACAGGAATATTATATTAATCAAATTAATATAATTTTGGCAATTATGATGTTACCAATTAATACATTTTTAAGTAAGTCTATAGCAGTCCTAAATCACTTATGAGAAAAATAGGACTTCGACTTCGCTCAGTCAGCGTATATCCACAACTCATTTAGGATTGCTATAGCTACTCACCTGAATATTCGTTCTAATAACTAATAGAGTATTTCATGAAAAATCCTTGGCTATTACAGAACAGAATATTTAGATTTATTATTCTAAATCTAGTAATAGCGATCGCCTATGCGATCGGGGTGACTTTGAGCCAGAAATTTGCAACTTTAGCAGGCGCGGTTGCTTCAGTATGGTTTCCTTCAGGAATGACATTAGCCTTAGTGTATTTGTTAGGCGATCGTGTACTTTTAGGCATTATTTGCGGATCAGTCTTAGGAATTTTTCCATCTTTATTGGCGATAAATCCGCCAATATCATTTTTTGATTTTATATTAATTAATGCCGCTTGTGCTTTAGGAAATACTTTACAGCCTTTAATTGCCACATATTTAATTAAAACATTTATTAAAAAATTTGCTCATCGCAAAAATATTTTTAATCATGTTAATACAGTTGTTGTTTACATTGGTGCAGCGATTTTTTCGCCAATGATATCAGCCACATTTGGCATTACAAGTCTATGTTTGACTGTAATAATTCCATGGAATGCTTATGGGGTGAGTTGGTCAACATGGTGGTTGGCAAGTGCGATCGCCCATTTAATATTTACGCCGACACTGTTGTTATTCAAGGAATTTTGGCAGAATTATCGCCAGTATAATTTAAGAGAAATCGGATTGACGTTGAGTTTGTTTTTATCAATTGGTTGGATTTTCTTTTTCCAAAAATATCCTTTAGCTTACATGCTCCTTCCAGCGCTAATCTGGACTGTATTCCGATTTGGAAACTTTATTGCAAGTTTATTAGTTAGCTTGATTTCGCTAATTGCCATTTTTTCTACGTCTCAGGGTTTAGGACTTTATAATGTAAAAGATTCTCCCAATGAATCATTACTTTTATTGCAATCTTTTATGGCTGTTTTTTCATTGACATCATTAATTTTATCGGCAGTAATTGATGAGCGAAAGGAAGCCGAATCATCTTTACAAAGAACGTTAGAAAATTTGGAAATGAAAGTAATAGAGCGCACTGAAAAGTTACAACAAAGTGAGGCTCAAATCAATGGATTTTTCTCGTCTGCACCAATCGGTATGGGTATTCTCGATCGCAATTTACGATATGTACGAGTTAATCAAGTACTTGCCGATATCAATCACAAATCAGTTTCAGAACACTTAGGTGCAACGCTACAAGAGATATTACCTAACTTAACTACTAATGCTGCGGATTCTTTTTATCGGGTGTTAGAAACGGGAGAGTCTTTATTAAATCAAGAATTTACTAGCCGCGCACTTAGCCCAACTGGTGAAGAACAGACTTGGCTAGCTTCATTTTTTCCAATTTTTGATCATGATCATCTGCCGTCTTGTGTTGGATTTGTGGTAGTTGAAATTAGCGATCGCAAAAAAGCTGAAGCAAATATGCAGTATGCAGAATCCATTCTTAAACAGGCAAATTTAGAACTGCAAAAACTCGTCAATATCGATGGTTTAACTCAAATTGCCAACCGTCGATGTTTTAACGATCGCCTAGAATTTGAGTGGGAAAGACTTGCCCGCGAACAGCAACCTTTATCTTTGATATTATTTGATATTGATTATTTTAAACGCTATAACGATTGTTATGGGCATCAAATAGGTGATGATTGTTTGATTAAAGTTGCTCAAGCTGCTCAACAAACTGTATGTCGTCCTGCGGATCTAGTGGCTCGCTATGGTGGTGAAGAATTTGTCGTAATTTTGCCAAATACGGATCTTAATGGCGCGATCGCCTTGGCGGATCAGATTCATTCGGCAGTTGCGAATTTAAAGATTCCTCATCAAAATTCTGATATCAGCGATATAGTTACGGTTAGTCTCGGAGTTACCAGCCTGATCCCAAATCTCAATCAAGTACCGTCAATTCTGATTAAACAAGCAGATGTGGCGCTCTATAGTGCGAAACAACAGGGACGCAATCGATCAGTTACTTTTTCTGCATAATTTTCGACCTGCATAATTTTTTAAACATAATTTAAACATTTATGTCACATTTACGCCAAAACGTGATTACTAAAGATTGGGTGATCTTTGCTACTGAGCGAGCCAAGCGTCCCCATGAATTTGCGCGATCGCCTGAAGATACGCCGCCAGAATTGCCGATTTACAAGCATAGCTGTCCCTTTTGCAAGGGGAATGAAAATCTATCAGAACCAGAATATTTAAGAATTGAAGATGAGCGCGGTTGGCGAGTGAGGATTATTCCTAATAAATATCCTGCCCTGTCACCGATCGGCGATCGGATTCGACATAGCGAAGGCATCCATCGTTCGATTACGGGTGTAGGCTATCATGAAGTTCTAATTGAACATCCCGATCACAATGCCACGATCGCCCTAATGGAAATTGGCGATGTGATCAATATTCTCAAAGCTTATCGTCAACGCTATAACATCATTAGTCAAGACAAGCGAATTGAGAGCATTATTATCTTTAAAAATCATGGCGAAGGCGCAGGAACATCTCTAGAACATCCTCATTCTCAAATTACAGCAACGCCTGTTGTTCCTTCTCAAATTCGCTATCGATTGATCGAAGCGACTAGCTATTTTGATGATATGGGTGAATGTCTATTTTGCTATACGCTCAGAGATGAACTAAATGCTAAAGAACGAATTATTTTAGAGACAGAACACTTTGTTACTTTTACTCCTTATGCGGCGCTGTCGCCATTCCATCTGTGGATATTTCCACGCCGCCACAGTTCATGCTTTAGTGAAATTACAGAACCTGAGTTAATCGATCTGGCTTACACCCTCAAAACAGTTCTAGCCAAGCTTTTTTATGGTTTAAACAACCCTGCCTATAACTACATAATTCGCTCTATGCCCACTGACGATCGCCAGTCCGACTACTTCCATTGGTATCTGGCGATCGTGCCGCGATTAAATAAGTCAGCAGGGTTTGAGCTTGGTAGTGGCATGTATATTAACACCTCCATTCCTGAAGATAGCGCTAAGTTTTTGAGAGAGATAGAAATTCCTTAGTGACGGCGCGATGCGCCGCCTTTTGCGGTTTTAACTTAGCTTAAAAATGAATGAACAATATCGAGGATGCGCTGACTAGATTTGCCGTCACCAAATGGATTTGCCACATTTGCCATCTGTTCATAGGCGGCGCGATCGCTAAGTAACTCAGTCGCCGCCATCACAATATCATCAGTATTTGTGCCGACCAGTTTGCTTGTACCTGCGGCGATCGCCTCTGGGCGTTCGGTAGTAGTTCGCAATACCAACACAGGTTTACCGAGACTAGGTGCTTCTTCTTGCAAACCGCCCGAATCGCTCATGATCAGATAACATCTCTGCATCGCGCCAACCAATTGCTCATAATCAAGCGGCTCAACTAAGAAAATGCGTGGATGATCGCCCAGCTTTGTCATGATTGGCTCGCGTACCACAGGATTGAGATGCATCGGCAACACCAAAGCCACATCGGGAAAATCGGCAAGAATCTGCAACCATGCTTGCATAATCTGCTCTAATGGCTGTCCCCAATTTTCGCGGCGATGCACAGTCGCTAAGATGACTCGATGAGCCGCCCAGTCAAGATTGGCGATCGCACATTTTGGCGATCGCCCTGAAACATATAACAACGCATCGATTACGGTATTACCCGTATGATGAATTCCTGTTTTTATTCCAGAAGCTTGCAGATTCTCTACAGAAGCAATGGTGGGTGCAAAATGGAGTTGCGCGATTTGGGAAACTAAACGACGATTTGCTTCTTCAGGAAATGGATTAAATAGATTGTCAGTACGCAGCCCCGCCTCAACATGCCCAATCGGAATTTGTTGATAAAACGCCGCCAACGCCGCCGCAAAAGCAGTGGTGGTATCGCCTTGCACTAATACAATATTTGGCTGAATCTCTTTATATAACTGCTCTAACCCAATCAAACTATTGCAAGTAATCTGCGTCAAAGTCTGCTTTGGTTGCATGATGTCTAAGTCATAATCCGCTTTGATTTCAAATAATTGCATCACCTGTTCGACCATCTCGCGATGTTGTCCAGTCAACACAACCGAGGTTTGAAACTTAGGATTATTTCTAAACAGATGGATGACAGGCGCAAGTTTGATCGCTTCTGGGCGAGTGCCTAAGGTGATACAGACATGAAATTGAGTTGACAAAGTAAGCTCCCAGATTATAAATTGGCGGCGCGATGGACTGCCAATTATAGCAAAATAATTTCAGTCGAAATAGCTGCGGCTTTTGGAGCTTTGGGACTAGATAACACGCCATGAATCCCGCGTATTGTCAAAATCACGATCGCACAAACAACGCAATACTGCACAAACTGCATCGCAAAATTTGGCGTTTTCAACAACATGTGCCAAGCAGGACTATTCGATGAGTTGGCGATCGCAGGTTCAGCCTCGCTGATATTCTCCATGTCAGAAACGGAAGGAACATCATCGGCAAGTAGAAGTGCGGATTCGGCTAACACAGGCTGGTCAACATCAAGATTTGTCATCGGGGTGATGTTATTTACCTCTCCAAACATTTCATCTAGGTTGGTATCGCTATTCGGTGGGCTATTTGGGCGATCGCGCTCATTTACCTTCCGAGGTAAAAACACAGGCAAAGGCGGGATTTTGGGCGGCTCTGGCAACTGATCAATTGCGATGTTTTGATTTTGATTAATATTTTGTTCTATTGGCTCGACTAAAAATAACTCCTCTGTCCAAGCTGGTTCATCAAATCCAGTTTGTTGCCACGAAATGACGATACTAGAAACGTTCTGGACTTCAAGGGTGATAAACCATTTCCTGAGCATTCCCACCAATACCTGTCGCTTGGGAACTCTTACTTCATCATCGAGCGATCGCAGATCTGACTCAATTAAAATTTCTAAGCGATCGCCATCACGTTCGACATTGGCAAGCATCGCCTGCGACTTTAGCAAACGATTCATTAGGGAGGCGATCGCATTAACCTGCCCTTGTTTGGCTTGTTCGACCAGTGGATTTTGTGTCATAGCATCAACCTCAGCAGCTTACTCTAAAAGATATTTCTTAATAAATTAAGCCAAATGTATCAGATTTATGCAACTTTAGAATATTAACCTTCAACCTAAAAAATAGAATCGGCACAAAAAGCTGATATTTTGTGCCGATTCTTTGTGCCAATTCTATTTTTCGCGATTACTTGTTGAGCTTAGCTTTTGCCTTCTTGCGCCAATTTTTAAAGGCGACACCAGCACCCAAAGCCACCAAGCCATAGGTCGGCGAAAACTCAAACGGTACAGCCGTAGTATTAGTATCTAAAGTCACCGCTCCGAGTGTGAAAGTCCCTGATTCTTGCCCTGTATCATCACCCAAAAATACAAAACTAGGAATTGTATAAGGGTTGAATGTTAGAGGTGGGTTACTTGCTACTGGGTTAAAACTGTAATTTAGCAAAGCACCACTGATAATCGGCGTAGCACCACTGGACAATGTATAGCCGTTGTTAAGAACCGCAAGGTTATAAGTTTGGGCTGCGTTGGTACTAAATACTGCTGTCTGAGCTGGATCTTGAGTAGTAAAACCAACTGATGATTGAGCGAAAATTTCGTTGGGTCTAAATCCAATCTCGATCCCTTTACCATCACTACTGATAGCAATTACGCTAAAAGCGGCTCGCGGAAAACTAGTACCTGTGTTATTGGTTGCAGCGTCTAGACTGACTGTAAAGTTTAAAGAGTAACCAGTAGATCGATCAAGCGTAGCAGCGCTAAAAATGGCAGGATTGAAATAAGTACTGTTTAGTACATTGTAGTTACTATATCCAGAATATTCTGCGGAGTTCGCGGCTGTATTTACAGTTATGCCTCCAGCAGATAGAGATTGACCATTACCAGTCGCAGGAAGAATGGGTGCACCAGTACTGGTGATTGAACCAATTTGTAATGTACCTTGTAAGCCAGGTAATCCAGAACCATTATATAAAGTGATAGCCGATGCACTTCCACTAATTGTAGTAGCAAAAAAGACGCTACTAGCGATCGCTGATGTCCACAATATTTTCATGAATAATAAAACCTATTTAGATTGGAGGCTTAGAAACAAAAATAGCTGAGAAAATTCAAAAATGCAATCATTATAAAAATTACTAAGCAAAAAGACATGTGAAAAGAAATAGGAGCGCGAAGCGCTCCTATTCTTTTGTTAAACTAGACGCACTAGTTTAGCGCTCAAGTCCCACAGACGCGCCGCTCTCTCATCATCACGCGCTTGCGGCGAGACAGTCTGCACAAAAGACTTACCATCTTTTTTCTGGCGATTGCCCCAACTCCAATACGCTCCCGACTCTTTGTACTCAGGATCAGCGATCACAGATGCTACTCTCTGCCCTGATAGCTCCTGAGTTACATATCCCTTAGTAATATTCTTTTGGAATAATGGGAACAACTTTTGGAAGAGAGGATAGTGATTGCGGAAGAGTGGCGTATCGGCGACACAACCGGGATAGAGGGAAGTAAAAGTAATCCCAGTGGAATCATGAAAGCGGCGATGCAACTCTCTCATCGTCAAGATATTGCAAACTTTGCTCTCTTTATAAGCACGAACTGGTTCAAACTTTTTGCCATTTGCCATCGAGATTGGCGCTTTGAAACCGCGCTCAAATCCTTCGAGATTACCAAGATCGGGCTGTGGTGGAATCTTGCCACCCAATTCATCAGGGTTATGGGTGACAGTTCCCAAAATCACCATACGCTTGTCATGGTAAGTGGATTTCTGCATGTCATCTAGGAACAGATTACAGAGTAGAAAATGACCGAGGTGGTTAGTGGTCATCGTCAACTCAAATCCTTCGGGCGATCGTAAAGGCTCTTTGATTAAGGGCAAATAGATCGCCGCGTTGCACAACAGAGCATCTAGTGATCTACCGCTAGCCCGAAAATTTGCCACAAACTCGCGCACACTGACCAAAGATCCCAAATCAATTTTCATGATCGTATAGCTATCTTTCGGAATTCCTACAGATGCGGCGGCTTTTTCGGTTTTAGGAAGATCTCGACAAGCCATAACGATATGCCAACCTTTGTCGGCTAGAGCCTTGGCTGACCATAGCCCCACGCCCGAAGACGCTCCTGTGATCACAACCGTAGGTTTTTGTTGTTGTTGCATTTTTAAGAATAAACTTATTGACTTTGCTTAAAATTTTATACCAGAGATGGCAGGCGCGATCTTTACAAATTAGCGCCCATATACAGCGCCCATATACTTTGTTCTGCGAGGCATCAAAGCCCAAAGCTATAAAGCCGTATTTTTTAACTTTAACAAAAACTTTAACTAATCCATAACCAGACCTAAACCTTTAGTCGCCTGTTCTACTTGTACCATCTTTACAACTAGTCCTAAAGATAGACACTGTGATTTACAAGCTATTTAAATGGAAAATTTAATCCTGCAACTTTTTTTGCGGTGCGTTGGATATTCATCATTTACTGCTGTTTGCTGCCAACTTTTTTGATCGCTCGCGATCGCTTTTCCTTTTGGGCATTGGTTGAATTCACATCATACAAATATCATGACAACAACATCTGTTCGCATTTCGCAATTTAACGCGTCCCTAAATCGCAACACCGCAGGTCAGCTTGTTACCGATCTTTCTACCCCAAACAATGCTCAAGCTAGGGCAGTAGCCGAAATTATTCAGCTTAATAATCCTGATGTGCTACTCATCAACGAGTTCGATTATGTTGCGGCAAATCCACTTCAGCCAGTTCAACTTTTGCAGCAAAATTATCTCGGTGTCAGCCAAAACGGAGCAACCCCAGTCAGCTACCCCTTCGTTTACATCGCACCATCTAATACTGGTATTTCTTCAGGCTTCGATCTTAATAATTTAGGCGGTACTGTAACTACGGTTGGCGCAGCAGGATATGGCGATGACTCGTTTGGATTTGGCAACTTCCCCGGACAATTTGGGATGTTGTTGGTTTCTAAATATGAAATCGACACGGCTAACATTCGCACTTTCCAGACTTTTCTCTGGAAGGATATGCCCAACAACCTGCTCACCAACGATCCTACGGTTGATAATCCTGCAACTACGGTTAATGAAAATCTAAATGGATTTTATTCTCCAGAAGAAATTGCAGTATTGCGCTTGTCTTCCAAGAGTCATTGGGATGTTCCAATCAAAGTAAATGGCGAAACCGTACATTTATTGCTCAGCCATCCCACACCGCCAACTTTTGATGGTACTGAAGACCGCAACGGCAAGCGCAACGCTGATGAGATTCGTTTCTGGTCAGACTATATCACCCCTGATCAAGGTGGTTATATTTATGATGACAAAGGCAATAAGGGCGGTATTGCGACTGGTTCTAGCTTTGTGATCATGGGCGATCAGAATGCCGATCCTCGCGATGGTGATAGCTTTAATAACGCAATTCGTCAGTTGCTATTAAATCCAAACATCAATACTAACTCCACTCCTGCGAGTCTCGGTGGAGTGCAACAAACTGGACTGCAAGCTGGAGCGAACGTCAATCAAAGCGGAAATCCTGCTTTTGATACGGCTGACTTTAATGACAATCCTGCTCCAGGGAACTTGAGAACTGATTATGTATTGCCTTCCACAGACTTGCAGATTACTAATTCGGCGGTCTTCTGGCCCGTTAATACCGATTCTAAATTTCCACTAGTCGGCACATTTAACGCTTCTCTTCCAGGTGGATTTCCAAGCTCAGACCATCGCTTGATTTATACCGATGTATTAGTTGGTGCAACTCCCGCAGGTAAAACCGTCACTGAGGCGAAGTTGGTAGCTAATACAACTTTTGCCACTGGCTTTATCCCTTCGGGAGCGGCTGCCAAAATTAATGGAGTTGATGTTCCTGTTGGTGGTTTGTCGGGTGTGACCTATGACGCGGCAAATAATCGCTATTATGCGATTTCTGACGATCGCTCTTCAAATGCGCGTTTTTACACCTTCACAATCGACCCTGTGACAAATGCAGTCACGTTTACCAATGTTGTTCAGTTAAAAGATGCAAGTGGTAATCCTTTTGCAGCCAATTCCCTCGATCCTGAAGGAATTGCCTTAACCAAGAATGGCACAGTATTCATTTCTTCAGAAGGTGAAGCAAATCCTGCCGCTGGTCGCGTTGGCGATCCTTTTATTAAGGAATTTTCGCTAACGACTGGTCAAGAAGTGCGATCGCTGCCTGTTCCCAGAAAATTCTCGCCTGTGGTAGTCGATACAAATCTCAGTGGCACGATCAATGCTGGCGATACTCAAACTTCTGGAGTACTGAATAACCTTGCTTTTGAAAGTCTGACGATCGCCCCAAATCAAAAGACACTCTTCACGGCTACAGAAAATGCGCTCTTCCAAGATGGATTGCCTGCGACCGTTGGTAATGGTTCGCGATCGCGCATCGTTCAGTACAACCTCGTAAGCGGTCAGCCTGAAAAGGAATATCTGTATGTTACTGATCCTGTAGCGGTTGCTCCTAATCCTGCTGGTCAATTTGCCACTAATGGCTTGGTGGATTTATTAGCGATCGACGATCGCGGTACTTTGTTGGCAGTTGAGCGTTCTTTCGCGATAGGAGCAGTTGGCACGATCGCTAACACTGGCAACACGATCAAGATTTACGAAATCACCCTGCAAGGCGCAACTGACATTAGTTTTAATGACTCATTGACGGCTTTGACCGCCACCCAGCTAGCCGCGATCGCTCCAGTCCAGAAGCGCTTGCTGCTCGAACTTGACGATCTTGCCTTGCCAACTGGAACTGACAACATCGAAGGCATCACCTTCGGTCCTAAGCTTGCTGACGGTCGCCAATCGATCGTGTTGGTCAGCGACAACAACTTCAGCGCCACTCAATTTACCCAAATCTTGACCCTCAGCGCTGATGTAATTCCGACAGTAACGCCCACTGTGGAGACTCGTCCCGCGCTTTTGGATAACGATGCAGTTCCATTTAGCCAACGCGCTGATGCTGACGATCCTGCGGTCTATGTCAATGCTACTGATTCAAACAAGAGCTTGGTAGTTACTAGCGTCAAGAATGGCGGCTTGCGGATTTACGATCTTGCTGGCAACTTGTTACAGACCATCAATCCTAGCAATCCCGATATTCGCTATAACAACGTTGACTTGCAGTATGGCTTTAGCCTCGGCGGTCAAAAGGTTGACATTGCGATCGCAAGCGATCGTAATAATGACAAACTGGCGATCTTCAAGATCGATGCTAATGGTACGGGCGGAAACTTCTTAACCAACATCACCGATACCAGCGCTGCTACGATTTTCCAAGGTGCTCCATTTACTGGTGCTTTCTCGGCTTCTTCTCGAAGCGCCTATGGCTTAACGATTTATCGCAGCCCCGTCACCAATGACTACTACGTGTTCACCAGCCGCCGTCAAACGGGCGATATCGCCCAACTGAAGTTGGTAGACAAAGGCAATGGCACGATCGGCTATCAGCTAGTACGCAGCTTTACAGTTCCAACGACTGGTAACATCGATCCTCAAACAGAGGGAATGGTTGTCGATCAAGAGAAAGGCTTCCTTTACATCGGTCAAGAGAATGTCGGAATCTGGAAATACGAAGCCGAGCCAACTAGCACCAATGCTGGGATTTTGATTGATAAAGTCAAAGCTTTGGGTGGTAAAAATCTGATTGAAGATGTCGAAGGCTTGACTATCTATTACGGAAAAGATGGCGCTGGATATCTATTTGCTTCCAGTCAAGGCGACAATTCCTTTGCAGCTTATACTCGCGAAGGCAACAATGCCTTTGTCGGGCGCTTTGCGGTTGGCAACAATGGCAGCATCGACAGCGTTCAGGAATCTGATGGCGCTGAAGTGATTAACGTACCGTTGGGAGCTAACTTCCCATTTGGAGCCTTTATCACTCAAGATGGCAGCAACGATCCAGCCGTTATCGCTGATGACGAGAATATAAGCAGCAATTTCAAGTTTGTGCCATTTGAGAACATCGCCAATGCTTTCTCAACACCGCTCAAGATCGATACCACTAGCTACAATCCTCGCAATCCTCAGCCTAACTCTTTGGTCAATGGCGTAGCCAGTGGCGACACCACTCAAACTTCGACAGTGCTTTGGACGCGCAGTGGCATCACTGGAGCGGTCAAGTTCGAGTATTCCACCAAGGCTGACTTCAGCACGATCGCTGGCACAAAAACTGCTACTGTCACCAACCCACTGCAACCCGTAAAGGTTGATGTAACTGGGCTGACATCTGGAACCAATTACTTCTATCGCGTCACCGATGCGGCTGGAGATATTGCCACTGGTAAGTTTAGTACTGCGGATGCGATCGGCAAGCAGTCTGGCTTGCGCTTTGGTGTCTCAGGTGATTGGCGTGGTGAGCTCGCTCCTTATCCTGCGATCGCCAATGCTGACGAACGCAATCTTAAGTTCTTCGTCGAGCTAGGCGATACCATTTACGGTGATGTGGCTTCTCCTGCGGTTCGTAATCCTGATGGTACAGAAAAGCAACAGGTCGAAACCCTTGCTGAATATCGTGCCAAAAATGCTGAAGTTTACGGTAGCCGCTTCGGTGAAAACTACTGGGCGGAACTGCGTGCTTCCACTTCCGTAGTCGCCACAATTGACGATCACGAAGTCACTAACGATTTCCAAGGTGGTCAAGATGCGGCTACTCTTTCGACCGCAGAAAAAGCACTCTACGGCGCAAGCAGTGGATTGGTCAATGATTCACCGCTCTATGAAAATGGACTTCAAGCCTTCCAAGAGTACAACCCGATCCGCGATGAGTTTTATGGCGCGACGGGTGACAACCGCACCGCAGGCGAACGCAAACTCTATCGGGCTAATACTTACGGCTCCGATGCAGTCAATATCGTTCTAGATGCGCGATCTTTCCGCGATACAGGTTTAGCTGGTGTTACCAATCTTGCCGATCCAGTTCAAGTTGGCACATTCATCGCTCAATCCTTCGATCCGACTCGCACCTTCCTCGGTCGTGTGCAAGTAGAAGACCTCAAGCGCGATCTGCTCAAAGCCCAGCAAGACGGCGTGACTTGGAAATTTATTAACTTGCCTGAACCTGCTCAAAATATTGGCGTGTTTGGTGCAAGCGATCGCTATGAAGGCTATGCTGCTGAGCGCACTGAAATCCTCAAATTCATTGACGACAACAATATTAATAACGTTGTCTTCATCGCGGCTGACATTCACGGCACATTGGTCAACAATCTAACCTACCAGTTAGCTCCTGGCGGCGCACAGATTGCCACCAACGCCTTTGAAATCAGTACGGGTTCAGTCGCTTACGATGCTCCCTTTGGCCCCACCGTTGCCCAGTTAGCAGGGCTGGTTGGTTTGCTCACTCCCCAACAAATCGCCTTCTACAACTCCCTCCCTGCCACAAACGACGCGGACAGCATCCCTAACGATCGCAATGACTTTATCAAATCGGTCGTCAATAACGGTTTAACCCCATTAGGCTATGACCCCGTTGGCTTAAATGACAACTTGGCTCAAGCTAACGGTTTAATCAAGGCGAAATTATTGCAAGGCGATTATGTTGCCCTTGAAACCTATGGTTGGACTGAGTTTGACATCGATCCGACAACTCAGAAGCTGACCGTTACCACCTATGGCATCAAGCCTTACACCCGTGCAGAACTCGAAGCTGACCCCAGTTTGATCATCAGTCGTCAACCTGCGATCGTCAGCCAGTTTGAAGTTGAGGCAAATCAAATCGTTGCCGAAGCAAAACTTGTTGCGGTCGGTACTTCTGCTAAGGATGATTTGCTCGCTTTGAATGGTGCTGCTTTTGATGGCAGAAGCAACATCATCTTCACAGGCGCGGGTGATGACTCCGTCGATCTGCAATTTAACGCTTCGTTTGCAGTTGGCAACAACCGCATTGACACAGGCAGCAATAACGACACAATCTTCGTCACTAAGGGCGATCGCGTATTCGGTAGTGTTGGTAACGATATTTTTGAGGCTACCGACGGCAAAGGCGGCAACCGCATGTCTGGCGGCACTGGCGATGACACCTTCTTCCTAGGAAGTGGCGATCGCGCTCTTGGCGAGGCTGGTAACGACAAGTTCTTTGTTGGTACTGGCGGCGGCAACTTGCTCTCTGGTGGTGCTGGAGCCGATCAGTTCTGGATCTTCGGTGGCGAAGCTCCATCTGCTTCTAATACAATTCTCGACTTCCAAAATGGAACCGATGTAATTGGTTTCCAAGGTGCTGGAATCGGATTTGGTTTTGCTAACTTGACGCTCTCTGGCAGCAATATTGCGATCGGTACTTCCGTCATCGCGACATTGACAGGTGTCAATACTTCTAGCTTGACCGCCGCTAACTTCGCCTTCATCTAACTTGAGTTCGATATCCGCCATTTGCACCGCGCATCGCGCGGTGCAAATGGTGGAAAAAGATTGTTCTCGCGTCGAAAAACAATCTTTTTCCGCTTTCGTTGAATCACTAAAAATCAGTCTTGCATCTTATTTATCCAAACTCATTATCCGAAAACAAGAACTATGGCAGACCCAATTGTTACGTTAAAAGGCTTTGCATCCTTACCCGCCGATACATTTTCTGAAGGGCCAAAATCTGGTGCGGCTCTAACCAACCCCACCAACGGTCGTTCTACTCCATTCAACGGTCAACCCGTTCAAGGCTTTAGTGGCGTTCAATTTGCTCCTAATGGTGATGGCTCTGTATTTTGGTTCCTTGCTGACAACGGCTTTGGCGCAAAAAATAATAGTGCTGATTTCTTGCTACGTCTTTATCAAGCTAATCCTAATTTTTCTGGAACCGAATCAGGCGATCGCAGTGTCGCGATTCAAGGCTTTGTGCAATTGTCTGACCCGAACAAATTGATTCCCTTTGACATTGTCAACAAAGCTTCAGCCAAAAGAGAACTTACTGGCGCTGACTTTGATGTGGAATCTTTTGTATTTGATGCTAAGGGAGACATCTGGGTCGGTGATGAATTTGGTACATTCTTGCTGCACTTCGATCGCAATGGGGTTCTATTAGACGCACCGATCGCGACTCCTAACCCAGTTCAACTTAACACTCTCAACGGCAAAGCTCCAATTGTCATCGGACATCGCGGCGCAAGTGGCGAACTTCCCGAACACACGATTGAAGCTTATCGCTTAGCTATTTTGCGTGGAGCCGACTTCATCGAACCAGACTTAGTATCGACTAAAGATGGCGTTCTCATCGCTCGTCACGAACCCATTTTAGGCGGAACTACCGATGTCGCAAGTCGTCCTGAATTTGCCGATCGCCGCCGCAATGGAGTAATTGATGGCGTAACCTACACCAACGAATTTTTTGCCTCAGACTTCACCTTGGCAGAAATCAAAACTATCCGCGCGATTATGCCCCAAGGCTTCCGCGACCAAGTTTATAACGGTGTATTTGAAATCCCAACTTTTGCAGAAGTAATCGACCTCGTTAAAGAAGTCGAAGCGCAAACTGGCAAGAAAATCGGCATCTATCCCGAAACCAAACACCCCACATATCACGACGACCTCGGCTTGTCTCTCGAAGAAAAGCTGATCGACACTCTCAAAGCCAAATCATTTACCGATCGCGATCGCGTCTTTATCCAATCCTTTGAAGTCAGCAACCTCAAGGATCTCAACACCAATATCATGCCTAGCAGAGGCGTGGATATTCCTTTAGTGCAGTTGCTCGATGCTGACGATGTGGACTACACCACGGGCGCATTGATTTATAAAAATGAGTTGGCTCGTCCCTACGACTTCACCGTAAAGGGTGACACGCGCACTTACGCCGACCTCCAAACCCCACAAGGGCTAGCCGAAATTGCTACCTACGCAGAGGGGCTAGGTCCTTGGAAGCGGATGATCGTTTCTGTCAAAAATGTAGACAACAACAACGATGGTGTCGCCGACGATCTCAATGCAGATGGCACGATCAATGATGCCGATCGCGTCACGCTTACACCTACAAGCTTGATTAAAGATGCCCACGATAAGGGCTTGTTCGTCCATACTTACACCTTACGCAACGAGTCGCGATTCCTCGCCTCAAACTACAACAACAATCCCGAATTGGAATATCGCCAATTCATCAACTTGGGCGTAGATGGCTACTTCACTGACTTCCCTGGAACAGGCGATCTCGTTCGCGATCAGATTACCAGCCCTGAAGTGCGATCGCCCCAAAATCCCACCGTTCTCTCTACTCCTAAGTTCAACACTATTGATGGCAAAGCGCCGATCGTCATCGGACATCGCGGTGCAAGTGGAGAGCGCCCAGAGCATACTCTCGCAGCTTATAAACTAGCGATCGCTCAAGGTGCAGATTTCATCGAACCCGATCTTGTCGTCACCAAAGATGGCGTATTAATTGCGCGTCACGAACCGATGCTCGCAGTCGGTGTGCTGAATGCTAATGGCACAATTCAACTTGATGCTAATGGCAAGCCTGTCATCAACAATACCGATACCAGCACTGATGTCTATCTGCGCGATAAGTTTGCTGATCGCCTGAAAATCAAAAATCTTGATGGTCGCAATATCGCGGGTTGGTTTGCGGAAGACTTCACCCTTGCAGAAGTTAAAGAACTGAATGCGATCGAGCGCCTTCCAGCGATTCGTGGTACAGACTTCGACAAGGACGGATTGAAAGTTCCTACCCTCAAAGAAGTAATCGATTTGGTCAAGCAAGTGGAATTAGAAACTGGTCGCAAGATTGGCATCTATCCCGAAACCAAGCACCCCACATTCTTCCAACAACAAGGGTTTAATACTAGCCAACTTCTGGTTGACACGCTCAAAGCAAACAACTTCACCGATCCGAAGCGAATCTTCATCCAATCCTTTGAAGTCAGCAACCTGAAGGCTCTCAACAGCACGATCATGCCCGCCGCAGGGATCGATATTCCTTTAGTACAACTGTTCGGTGGTTCTGGACAGCCCTATGACTTTGTGGTGAGCGGCGATACTCGCACCTATACCAATCTATCCACACCCACAGTCTTGGCAGAAATCGCCACCTATGCCGCAGGGATTGGGCCAAATAAACAACGCATCGTTCCCTTGGCAACAGTTGACTTAAATGGCAATGGCAGTCCTGACGATCTCAATGGCGATGGTCAAATCAGCGATGGCGATCGCCGCACGGGTGCACCCACAACTCTGATTGCTGATGCTCACGCTGCGGGACTGCTAGTTCATCTTTACACCCTCCGCAACGAAAGCTTCTTCCTTCCCGAAAGCTACAAAGGCGATGCGGGTGCAGAGTTCCGTCAGTTTATCGATTTGGGCGTAGATGGTTTCTTCACCGACTTCCCAGGCACTGGGCGATCGGTTTTGGTAAATGATTATCTCGCTGGCACTGGTTACGCTAATCCTAACGGCAATCTTAATAGCCCTTACTTCAGCGTCAGCCCAGTTAGCCCCGTTGGCTTTGATCCTAACAATCCCTACTACGGCAATCAAGTTGTCGCTAACTTGGGACGCTCTCAAGGTTTTGAAGGAATGGCATTCAGCCCCGATCGCCAAACTCTTTATCCTTTACTTGAAGGAACCGTTGTCGGCGATCCTGTTGGTTCCTTGCGGATTTACAAATTTGATGTAGCAACTGAGAAATATCAAGGGCTAATCGGACGCTATCAATTGGCGAACGCAACCAATGCGATCGGCGATTTCACTCCCATCAACAACAACGAGTTCTTAGTTATCGAGCGTGATAACTTACAAGGTTCCGCTGCTGCTTTCAAGAAGATCTTCAAGGTAGACTTCAGCAAGATCGATGCCAATGGATTTGTATCCAAAGAAGAAGTCGCTAATCTTCTCAACATCAAAGACACCACCGATCTTAATGGCGATGGCAGCACCACTTATACAATGCCATTCCAAACCATCGAAGATGTGTTGGTACTAGACAGCAAAACGATTTTGGTTGCCAACGACAACAACTATCCATTCTCCATCGGTCGTTCTCCTGCGATCGACAACAACGAGATCGTGATATTAGAACTCGAAAAACCCCTTGCTCTTGATGCTCGCTTGGGAGTAGCTGCTGCCGTAGCCGAAGCTCCTAGCCTTAAATCAGGAACCACTGGAAATGATGATTTGTTTGTCAGTGGCGGCATCGATGGTGTCAATGACACGATCTTCACTGGCGCTGGCGATGACAAAGTAGATACGGTCTTTGGTGTCAACTCTGCTTTTGAAGGCAACAATCGCGTCGATCTAGGTAGCGGCAACGACATTATTGATGTAAACAAAGGCGATCGCGCATTTGGTAGTAGTGGCAACGATCAGTTCTTTGCTAAAGATGGCAAAGGCGGCAACCGTATGTCTGGCGGCGCTGGCGATGACACCTTCTTCCTCGGTGCTGGCGATCGCGCTCTTGGTGGCGATGGCAACGACAAGTTCTATGTCACATCTGGCGGCAACAACTTGCTATCGGGTGGTGCTGGAGCCGATCAGTTCTGGATTTTCGGCGCTGAAACTCCTGCTAGTGCAAATACAATTCTCGACTTCCAAAATGGAACTGATGTAATTGGCTTCCAAGGTGCTGGAGTCGGATTTGGTTTTGCTAACTTGACACTCTCTGGCAGCAATATCGCGATCGGTACTACGGTCATCGCGACATTGACAGGTGTCAATACTTCTAGCTTGACCGCCGCTAACTTCTCATTCAACTAATCACGAATAATCATCAACTCATGTTACGCAGAAGCTTCCAAGATCCCTCTTCGCTCTGCGTAACATGAGCTAACAAAAATGTTTTATTCTTGAATTGGCGCTTTAATCCAGCGTGTAGTTCCATCTTTTTGATCAATTAAAGTAACTCCCAAAGCCTTGAGTTGATCTCGAAGCCGATCGCCTTCTTGATAGTTTCTCGCCCTCTTCGCTTCCATCCGTTGCCCAATTAAATCTTCAATCTGAGACTCATCGAGATTATCAGCGATCGCCTCGCGATCGCTAATATCTGCCACAAAGCCCAATATACTTGTCATATAGCTTAGGGCTTGCCATTCCTGAAACAACACATCGGCGCTAGTTTCGGTCTTACCTGCATGGGATAAAGAGTTTCTTTCAGCACGCAATTTTTTAGCAAATTCAAACACCTGTGATAGAGCCACAGAAGTATTAAAATCATCATCCATCGCCTCCTCAAAAACGGCGATCGCATCCACAACTTCATCACGAGATGGAACTTGCATATTTTCCCATTCTAGTTCTGCCCCAAAATCTGTAGCAAACAACATTCCATCACGAATCGTTTCCCAACCCTTAGTGGCCGCCTTAATCGCCTCTTCCGTAAAATCAATCGGTTGACGATATTGAGCTTGCAGAGCAAATAGACGGATCGCCATCGGCTCAAAGTGGGCAACTAGATCGTGAATAGTTTTGAAATTGTCAAGAGATTTGGACATCTTCTCTCCATCAATATTTACAAAACCGTTATGCATCCAATAGTTTGCCAATGGCTTAGCATAAGCCGCTTCTGATTGAGCGATCTCATTCTCATGGTGGGGAAATTGCAGATCCGATCCACCTGCATGAATATCAATCGTCTCACCAAGACGCGATCGCACCATTGCCGAGCATTCAATATGCCAACCAGGGCGACCATTTCCCCAAGGCGATTCCCAAAAAGGTTCGTTGGGTTTTGCCGATTTCCATAGCGCAAAGTCAAAGGGATACCGTTTCTCTCGATCATGTTCATCGACTCGACCACTCGCCCCCGCCTGCATATCTGCTAACTTGCGCCCCGATAGCTTGCCATAGCTAGGAAATTTCTGCACCGCATAATACACATCTCCGCCCGATGCATAGGCATAATCGCGATCGATTAATTGCTGGATTAACGTAATAATTTCAGAAATCATTTGCGTAGCGCGAGGATAGTCATCCGCCTTGGCAATATTTAGCTTTGCCATATCCTCATCGTAAGCTTGAATATAGCGATCGGCGATCGCCTGCATCGTGGTGTCTAGATCTTGCGCCCGTTTTAAAATCTTGTCATCAATATCTGTAATATTTTGGACAAAATGAACTTGATATTTTGTCATCAAATAACGGCGAATCATATCCCAAACAATATAAGCTCTCGCATGTCCCAAGTGGCAGTAATCATAGACAGTTATGCCGCAGATATACATTTTTACAATTCCCATTTCAAGGGGAATAAATTCTTCTTTGCGGCGAGTGAGTGTATTATAAATGCGAAGGGGCATGAGGCTTGTTTCGGTTAGATATTTACGCTTAAAATTTATTATAGAGCAACAGCGCAAGCGCAAAGAGTCTGAGCATTTGAAGATCAAGATTGATCAAGTCAGCAATCCCGCACTCTCTACTGACATGACTTCTAGCCTAAAAGTTAGAAGTCATGCTGACCGTCTTTTTGCTGCTGGGAGCGGAGTACGCATTCTAATTACGCAGATCGGCGATCGCGCTGAGGGCAACATTGGCGATCGCTTGATCGGTTGCTTTGGGCAAATGGTAATACTTGCCACCACCTGCGGCGGCGAGTTCTTTCGCAAAACCTGTTGACACAAATTTGTTTTCGGTATCGATAACCAAAAGCCCTAAATTTAGCGCCCGAACTTTGCGACAAATATCAATCAATTCGGCTTTAATATCAGGCTTGTTTTCTGGATCAATTGGCTCACCCATCGATCGCGCCAAGGGAATATTACCGCGTCCATCCGTAATCGCCACAATCGTCACCGAGCCGACATCACCCGACTGTCGGGCATTCATAGCCACCCGCACCGCCTGCGTCAAGCCATGCGCCAGAGGCGAACCACCACCACAGGGCATTGTGTCCAAACGCCGCCGCGCCGCCTCAATAGAACGGGTGGGCGGTAACAGCACATCGGCTTTTTCACCTCGAAAGGGAATTAGGGCAATTTGGTCACGGTTTTGATAGCTATCGGTCAACATTCTCAACGCCGCACCCTTAGCCGATTGCATTCGATTTAGAGCCATCGATCCCGACGCATCAACTAAGAAAATCGTCAACGCCCCCGCCTTACGCGCTAACTTTTTCGCTCTGATATCCACATCCTCAACGATGACTTTACGATGAGGTTGGCGCAATCTTCTCGCCTTTTGATAGGGAGCCGAGGCGCGGAGGGTGGCATCAACAGCAATGCGATCGCTCTTTCCTTGAGGCAAAACTGGCTTGATGTAGCGTCCTCGCTCTTGGGAATAGATCACGTTGCGTGTACCCGATCGCCCTTGCTTTTGCATCGACTGAGCAAAAAATAACACTTCAGGATCGAGAATTACTCCTTCTGGATCGAAGACAAATTCTTCAGGAATTTCAGGCGCTTCATTCTCCTGTTCAGGTTCATTTTCCTGCTCCTCTTGATCTTCATCTTGATCTTGCTCCCCTTCATCTTGATTTTGAGGGGGCGGCGGTGGGGCTGGCTGCTGCTGTTGATCGGGTTGCTGTTGATCAGGAGATAAGGGCGATCGCGGCACGATTACCAACTCCACGGCTTGACGTAAATCATCAGCATTAACTTGAGTGCGACTTTCGAGAGCCGCCGCCGCCTTCGCCACTCGCAAAGCAAATAACTCGGCGCGATGTCCTTGGACTCCACCACGCACCGCTTCCGCGACTAAATATTGAATCTGCGCCCTAGAAATAGTGACATCTTTTAACCATTCCCTCGCCAAAATAATCTGTGTCCGCAGATCGTCAATATCCGAGTCATAGCCCTTCAAAAAGGCTTCAGGAGAATTGGCATAGCCCAACACCATATCCACGGCTTCTACTCGCTGATCAAGAGAGAGAACTCCATCCGCAGACAGATTAATGGCGATCCGATCCATCAAATGTTCGCCTAATATGCCCTCTTCAGGGTTATAAGTGGCAATCAGCAAAGGTTGACAAGGATGTTGATAACTAATCCCTTCGCGTTCAACTTGGTTATAGCCTGTGGAGAGAACTGAAAGCAGTAGATTAGAAATCTGCGGATCAAGTAAATTAATTTCATCAATATAAAGAACGCCGCGATGCGCCTCAGCTAAGATTCCTGCCTGAAATACAGTCCGACCTTCGCGCACCGAACGACTTACATCCACAGACCCAATCAGCCGATCTTCCGTAATTCCTAAAGGAATTTGGATAAAGGGCGCAGGGATAACTTGGGTTGCGACTTCACTATTGTCTTTGTCTTGCATCGCTTTGACTAGCGCATCATCCCATTCATCAGGATTAGTCGGATCGCAGTTACTCAGAGACTCAACGGCAACTTCAATGGGAGGCAGTAGGGCATGGATACCCCGCGCAAGGACAGATTTGGCAGTGCCGCGTCTACCTGCGAGGGCAATACCACCGATGCGAGGGTCGATCGCCGCTAATAATAGAGCAGTTTTAATCGCTTCTTGACCAATCACAGCCGCAAGAGGAAATGTGATCGGCGTAGTGGCGCTACTATTTAGGTTGGGGGCTGGGTTAGTGGGCAGCGAAGATACCATTGATCAAGTTATAGAATATAAAAGTTTTAGAAAATGAAATTACAAGCTTCGGGTTGATTATAGCGTTTGCAACTTGCAACTCTGAGAGGCTTTGATTATACTGAATTAACGTTAATGTCTTGATTTATTCGCGCTCCCAGTAATTTATCGCAGCCAAAACGTAGGGGCATAGCATTTGCGCCACAATTTTAAGAATCCTCACAGAAATCTTGATCCGCAAATGCTATGCCCTCCGTGCTTTTAGAGACAGTTTGTCCCTGCGTTGCCAAGTTTTGGGCAGAGCATTCCCAAAAGAAAATCATCTAAAAATTTATAGATTGTGGCGGGAATGCTCTGCCCCTACAGTTCTACTCTATGGGCGCGAATAAATCATGACACTAACGAATTACAATTAGCGGTAAATACATAGACTAACTGTAGATTAATTTGGTAAGATGATATCGTCAGCAACTTTACAAAAGATTTATGGGTTCGGGTTTGAGCAAATTTGAGCAAAGTGCTGTAAAAAAATAATTTCAAGACAATTTGAGGCAGAGGCGACGTGGGTATTGTTGTAGAAAATGTAAATAAGCAATTTGGTGATTTTTTGGCTCTCGATAATATCAATCTTGAGGTCAAAACTGGCTCACTGGTTGCCTTATTAGGTCCGTCTGGTTCGGGAAAATCTACCTTACTAAGATTGATCGCAGGTTTAGAAACTCCCGATCGCGGCAAAATTTTTCTGACAGGCAAAGATGCCACCGATCAAGATGTTCGCGATCGCAACATTGGTTTTGTCTTCCAGCATTACGCCCTGTTTAAACACATGACTGTCCGTAAAAATATTGGCTTCGGGCTAGAAATTCGCAAAGAGCCTAAAGCCAAAATCGCCGATCGCGTCGAAGAACTGCTAGAACTAATCCAACTCAAAGGACTGGGCAACCGCTACCCCTCACAACTTTCAGGTGGTCAGCGCCAGAGAGTCGCCCTCGCTCGCGCCCTCGCCGTCGAACCCACAGTTTTGCTACTCGATGAACCATTTGGAGCGCTAGATGCCAAAGTGCGTAAAGAATTACGGGCGTGGTTGCGCCGACTTCATGATGAAGTCCATGTGACTAGCGTATTTGTGACCCATGATCAAGAAGAAGCGATGGAAGTCTCTGACGTAATTGTGGTGATGAACAAAGGCAGAATCGAACAAATCGGCACACCTGCGGAAGTTTATGACAATCCTGCGACACCATTTGTGATGAGCTTTATTGGTCCTGTGAATGTTCTGCCTGCCAATCGCGATCGCGTCAGTGAGTTCCATCAAATCCATAATCATAACGCAAGTGATGATGTTTATATTCGTCCTCGCGATATTATGATTGAGATAGAACCAACTAATACTTCTATATCAGCCCGTGTCACTCGACTGATTCATCTTGGTTGGGAAGTGCAAGCAGATTTGGTGCTAGACGATGGACAAGTTTTGACTGCTCATTTAACTCGCGAGCGTTTTGATGAGTTGAAGTTACAACCACAGCAATATGTGCATATCGATCCCAAGGATGCTAAGTCGTTCCCACTAGATTACTCAATTTAATCACTCATCTTGTGTAGATGAGTAAGTAGGTTTAATTAAATATAAAACCCTAAAATCTGTGGCGCGTGCGCCACAGGTTTCGATTCTGGTTTTATATTTAATTGCGCCTAGCTACTTATTTTGTATAAATCCCTAAATAATTAACTCAAATTTATTTGTCATGACATCTGAGATCAATTTCAAAAAGTAGTTGACATTTGACACAATGTTTGGCATATTAGTAAAGCGCTAGACGCAAGTGACCGCAAATTGCGGGTGTGGCTCAGTGGTAGAGCATCTCCTTGCCAAGGAGAATGTCGTGGGTTCGAATCCCATCACCCGCTTAAAAAAGTGAAAGAGAAAGAGTCGCGAGGCGACCCTTTTTCTTTTGGTCATCATGACGAAATTGTTGAGAAATTATGTCTTTGATCTTTGATTTAAAAGTGGCTTTGTCTTATGTAGATCTGCCCGATGCGGAATGGATCGGCTTACGCGAAGTCCATGAAACGAATACAACTCGCTATGTCCGCGATCGCCATCCTCAAACTAATGGACGTAGTCAGTCTCATGGCGTGATGATCGAAGTCTTAGCCGATGGACAATTTGGCTATGCCAGTACCAATCACCTCGATCTTAAAAATATTCAACTCACCGCCCAAAAAGCTTATCAGCAAGCTAAAACGGCGGCACAGTGGGGAGTACATCACTTTACGATCGCCCAAAGACCACCCGCGATCGGGCAGTATTTTTCACCATTCCTCAAACCATCGGCGGCGATCGCCCCCAAAGAACTATACGAACTATTAATTGCGATCGGGGATGCTTTAAAAGTATCCGATAAAATCGTCAAAACTAGCGCCTATGCGGTCATCACTGAAACTGAAACAAATTTTGTTAGTAGTAATGGTGCTGACATTTATCAAAAATTCTTGACGGTCGCCACAGATTATGAGGCTACGGCTCAAGATGGCGCAGTCATTCAACGACGCAGTGACAATGGACAACTAGCCCGTTGTCATCAAATTGGTATGGAAGTATTCGATCGCCATGCAATTTTAGAAAGGGCGAAAATTATTGGTGAACAGGCGATCGAGCTACTTGCGGCGGCTGAATGCCCCAATGAAACCACCGCCTTAGTCTTAGCTCCAGATCAGATGCTATTGCAGATTCACGAAAGTATTGGGCATCCTTTAGAAATCGATCGCATTTTAGGTGACGAACGTAATTATGCGGGAGGAAGCTTTGTGAAGCCCGAAGATTTCGGCAACCTGCAATATGGCTCATCTTTAATGAATGTCACCTTCGACCCCACCATGTCGGGCGAATTTGCCAGTTATGCCTTTGATGACGCAGGTATTCCTGCCACTAAAGAATATTTAATTAAAGAAGGCAAATTATTGCGCGGATTAGGTAGCTCTGAAAGTCAAGTGCGATCGGGGCTTGAAGGTGTCGCTAATGCCAGAGCCACCTCATGGAATCGCCCAGCCATCGATCGCATGGCAAATATCAACCTCGAAGCAGGTACGGATTCATTTGATCAAGCGATCGGCGATATCGAACGCGGCGTATATATGGAATCAAATCGGTCATGGTCAATCGATGACTACCGCAACAAATTTCAATTTGGTTGTGAGTATGCCAAACTCATCGAAAATGGCAAATTAACCAAAACCCTCCGTAATCCTAATTATCGCGGTGTCACCAATCAATTTTGGAATAGTCTCACTAAGATTGGCGATCGTCATACTGTTGAAGCTTATGGATCGCCCTTTTGTGGCAAAGGCGAGCCCAACCAAGTAATTCGAGTTGGACATGCCTCACCCGTTTGTTTATTTAAAGATATTGAAGTTTTCGGCGGTGCTAGCTAAAATTGATGCGTCAACTCAAAAAGTTGCAGCGCCACATTACTCGCTGAGAGTGTCAATTCTTTAGGACTAGATAGTACAATTCTCCATCGCCCTTGATTAGCCCAGCCCGTTGCTTAGCCCGATCGCCTGTTCCCATAAAAATATCAACTCGCCCCGCGCCACGAATTGCGCCGCCAGTATCTTGATCGAGAACAAAACGTTGGACTTGACGAAGTTCTAGTTTGCCCGTGGTGGGATTTTCAAAGGGAATCTCAGTGCGAATCAGGGCAAGACCGCCAGAGGGTAAGATCTTTTTGTCAGTGGCGATCGATCGCTCAGCGCTCACGGATACTCCAAGACTGCCCGTGGCGGGTCTGCCATTAGTCTCTCGAAAAAAGACAAAGCTAGGATTTCGATTTAGATAGATAGCTAAATCTTGGGGATTTTTTCGGAAATATTCGATCAGAGTTTGAAGCGTGACATCTTCAAGGCGCATTTTGCCATCTCTGACTAGCTCTGCACCCACTGAGCGATATGGGTGTTCGGTTTTACCTGCATAACCAACGGTTAATAAATTGCCGTCGGGCAATTCAAATCTAGCTGAACCTTGAACATGCACTAAAAAAGCTTGAAAGCGATCGCTTAACCACGCAATTTCTAAGCCCGACATCTGTGGACTGCCTTCGAGCATAGCGCGAGTGGGTTGCGGCGATCGCCATGTGGCAAAGTCGGACGGCAAACTATAAAGCGGATATTGAAATTCACTAGTCCGCGTGCGACTCGCCTTATATACCGCTTCGTAATAGCCCGTAAACTGCACCCGCCCCTCACCGTCGCGCCCCACAGACTGATATAGATCAAATTCACGGTTCACCGCTTGCTGTAAGTCTTGAGCAGTGCGTGATACTTGGACAAGACGGCGAAATCTGACTAAGCTGAGTTCCATTAGATCGCGGCTGATCCCCGCCATAGGATAGCGTTTTTCGGCGGATGGAGTGCGGATGTATTGAATGCTGTTGTCGATCGCTTGTAACAGGTTAGGGCGATCGCTCTCTAATAAGTCATCGGTGAGATTGAGGCTGAGCGGATTAACAGCGCGGGGGGCGATCGGGATGATCGCTTGAGCAAGTTTTAGTTCGGCAGCATGAGCAGGGGTTTGAAACTCGGTCTGCATATAACATGGAGGTACTGCACAAATCAATCCGACACAGGTTGCAAATAATAAATCTCCGCCACGATGCAATAGCGATCGCCAAGAGTCATATGTATTTTGAGACGATTTTTGGGGCGATCGCCTTGACTTGCTTAATTGATTATTTGGCTGGTCGTGTCTATTTTGGGTTAATTTATTCACTCTTAATTTGTTTTTGCTTAATTCCTGCGAATCAATCACCTTTAAAAACTCCTTATCAAAATTTTAAATACCGAAAATTAGAAGTGGCACGCTCTGCTGCCCCTAGTTTTTCAATCTTAACTTTAGCAGCAAGGATTCGTTAGTGTCATGATTTATTCGCGCTCCAGACGATCCCCGCAGAGCATTCGCGTAGAGATTATTGAAGCTTTAGTAATGCCGCACTTTTAAACTTCTCTCTGGGTTCTATGTCAGCGCAAAGGGATGTATTAAGAGGCTTTATTTAAGATGGCGATCGATTGACTAAGACCCAATAAAAACCTAGTTGTTCGACAGCTTTATTAAATTGCTCAAAATCGACGGGTTTAACAACATAGCTATTCACCCCTAATTTATAACTTTCGATCACGTCACTGTCTTGAGCCGAAGAAGTCATGACTACGATTGGAGTCATCTGGGTGCGCGGATCGGCTTTGAGTTGTCGCAAAACTTCTAAGCCACTAACTTTGGGTAGCTTTAAATCAAGCAAGATCACCTTCGGCTGATTAGTGATTTGACGATGAGCGTAATCGCCCCGACAAAACATAAAATCAAGGGCTTCTGCCCCATTTTCTAGTAGCTGAATTTGGTTGCTAACTCTTCCTCGTCGCAAAGCCCTCATTGTCAACTCAGCATCCGCAGGATTATCCTCAACTAACAAGATGAAAACGCTATGTTCAGAAATGTGTTCAGGGAATTGATCTGTCATCGTTTTTTAGTATTATAACGCTCAGCAAAAAAAGTTAAGATGGTAGACTGAGATTAAATTTGTAATTTTGTAAATCAATAAAGGTCACCACATCAAGTTATGGATGCAGTTGCAGAAAAGCCCAGCGAAAGCCAACCCAGTGACATTAAACCTAGTGACATCCTGCGGCAAGCCGATCCCGAAAAACTAGCGCGGATTCGTCACACTTGCTCTCATGTGATGGCGATGGCAGTTCAAAAGTTATATCCCGATGCGAAGGTGACGATCGGTCCTGCAACTGAGAATGGCTTTTACTATGACTTCGATCGCGCTGAGCATTTTACACCCAGTGATCTCAAGGCGATCGCCAAGGAAATGAAGCGGATCGTCAAGTGGAATCAGCCCCTCGTGCGTCAGGAGTTGCCCCGCCCTGAAATGTTGGCGGAGATCGAGAGACTAAATGAGCCTTACAAAATTGAATTATTAGCCGCCATTCCTGAAGGACAAAATATTAGTCGTTACTTCATTGGCGATCCTGAAAAGCTTGAAAAGCAACCTTGGTGGGATTTGTGCGCGGGACCACACCTTGGGGCGACGGGTGATATTAATCCTGACGCTTTCGCACTAGAGAGCATTGCAGGAGCATACTGGCGCGGTGACGAAAAAAATCCGATGCTTCAGCGTATCTACGGCACGGCTTGGGAAACTCCTGAACAACTTGTTGCCTATCATGCCATGCTCGAAGAAGCCAAGCGCCGCGATCATCGTATCATCGGCAAGGATTTGCAACTATTCAGTATTCAAGAAGAAGCTGGTGGCGGTCTGGTTTTTTGGCATCCACGCGGTGCGATTATCCGTAACACCATTGAGAGCTTCTGGAAAGATACTCACGCTCAGAATGGCTATGAGGCGGTGACTACTCCCCACATGGCAAATCTTGACCTATGGAAAATCTCAGGACACAATGATTTCTATCGCGAAAGTATGTTTCAGCCGATGGAAGTCGAACATCAGGTTTATCAACTTAAGCCAATGAATTGTCCTTTTCATGTGTTGATTTACAAAGATACACTCCATTCTTATAAAGAGTTCCCAATTCGCTATGCAGAACTCGGTACGGTCTATCGTTACGAGCGCTCTGGAACTATGCATGGTTTGATGCGAGTGCGCGGATTTACCCAAGATGACGCGCATATTTTCTGTACTGAAGCTCAAATCGAACAGGAAATTATCGGCGTTCTTAATCTTGCCGAACTAATTCTCTCCACCTTTGGCTTTGAGAATTATGAGATCAATCTCTCCACTCGTCCTGAGAAGTATGTCGGCTCTGATGAGATTTGGGAAAAGTCTACTAATGCGCTCAAACAGGCTCTTGATCATAAAGGCTGGAACTATGTTGTCGATGAAGGCGGCGGCGCGTTTTATGGACCCAAAATCGATATCAAGATCGAAGATGCGATCGGTCGGCGTTGGCAATGTTCCACGATTCAGTTAGATTTTAATCTGCCCGATCGCTTCAAGATGGAATATGTCGGTGAAGATGGTGCGCGTCATCAACCGATCATGATTCACCGCGCCCTATTTGGTTCGGTCGAGCGTTTTATCGGCGTGCTGATTGAAAGCTATGCAGGTGATTTCCCGCTCTGGCTTGCGCCTGTGCAGGTCAAGTTGATTGCGGTGTCTGATGGTCAGATGGCATATGCTGAAGAAGTAGCAGCGAGAATGAAAGCATCTGGCTTGCGGGTGCAGCTAGACCATAGTGGCGATCGCATGGCGAAGCAAATTCGTAAAGCTGAGCTAGATAAAGTCCCTGTGATGGCAGTAATTGGCGCGAAGGAAGTCGAGGCAGGAACTTTGAGTATCCGCAGTCGCAAACATGGCGAACTAGGCGCGATTTCTGTTGATGAGGCGATTAGCAAGATGCAAGTTGCCATTGGCGATCGCAACTGGTTATGAAAAGTTGATAAGCGGCGCATCGCGCCGCTTATCTTATCACTTATGCCGATTTGCAAATGAATAAGTGCCTCATGTTACGCAGAGCGAAGATCTACCCTCATCCCCCAGCCCCTTCTCCCAGAGCGGGAGAAGGGGAGCAAGAGTCGCTTTTGAATTTTTCTTGTTCCCCTCTCCCTTTTTGGGAGAGGGGCTAGGGGTGAGGGTCTTAGAACCCTCTGCGTAAGGTGAGTTAGGTTAAGTCGCAATAATGTTTAATTAGACTAGTTAATCATCCCAATCTAAATTTGTTATGGCTCGAAAATCTAAAAGTCCATCTAAAAGTCCATCTAAAACTGCCAAGGCTCATTCATCTTCTAGTAATGATCTTGGACTTTCCGACCTGCGCGTTCGCCTGAACTTTTTAGCGAAAGAGAATGACAAACTACTCCAGCAAATTGAGAAAAATCGAACTGAGTTAAATAATCTCAACGAGAGCATTTCTGAAGTTGGTACTCAGGTTGCCCAACGTAGCGCTCCTTTTCGTCAGAAATTAATGGAGATTGATAGTCAGATCCATGAAGTGTTTAATACGATTCTTACGGGTCGAAAATTGGGCAAAAAGTCACGCAAAGATATTGAGACCATTTATTATAATTTGCAGATAAATGGTCTGATCAGTCCTAAATTTGACCCCAATGGTAAAAGCATATTTGAAGATGGTAATTCTGACGATGAGCCAGATTTGGGAAGTCATGACAGGCGATCGCAGCATCAATTTTTAGATGAATTTGCTGAAGATGTTGCCAAACCCGATCGCGAGGAACTAAAAAAGATCCGTCAACTTTTCTTGCGACTAGCCGAGGTGTTTCATCCTGACAAAGTTAGTGATGAGGCGGACAAAGAATTTTGTACAGAGGTGATGAAGGAAATTAACCAAGCCTATCAAAATGGTGATTTGGCTAAGCTGTTGGCGATCGAAAAGCAGCAAAATCTGAGTGAGATGATTAATCATGATAGCTCTGATGATCTGACCCGCCAATGTACCAAAGTGGAAGCCGAAAACTCATTTTTAAAAGATCAACTTGACAGCTTGAAGCAACAACTAAAAGCCACTAAAAAGAGTCCTCAAGGGGCGATCGTGGCTCAGTTTAAAAAGATCACTAAGTGGGGTGGTGATCCCATTGGTGATGCGTTGGGTGAGATAGAAACTCAGATTGAAGTTATTGAGCAGTTACACAAATTTGCCATCGATTTTCGCGATCGCCGTATCACCATCAAAGAGTTTTTGAGAGGTCCTGCTGTATTTATGCAGGAAGAGGATATGTTCGACGAAGATGAGGAGGACTTATTGGAATTTTTATCAAGTCGATATAGTCGATAGCGTGTAAGTATAGCTGCGGGCACTGCCATTAAAGCCAGAAGGAAGAGTGGCTTATATTTAACCTCCGCCAACGATGGTGACGATTTCTAGGCGATCGCCTTCTTGAATCTTAGTTTTTTCCCATAGTTGACGATGTAAAATTTCGCCGTTATATTCGACAGTTCGGAATATAACTTTAGGACAATGACAAATCAATGAGGAAAGTAGACAGTAAAAGCTTTATAATGAGATGAGATTTTTTTTGAACCCGATATGTTAAGATTCCCGAAATCTACACCCGATCTAATATCAATACTTAATCACAGGGGCGAACAAACTCCAGAGCAAATAGCTTATATTTTTCTTAAAGATGGAGATAAACAAGAGCAGAAGATTACTTATGGACAATTGTGTCAGAATGCAAAAAGTATTGCCGCCTATTTACAAACTTCAGTTCCGCAAGGTTCTAGAGCTTTGTTACTTTATCCACAAGGATTAGACTTTATTAGCGCTTTTTTAGGTTGCTTGTATGCAGGGATAATTGCAGTACCTGTTTACCCGCCCAAAAGCAATCAAAAGATGACTAGATTAGAATCAATCGTTAAAGATTCTGCCCCTCACATTATTCTTACTACTAGTTATTTATTAGAAAACATTAAAAACAAATTAACAAATGTTTTTGATTTATCTGATATCCAATGGTTAACAACCGATAGCATCAATATTGGTGAAGCTTCAAACTGGATTCTACCCAACATCAGCAACGATTCACTGGCGCTTCTGCAATACACATCAGGTTCAACAGGAACACCTAAGGGGGTAATGATTAGCCATGAGAATATTATTTACAACTCAGGTTATATTCAAGAAGCGGGAAATCTAACGCTGAGTGATGTTGCTGTTAGTTGGTTGCCTACTTTTCATGATATGGGGTTGATTTTTGGCGTTATTCAGCCCTTATATACAGGATTTCTTGGTGTGATTATGTCACCAGAATCATTTTTGCAAAAACCTATTTTATGGTTAGAAGCAATTACAAAATATCATGGAACTATTAGCGGTAGCCCTAATTTGGGGTATAGCTTATGTACTCAAAAAATCTCTCCTGAACAGCAGCAAAGTCTTGACTTACATAGATGGCGAATAGCTTACAGTGGTTCAGAGCCAATTAGAAAAAAAACTTTAGAAGAGTTTTCTGATAAGTTTAATAAGACTGGTTTTCAATCTCACTATTTTTATCCTTGTTATGGAATGGCTGAAGCAACCTTAATGATTTCTGGTTGTAGCCCCAAAAATGAGCCAGTTTATTTTAATGCTGAACTGAAAGCCTTAGAAAAAGGGTGTGCTGTAGAAGTAGATTTAGACAATAAAAATAGCAAGCAGATTGTGGGATGTGGTCATGCTTGGTTGGATACAGATATCAGGATTGTCGATCCTAATAATTTGACTCAATGTGTTGATAATCAAGTGGGAGAAATTTGGGTACATAGTTCTAGTGTTGCTCAAGGTTATTGGAATCAAGAAGAGAATACAGTCGAGACATTTCAGGCTAAGCTCATAGAGACGGGAAACAAAAATTTTCTCCGTACTGGCGATCTTGGCTTTATGCGCGATCGCGAATTATTTATTACATCGCGTCTGAAAGATCTAATTATTATTTGGGGAAGGAATCATTATCCTCAAGATATTGAATATTCTGTGCAGCAAAGTCATAAAGCCTTACGTTTAGATTGTGGGGCGGCTTTTGTAATAGAAGTAGACGATCAAGAAAAATTGGTAATCGTTCAAGAGATAGAACGTACATTTTTGAGGAACTTGGATGTCGATGAGGTTGTATCTGCCATTCGGGAAACGGTTTCTTTAAATCATGATTTACAAGTTCATGCGATCGCTTTGATTAAACCAGCCAGCATCCCAAAAACTTCAAGTGGCAAAATTCAGCGTTATGCTTGTCGTCAAAAATTTTTGCAAAGTGATTTGGCGATCGTTGGAGAATGGAGGCAAAATGCAGTAAATATAGATTTATCATTGGATACCGAGGCTAGTCATGAGGGTGTGGTGGATCAAGACACTATAGAGAACTGGTTGACGACAAAAATAGCTAATTCATTAGGGCTTGATCCTGAAGAGATCGATCCTGAAGAGTCTCTTGCTAGCTATGGCTTAGACTCATCGGTAGCTTTAGGACTCACTGGTGAGTTAGAAGCTTGGCTTAATCTAGAACTAGAGACAATTTTGTTCTGGGAATACCCAAAAATTTCTCGATTGGCTGCTTATTTGGCAGATGAAGTAGTTAAAAGGTAGGAGATACTAAAATCATGAGTCCTAAAAAAGTTTTATTCAATCCATTTGATAAGGAGTTTCAACAAAATCCATATCCTACCTACGATCGCCTTCGACAAGAAGATCTAGTTCACAAGAGCGTTTTCGATACTTGGATTGTCACTCGATACGCAGAAAGTGAATCTATTTTAAAAGATAAGCGCTTTGCCATAGATAACCTTCCTGAGCGCCTTAAACAAAAAAATCGCCATCTAAAAAATGGTAATCTCGACCCACTTTCAGAAACTCTTGAGAAATGGTTGTTTTTTTTAAACCCGCCTGAACACACAGGGCTTAAGGCAGTTTTAGCGCCGTTATTTTCTCAATCTGCTCTAGAATCAATGCGTTCCGAAATTCAAGTAGTTGTTGATAATTTATTAGATGATCTTTGTCAAAGAGGCGAGATGGATATCATTGCCGATTTTGTTGCGCCCTTAGCTTCATTGACTATCTCCAAAATTATCGGATTACCTATTGAAGATTATGACAAGTTAATCAACTGGTCTTCTGATTCCATTGTGGTTTTTGAACATCCCATGTCTTTGGAGAATTACCAAAAACGAAATAAAATAGTTATTGAAAACAAGCAGTATTTTTTAGATAAAATAACGGAATATAAACAATATCCAAATAATGGGTTAATTAGTTATTTAATTAACCAAAAAGGTAACGAAAGTCTACTTACGGATGATGAGATAGCTAGTATCTGTATTATGCTAAGCGATACGGCGCAAGATTCGATGAAAGGATTAATTGGTAATGGAATGTTTGCTCTTTTAAACGATCCACAAAACTTAGAATATTTGAAACAAAATCCTGATGAAATAAAAAATGCTGTAGAAGAATTTTTGCGCTATGACAGCCCTATTCAGTTTGCAGCGCGTATGGCTATAGAAAATGTAGATATTGCAGGAAAATCTATTTGTCAAGGTGACAAGGTACTCGTTTATCTTGGGGCGGCTAATAGAGATCCAGAAATGTTCCCGAATCCAAATCAACTTGATTTCAATCGCCGTATTCGCAGCCTTGCATTTGGAGGCGGGATTCATCATTGTTTAGGTCAGTTTCTTGGCAAACTGGAAGCTCAAGTTGCGATTAATGCTCTAATACAAAGATTACCTAATATTTCCATTAATACTCAACATATAACTCACTATAAAAGCATCATGTTGAGACGATTAATATCATTACCAATCAAGTTTGATTCTTCACTTTCTTGATAATATAAATAACTATAACTAGTATCGGGTAATATTAAAATTATGACTACAAGCAAAGTTTTATTTAATGCGTTTGACAAGGATTTTCAGAATAATCCTTACCCGACTTATGAGCGTCTTCGGCGAGAAGATCCAATTCATAGAAGTATTTTCAATACTTGGGTTATTACCCGTTATGGGGATGCTGACGCTATTTTGAAAGATAGACGATTTCAAGTAGATAATCTTCCTGAACGGCTAAAACAAAAAAATCGCTATCTTAAAGAAGGCGATTTAAATACACTTTCAGAGGTACTTGATAAATGGTTATTTTTTTTAGAACCTCCTGACCATAACCGTCTAAAAAATATTTTAACTCCAGCATTTACTCAATCTTTAGTAGAGAATATGCGTCCTGAAATCCAAGCAATTGTAGACGCTTTGCTAGATAAAGTTGAACGGAAAGGCGAGATGGATATAATTGCAGACTTTGCAGATCTATTACCTGCTTTAGTTATTGCTAAAATTTTGGGTGTGCCGATCGAGGACTATGAGAAAATAAATAAATGGTCTTCTGAATCGATTTTAGTATTTGATAATCCTATGTCTTTAGAACGGTATCAAACTCAAAATCAGATTATGATTGAAAGTAAAGAATATTTCCTGCAAAAAATATTTGAATTCAAAAAACAACCGAACGATGGTCTAATTAGCTACTTAGTTAACCAACAAGATATTGAAAAATTGCTTTCAGAAAGTGAACTAGTTGGCATTTGTATCATGCTAAATACTGCTGCACAAGAAACTACTAAAGGGTTAATTGGTAATGGAATGTTGGCACTTTTGAGTGATCCCAGAAGCTTAGATTATTTAAAACATAACCTTAACGACATTAAAAATGTAGTGGAAGAACTATTGCGCTACGATGGTCCAATTCAGGTCGTTAGTCGTTGGGCTACTGAGGATGTAGAAATCTCAGGAAAAATTATTCATCGCGGCGATATATTGATAATTTACATAGGTGCAGCAAATCGTGATCCAGAACAATTTACTAATCCCGATCAGCTTGATTTTAGTCGAAGAACCCGTAATCTGGCTTTTGGTAGTGGAATTCACTATTGCTTAGGATTATTTTTAGCAAAGGTAGAAGCTCAAATTGCGATTAAAACTTTGATTCAGCGCCTACCTGATATTCATTTGGGCGACGATAAACTAGAATGGGAAAAACCTGCTTTCATAAGAAGATTGAAAACTTTAAATGTGTTATTTCAGCAAATTTGTAGAGGTATTTAAACTATGGCTCACATCGGCATCATCAGTGTACCCGCGACAGGTCATCTCAACACAATGACAGATCTTGGTTATGAACTAAAGCAAAGAGGACATCAAGTAACTGTGATCGGTATTTTAGACTCAAAAGAAAAAGTCGAAGCCGCAGGATTGAATTTTCAAGCCTATGCCGAAACAGATCTTCCTCTTGGTTTTGCCCCAGCAGCTTTAGTCAAAACAGGTGAATTAACGGGATTAGCCGCAACTCGCTACAGTATTGAGTGGCTTCATCAACTTACAATTAGAATGATGAAAGAAGGACTAGAGACTATTCGCCATGCGGAAGTGGATTTATTGCTAATCGATCAAATTGCTTTTGGGGCTTCTACGATAGCTAAATATCTAGAAATTCCATTTATTAGCGTCAGTACTTCCATAGTACTAAATCAAGAACAATCAGTTCCACCGATGCAATTTGATTGGGCTTATTCCCTCACTCCTTGGGCTAGATTTCGGAATAGGTTTGGATACCGATTAGTAAATAGACTAGCCAAACCAATTGGCAGGACTATTAATGAATATCAGCAATTATGGAATTTGCATCTGACAAATAACAGATGTTTTGAGTTAGCGCTTCTTTGTCATCAACCTGCGGAGTTTGAATTTCCCCGCCAAGAGTTGCCAGACTACTTCCACTTTACAGGACCTTTTCATAATCCCTTAAGTCGCGCCAATGTCGCTTTCCCTTACGAAAAATTGAATGGAAAGGTGCTAATCTATGCATCATTGGGGACGATTCAAAATCAATTGTTAGGAATTTTTAGTCAAATTGCGGAAGCTTGCCAAGATTTAGATGTTCAATTAATAATTTCGATGGGTGGTTCTATTGCACCTGAAAATATACCTCCATTTGCAGGCAATCCAATTGTTGTTAAATACGCGCCACAACTGGAAATCCTCCAGAAAGCTCATCTAACAATCACCCATGCTGGTTTAAATACAGCCTTGGAATCTTTAAGCTGTGGCGTACCGATGGTTGCGATTCCGATCGCTAACGATCAGCCAGGTTCAGCAGCTCGCATTGCTTGGACAGAAACAGGGGAAGTAATTCCTGTCAAAAAACTTACTGTTCCTAAATTGCGTAAAGCGATTCAATCTGTTTTAACGCAACCGAAATACAGGGATAATGCAAAAAAAATGCAAGTAGCGATCCAAAATTCGGGTGGCGTGAAATATGCGGCGGATATCGTCGAACAGGCGATCGCCACTGGTAAACCCGTATTGCGACATGTTTTAGATAGAAGTTTGATTTGAGCGATTGTTCGAGTAGAAAGTGATCTTGATAATAGAAAGGAACAAATTTAATTTAAAATGAGCAAAGAGCCGATCGCAATTATTGGAATGGGATGTCGTTTTCCGCAATCTCCAAATCTTTATGAATTCTGGAATAAATTACGCGAAGGTATTGACACTATTACAGAGCTACCTTGCGATCGGGCTGCTAAGGTTCAATCAGATCAGCGTGGAGGATTTTTAGAACAGGTAGATCAATTCGATGCCGAATTTTTCGGAACTCGCGCTAAAGAAGCGATCGCAATTGATCCTCAGCACAGACTTTTATTAGAAGTGGCTTGGGAAGCCTTAGAAGACGCGGGACAAATTCTTAGTAATTTATCAGGAATGGATGCAGGTGTTTTTGTTGGTATCTCTTCTAATTACTATTATGAAATAGCTAGTCAGCATCAGGATGTTCCAGATATTAAAGACTCAATTGGAAATGATTATGGTATGTCGGCTAATCGAATTTCCTATTATTTTGATTTTCATGGCTCTAGCATGGGAATCAATGCCTCTTGTGCATCTTCATTAGTAGCTGTTGATTATGCTTGTAAAAGTTTACGGAATGGAGAAAATTCTCTAGCCTTAGCCTGTGGAGTAAATATAATCTTATCTCCTGTGGTTACAGCCAGATTTGCCAATGCGGGGATGCTCTCTCCAGAAGGACGTTGCAAATCCTTTGATGCGAAAGCTAATGGATATGTTCGTGGCGAAGGAGTAGGAGTCGTAGTTTTGAAATTACTATCACAGGCTGAGGCAGATGGCGATCGCATTTATGCCGTGATTCGTGGAAGTGCAGTTAATCACAACGGTCGCAGTAACGGCTTGACCGCCCCCAATATGCAAGCACAGATCGATTTGCTTCAAAAAGTCTATCAGCAAGCAGGGATTGCTCCTAACTCTGTGCATTATATCGAAGCGCATGGCACGGCAACACCTATTGGCGACGCATTAGAAATGAAAGCATTAGGAGCCGTTGTTGGGAAAGATCGCGATCTAGATAATCCCTGTCGAGTTGGCTGTGTGAAAACAAATATTGGACATACGGAAGCTGCTTCGGGAATGGCGGGTTTGATTAAGACCGCCCTCTCTCTTTATCACCGTCAGATACCACCTAACCTACATTTTCAAGAACCAAATCCTTCCATCCCTTTTAATAAACTGGGGCTAAAGGTTCAAGAAACATTAGAATCTCTACCAGAACAAATGTATCCACTTCGGGCTGGAGTTAGTGCCTTTGGTTTTGGTGGAACTAATGCCCATGTTGTATTAGAAGAATATCCATCTCAAACTAAATCAAAATCTATTTCCAAGAGTAGCTTTCCTTTAAAAGTTTTAACTCTCACAGCCAAGACTGCAACGGCTTTACAAGAGTTAGCCATCCGCTATCGAGCTTTTTTAAAAGAGCAACCTACAGCATCTTTAGATGAAATTTGTTTTACCGCGAATACAAGGCGATCGCATTTTAAGCATCGTCTAGCGATCGTTACCGAATCTAAAGAACAACTGAGCGAACAGCTAAAGGCTTTTATCCAAAAAGAACCATTAGCGACTGTACTGAATGCTCAGGTTAATCGCCGCAAACCAGCACCGATTTATTTTATCTGCACTGGACAAGCTAGTAAAATCAAGTCTGTTATTAAATCTCTTTATCATACCCAAGTCGATGTCTATCCTTTTCTACAAGAATGTAATTTAATTTTAGTTTCTCATACAGGGAAAAAACTTTTGGAGCTTATCGATCAAGATAGTTTTGAGAATAACTCTCATTACGAGCTTGTAAATTTTATTTGTGAATATGCGATCGCTAGACTATGGATATATTGGGGGATTGAACCTACAAGTATTATAGGCAATGATATCGGTAGTTATATATCTGCGACTATAGCCAAGACCTTGACCTTAGAAGAAGCGGTTTCTTTAATTCTTAAAAAGAATACCTTAGAAGAATTAGAATCATCCAACCAATCTGTAAGTACTAATTACATTCAACTAGATATAAGTGCTAATCAAATTAGATATTCTGATAAATCCAACACAGATTTAAACCTAGATTTGAGTAATACGGATAATACAATTGATGATTTAAATGAGGCTAATTTACAGTCTTTATTATCAAACTTAATTAAGTTTTGGCTTATGGGAATTAAGGTCGATTGGGCTAAAGTTGGTGATTACAAAAACTGTTATCCCATCTCACTGCCAACTTATCCTTTTGAACGCCAATCATATTGGATTAGTTCAGGTTTAGATAAGACAGAAAAAAATGGCGATCGCTCCATAAATTCGGAAACAACAAAAACAGGCGATTACAAACCTTCTACAACTACAGATTCCTACATAACAGAAGATATATCTGGAGAATTTGTTGCCCCTCGTGACGAAACAGAAAAGAAGCTCACTCAAATATGGCAAAAAGCTTTAAAGTATAAGTCTATTGGTATTCATGACAATTTTTTTGAATTAGGTGGAAGCTCTCTTTTAGCCGCAAGCATTTTATCCGAAATAGCCCTAAGTTTTGGGTCTAACATGCCTGTGTCAGCAATATTTCAGGCTCCAACGATTGAAAAATTGGCTAATATTCTACGCTCTGAAGCAAACATCTTTCCTTGGTATTCTCTTATCCCTATTCAACCTAGAGGTTCGCGCCCTATTCTATTTGGTATTCATTGGCTGAAGTATAATCATTTATCTCATTACTTAGGGGGCGATCAACCTATTTATGGTTTATATTATGGAATGGGAGACAATACAGGTGAACCGATTTCTTTGCCAATAATACAAGATTTAGCATCTCACTATATTCAAGAAATGCGATCGCTTCAGCCAAATGGTCCTTATTTTCTAATGGGTTATTCTCTCGGTGGCATGATCGCTTTCGAGATGGCACAACAACTAATTTCACAAAATCAAAACGTAGCTTTGCTGATTATGTTTGATACTTATTTAATCAAAGGTAAAACTATACTATATCCTAAGCCGCAGAAATCACTTGATAACTTTTGGATAATATTTAAGTCGCTTTATCGTATAGGTTTTGTCGGGAGTGCGAACAGAATAAAGATAATAATAAAAAGCGAATTTCAGAAGCTAATTTCTAAATATTTTCTCAATACTAACATTCCTGAACCACTCTGCGAATATGAACCCAAGCCTTATTGGGGAAAAGTTCTATTCTTTAGGGCGATCGAGAATAGTTTAGGATTTTACGTTTATTTTCCAGAAGCCGAGTGGAGAAAGTTCCTTAAGGGTGAGTTAGGTATCTATTCGATTCTTGGAAGCCACAGCAGCATTTTGGAAAAACTTCAAGTTAAGATAATAGCTGAAAAAATTACTCAGGCGATCGATCAGTTTTTAGCTCACTAATTTAGCCGCCACCTACAATCGTCACAATTTCTAGGCGATCGCCTTCTTGAATCTTAGTTTTTTCCCATAGTTGACGATGTAAAATTTCGCCGTTATATTCGACGGCTAACAAACGTGGGTTGAGTCCCAAAAATTCGAGTAATTCAGTCATGGTCAGATGAGCATCGCATAGGCGATCGTCACCATTTATTTGTAAAGTAATCATAATCTTAATTTTTTTCGATTATCGTAATAGTAGGGTGTGTTAGCGCAGCGTAACGCACCATCAAAGGTTAGATAGTGCGTTACGCTATGGCTAACGCACCCTACAGTAATCTAACCCGTTTCAACGGGTTTAAGCTTTCAGACCGCAATTTATTGCAGGGTGTTTTGGGAGCTATTTGGTAGGTATTCCACTATATTTAAAATTAATCAATAGTACCCGCGACCATTATGAGTCTTTGTCTTGCCTGTGGCGCTGCGAATCCGTTAGATACAAAATTTTGTTCGCAATGTCGCACGAGATTGTTAATTCAAGATCGCTATCGGGCTTTACGAATAATTGGTCAAGGTGGTTTTGGTAAGACTTTTCTGGCGCAGGATGAGGGCAAGCCATCGAAGCCGAAATGTGTCATCAAGCAGTTCATTTATGACGATCCTGCGACTTTGCGCGAGGCTCAGAGATTATTTGAGCAGGAGGCGGTGCGTCTGGATGATTTGGGTAAACATCCGCAAATTCCTGAACTATTCGCGCATTGTGAGTGGGAGGGGCGACAATATTTGGTGCAGGAGTTTATCGATGGCGAGAATCTATTACAAGAGTTGAATGGATCTGGGCGGTTTAGTGAGGCAAAAATTAAGGATTTATTGCTGGATCTGTTGCCTGTGTTACAGTTTATCCATGCGGGGCAGGTGATTCATCGCGATATTAAGCCAGAGAATATTATTAGAAGGCGATCGGATGGCAGGTTGGTTTTGGTAGATTTTGGCGCGGCGAAGATGGCAAGTCAGGCCGTTCTGCAAAAAACAGGAACTACAATTGGCAGTGCAGGTTATGCTGCCCCAGAACAAGCTTTTGGGAAAGCTATATTTGCCAGCGATATTTACAGTTTGGGTGTTTCTTGTTTGCATTTGATTACCGATGTCGATCCTTTGACGATGTACGATCCAGTTGAGGGTTTTGTATGGCGAGATTTTCTGCAAAATAGGAAAGTTGGGAATTGGTTAGACGATATTTTGGATAAGATGACACAACCGAATGTCAAACATCGATATCAATCAGTATCAGAAATTTTGCAGATGCTGCAACCATCATTACTTTCTGCTCACCCACAAGCATCTCAGTCAAAATTGGTAACACCTACTGTAGGGCTATCAAGTCCTATTAGCAATTCAGTTTCTTTTGATTGTGGAAATTGGGTCAAGATAGAATTAGTAAGAGTTGCGGCGGGTAGTTTCCAGATGGGCAGGAATGGTTTTTTCGCTGGCAGCGAAAAGCCAATGCATCAGGTTAGCTTAAATGAGTTTTGGATTGGAAAGTATCCTGTTACACAAGAACAGTATTTTGCGGTGATGGGTTACAATCCGTCACGCTTTAAAGGCGATCAAAATCCTGTGGAGAAAGTCAGTTGGAATAATGCTATAGAATTCTGTCGGAAGTTATCGCAACAGACAGAACAGAAAGTACGATTGCCGACTGAAGCAGAATGGGAATATGCTGCGAGAGGAGGCAACCAAAGCATAGGCTATCTATATTCAGGGAGTGACAATCTAGATGAGGTAGGATGGTATGCTGTCAATAATAGACCCTTTTTCTCATTTGGAAAAACTCACCCTGTAGGGCAGAAAAGAGCAAATGAGCTTGATATTTATGATATGAGTGGCAATGTCTGGGAATGGTGTTTAGACGACTGGCACGGTAGCTACCAACATAAACCAGACCGCTTAAAAAGTAATGGCAATGAACCTTGGGGGGAAATAAACTTAAATAGGAATGATAGTTGTTCTCACGTCCTGCGCGGTGGTTCTTGGTGCGACGACGATGCTAGTTTCTGTCGTTCGGCGAGGCGCTTCTCGTGCAATGCGACTGTTCAGGTCAACTACGTTGGTTTTCGGGTTGTCTTCGTTTGTTCTTATTGAGGATTCCATTTTCCCTTTACTCTTTTTCCCTCTTGCCCTTTGTATTTTCGTCCTTTCGTCTTTGGCGATCATTTTTTTTGATATTCCTCATACCACTCCTGATAAAATTTTGGAAGGCGATAATGGTGAACTTTTAGCAGTCAAGCTGCTAGGTGATAATTAAGTATTTGGTTACAATTTACAAAGAAGCAGAAGAAGATGGGTTTGCCATCACCGACTATAGCGGTTTTCATCTAAATGTGGACATAGGCTAATATGAGATGGAAGTACTAGAACTGTTTAGAGTAAGCACTCCGAGTAATCTTCACCTGTCCTCAGTAGAGTGAAAACTGCGATATCTAACTAAACGTATCAATTCTCTCAACAAACTTAAAGAAGTATGGTCACGCTCCCCTTAAACCCTCTCAAAA
>JANODY010000030.1:0-88413 GCA_031412945.1 Cyanobacteria bacterium SOY_65_metabat_81
CCCCTCAAGGTCGTGAGGCGATTGCCTATCTCACCGAAAAGCGGCAAATGAGTAAAGAGACAATCCAGAAATTTCAATTGGGTTATGCGCCTGCGGGTTGGGAAACCTTGATGGGATACTTAGTGCAGCAAAAGCAAATCCCTGTGAGTTTAGTGGAAGAAGCGGGTTTAGTCGTTCCTCGCAAAACAGGGAATGGATTTTACGATCGCTTTCGCGATCGCTTGATGATTCCGATTAACGACACGAGAGGGCGGGTAATTGCTTTTGGGGGGCGATCGCTTGGTGATGAAGAGCCAAAATATTTAAACTCGCCTGAAACAGCACTCTTTAGTAAAGGTTCTGTCTTATTTGGGATGGATCATGCGCGTGAGGCAATATCTAAGTCTGATCAAGCGATCGTGGTGGAAGGGTATTTTGATGCGATCGCCTTGCATCAAGCGGGAATCAGTCAGGCGATCGCCACGATGGGAGTCGCCCTGAATGCTGATCAAATGAAGCAGTTATTGCGCTATACCGAATCGAAGCATGTAATTTTAAATTTTGATGCCGATAAAGCGGGAATTACGGCGGCGGAAAAGGCGATCGCGGGTTTTAAAGAATTAGTTTTTAATGGAACTGTTCAATTACGAGTTTTGACAATGCCCGATGGCAAAGATGCTGATGACTATCTCAAACAACATAGCGCCGATGCTTATCGCGATTTGCTTAAAAATGCGCCGCTATTTCTAGATTGGCAAATCGATCAAATTCTCTCAGGACAAGACCTTAACCAAGCCGATCGCTTTCAAAAAAGTAGTCAGGCGATCGCCCAATTGTTAAATAATCTACCCGTTGATTCTTTCTTTCGCACCCATTATATTCACAGTTCTGCTCAAAGACTTGCTCAAGGCAATTCCTATCTGGCTCTGCGACTAGAGCAAGATCTGCGCCGTCAGTTACGCAACACGCGCTGGAATAGCACCAAGCCATCACCGTCACTTATTACAGCCACCAATGCTCTTCACAATGCCGAAACTCAACTTTTACAAATCTATCTGCATTTTCCACAGCATCGCGCCTATGTATACGAGTTGCTCATTCAAGAAGAAATTGAATTCAGCTTGTCCAATCATCGCTATCTCTGGCTAACTATTCTCAATCTTATCGATCTCAAAAAGACTTCCCTTGGGGCTGAAGAACCCTATGCCGAGCATCTAGTTCAACAACTACAGATTCTTTGTGCTGAACAGACAGAAGTTGCCCAGCAATTACAACATCTACTCTGGCTGGATGACAACTCGCGCATCGGTTTATTGCGTCCGCAAATTGTGGTCAAAACGGCGATCGCCAAAATTCAATTTGTGATGTGCGAAAAGCGCGAAAAACATTGGCTAGCATTATTCAAAAGTAAAGATGTAATTGCTGATCCAGCATTTGGACATCATTGCCAAGCTAAAATCCAAGAAGAGAAACAACGCAAAGCCGAAATTCACAAACTAATCGGCGTTAATTATCTTGATATTTCTGGGATTGGAACTAGTCAAAACAATGTCATTGAATTTTAAAAATTCAATTTTTTCGGGCTTTGATTTGGGTCATCCAATGCGTAATTACTTTTTTGATTTGTTCTTTGCGAACGGGCTTGGTGAGATAGTCATCCATTCCAGCCGCTAGACAGCGATCGCGATCTTCTTTAAAAGCATTAGCGGTCATTGCGATAATGACGGTATGTCGAGAAGACTGATTTTCTAGTTGACGGATGGCTTGAGTGGCGGTATATCCATCCAAAATAGGCATCTGACAATCCATCAAAATGAGGTCGTAATCTTTAATTGCCGTCAATTCTAATACCTGTTTCCCATTTACGGCTAGATCTGCCTGATAACCAAGTCGAGATAGATAGGTCATCGTAATTTTTTGATTGACGACATTATCTTCAGCGACTAAGATTTGCAAGTTAGATAAATCTATGGATTCATTTATTTCACTTATATTGTCGCTGGTAATTAGATGATTATGAGAATTAGTAACCATCGCGATTTCTATTTTGAGTGCTAAAAATATGGCTTTTAGTAAGCGATCGCCCTTAAAAGGCTTAGTCACATATCCACAAAAGCCTTGATCGATAATCGACTGAATTTCGCCTTGATGATCGGTGATCAGCATAGCGATTAGAGGTAAATCAGTAAATTTCTGCTTTATTTCGAGAACGGATTTCGTCCCATCTAAATTTGTTGATCGCCAATCAATCAAGGCAACGTCAACGCATTTGCTAGATGGTAATCGGTTGTCTAGAGAGGCGATCGCCTCTTGAGTATTAGTTACTTGAGAAACTGTCGCTCCAACTCTGGTGAGATAATAGCAGAGCGCATTGCGAGAATGTTGATTTTCATCGACAACTAAAATATGTCGATTAATGAGAGCGTGAGCATTATAGTCGCTTAAAGATGCTAGTTGGGATTGAGTCTGAAGACCGAAGGGAATCGTAAACCAAAAACAGGTGCCTCGTCCATCTTTGACTGGGCTAGATATGCCGATTTGTCCTTGCATCAGTTCCACTAACTGACGGCTGATAGCTAACCCTAATCCAGTTCCTCCAAAATGCCGCGTTGTTGATGCATCAACTTGAGAGAAGGATTTAAAAAGTTTTTCTTGATTGCTAGGCTCAATACCAATTCCTGTATCAATAATTGAAAATCGCAGATAAATTTGAGATTGAGAAAGATTATTATGGCGATCGCGTTCGATTTGAACAAAAACTTCTCCACTAGCTGTAAATTTAATCGCATTACCAATTAGATTTATCATAATTTGTCGTAATCTCATCGTATCACCGATCAAGGCAACGGGCAGATCTGGATCAAAATTTACACTAAGTTCTAATCCTTTGCTATGAGCCTGTAACGCAAAAAGTTCAAGCGTCTCTTCCATCCATTTTTCTAGATTAAAAGGCAAATTTTCGAGTTCTAAAGCCCCCGCTTCTAACTTTGATAAATCTAGTATTTGATTGATTAAGCTGAGCAATAGATCGCCGCTCAGACGAATATTTTCCACAAAGTCTTGTTGGCGATCGCCAAGCGATGTCCCAAGCAATAGTTCAGTCATTCCTAACACGCCATTGATCGGAGTCCGAATTTCATGACTCATATTTGCTAAAAAAATGCTTTTAGCTTGAGTCGATTGTTCGGCAATTTGTCTGGCAACTAATAATTCTTGTTCTTTGCGCTTTAATTCAGTAATATCGCGTCCAAGATAGACAATATCATGGATTAAATTTTGATGAAGTGGGTGATGATTAAATTGATAATTAGGTAATTTAGAGCAAGCGAAAGAAATTAAGATTTTTTCTTTATTTTTAGATAAACAAAGTATTTCGATATTGTCTAAGTTTTGATTAAGGTTTTGATTAAGATTTTGATAAATGTAATCAAGTTGTGATGGATCTTTAAATAGTAGGGTGATCGGATTACCAATTAAGTCAGAATTAGCGTAACCAAATAAATTAACAGTAGCAATATTTATAGTTTTTATATTGCCTTGATAATCAGTGACAATTAGGGATTCCGCCATTGTTAAAACAACTTTATCAATATATTCATTTGATTTCTTTAAGTCGTTGGCAAGTAACTCAGCTTCATTAGCTCTTTGCATTAAAATTTGTGACATTACCATCATTTCTGTCGCGTCTTCAATGCAAATTAAAATATTTCTATCTGATTCTTCTAACTCATTTGTGCCAAGTATATACAAGTTGAAATAAAGAGGTTTTTTTGAATTAGTAGACCGAGAAATTCCTTTTAATTCAAAGCTGGTGATTTTGTTAAGCCAAATGTCGTCAAAAGTTTCTTCTAAGCCAATAATCTCTGGAAATCCATGACGGATATCTTTGTGTAACAAGCTTTCATAGGGCTGTTCTGAAAATCTTTCAGCGCCGTAAGATGTATCGATAATCATAAATTGTTGGTCAATGGTGATCAGCGATCGCTCTGAAGCTGTAAGTAGTTTTTTGAGAAATTTTGATTGTTTCATAAAAATTAATTAGAGAGAATTTGAGAAGCTAAAGTTTGAAATATATGGTCAACACCTTCGCCTGTTTTAGCTGATGTTAGGTGGATAGATATATTGAGTTCGGCAAATTGAACTGAAATAGATTTGATTAAATCATTTCTTATATTATTTTCTAATAAATCAACTTTATTTAAAGCGATAAGCAAACTTGATTTGGGGTTAATTGATTGAAAAAGCTGAACATGGGTCTTGAGATTGTCGAGGCTTGAGTCTCTTGTCACGTCAGCAACTATTAATGCTCCCTTTGAGCCTTGTAAGTAGCTAGGGGCGATCGCCTGAAATCGGGTACTTCCTTCAATATCCCAAACAATTAGTTGGATTTGCTTTGTCTTCTCTGGCAAATGATTCTCTGGTAAATTATTCTCTGGCAAATTATTCTCTGGCAAATTATCCAAAGAATCTAAAATCGATACTACTTTGCGCGAAATTTTTACGCCAACTGTTGATAGGTATGTATCACTAAATTGGCGATCGACAAATTGGCGAATCAGACTAGTTTTCCCAACTCCAAAATCACCTACAAGACAAATTTTTTGAGAGATTATTTTGGCAGAAGTCGGCATTTTATTAGGGTTGGACAATTAGTTTTCTTAGTGTTGGCTGAAATTCTACCCATCTCGACGTTTGATTGGATGGGGACTGAGTGGATGTGGCTATTATGCCAGAAATATGCAACCGATTAGCCTTTACACCCCTTTTTAATAGACTACTTCGGACTATTTGAGTGCGTTTTTCGCCTAGGCGATTGTTAATCATCTGGTTTCCGAAATCATCATTCTTTGCAAAGATATTAATATCATAATCAGGATACATTTCCAAAAAATTCTGGACTTCTATCAGCTTCTCTAAATCTATCGGTTGCAAATCGGTGATCCCAAAGGGAAAGTAAATTCGCGTTGATAACACGGGTGTGAGCAGTGTTGCGGCATTTGTCACTGTCGTCACACCCGCGATTTTGCTATAGGTCTGAGTAATTTTGGGGATCATGCTGGGCTGCTCGATTTGTCCTGTAATTATGACTCGTCCATCTTTAAATTGAGTCGCGATTTGCAGTCCTGCGGTGTAATTAAGTGCTTTAGTCAAACGCTGCACCTCGATCGCCACCAGTTCTGGATCAGGAGGAACATTGACGGCATAGATATTATTTGTGATTTTACTTTCTGATTGGGCGGCGGCTTCGGCAACTTGGAAGGCGCGATCGCGTAATTGTTGATTAGGCAATTTACCTGATAGCTTGAGGCGATCGCCATTGGCGCTTACATCAAGGCGATAAACTGCCAGTTCTGGAGTGCTAGCTAAGCCTTCTAAGACTTTGGCTTCTAGTTGGCGATCGCGATGGGAATGATATTGATAAATACCAATGGGGATCAATATCAAAGCAAACGCGGCTAAGCTAATCAAAATCAAGGTTTTGGATGAACGCTTAGAAGATTTAGTTTGATTAATTCCCATTAGAGTCTTGAGTTCAATTTCAACTTTTGCAGGAATGATACTGGGATCGCCATCAAATTGTTTGAGGCGATCGCCATGAATTTGAATAATTTTCTCAAATACATTACGGATTTTATTTACAAAAGCCAGATTAGGCTCGCCCTGAATCATCACGGCTAGATAGCAATATCCTGCGACTTCCAGCAAAATTTTGAAGCCGCTATAGTTAATGGCATCGAGTTCGGAGTTGCTCGATTCTCTAGTCATACATTCATTAGCAAAGCTGCGGATAGCGGTCAACATTCCTGCTAACATATCGGCATCGATCGGATCAGTAAGAGAATCAAGATCGCTTTGTTGAATATCGATCATCACTAATCCAGATAAATTATGGATTAGAAATATAGCTTGTATTTGAAAGGGAACGGACTCTTTAAGAATTAGCTCTGCTTCCGAAACCCCTTGCATTTTTGCGCGAATTTTACGCGATAATCCTTCTGCACTAAAAGTTTGTTCAACTTTTTCATTAATTGTTCTAATCGCTTCCGCAAAATATTTGGCGATCGTATTGCCAATGACTGGATAGAGTGCATCAACCATTGAGTCACGCTCTAACACAATCTGTCGCTTGATTGCCGCGCCCATCTCTGGAGCTAATGCATCAACGATCGCATCCCGATCCAGCCGAATTTGTTCGCGAATTGCTGAAGCCATTTCAGGGGCGATCGCGAAGGCGATATCTTCAGGATTATTCCGAATCCTTTCACTAATAGCATTGGGCAGAATCTCTGAAAATGCATGGCTCATGGCAACACGGTCTAGTTGCGATCGCTCAAAAATGACTTCCGCAATAATCGGCATAATTGCTTGACACATTGACTCTCGTGATTCGGTCACTTTGAGACTGAGCAACTCGGCGATAATTGGCAGCAAAAGCTGGACTAATTCATCAGGTTGATAAATATGATGTTCTAATTGAGCAATACGCTTTCTCACAGCCGCAATTTCAGTCGGGAGATTAACCTGTCCATCGCCGATCTCTGTAAGCTTTGAGCCAAAATTGCTAAGATCGAGAGACGCACTTTGAACTAAGCTCTCTAAATCCTTAATTTTATTCATCAGTTCAGGACTATTGACCTGACTTTCGACCAGTCCTAATTTTTGTTCAACAGAAATCTTAAAGGTGCGGAGGTCTTCTAGCTCTGGAACAACCAAAATGTCCTGCAAAAGATGTAAAGCTTTATCATCTTCCGATCGAATCTCTAAAAAAGTTTCTGATATAGCTTTTGGAATCTGTTCAGGTTCAGCTTTAGGTTTTTCTATCTCTCCACCTAAAAGAAGAGTTTGAATAAGGCTTATAGTCTCGGTTTGATCTTGTTGATCTTCAGATTTGTTTAATGGTAAATACTCAAGATCATTGGAGGAGCTTAAATCTTCAATTACCTGATAAATTTGAAGATTTTGGTCAGGTTCATCTTGCTTAAATGGCTTAAAATCTCTTAAAAAAGGTAGCTCATCCAAAAGACTAGGAAAAGGATAGAAAGGATCAATAGCTGGCGATCGATCTATATCTATTCCTACGTCTAGAGATTTATCTAGCGATTCAATATTTGGATTAATTAATTTATTCTGATTAGCATCTACCGAAATTGACGGTAAGTTTGAAATTGGTGGTGTAGAGTCTTTTGAATCTATAATTTGTAGATCAGAGAGCAGAAGTAAAAGTTTCTCAACATCACTGAGAGGCTTATTGTTGGAATTGTCTTTTCTCTCCGCCATATTATTTTTTTGCAATCACAGTATTTCAAAATCAAAAGACGAGTGGCGATGAGAATCGTCACCCGCTTTTTTTGAGTACAAAGCGCCATATAGCAATCCTAAATCATTTATGAGAAAAATAGGGCTTCGACACTTCGACAAGCTCAGTGCATCGCTTCGCTCAGCCAGCGTATATCGTTGGCTGAGCGAAGCCTCTCACAACTCATTTAGGATTGCTATAGCTTACTTAGATTTAATGCGCGATGCAGCTTTGGCAGTTGCGCTAGTTGCAGAAGCGTCATCACTAAAAGATGCTGATCTGTTAGCTTTTGGCTCAGAGCCAAGTATGTTCACCTGCTCATACTTTTCTTCAACCCGTTCTTCTGCCGCTTCACGAAGCTCAGGCACAAACTCAGCACCCTTAAGCCTCATGCCTAGCTCAAATAACAACTCCGCCATGTCATCTTTAGAAATTTTATCTTCACGAAGAATGGAGAAATGACGATCTAGTTCTTCTAAAACTAGCGATCGCAGTTCACGAGTATCACCTTGCAAGCTATCTCTAGTTTGGGCAAGCTCTTCACGCAGGGCAACCCGTTGAGCTTCAACGGTTTCATCAAGTGTCTCAATGCTATTGGTAAACTTGCGGTTAATGCGATCGAACTGTTGTCGCAAATCGGCGGATTCTTCTTGAGTTGAGGCACTTATTGTTTTTAGGCGCTTATCAATTGATTCAACAGAGTTGCGTAACTCGATCGCTAAAACTGATTTTAATTCGTTCAGGCGATCGCGAACATCTTGCTGCATTGCCGAGATATCGGATTCAGCTTTATCTAGCCGACTGGTGTATTCGCGTAAATGTGCGCCGAAGATGATATCGCGAATTTGATCGATATTGCCTAAGCGTTCGCGAATCTCATCTCTAGTAATTTCACCCATGGGATTGCCTCTAAAAATAACTGGAAAAATCGATAAAGTTTTAGCCTAAAGGCTTTATATCTGCTGACGATCGCCAACAAACATAACCATAGCAAAGTCTTGTCATGTTTTTTTATACTCCAAAGATCAAAGGTGGTGCTCTGCGCCGCTCTTTATCTTTCAGGTTTAAGGACTAACTGTCCTAAGCGATCGCACAATATTGTGTTGATACTAATTTGGCGATCGGCATATTTTTGGACATAGGCGATCGCCCGTTGTGTGATTTGATCGGTGATATACTGCCAAATTCGGCGATCGTAGCTATGTTCAACCAATAATTTATGCACAGCCTCGGCAGTGGGCGATCGCTCGATTTCTTGAACTAGTTCCATCGGTAACTGCTCATGCACCGCCGCACGCACCAAAATATCAATTCGGGCATCAGCCAAATGACTGGAAGTATTAAAAATCCCGCCTGCTAACTTCAACAACTTGCCATGATAACCAACTAAAGTAAGGGAAGTCACCCCCAAGAGCGCCGCTTCTACTAACATTGCTCCAATCCAATTGGCAGTCTGCACCAATTGACTGTCCTGAAAACCAAGATTTTGAGCTACTTGATAGCCATTTGCTCCAATATAAAAAACAATTTGAGGGGCAATTTCATGGGAAGTCGCGGCTTTGAGCCGTAAAGTGGCGCGAAACTCTTCTAGTTTGTCTTCCACTGACAAAGGCTTGGATATGGCTGAAGTTCCTAATAGCGACAGTCCTTCAAGAATGCCAAAAGCCGCGTTGGAAGTTCGCTTGGCGATCGCCCGGCCTTCAGGCAAAATAAATCGAATCCTCGCAGTGACATTAGGTTTTAGCAATGGCAAAAGATTCACATCAGCTAAGTTTCGGGCTAATTGATAGATCGCAGGTTCGCCACTTTTAGTTCTTCCCAATCCTTCTCCCGCTTCTAAAATTAGTCGCTGCTGTGGTACTGCATCTGTTGATAAGTCTAATACTTCCAATTGCACCCAAGCCCAAACCGACAGCCCTGCGGTCAAATCAAGATTATCGCCTGGGTCACTAATGGCGATCGCCAGAGCCGTATTTTGATCAATAATCGCACTCTGATCAATTTCAATTTTAGCCGTACCCGATTCTAATAAGTCAAGCTCGACCGAAGCGGCATTTTCTTGATTTAATACAAGAAGCGCCGCTTTCGCCGCCGCGATCGCAAATACAGGCAAAGTGTAACCAGATTTCATAGGAATATTATATAAGGCGGCGTGATGAATTGATGACAAAAGAGCGTAAAACTGGCTGTCAAAAAGTAAACTAGTGCTTCAAGTACTACAGTTTTACGACAATTTTTTTGTATGAGCCAGCCAACAGCCCCCCAACCTTGGAGTCAGCGTTTCGAGACCGCGCTGCATCCCGCGATCGCTAGATTTAATGCCAGTATTAGTTTTGACATTAATTTAATTGAATATGACATCACAGGTTCACAGGCGCACTCGCGGATGTTAGCCAAAGTGGGCATCATCAGCGTCGAAGAAGGGGAACTACTTGTCAGTGGGTTGGAGCAGATCCGCCAAGAGTTTCGGGCTGGCAATTTCAACCCCGGTATTGATGCTGAAGATGTGCATTTTGCGGTCGAGCGGCGTTTGACTGACCTGATTGGCGATGTTGGCAAAAAAGTACATACAGCGCGATCGCGTAATGATCAAGTCGCTACCGATGTGCGGTTATATTTGCGCGATCAAATCCGTAAAATCCAAACTGATCTGAGAACTTGGCAGCAAACTCTCGTAAATAAAGCCGAGCAGCATGTCGAGACTTTTATCCCGGGGTATACGCACCTGCAACGCGCCCAGCCGATTAGCCTTGCTCATCATCTTCTAGCCTATTTTGAGATGGCGCAGCGCGACTGGACAAGACTTGAAGAAATTTATCAACGGGTAAATGTTTGCCCTCTCGGTTCAGGAGCCTTGGCGGGTACGCCCCATCCCATCGATCGCCACTATACCGCCGAACTTTTAGATTTTGGCTCCGTCGGTCGCAACAGCCTTGATGGTGTGTCCGATCGCGATTTTGCGGTTGAATTTCTTTGCGCGGCAAGTTTGATCATGGTGCATCTCAGTCGCCTGTCAGAAGAAGTAATTTTATGGTCATCCCATGAATTTAGCTTTGTAAAACTTAGCGATCGCGTCAGCACAGGCTCCAGCATCATGCCCCAAAAGAAAAACCCTGACGTTCCCGAATTGGTACGCGGCAAAACTGGACGGGTATTCGGACATTTGCAAGGCTTATTGACGATCATCAAAGGCTTGCCCTTGGCTTATAACAAGGATATGCAAGAGGATAAAGAAGGAATCTTTGATGCGGTCGTGACCATTCGCGCTTGTTTGGAAGCGATGACAATTTTGATCGATGAAGGCATCGAGTTTCAGCCCAAACGTCTTGCTGAAGCCGTGGCTGAGGACTTCTCAAATGCCACTGATGTTGCCGATTATCTCGCCGCCAAAGGTGTTCCTTTTCGGGAAGCCTATCAACTGGTTGGGAAGTTAGTCAAAACCTGCACTAGCGAAGGGATTTTGCTTAAAGATCTATCAGTTGAGCGTTGGCAGACCTTCCATCCACAGCTTGAGGCCGATATCATCGAGGCGATCGCCCCTGCTCAAGTGGTCAAAGTTCGTAATAGCTATGGTGGTACTGGCTTAGATCAGGTGAGAAGCCAAATTGAATCCGCCAAAAAACTAATTTCGTAAACAGTAAAGAGAAACTTCCCAACGCGAAGTTTCTCTTTATTTCTATTCTTCATCTTCCCATTCACAACATTTACAGCGCCATTGCTCTGGCGGAACTCTCATCCGTGAAAATGGGGTGCGACACTCAGGGCATTTGCCTGTAAAGATCGGATGCCAGCCACATTCGGCTGCCATAGCTGGGTCATAACTATGGGGGTCATCAGGTTCCCACAGTTCGGCTGACACAAAATCTGAGCAAACTCCCCACGCGGGACCAGAAGGATGAACCGCACAAACTAAAAATTGGGTATGTGCATAAAAGTTACAGCGATCGCAAAGAGATATTTTTGCCATGAGTACATTTTATAGATATTTGATAGGTGTCGTCATTATTGATTTGGATAACGCACTCTTGCGCCTGTCCACAAGAGCTTTTGACGCAATGCTTGATAATAAGAATTATCTTCTCGTAACACGATAAATTGCGCCTGACAGTCAGCCATCCGAATGTCTACGCGCTGCCCCGGAAAGATTGAAGTTGCCATCACTCCATCTGTCCATAGCTTTAAACTAAAATCATCGGTGGAAAGCGACCAAATGCTTACGGTTAATTTTGGTGGGATCACGATCGCTCGACTGGATAAACTCAATGGACAAATAGGCGTAATCGCGATCGCGTGCATCCCTGAATGCACAATTGGACCATTTGCCGCCACGGTATAAGAAGTAGAGCCAGTGGGAGTCGCCACAATGAGTCCATCGCCGTGATATTGATCGACCACTTCACCATCAATTTCTAATTCTAAAAATGATGTCACCATGCGATCGGGGGATGCAGGTTTTACACACATCTCGTTCAAACACAAAAAAAGTCCAGAGGGCTGTCCGAGCTTACTCCCCAAGCCTTGATCAACATTAATCACTTTTGCTTCCAACATCATTCTCTTCTCGATCGCAAAGCGATCGGACAATAAGCGTTCCCAGATTTCGACAGTATTTCCACATTCTTCAATGGAATGGGTGAGAAAGCCTAAATGTCCACCCACATTAATCGCTAAAATCGGCACTCCCAATCTTGCCAAATATCTAGCCGCACCTAAAGTTGCGCCATCGCCACCTAATACAACTGCCAAATCGATTTCTTGATGCATCGACTCCAAAAAGACGGGATAAGGATTGTCACTTGCTCCCGTTGGTCCAATTAGGACTTTGACTCCGAGTTCTTCTAACTCGCAGCTACAGCGTTCTGCCCATATTTTGCCAATTTGACTACCCGACTTATAAGCAATTATTGCCTTACGAATCTGCATGAAGACCTCTCAAATTGGATTTATTTTACAGCTACAGCCATAAAGAAAAGGCTCGCATCGCGAGCCTTTTCTTTACTTTTTGTTTACTTTTTGCGTTTATTCATGTCTTCGAGATATTCCCGTTGATAATCGATAAAGCGATCGTGCCATTCTTGAAAACGGCGATCGCCATCACGCACCAACATTTGCCGATATTTTTCTGACGGAATATATTGTTTAGTAGTTGACATAATACACAGCCGCTAATTTGTGCATATTGTAATTGAAAGAGAGCAAAGCGCTCGTTGACTTTATAGTTTGACCACAAAAGCATCGGTTACGCCTTGAATGTGGATGATTTCATCAACTAAACCACTCGGCAATGGATCGTCAATATTCAAAACCATGACTGCTTCGCCGCGCACCATGCGCCGACCGACTTGCATACTGGCAATATTCACATTGAAATTACCTAGCAGCGAACCGATGCGACCGATGATCCCTGGCATGTCGCGGTGTAGAGTCAGCAACATGTAATGAGTTGGCGCAACGTTGATGGGGAAGCCGTTGATGCTGGTAATCCGAATTTCAGACTTACCAAGCAATGCGCCCGTTACTGACTGCTCACCTTGACTACCGTGGGCGGTCAGATGAATCGAGCCGCTATAGTCTTCGACTGAAGGATCGCGAGTTTCAGTGACGCGAATACCGCGTTCTTTGGCTTCGATGCTAGCGTTCACAAAATTAACGCGTTCACGCAAAGCAGGCGATAGCAAACCTTTGAGTGCCGCGACTACAATTGGTTGGCTTTCGCTATTAGCAATTTCACCTTGGAGCTTGACATCGAGGTTATCGACCCGTCCACCCGCCAATTGTCCAACCAGATTACCCAACATTTCGGCGAGTTGGAGGTAAGGCTTGAGTTTTTGCCAGACATCAGGACGCAATCCGGGGATATTCACCGCCGATCGTGCAGGTAAGCCAAGCAAGACATCGCGAATTTGTTCGGCAACATCTACGGCGACATTGGTTTGGGCTTCTTCGGTGGATGCGCCGAGGTGCGGGGTCAAGATTACATTTGCACCAAGTTCGCGTAAGCCTGAGACATCTTCGAGAGGTTCATTCTCAAATACATCAAGAGCGATGCCGCCGATTTTGCCACTTTTGATGGCTTCAGCGATCGCCACTTCGTCAATAATGCCGCCGCGAGCGCAGTTGATGATTCTCACGCCATCTTTCATGATCGCTATGCGATCGGCATTAATTAAGTGATAAGTATCTTTGGTTTTGGGCAAATGCAACGTGATGTAATCAGCTTCACGCAATAAAATTTCTAAGTCAACAAGATGCACGCCCAATTTTTCCGCACGTTCGGCGGTGAGGAAGGGATCGTAGGCGAGGATTCGCATTCCTAAAGCTTTGGCAACCGTGGCAACGTGAGATCCGATCTTACCTAAACCGAGAATGCCAAGAGTTTTTTTGTAAACTTCAACGCCAGTAAAACTCTTGCGATCCCAATTCCCCCCTTTGAGTGAAGAGTTTGCCGCAGGGATAAACCGCGATAGTGACATCATCATGGCGATCGTATGCTCGGCGGCGGCGATCGTGTTGCCTTCAGGAGAATTGACTACCACAATTCCATGACGAGTGGCGGTGGGAACGTCTACGTTATCGACCCCAACACCAGCACGACCAATGATTTTGAGGTTCTTCCCAGCTTCGATCGCTTCCTTGGTCAGCTTCGTACCAGAGCGAATCATGATCGCGTCATATTCGGGCAGAACTTGGATCAGTTCTTCAGGGCTGAGAGTAGTTTTTACGTCAACGGTGGCGACTTGGGAGAGGATGTCGATACCGACTTGATCGATGGGGTCAGAAACGAGAACTTTGGGCATAACGATTAAAAAATTTACCAGGGCCTATAGCGGATAAGTTGCGGCTACGATCAAAATCTTAAACATGAGATGTCACGCAGCTTAGACACACTAAGACGACAATAATTGCTTACAACACTAATATTAAAGCAAAACCAAATCATCTAATCAAGAAATACGTTAATTGGAGAATTAGTAGCGGCGCTTTGCGTCAGCTTCAGAATCAACCCCAAAATACTCATTTCAATGATTTTGTTAGATGGTTTTCATGAGCCACTTGAAGGGCTTCAAGATTAATATGTACCATCCATTAAACCGAATTTGTGGCAGTTGTGCCAAGGTCTTGAGTTCAGAAGCTCGAATCTGTTGATCCAACGCGTCAATCAACGCATCATTATCATCATTATTTTTATAATTAAAACTTTGTAAAGTTTAGTACAATGCTTAACATTCCCCTTGGTAAGTATTTAGACCTATTGACATGACACTAGACCAATTTCCTTGGCTTACTGCGATCGTCCTGCTGCCCCTCGTAGCGTCTTTCCTAATTCCCGTATTGCCAGACAAAGACGGCAAAACTATCCGATGGTATGCATTAGGAGTAGGCATCGCCGATTTCATTTTAATGTGCTATGCCTTCTGGAAGAACTACGATCCGAGCAGTGCGACATTTCAGCTTGCGGAAAAGTACTCATGGATACCTCAATTGGGTCTTAGTTGGGCGGTCTCGGTCGATGGTATCTCCGCGCCTTTAGTCTTACTGGCGGGGCTAGTTACCACCCTGTCGATATTTGCGGCTTGGCAAGTTAATATCAAGCCGCGTTTGTTTTATTTCCTCATGTTGGTGCTTTACTCCGCCCAGATCGGCGTATTTGTTTCCCAAGATTTACTGATGTTTTTCATCATGTGGGAAGTTGAATTAATTCCTGTTTATCTGCTTGTTTCGATTTGGGGCGGTCAAAAACGCCAATATGCAGCCACCAAATTTTTGCTTTATACCGCCGCCGCTTCGATTTTTATTCTGGTGGCCGGGCTAGCGATGGCGCTCTATGGCAACAACATGACCTTTGATATGGCTGAATTAGCTCTCAAGGATTTCCCTTTAGCGCTAGAGCTGCCACTTTATGCAGGTTTGTTAATCGCTTTTGGGGTCAAACTAGCGATTTTCCCGCTGCATACATGGTTGCCTGATGCTCATGGCGAAGCGTCTTCACCCGTATCGATGATCTTGGCGGGTGTATTGCTAAAAATGGGAGGTTACGGTCTGATTCGGCTAAATATGGGACTACTTGACCATGCCCATGTTTACTTTGCGCCGATTCTTGCCATGTTGGGCGTGGTTAATATTGTCTATGGTGCGGTCAATTCTTTTGCCCAAACCAATATGAAGCGCCGCCTCGCATTTTCATCGGTCTCGCATATGGGATTTGTCTTAATCGGGCTAGCCTCGTTCACTGATTTAGGACTCAGTGGCGCGATGTTACAAATGCTCTCCCACGGTTTGATTGCTTCAGTTTTGTTCTTCCTTGCGGGGGTGACTTACGATCGCACCCACACCATGTCACTGAACGAAATGGGCTATATCGGCAAGGTAATGCCCAAAGTATTCGCCTTGTTTACAGTTGGCGCGTTGGCATCCCTTGCTCTCCCCGGCATGAGTGGCTTTGCTAGCGAAATCTCCATATTTATGGGGATGACCACCAGCGACATATACAGTTCAACTTTTCGCACTGTGACTGTTTTCTTAGCGGCAGTTGGCGTGATTTTGACACCGATTTATTTGCTCTCCATGTTGCGTCAGATTTTCTACGCTTCCGACGCAAATCCTAGCTGTGACATCAATCCTTCCTGTGACATCTCAGATATCAGCCTCAAGGCACAAGGTAATCAAGAGGTAGTTTGTTTTGGGACAAGCTGCGTTTTACCTAGTGAAGCCGAATTCAGTGATGCTAGACCGCGTGAGGTGTTTATTGCAGTTTGCTTTTTGGTGCCAATCATTGCGATCGGGGCTTATCCTAAAATGGCAACTAATATCTATGATGTCACCACAACGGCAATCAACACCCAGATGCGTCTTGCCCATGAGCAAGTTGATTCACTCAAGAATGAGCTAACTTTGGCTAAACAATCTACTAATTTTCCAACACTTTCTGAAGTTAAAGTTAATTCGGTTGTGGCTATTAAGTAGCATAAATTCTACTTGCAGCAGTGTTCGATCACATCCGCCACAACAAGGGTCGGTCGCAAGGCGAATCTCCGCAAAGGATTTTATATTTTTATTTGTGGCGGGTTTGAAAGAGAATTGCTGTATAGTGCTCAAACCAAAAGCAGAAATTTTCTCAAAGTTATCTAAAAACAGCCATACAATTTCTTAATCGTTATCGCAAGCAACCAGCAAAATATGATCGCATCAGCAAAAATTCCTGCTACCGTCCTTACTGGCTTCCTTGGCGCAGGCAAAACTACCTTACTCAATCACATTCTTACGGCTGAACATGGCAAAAAAGTAGCCGTTATTGTCAATGAATTTGGCGAGATTGGCATCGATCAACAACTGGTGATTGGTGCTGACGAAGAAATTTTTGAAATGAATAATGGTTGTATTTGCTGCACAGTACGCGGCGATTTGATTCGGATTATTAGTAATCTGATGCGCCGCCGCAACAAATTTGATCATCTCTTAATCGAAACTACTGGCTTAGCCGATCCTGGACCTGTGATCCAAACTTTCTTTATGGATGAAGATGTCCATAAACAAGTAGCCCTTGATGCGGTCGTCACTGTGGTTGATGCTAAGCATGTCGCACAACATTGGGGCGATCGCGAAGTTATTGAACAAATTGGCTTTGCGGATGTAATTTTACTTAATAAGACCGATCTAGTTACTAATGATCAGCTAGAAGATCTGGAAGCTAAAATCAAGCATCTGAACATTCTCGCCAGAGTCGATCGCGTCCAGCTAAACCAAATCAATACTGAAGATATTCAGGACAGCATCAACAAAGTTCTCAATGTCGGTGGCTTTGATTTGAATCGAATTCTGGAAAAAAATCCAGAATTTCTGGCGGCTCAAGTCAAAGATGATCATGATCACCACGAACATGTTCATGAAGAGCATGATCACCACGAACATCATCACCATATCCATGATGAAGAGGTTGGCTCGGTTAGTATTTTGGAATCAGGTGAAGTTAATCCATATAAGTTTCAAGTATGGATTAGTGAATTATTAAAAACTCAGGGTCAAGATATTTTTCGCTCTAAGGGCATTATTAATCTTGCTGGCTCTGTTGAGCGCTTGGTATTTCAAGGTGTGCATATGCAGTTTGACGCAACTCGCGATCGCCCTTGGCAGGATAACGAACTCCGTAAAAATCAATTGGTCTTCATCGGCAGACATCTAGAAAGCGAGAAACTGCGCGAAGGTTTTATGAATTGCTTAGTTTAATACCAATTTGCAAAAGTGCGACGACATTTCAAAAGACAAATGGCGGCGCGAAGCGCCGCCATTTGTCTTTTATCTAAGCAATTGGTAACAATACTTCAAACTCAGTACCAACGGTCACATCGCCATTGTTATTAAGATAGGGCGATCGCAATACAATCTTGCCGTGATGTTGCTGAGTTACGATTTGATGGCAAATCGCCAACCCCAAACCAGTACCCTTGCCTTGTCCTTTGGTTGTAAAGAAGTTATCAAAAATGCGATCCTGAATTTCTTTAGGAATTCCCAGCCCGTTGTCCGCAATTTTGATCGATATCCATTGACGACTATCAATTTCGGCGATCGCGGATGTGATCATGATCATCGGCTGCCATGTAATTTCGGTCTCCGTCAGCACGTTACCATGTGCTGAACTCACATCACCTTCAAGTGCAAACTGATGACGTTGCTTGATCAAATCAGGATGAGACTTTAAATCTAACAAAGCATCTAACGAATTACTGATCAAGTTCATGAATACTTGGATTAGGCGATCGGTAAACCCATTGACCTTTGGCAAATCACTATAACTTTTAGAAATCTGAACATTGATAATCCGACCACTGAGAATGGTTAAGCAACTTTCCACGCATTCAAGTAAGTCAATAAGCTCAGGATTAGCTTGATCTTCCATATGCGAAAGACTCTGCAATGTATCAACCAATCGACGGAGATACTTAGCTCCAGATTGGATACTACGCACTACTTGAGGTAAATCTGAACGGACAAATTCCCAATCAATCTCTTCAAGGGTTTCGCTAATAATTGCAGAAGAAGTTCCATATTCCTTTTCGTAGGCTCTCAAGATTTTCATCACCCCTTCAATGTAGGTCAAGAGGCATTCTGTATTGCCATAAATTGCCGATACAGGGTTGCGAATATCATGGGATACTTCCGCCACAATCTGCCCCAAACTTGCCATTTTTTCAGTCTGAAACATGGTTGTCTGAGTTTGCTCACGCAGTAGCTTAGTGGCTAGCTCGTGGATATAGGACTGCGATTGCAATAAGTCATGAACATCTAGTACAGAATAATTATCTCCGTCTAAATGAACAATTACTGGCTCATAAATATCATCATTGCTACGCGCTAGCGCCACTTGAGAAGCCATCACAATCGGCATATTGCCATGCAATTTGAGATTTTCCACTTGGGCTTGCTCATACAAAACCCTTAGAGGTCTTTTGGTAAACAATTCCAGTGCGTAAGGACGGCTCAGACATTCTAAAAATCGGCGACGAGACAACATGCCAACGTAGTTGTCTTGTTCGTAAAGTGTCAGCGCAGGCAGGAGAGGATTATCCTTAAACAATTGGCGAGCAAACGCACCTGTTTGTTCTAGGTCAATTCTGATATCGTACAAATTTAATTGCGAAATTGTAGAGTCAAGAGCTAACTGTTGGCTTGAGTTTTGGGAAGAAAGATCGCCGCTTGATTGCATTTCAGGCTCACTTGCCATGACCATCAAAGGAATCATCGCCATTTTTCGAGCTAGCTCTTGGGTGGCAGTTTGTCTGATGTTTTTACCTTTAACAGCCCCTCTATCTGGCTGAGCCTGTTGACGCTTAAGAGTATTAATAGCTGTTTCTAAAGCTTCTGGTTTTACCTCTAGATCAAGAGCTTGAGCGGCAACTTCAAATGCAGAACTAAGATTATCTATCGATATTTTTGGGAGTAAATCTATAGCTCCACGACGGGTCGCCCAACGCTTTTCAACTTCCTTGATTTGCGATTGGCGAGGATTGACTAGTAAAACTTTAAGTTGAGGCGCATTATCAGCACACCATTTACACAACTCTGTCGCCAATAAAGATGTGCCGCCCCCATATCTAATACCGATATCGGAGATAATAAGATCAGGCAAAGGTTGCTTAGACTGATGCTTTTGGTCGAGCAACTTAAGCAAATCTTCGGTTTCAGGTGCAGCCCATACCTCTATCTGTTGTGAAGACAGAGCATTGTGCCACATCAGGGATTGCTCTTCTGATAGCTGAGCAAGCAATACGGATTTGACCACGCAACCCCCAACTTTTGTATATGTATTAATTCCTACTATTTTAATGACCGAATGTACTCAAATACAAGTAAAATTAGATAACCAAAATTTAACCTGAAGTTAATAAAGATGTGATGACGTACCGCGCCTTGCGCGGTATGTCATCACTATCCCATTCCTAGATAAAGATTGGGATCAAAAAACATTCTCTAGGACATAATTTTTTTAATACTTACTTTTTGGGTGGAAAGGGAGTAAATGTTGCTATACATATTCCAGTAAACCTTGCTATAAAATAGAGAAAACAAATTGGATTTTCCCATGACGCGAATTTGTATTCTTGGTGGTGGTTTTGGCGGTTTGTATACTGCGCTTAATCTCTCTCGTCTGCCTTGGGCGGTCATGCCTGAAATTATCCTTGTTGATAAAAGCGATCGCTTCTTATTTACGCCATTTCTCTATGAACTGGTCACCGCAGAGTTGCAGGAATGGGAAGTTGCGCCAACATTTGCGGAATTACTAGTTGGGACTGGGATTCAATTTGTGCAAGGGTTAGTTACCAAAATTGATTTTGAGACTAAGCAAGTAGAAGTAAATATTGGGCAGCGCGATGTAATTGCATACGATCGCCTTGTTTTGGCGATCGGTGGTGAAACTCCGATGGATGTTGTCGATGGAGTTTCGGAATATGCAATTCCATTTCGTAATCTCCATGATTTCCATCGACTCAATAGCAAACTAGAATTATTAGAAGCATCCGATCGCGAGAAAATTCGCGTATGTATCGCGGGTGCTGGCAGCAGTGGCGTAGAACTGGCTTGCAAAGTCGCCGATCGCCTGAAAGTACGCACACAGGATCGGGGTCGGGTTCGGCTTGTCGATCGCCATGACAAAATTTTAACTAACTCTACGGCGGCAAATCGCACCATTGCAGAATTAGCTCTGTCTCAACGTGGTGTATGGACTGATCTCAATACAAGTGTCTCTCAAGTTAGCCATGACGAAATCACCCTCAAATATACCGATGGGGGCGATACATTACCCGTTGATGTCGTATTGTGGACGGTGGGCAACACCTTCTCAAAAATGCTCCAAAATTTGCCCATTGAACACAACTATCGAGGCGCGATCGCCACTGAGTTGACTTTACAAGTTAAGAGATATGCCGATGTATTCGCGATCGGGGATTTGGCGGGTTGTGTTAATTTCGATGGACAGCTTTTGCCTGCTACGGCTCAGGTGGCTTTCCAGCAATCTCAATACTGTGCTTGGAATATTTGGGCAAGTCTAAACCAAAAAGCGCTAATAAACTTTAACTATATTCCTCTTGGTGAATTTATCAGTTTGGGTCAGGATGGCGCGACGGCTTCGATCTTTGGCAAGTTTAGCATCGATGGATTCCCTGCCCATGTGATGCGCCGAGTTGCTTATTTACTGAGAATGCCAACTTTTGAACATCAGTTAAAAGTTGGCACACATTGGTTGACTAAACCTTTTCTTGAGATATTCAAAAAATCTACTTAAGACTTTAGGCATGAGAATGGGTTCGCATAGCAAACCTATTCTCATGTAGCACTCTTTAAGCAAATATACCTGTAAACACAAGGGTTGCGGGACCCGTCATCAAAAGGCGATCGCTGTCAGCTAACCAATGAATTTTGAGATCTCCACCTGGCAAATTTACCGTGCAAAGGCGATCGCACAGATCATTCAACACCCCCGCCACTACCGTTGCACAAGCGCCTGTTCCACAAGCCAGCGTCGCCCCTGCGCCGCGTTCCCATACCCGCATTTTTACATAACTGCGATTAATCACTTCTACAAATTCAGTATTGGTGCGTTTTGGGAAGACAGAATGATGTTCAAATAGCACCCCAATTTCAGGTAACGACAAGCTATCCACATCATCAACAAAGGTCATGCAGTGCGGGTTGCCCATGCTTACTGTCGTCACATGCCAAGTTTTGTCGCCGACTTTTAGGGGAAGATTAACGACAGGGCGATCGCTTTCACCTAGAGTTGTGGGGATTTCGGCGGCGGTCAAAAATGGCTTACCCATATCCACTGTCACCTGGCCATCAGCATCCATTTGCGGCACAATCAGCCCTGCGCCTGTTTGAATTAGATATTTGCCTTCAGTGGTGGCGATGTCCAAATCTTGCATGAATTTAGCTAAGCAACGAATGCCATTTCCACACATCTCTGGTTCAGAGCCATCGGAGTTAAAAATTTGCATCCGATGTTCATTGTTTTCTGATGCGAGTAGAAAGATAACGCCATCAGCCCCGATCCCAAAATTACGATCGCACCATTTTACAGCTTGATTGGCGGTGAGAATGGGTTCGGGGCAGTGACGGTTATCGATCAATATAAAATCGTTACCTAATCCGTGATATTTACTAAATGCGATCGCCATGACTTAAATTCAATAGACTGTAGAGGTATATTATGACTTTGTATAGCTCTAATGAACACCGATCAATGGCAATGGCAAGATGGCGTATTGACTTGCGAGTTATTGGCTGACTGGAAACATGGATTTTTTACGCGATCGCACGCTCCTAAATTACCTGTCGATCTGCATCATCATCTAGCGACATCGGGTAGAGCCTATCGGGTTAAACAAGTTCATGGCAATCGATTAGTTCATGCTGATGACATTAAAGCTGATGCAGATACGCCTTTACCCGAAGCTGATGGCGTATGGATTACTCGCGATCGCCTTACCAATAACCAGACCAATCATCAAGAAAACCTTTCGGCATGGGTTTGCTCAGCCGATTGTGTGCCTGTGTTAATCGGCGATCGCCAATCTGGGGCAGTGGCGGCAGTTCATGCGGGGTGGCGCGGCACTGCATCAGGGATTGTGACTAAGGCGATCGCCACCTTATGCGATCGCGGCAGTGAGCTAAAGGATTTGCGAGTGGCGCTTGGGCCCGCCATTTCAGGTCAGGTTTATCAAGTCTCACAGGATGTGGCTCAACAGGTGACAGCCACGCTCAATCCGCTCAATCAATCAGTGGGCATACATCCTGACGATGATCCTGAACGGGTCAAACTAGATTTACGTCAAGTCCAAGTGCAACAGCTTCAAGAGTTAGGGCTGTCATTAGAGCATGTGGCGATCGCGCCTTACTGCACTTTACAACATGAAGAAATATTTTTTTCTTATCGAAGATATTTTTTGAATAATCCCCACCCCAGAGCGTCACAGGTGCAATGGTCAGGAATTGCGATTAAGTATGGCGCAAGTACTTGAGTTTCCCCATTCTTGCTTTAAATAGCTAGGCGCAATTAAATATAAAACCAGAACCGAAACTTGTGGCGCACGCGCAGCGTGCGTCATAGGTTTTAGGGTTTTATATTTAATTAATCCCACTTACCACGCATTTGAATCTTACCTAGATTAGACAAATCCAAATAGCTATTAACATCATCGGTTAAAGCTTTCCAGCCAGATGAGCATGGATAAGTTCATCCTGAATAAGGTCAATTCAAGGATGAAATGACTTAAACCTTGGATGGTCACCTTTTTTGGTAAAGAATCGCTGACATGCAAAATCAACCCGTTTTAACTAATGTGAGTGGGAAGTCCCGCACTCTATTCGTTTACAAGAATGAGTGGCGGGATACTTCGACAAGCTCAGCAACAGAAAACGAACCAGAAAACAAATTGAGCGACAGCGAATCAATGATAAAATAGAACTAAGCGGAGTTGAAAAGAGTAGCCGTGGTGGGCGAACTTTCCGTTGTATAAAGGCTAGACACCACCTATTAGTTTTGCACTGATAGCCCCAATATCCCGCTAAGCCGTAAAAGAGCTTATGGATGGGTGAAAAATAAAAATAATATTCACTCCTTGGGACACAGGGAGTCCGCCTCGAAGATAGGAAACTATCTTGCCAGTTAGTACTCGGTGAGTAAAACCTGCGGATGCTGAGTAAGACCAAAACTAAGATCGCATAGTCTAGGCTTCGGCAAATGAAAGAGGAAGCCCGTACTCTATTTTTTGTTTACAGAAAAAATGAGTGTCGGGTATGTCACTCTTGCTTGCAATGCCTGTGAACAAAAGGCTTTGTACTCGATACCCAAAAAGCAAAAAAAATTGTAAAGATTTATAAGACTTTAATAGGGTTTTATTAGGGATATTGATTTTTAACTATTTTTTAACTATCAACTAATCTCTTACCGCTAAGCGAGATATCGCGGCTAGTTATTGTCGTTTTCAAGGCGGGGATCGCTCATCTAGTAATGATCTTCATTTTTAAAGCTTATAATCGTGGCATAGTTTATTTTGATCCTAAAGCTTTTTTTATATTTCATTTAGACCTGCCTGAATCCAAATTAAAAAATTAATCCCAATTCTTATCCCAAATTTTTTGGAACTATTTTTTAAAAAGATCTTCAGAGAGCTTCGTTAAGTTTTTTTGTTTCCCAAAAAAGAATATTTTAAATAAGTAAAAAACAAGATAACGCGTTCAAAAAGGAAAAGCTTAAATTCACTAGCCAGTCAGAAAATCCTATAAATCTATATTTCTTTTATTTTTTATTTTATTTATAATTAATTTTATTTTATTTTGTTTAACTTTCTATTTAATAAAAAAAGGATTTACCCATAATGATCGAATCTATTCGCTGCCCTAACTGTGGTGCGATCGCTGAGCGTCACCATCTTTCATATCTGGCTCAAGTCAAGACCCAATGCGAAGAATGCGACTATCTATTGATTACTTGCACTCGCAGTGGTCACGTCATCGAGTCCTACGCCCCCGGTTTACGATCGCCAATCGAACCCATTTCGCCCCGTTTTACGCATCTTTCTCAAAGTTATAGCGATCGCTCTAGAGACATCGCCATCTCTAGCTACCTTAGGTCATGATTTAGGGAAAAGAGTCGCAACGCGTAGCTTTGCAACTCTTTTTTGGTTTTATCATCATCGATTGCGATCGGTATAAACTTAATCAATAGAGCCGCGCAAAAAAAGTTAAAATTCAAAGGCTTTGATTCAACCACCACAGTTCATTAAGAAACCGAAACATGGCTCCCATTGCCAAATTACTGATTGCCAATCGAGGTGAAATAGCCCTCCGAATTATTCGGACTTGCGAAGAATTAGGAATTCCGACCATTGCTGTTTATTCTGATGTCGATCGCAACTCATTGCATGTCCAGTTAGCCCATGAGGCTGTTTGCATCGGCGATTCACCTGGCAGCAAAAGCTATCTAAATATTCCCAATATTATTTCCGCCGCGATTACCCACAATGCCACGGCTATTCATCCTGGTTATGGCTTTTTGTCTGAAAATGCGCGATTTGCCGAAATTTGTGCCGACCATAACTTGATGTTTGTCGGTCCAAGTCCCAACTCGATTCGCTCTATGGGCGACAAGTCTACCGCCAAAAAGACGATGCAAAAAGCCGGCGTGCCAACGATCCCAGGCAGTGAAGGCTTGATCGAGTCGGATGAACAGGCGATGTTGATAGCCCATGAAATTGGCTATCCTGTGATGGTCAAAGCCACCGCAGGCGGCGGCGGTCGAGGGATGCGCCTAGTCAGTCACTCCGATGATTTATTGCGCCTGCTTAAGGCGGCTCAAGGTGAGGCGGCGGCGGCTTTTGGCAATGGGGGCGTATATATCGAGAAGGTAATCGAAGATCCACGCCATATCGAAATTCAAATTTTGGCGGATATGCATGGGCATGTGGTGCATTTGGGTGAGCGTGACTGCTCGATCCAACGCCGTCACCAAAAGCTATTAGAAGAAGCGCCTAGCAGCGCGGTGAATCCTAAATTGCGCGAGAAAATGGGCGATGCGGCGGTGAAAGCGGCGAAGGCAATTAACTATGTCGGTGTGGGGACGGTCGAGTTTTTGCTAGATAAATATGGCAAGTTCTATTTTATGGAAATGAATACGCGTATTCAAGTTGAGCATCCTGTGACGGAGATGATCACAGGCATTGATTTGATTGCCGAACAGTTGCGAGTGGCTCAAGGCGAGAAGTTGCGCTTTCAGCAAAAGGAAATTGAGATTAGAGGTCACGCGATCGAATGTCGCATCAATGCCGAAGATCCTGATCATAATTTTCGCCCCAGTCCCGGTCGCATCAGTGGCTATCTCCCCCCTGGGGGGCCTGGTGTACGCATGGATTCCCATGTTTATACCGATTATGTGATCCCGCCCTATTACGACTCGTTGATTGCTAAGCTGATTGTGTGGGGCAGCGATCGCCCTAGTGCCATCTTAAGAATGAAGCGAGCGTTACGAGAATGCGCGATTACTGGCGTACCGACCACGATTCCGTTTCATCAAAAGATTTTAGATGATGATGATTTTAGATTGGGGAATGTTTACACCAATTATGTGCCGTTGTTGCAAGCGAAGCTAGCAGAACAGGAATAAATAAAGAGGCGGCGCATTGCGCCGCCTCTTTGTTTTGGTTTTATGTTTTTTGAAGACACTTTTGTAACAAATCAAGATTATGGCGATCGCCCCTATTCAGGCAAATAGTCTTCATCTAAAACTTGGAACTCGGTGAAAGGGGAAGTGATGGAGAAAGTATTGATATCAATATCTGTCTCAATAGCTGCTAGTTTCCTTGCTGCTTGGTAACAGTTATCAATTTCCCCTAGGAAATATTTTCTTAGGCTCGGACTAACTTCAAAATCTTCATGAAGTCTATTGCGATGCTCGATGATTGTGTATCGCCAACTATTAGTACGTTTTTCTGGTTGATACCTATACTTTAGCAAGTGCAGCAACAATATCCTGAGATTGCTAGTGATGCTTCTTTTTTCACTTCTACCCATGCTTTCGATTTCTTCAATGAGATTTTCTCTGTCCAATTCCGTCAGATTTTCTGACCGCAATAAATTTACCGCTTGCTCAATCCAGAGATAAAAATCTTGTTCATAGAGATCGCGATGAGTTAATTTTGTTTGAGTTTGGTTAGCCATATTTACCGAGTTGAACTCTGCTCCTATGCTAGCAGTATAGCTATAGTCATTCCTTTAAGTCCCCCTTGCTTACATCAAGCCACATAAGGGACGAGCGATTTAATAATGTACCAAAAAAGTAAATCTGGAAATCTGAGGCTTCGTTAACTTAGTGGTACTTTATTTTTCCGCTCGTCCCTAAGTACTTGTACCCGACTAAACTGAAAATTGCAACTAAAAAAAACGACGCTTTGCGTCGTTTTTTATTTTAAAAAAGTTAGCTCAAAAATTAAGCCGCTTTCTTCGCCAAGAACTTCTTAGCCGCCCAAGCCGCGCCTAATACACCAATCGCCAAATTTGGAGAGAAGTCAAAAGGAACAGTAGTAGCAGTAAAAGATAAGTCATCAAAAGTAACCTGCTCACTCCCAGTGTTATTTAACCTAATCCCAAAAGTTTGACCGTTGAAAGCGGTGTTTGCACCAGTGTCAAACGTCGCTGTGGAAGAGACGAAAAGTCCATTTCCAGGGATAGGGGTAGTAGTGGCTTGATTGATAGAAAAACCATTAACATCAAGAATATCGATCTCGTAGGCAAAAGTACCAAATTGATCGTTTCGATTCCCAACAAATGCCGTAAAGTTGTAAACCGTATCTGCTAGAAATACATCAGTAAAAGTTTGGGTCAGTGAAGTACCTGGCTGAAGAAAAGCAACCTTAATGCCATTTGGAAGGGCAGTATCAAAAGACGCACCAGGCTCAAAAGTACCAGTGAGACCACCAAGGCTACTAAACCCAGATGGACTGGCGAAATTAGCAGTCCCTGGTCCAGATGTTGCGTCTGCTTCAAAGCTAGGGTTTGTGATTGTGATATTGATCGCTTCAGCAGCGCCACAAATGGATGTGAGCAGTGCTGTAGCTGCTAATGCAGATACTGTGAATAATGATTTCATTTGGTTACCATTTTGCTTACAAGCTAAATTTTTTAAAGCAACAAATATAATCTTGTAAGTATATTAACAAGAAATAAAACTTTGTAAACCTTAAAAAGTTATCCAATGACTATAGCACCTAAAATTAATAAATGATGACAACCAAGATAAAATCAATCTAAAGTTGAAATGGTGTTTTAATTTAAGGATTTACTGATGGAGTTATCCAGTTCTTTGTTTAAAAATAGTACCGATATAACCCCATTGCTAGAACTGCGCTCAGTTCATAAGAGCTTCGGAGCTAATGTGATACTCAATGGTGTCGATCTGACTGTCAACTCGGGTGAGGCGATCGCCATAATTGGTCCATCGGGTACGGGCAAATCGACAATTTTACGGCTGATTTGTGGATTGCTTGCCCCAGATTTGGGTGAAGTCCATATCAATGGCAATCTGGTGGCGACTGAAGATATCCACGAAGGTCGTCATGGTTTAGATATTGGCATGGTGTTTCAGAATGCGGCGCTATTTGACTCGCTTACGGTTGCCGAAAATATTGGGTTCTCGTTATTTGAACATTCCCGATTATCGCGCCGCGAGATTTATCGACTGGTTGAACATAAACTTGCCATGGTGGGACTAGATAATATTAGCGATCGCTATCCCAGTGAGCTATCAGGTGGGATGCGAAAGCGGGTTAGTTTTGCGCGAGCGATCATGGACGATCCCACGACCAAGACCCAAACAAAAAAAGTGCTGCTCTATGACGAACCCACGGCCGGGCTTGATCCTGTGGCTTCGACAATTATTGAAGACTTAATGCGATCGCTCTCGAAGCAACAAGTTTGTGATAGTTATATTGTGGTGACTCACCAAGACAGCACCATCCGCCGTACTGCCGATCGCTTGATTGTTCTTTATCGCGGATTGGTGCGCTATGCAGGAAACGTTAGTACAATTGATACGGCTGACAATGAATATGTCAAGCAGTTTTTTAGTGGTAGTACTGACGGTCCGATTCAACTTTTGTCTAGAGAGGTCTAAGGCTTGTGCAGCGAAAAACATTGCGCGATGGTGCGCTGGGCTTATTTATCGTCGGTGGTGTAGTGCTTCTTGGCGGCTCATTGCTATGGCTGCGCGGATTGCAACTAAATAATTCTAAGTTTACATTTACAATTAAGATGCCCGATGCTAGTGGGTTAAATACTGGCTCGGTGGTCAGATTGCGCGGGGTCGAAGTGGGGCGAGTTACGGCTCTGACCGCCCAAGCGGAAGGCGTTGATGTGCAAGTAGGCATCGAAAACCCCAAATTAATTATCCCTAAGCAGTCATTTGTGGAAACTAATCAGAGCGGTTTCTTAGGAAATACCAATATTGATATTTTTCCGTCTAAAGATAAATTGGCGATCGATGCGAATCAAAATCCTTTAGCCAAAGATTGCAACGCGGAGATCATCGTTTGTCAGGGTGGGCAAATTGAAGGGGCGCGAGGGGTAAATCTGACAGTTCTACTCAAAGACATGAGCTCGACCCTACGCAAAATTAATGACCAAAGTTTAGTTGACAATTTGAATGAAACATTGGTTGCCGCCAAAATTACGGCTCGCAGTATCCAAAAATTAACCGATTCAGCTAATCGCGTGGTTGGGACTTTTGAGAATCAAATTAATAAGTTTGGCGATACGGCTGACGCAATCAGTGGTGCGGCGACTAAAGTTGGCAATGTGGCCAATAGCGCCCAAGACTTGATCGAGGTCAATCGCGAGAAACTAGCCCAAACTCTTGATGGGATTTCGGCAACATCTAGAGAAGCGCGATCGCTACTGGCGAGTGCCAAGCCTTTATTGAGCGATGGCAAAATTATTGAAAACCTCAAAAAGCTATCGGAAAATGCCGCCGAGACATCAGCAAATCTTCGCAAAGCATCGAGTGAGCTTAACGATCCCACCACGATCGCCTCATTACGCGAAACCCTTGATTCTGCTCGCGCCACCTTTGCTAATGCCAAAAAAATTACCGCCGACCTCGATGAATTAACAGGCGATCCCAAACTGCGTAGCAATATTCGCAACTTGATCAATGGCTTAGGCGGATTGCTATCGACCGATGCTAATCTGAATATCACCTCAACAGCGAGTAATTTGCGCCCCAATGATCCATCTCCATCTGTCGAAATTGCTCGCAATAAAGTCATCAAACCATCTACCAACGATCGCGCCACCCGCGAGAAATCAATTGCTCCTCAAAAAATAAAAATTAATAGCCCCAAACCTAACAGCACAATTGGTAAATCAGAGTCATCCGCTTCGATAGAAATGCCAAGTTCTGATAATTCAAATAACCAATGAATTTACCACCCAGTCAAGTCTGGCTGATTATTGGACTCGCTCTTTGCGCGATCGAGTTGCTGATCCCCATACCCACTTTTTTGATTGCGGGTGCAATGGGAATTGCGGCGATATTTGTGGCGGCGATCGCCCTGCTCTTACCCATTCCTGCTCTGCAAATACTCATTTGGATGCTGATAGCAGGGATGTTAGCCGTATTTTCACGCCGCTTTATCCCCAAAGACTCATACCAGCTTAAAGAAGCAACTGAAGGCTTCACGCTTACCGAAATATTCGCAGGGCAGACGGGACGAGTCCAATATGAAGGCGGGTCATGGAAAGCCAGATGTGATAATCCCCAAATCGCGATCGCGGCGCAGCAAAAAGTAATTGTCTTAAGACGCGAAGGCACAACTTTAGTCGTAGTTCCCGAAAATTGGCTAAATCATTAAAAAAAGCAGGGTCTACGCTAAGCATAGACCCTGCTTTTTTAATATTTGTGTCGTGCAAATACCGCTCAACAAATACAGTAAAAATCAGCTTACCAGCTAGATTTAACTACGCCAGGTAGTAAACCTTGGTGAGCCATCTCGCGCAACACGTTGCGGCATAAACCAAAATCTTTGTAATAGCCACGAGGACGACCTGTCATCCAGCAACGGTTGCGGTGACGAGTGGGGTTAGCATTACGAGGAATTTGTTGAATTTCGCGATGTACCGCGACCTTCTGTTGTTGTGTCAGTTCAGGACTGGCAAACTTTTCTTTAAGTGCTTCGAGTTTAGCTGCATACTTTTCAGCTAACTTAGTGCGCTTTTTCTCGCGCTCGATCATGCTTTTCTTAGCCATTGCGGTTCTATCAGGTAATGTAGAGGTATTGAGAGTCTAAAAATTTTATACAATTCGCGACAGTCATCAATCATAACCTAAATTGACTAATCCAAACCCAAAAAATAAAAGAGAACCCGCTAGCGGGTTCTCTTTTATTTTTTAGATTAGATGTAATTAGCCACAGGAACTTGCTGAGCAAAATCGGCATCCCCAACTTCATGAAAATCAGTTTCGCCAAAAATTGCAGTTTCAAATTTGTAATGCTTAAACTCTAAAACATTTCCAGAAGGATCGGCTAAGAAAAAAGTTCGATGTTCTAAAGGCGTATCTACAAAGCGAACTTTGGGCTTTTGATAAAATTTAAGATGCTTATCATGAACTTTTTCTAAAAGAGCCATCCAATTATTTTCAGAATAGAAAACTAGCCCGAAATGTCGCGGATAAATGCCACGCTGCTCATGAATGGATTCACGAACAACATGGGCGACTAATTGATGACCGTACAAACTCATGATCATCGATTCGCTTGACTCACGCCCTGCTAGACAACCTAATCCGTCAACATAAAAAGCTCTTGTGCTTGGAATATCTTTGACTGGAAATGCGAGATGAAACAGAATCTTGGTCATGTTGCCGTACTTTCTAGCATAAGTTTGGAGCGCTTGAGTTTATCAGGAACTTCAATCGGATATTTTCCTGTAAAACAAGCTGTGCAAAAATGCGTGGTATCAATATTTGTCGCCCTTAACATTGCGTCATGAGAAAGATACGCTAGCGTGTCTACCTCAATTTGCTTGGCGATCGCCTCAACAGATTTTTGAGCTGCAATCAAATGATCTTGCGAATCTGTATCGATACCATAAAAGCAAGGGTGAGTAACGGGCGGCGAAGAAATACGCATATGAACTTCAGTTGCGCCAGCCTCACGCAATGCTCTCACTATTTTACGACTCGTCGTTCCCCTCACGATCGAATCATCGATTACAATTACGCGCTTACCTTGCAAAACATCTTTGAGTGGGTTAAGTTTCATCTTTATGCCTGACTCGCGCATTGCTTGAGTTGGCTGAATGAAAGTCCGCCCCACATAGCGATTTTTGATCAACCCTTCAGCATAAGGAATACCCGACTCCCGCGCAAACCCGATCGCCGCAGGGATACCCGAATCTGGCACACCAATCACAATATCGGCTTCAACAAAACTTTCTTTAGCCAGTTCACCGCCGATCCGCATTCTATAGGTATAGAGACTTTCATCATGCATGACACTATCAGGTCTTGCAAAATAGATCATCTCAAATACACAGAGTTTTGGTTTTGATTCCGCCCATTGTAATGATTGAATCCCATTTTCGATGGTGATGATGACCAGTTCACCTGGTAACACCTCTCTTATATATTCAGCACCGATAATATCTAAGCCACAGGTCTCTGACGACAAAACATAAGAGCCATCATCAGTTTTGCCGATCACTAAAGGACGCACCCCATAGGCATCTCTTGCCCCTGCGATCGCATTAGGATAAGCCATCACTAAACTAAAAGCCCCTTCACAGCGATGCAACGCCGTGACGATCGCCTCTTGCCAATCTTTATCTGTGGCAACTGCTTCAGCAACCGCAAAGGCAATTCCTTCAGAATCGGTGGTCGATTCGAGATGATGCCCTTGAGCCGATATTTCACCGCGCAACTCTGTCGCATTTACCAAGTTGCCATTGTGCGCCAGCGAAAAATCGCCCAATCGCGTATGCACCACAATCGGCTGAGCATTGCAAACCTTGCTCGAACCTGTAGTCGAATAGCGATTATGCCCGATCGCCAAAGATCCTTTGAGTGCTGACAAGATAGTTTCATTAAAAACTTGAGAGACTAATCCCATCGCTTTGTGTGTATGAGTCTCACCGCGATCGTCATAGACCGTAATACCTGCCGACTCTTGACCACGATGTTGTAGCGCATAAAGTCCAAAATAAACCAAATTAGCCACATCCCCCTGCGCGGCTAGTACCCCAAAAACCCCGCAAGCTTCTTGTGGTTTGTCAGTCTCAATATCAGTCTCAATATCTAGATCCATAAAAACAGAATGGTCAGAATAATCTGGCAACATAGCGGTTATACGCAATACTTTGGGTTAGGCAAGATCGAAAAATCCCCTGACTAGATCGTACCAGTGTTAAGCATTTCTTAACCAAAATTAGCAAACGAATTTTTTTCTTCTAGTGGTAGATTAATGACAGCGCTTCATATGTGCGTTTATTTTGAAACTGAAGTAAGGAGTTTTGTAGTTATGGCTACTAGTGGTAACGCGCAGTTAGATTTAGTTTTACGGAGAGATTATGAAGTTGACATTGGCAAATATTTTCAAAAAGGCTGGCAAGCTTTACAGCCAAGTTTTGGCCCAATAGTTGGTTTTTTTATAGTAACTTTTCTAATTAATTTTGCTCTAGCCTTTATCCCAGTTTTAGGTTCATTGGCCTCGATACTAATCAACGCGCCATTAGGTGCTGGTTATACCATTGTTGTTTTAGCGATATTAAGAGAGCGCCCATTTACATTCAGTGATTTTTTTAATGGGTTAGGAAATAAGTACTTCTTACAGTTATTCCTGATTTCGTTGATTGGTGGTTTGTTCATTTTTCTCGGATTCTTGCTTTTAATTATTCCTGGTGTTTATCTGTCAATTTCCTATACATTTGCTATCCAGTTTGCAATTGATTGGGACTTAGGGTTTTTTGAAGCTCTAGAAACAAGTCGCAAACTTATATCGAAAAAATGGATTGAGATATTTGTGTTGCTTTTAGTAATCGGACTCATGAATATTGGGGGAGCGCTTTTACTGGGTTTAGGACTCTTTGTAACAATTCCTTTGAGCATTTGTATCATTGTGGCGGCCTACGACGATATTGCTGGCAATGTAGATAACGGCTCAGCTAGGCAAGCCTACTAGAAAGTCGCCGTATTTGCTATTACAACCTATTGAAGCTTTAATTAGTCCAGAGGGATTGGTCAAAGTACCGCTAAGTAGTTCTTTTAGCAATCTCTATAAATGATTTGCTCCTCTCATTATAGTTCTGGTCAATCTGACCTGTAGACTAGATCAAGAAGTTGTGTAGTAAGACACAGCTAAATTGACTTCGTTTTTTTATCCCAGAAAATTTCTAGGATACAGCGAAAAAATGGTAGTCATAAAAAATAGATAAAATAAGGATTTTAACCCATGGATAGTACGATCAGTCTTGAGATTATTGAAGTCGTTGAACAAGCAGCGATCGCCTCTTCTAAGTGGATGGGCTTGGGCAAAAAAGACGAAGCCGACGAAGCCGCAGTTGAAGCCATGCGCGAACGCATGAACAAAATTCACATGCGCGGTCGCATCGTCATTGGTGAAGGCGAGCGTGACGAAGCGCCCATGCTATATATCGGCGAAGAAGTTGGTATTTGTACTCAAGAAAACGCAGCCGAATTCTGCACGATCGAAGAATTACAAGAAATCGACATCGCCGTTGACCCTTGCGAAGGTACAAACCTTGTTGCTTATGGTCAAAATGGCTCGATGGCAGTTTTGGCGATCTCTGAGCGTGGCGGTTTGTTCCAAGCACCCGATTTTTATATGGACAAGTTGGCTGCGCCTCCTGCGGCTAAAGGACATGTCGATATTCGTAACACACCTACCAAAAATCTACAGATTCTTTCTGAATGTCTCGATCGCGCAATCTCAGAATTGGTCGTAGTCGTTATGGATCGTCCTCGTCACAAAGGCTTGATCGCCGAAATCCGTGAAGCTGGCGCTCGTGTCCGTTTGATCAGCGATGGTGATGTATCGGCAGCAATTTGCTGTGGTTTCTCAGGTACAAACATCCATGCACTCATGGGTATCGGTGCTGCTCCTGAAGGCGTAATCTCCGCCGCCGCTATGCGCTGCTTGGGTGGACATTTCCAAGGTCGTCTAGTTTATGACCCAGCCGAAGTTAATACTCCTGAAAGCGCTAAGTGGACTCGTGAAGGCAACTTGGCTCGTCTCAAGGAAATGGGTATCGAAGATGGCGATCGCGTTTATGACGCAAATGAATTGGCTTGTGGTAAAAACGTTTTGTTTGCTGGTTGTGGCATCACTCCAGGGACTTTGATGGAAGGTGTGCGCTTCTTTAGTGGCGGTTGCCGTACTCAGTCTTTGGTCATCTCGACTCAATCGAAGACTGCTCGCTTTGTTGACACCATTCACTTGACCAGCGATAAGCCTAAAGTTATTAGCTTGCGTTAGTCCACATGATTTCGATGAGGATGTGAAGCATCCTTTATCTCTTAGACAAGGGTGCAAAGCACCCTTGTCTTTTTTATAGTTAGTATAGAACCCGCGATCGCCGTTTGTAACTTCAGTTAGAAACCTATTAGCCAACGACTCAAAATCACACCACCCGAAGAAATCAAAGCCTACTAACGCCGCCCGCTATCGCAAAGCCGCCCCCCCCTTGAAAACACACAAAACCTCATCCCTAGCTGACATTGCGGCGATCGTCTCAGACACGCTTACCAAAGCCAATATTATCGCCGTGCTAACAGGTCGCGGTGTCGTAACGGTTTATTCAGAGAATGACGGTTAAATGATGTATTTATGGCAGATCAACCTAAAAGCCAATCCAAAAATTGGCGCTACTCATTTCACAACTGAGATGTTCCCATTTTGACTTGACTCCAAAGTTGACTATTAAAAATGGCTCTCTGAATGCGTTTTAAGTATCTGAATCCTTACAAAATTTATTACATTTTCGTATAATTCAAGTTGTCCTTAAATATTAAAGTGTTAAAACTTTTGGCGCATAACGCATATTCATTTTGTTGCATAAATAACGCTATTTTAGAGTTGTTTAGATATTCCAAAGACTTATCAAGTGATAACATTTCAATTAATACCAATTTAGGGCGATACTTTTCCCAATCATTAGAACTTAGCACTTGATAATCTAAACCTTCAACATCAATACTTAAAAAATCAATGTCTTGATTGATAGGCACATACTGCTCTAATACTTTAGACAAGGTATATGTTCTAATTGTTGTTTGAGAAACGACAGGAATGTCTAACGCTATATACTCATCAACCACTTTCTTACTAAAACTATTTAATGCAGACTCCTCAAAAAGATAATAGATTAATTCTTCTGAGATATCAGCAATAGCTATTTCCAAATTAATGTCTCTAGGTCTAATCTTCTGAAAAATTTCCATACTTTTAGGCATTGCATCTATATTAATTCCTTTCCAACCTTTAAGATAAAACAAGTAAGTATTAGAAAATCTTTGAGGATGATGTGCGCCTACATCAACATAAAATCCTTCTTTTTGTTCTCCTATAAAACGAGTAAGTATTAAGTCCTCCCCCTCTTGAGAGAAAGAAATATTATGATGGTTATATACTTGTTTAGAATACAAAAAAGAAGATTGATTGTATACAATAAAATTTAATGTTCGTATTATTCTCTTTAGTATATTTTTTAGTTTTTGTAATATATTAATCATTGATTTATTTTTAATTAGCTCCAAATACTAAATGGCGTAAAACCTGAAAATTACATATTTTTACTCTGGATCAGACTCCTGAACTAAACTTCCTATTCCAAACTGAGGCTGTCTATCCATTAATGGTAATAATACAAATTCCCTGTGAAGAAAAATAGAGGTTGTCCAAGTATAATAATTTATAGGTCCAATTCCAGTAAAATCAACTTGGATTAAATTGCAATCCCTTAAAAATTTTGATGTTTTAGGAAACCAATCAGAGTTATCCAATATTATCATGCCTCCATCTTTAAGGAAATTAACAGCCAACTTTGCACAGTCAAACCTACGAATTCCATCGATGATAATTAAGTCGTATTTAACATTTTCTGATGCAATATCATTAATATATTCATCTTCATTACAAGCTAGAGATAATGTCTGATTATCTTTTTTGTTGTTATCTACTAATAAAAACCAAGATTTATCTATCTCTATACTGTTAACCTGTTTACATCTCTGCGCCCAAAACAACGAACTATTCCCAGATCCATACTCGTAAATATTTTTGTCTGAATAGTCAAATTGGCGGAGATATTCGATAGCTGGATATGTGTACCAAGGAATAGGCTGACTATCTTTATCAAAACACATTTGATGCTGGAATGATTGGAAGTGTCCATGTTCTATTTCAATAATTTCAATGATCCAGCGCAGTCTTTCAGTACCAATCAATGAAATATAGGAAATAATCTTCGCTACATTTTTGAATCGTATCAACTGAGATTTTAGTTTGTTTTTGATTTTGGACATTCTACTAAACATTTGTTTTTAAAGACTTAGATTGATGAATCAATATACCAACTGGCATTAACAAGACAAAAACCATGAGTGCTTTTAGGGATTTCGCCAGATCCAAAAAAATCTCCTTCAATAACAGTTAAGTTTATAGCGTCATCCAATGTGTCGATATAATTTGGATCCCTGCCATTGTTAGACATTACACTATAGGTTAATCTGTATTCAGAAGGAACTAGTGGTAGATTCTTGATTGTGCAAACAAATGCTCCGAAATTATCTAAGTAGCCAAAATCATCATTTGTAAGAATATTATGTTGCAAAAATACTGGTACTTCCATTTGGGTTTTGAGAATAAATCCAGTTAGGATATTTTTAATGTTGACATTAGCATTTTTCTCAAAATAAAAATAAATACTAATATTCTGCCCAGACTGAACTGCATTTAGGGTTTCCCCCTTATCATTTTTTACTTCAATACCAACAATCTTAACTTCACCAGTTCCTTTTCTATCAGTACGATTTTTGATCGATGTGAAAGCGTTTGATTGATTAACAAGGTAAGTAGATATTGCATTACTTTGATTACCTATATACTGAATAGAACCTTTATGAAGAACAATTCCTTGATTACAAAGATTTTCCACCGCAGCCATTTGATGACTAACGAATAAAACAGTTCTTCCCTCCTTCTCCGCCACATCCTCCATCTTCCCCAAGCATTTCTTCTGAAAAGCTGCATCCCCCACCGCTAAGACTTCATCAACGATCAAAATTTCTGGCTCTAGGTGAGCAGCTACCGCGAAGGCTAAGCGCACATACATGCCTGAAGAATAACGCTTGACTGGGGTATCTAAAAACTTTTCGACTTCAGCAAAAGCAACGATTTCATCAAATTTTTTCTTGATTTCAGAGCGATCCATTCCTAAAATTGCACCGTTGAGAAAAATATTCTCCCTACCTGTCAACTCTGGATGGAAGCCTGTGCCAACTTCTAATAAGCTAGCCACTCTGCCTTTGATCGAGATTTTACCTGATGTGGGTTCGGTGATGCGACTGAGGATTTTTAATAATGTGGATTTACCAGCACCGTTACGTCCGATGATGCCCACCCGATCGCCTTGTTTGATTTCAAAGTTCACATCTTTGAGCGCCCAAAACTCTTCACTGACATCATTATCTATTTTACGATCGCCAGTTAATCCTTGCCAAAAAGACTTTGCCCCATTAGAAATTACATCACGCAAGGCTGTATAGCGCTCTTGCTTTTGATGCCCGATGATATATTTTTTACTTAAATTTTCGACCCGAATTACAATGTCAGACATTTACATTTATTTAATATTTATTCGCATTGCTAATTCAATCAGCCGATCGCCAAACATAATATCAGAAAAGTGGCGATCGCATTTTACCAAGATCTTTACTAGACATCAGGCGCATTTTTTAAGGAGCTGGCCAAAAATCTGGATTCAGAATCTCTGCCAAGGAAAAAGGGATGGTTTCGGGAAAGTTTTTATCTGGCAAATCAGTTTCGGCGATCGCTAAATCTTTAGCTTCAGACCAACTTTCTTGCAGAGCCTCATGAAGACGAGACTTCAGCCCAGGATTGCGTCGCAACAGCTTCTCAATAGATGTTCGCTGCACCCTAATTGTGGCTCGCCAACTATTGGAACGCCGCCAGTGCTGGACTTGCCATTTGAGTAGATGAGCAACTAATTGGGTTAGACGTGATTCTAATTGATCATAGTGGCGATTACCCAAATCTGTAAGCTCCTCGATTAGATGAGACAAATCCAATTGATCAAACTGTCCCTGACGCAGTAAATCTGATTGCTGATGCGCCCAAGAATAAAAGTCTTTTTGGTAAAGCATATTATTTTGATCTTAGGGGGATCTATATTCGCCCCAAATATTTTCTCACGAAAACTCTAACCTAACACGTTCAAGCGCTAAGATATTGATTGGTTCATAGATGCGGTTTTGTGGTCTTCAAAATCAATGGCTGTTAAACTTGCGCTTGATGATAAACAAGAAATTCTTCGCTTATATCGTGAGTCTGAGGCGACAACGACTCAGTTGGCGAAACAGTTTGGTGTTAGTACTAGTACGGTCTTGCGGCTGCTACAAGAGCTAATTCCTGCTGACGAGTATCGACAATTGGTGAGCCAGAAAAAGGCTGACGGCAAAAGAGGATCGCGAATAAATCATGATACTGGTCATTTTCAGGTAAATCAGCTTGCCTTGATTGCTGACGATTTGCCATTGATTGCTGACGATGATAATAATTTTGTCCCTATTTTTGACGGGACTTTTGAAGAGACTTTTGATGAAGGTGATAAAACGGCGATCGCGATGGATGACAATTTAAACTTGTTGGAAGTTAGTCCTTTAGAAGCTAGCCTCGTAGAAGCTGATCTCAACGATGAAGATCTAGAAGATGACGAAGAAAGTGAAGACGATCTAGTTGACGAGGATAATCTTGATCTTGGTGTTGAGCTTGAGTTGGATGATTTTGTAGAAGAAGATGAAGCTGACGATGGCTTGTTTGCGGATCTGCATGGTGGACATGTTGCGGGCGATCGCCTTGAGATATTGCCATTAGCTGAGGCTGATTTACCGCTAATTTGCTACATAGTTGTCGATCGCATTGCTGAGATTATTACGCGTCCACTCAAAGATTTTAAGGATTTGGGCGAAATCCCTATAGAAGAGTCATTGTCAAAGACGATCCCGATTTTTGATAATCATCGCGTGGCAAGGCGATTTTCCCATCATAATCAGCGCGTGATTAAATTCCCTAGTGATCTGATTCATATTACTAGTCCAAAGCTAGTCCAAAAAGGGATTACGCGTATTTTATTCAGTGGTCAGGTTTATACTTTGTGCTAAGTCTTTCTGCTGCGCGGCAAAAATTTTGGCAAATCGCCCATACCCCTGACCATGAAATGTCGATTGAGCATTTGCTGGAAGGGGCTTTGGCGATCGCATGGGAAGAATATCCGCGCATGGATCTAGGGCATTATCGAGATATGTTTGACCGCATGGTGGCTGATTTACAGCCGCGTCTTGCTGAAATTCACTATCCGATGAGGATGGTGCAGGAGATTAATCAATATTTATTTGTTGAGCAAAATTTTTCTGGCAATGATCATGATTATTATGATCCGCGCAATAGCTTTATCACCGATGTTTTAGATCGACGATTGGGAATCCCGTTATCCCTATCGATTATTTATATGGTAATCGGCGATCGCCTTGGGGTTGCCATTGAGGGGATTAGTTTTCCGGGACATTTTATTGTGCGTCCGCAACATCCTGATCTGGAAATTTTTATTGATCCCTATAATAAAGGTGAGATTCTATTCCCTGAAGATTGTGCGAATAAGTTAGCGCAGTTATATGGTCATGCCGTCCCACTTCAGGGCGAATATCTGCAACCTGTTGGCGTTAGGCGGATTTTGGATCGCTTATTGACTAATTTGAAATTGATTTATTTGCGCCGTCATGAACCTGATCAGGCTTTGGCGGCGATCGAGCGATCGCTAATGCTCAATCCTGATGTGCCAACGCAATGGCGCGATCGCGGTTTAATTTGTTATCAACTCGATCGCTATACTGAGGCGAGGATCGATCTGGAGAGCTATCTACGACATAGCCCCTATGCTGAGGACAGCCAAATTATTATTCAGTTATTAAATGAAATGAGTGCTTGAGCGCGATCGCTAATTTAGCTCGATCTTGCCAACTAGCATAAGCGCAATAAACACAGCGATCGCCAGATTTATTTTCAAAATTATGGCGATCGCTTACAAAAACATGCATAATTTGCCATGAATTTGTCCATGTCCAGAGTTTTGTGCCATCTGGATAGGTTTGGATAACTTTGGCTTTACGAAAATTTTCATCATTGGTTTCGGTGAGATCTAGCGATCGCAGTTGCGAAATTAATTGGGAAGCGGTATCTGTTGCGATCGGGGCGATCGCGGGATGATGCCAAAACTGACGGACGGCGGCGGCGACTCTCGGATGATTTTTGAGCGTGGGGTGGCGTAATCCATCTAAACAGATAAAATTTGCGTGACTAAATTGGGAGCAACCTACAGGCACTGTGCCATCGGTATGGTTGCCAATGTCACCCAGAATTGAAAGCGTGGGAATGTGAATGGCGATCGCTTCGGCGATGGGGCGACGATTTGTGCCAAGATCGCGAGCGATTAAGGGAAACCAACCAAAAGGATCAAATAATCTGCCCAAATCTGAGCCACCAATCGGCGATCCGACGAGGACAAGACTATGAATCTTGGGCTGCTCGACATTTTGCCACCATTCACGATGACGGGCTAAAACTTCCAGCCAGATCAGTCCACCCATCGAATGTCCGATGATACGGACGGGTAAATCAGGATATTTGGCGATCGCCTCGATCGCCATTTTTTCAACCTTATCCACCAATGGGGCGATTGTCAGCCAAGTATCAATCCATCCCAGATCGGGGGTGTAGATGATGGTGTTGGCATTGGCTAGCGATCGGGCTAGTTGGCTAATGTCTTGGCTATTGTCAGCCCAGCCATGTTGAGCAAATAAGATAAAATCTGGACTTGCTTGATCTGCTTGATACATTTGAGAATTTTGTGGCGGTGAATTGCTAAGCATAGTCTAAAAAATAACTTAAACTAAGCGCTGATATCTCATGCCTGAATATGGCGCGATCGCCCCTAATAGTTCCAAATAGGTCAAAGCCCCTAACACTTCACCCGAAGGCGCTTTTGTTTGTTCGACAATCCAATCTAAACCGACAGGATCGCCAAAGCCGATCGCTTGGAGAATATTTTGTTGTAAAAGTGGCAAATCGGCGATCGCGATCGCAGGTGACTTAACATCCAAATTTGGCAATAGTCCCAAGGATTCCATTAATTCATCAACACCCAAAATTGCATGAGCGCCTTTCCCCAATAATTTTAAACACCCCTTGGCTTCATTAACGTCAAGAGAATTAGGTAACGCATAGACATCGCGCCCATATTCATTCGCCTGATAAGCGGTGATCAAGGCTCCCGATCGCTCTGGGGCTTCGATGACCAAAGTGACGCGGCTGAGTCCTGCAATAATCCGATTACGCGCTGGAAAATGGGTTTTATCGGGCGGTGTGCCTTGCGGATATTCACTGACCACTAAGCCTGAAGCCACGATTTGATCATAAAGAGACTTGTGTTTGTGTGGATAAATGCGATCGACTCCAGTACCAACCACCGCCACGGTCTGACCACCAACTTCTAAACAAGCTTTGTGGGCTTCGCCATCAATGCCTTCCGCCATTCCAGAAATAATCGTAAATCCGCGACTTGCTAAGGCTGAAACCAGTTTTTTTGTCCAGCGTCTCCCGTAGGGCGTAGCGTTGCGCGTACCCACGATCGCCACTGTATTTCGTTCATTCCAACTGGTGAGATGTCCTTGATAATACAAAATCGGCGGTGGATCGGGAATTTCCCACAGTAATTGCGGATATTGGCGATCGCTAGGTATCCAGAAGTTGAGATTGTCATGTTCATGCACGGCTAATAATGACAACGGCTCGACTTCGCGCTGAGCTTGGCGAATGGTGTCTAGGGTCTGACTGCCGATACCCTCGACCGCTTGTAAATCAATTGGTAGCGCATTCCAAGCTACTGACATATCGCCAAAAGCTTGATAAATGCGCTTGATTAAAACGGGTCCAATGCCGCGTATTTGCGACCATGCTAGCCAGTAGGCTCTTTCCATATGGGCGTTATTTCACAAATGGACGCATTAGCAAATAGCCAGCGCCAAATGAGGTCAGGACGATCGCCACAATGGTGAGTGTCAATACCCAACCACTCAAGCCAGTTGATTCTCTTTGATCTTCTATAGACTCACTACGAAGCTGACGAGAAGATACTTCCTCACGGATTTCTAGCTTGATCGGCGTTTTTGGGGTCGGTGCTGGCGCATCAAAAGTTGCAAACGAACTATCGTAATAAAGTGTTTCACCGACAATCGGCTCATTAGCGAGCTGAGGCGCGGACTCAGTGGCAAGTTGCCTAGCTCTAGAAATTGCTTCTTGAATCGCACTAGATGTTTGCTGTACAGAGGTTTTGCGCGGACTAGACTGTGTTGAGGGCTTTTCGGTGGGGCGAGGTTTAGCCGCAGGGGGACGACCTTGAGGTTGAGGATTATGTTTAGGGGGCGCAGCATTAACTTGTGAAGATGCGCGGATACCTGCTAAAACATCGCTTAGCTTGGAGTCGGGTAAATTTGACTGTGACAAAATCGCCTGAACTCGATCTGTTGATTGGGCGATCGCCTCAAACTCTTGGAGCAGCATGTGATTTTGCTTAGTAAGCTGATCATTTTGCAACTGAAAAAAAGACAGCTTTGCTTGAGCAGACTGCAACTCCGCAGCCAATTCTCGGTATACAGTCACAGGTACTGAAGCCTGATAACCAGATTGAGAAGTTTTAGGTTTAAAGACTGGATTGGCTTGCATAGGCGGCAGCACCGAAGACCGTGAAAAATTTAGATGCGACTATACCATACTTATCGCAACAATAAGTATAGTCATTGACATTATGCTTAAGCTCGGAGGATTAATGGTTAGTATCATGATTTATTCGCGCTTCAGACGATACCCATGTAGGGGCAGAGCATTCCCGCAGAAATCCATGATTTTTTAGATTGCTTTGATTTGGGAATGCTCTGCCCTAAACTTGCCACGCAGGGACAATTTATCGATAAAAGCAAAAAGGGTTGAGCATTTGCGTTTTGAGATTGGGGTGGAGAATATAAAAGCCTTGGCGCAAATGCTCAACCCCTACGAGGTTGCTTTTATTTTTGCCTTTATTTTATTTTTATAAATCATGATGCTAACATTTTTGTGATAGCCTCTACTTGCCAATGATCCGCCTTTGAAAATTAACTTAGAGAAAATGCTTTTATTACAGTTTAGTACTTCTCACTATTGCCGAAAAGCTAGGCTAGCCCTCGGCTATAAGCAAATCGCTTATCGGGTTGAAAACCTTACCCCCGCCCTACATATTCTCCGTGTTAAACCACTTTCAGGCGCAACCACCGTGCCTGTGCTGTTGCCACAATTAAAAAACTGCCCAGCCGTAGTTGCTGACTCTACCGAAATTATTTGTTTTCTAGAAGCTTATCAACCCGATCCACCGCTTTACTTCGCAAACTCTGATCAACAGAAAGAAGCATTGCGTTTAGAAGAATATTTTGATGAATCAATTGGTACGGCAGCGCGATTTGTTTATTATCAGTTTCGAGCTAATGAGGGTAAACAGATTGATCCATCTTTGATGAGCCAGATCGTCATTGCCATTGTCCGATCGCAATATGGCATTAATGCGCGATCGGCAAAAATTGCGGCTCAAAAAATTGCAGATGCGATCGCCCTGTTAGGTGAGTTTTGGCAAGACGGCTATTTGATCGGCGATCGCTTTAGTGTTGCCGATTTGACGGCGGCAGCGTTACTGTCTCCACTGGGCTTAATCCCGTCCTATCGCCGCGACTATCCTTGGTTATTTGCCCGCATCACAGAGATTCATCAGCTTTGTAATGAGCCATTACCCCGAAATTGGCAATCATAAACATAGAGATCGTAGGCAAATTGATGTTAATTTAGATGCGGTTAGTGTGGGTAGTTTTATGTCTGTTAATGTTAGCGAATCTTTGTTTGAGCAGATTCTCGAATATCTCCGTGTGAGAGCCGAGACAAATGATCGCGCTGCTCAAAAGCTGCTAAAAACACTAGAAAATCTTGACCCCAGTAAGGCTAAAAATTCTGTCGCCAATTCAAATAGCGATCGCCCCAATGATCTCGCATTGCAATTTAGTCAAAAACTATTTGAAGCATGGAAAGAATTAGCCGACTTGCAAGTTGGCGAAAACTATTGGAGTTATCCTGTCATGTTTGAAGATATTGCCGAAATCATGGAAATATCTGTCGATCGCTTTGTCGATTATCTTGCCAATATCCAAATTGGCAGTATGCAGCTCATTCAAGGACGTGGATACAACTATCAGGTAAATGGACAGCAAGCAGCTTCACTAACTTTTCATTCTGTGCCAACCCTCAAAAAAGCTGCCATTCCTAAATTTTCAGATAAAAAGCAAGAAGCCGCCGCCGAAAGCAAAGCTTTAAATAAGACTTTTAAAGTTGGCGATCGCGTCTGTGTAAATGCCAACCGTCAACAGTACGCTAATCACAAAGGTGTGGTTGAGCAAGTAATCAGTGTTAGTTGTCGGATCAAGTTAGACAATGGTTGGACAGCTTTTTTACCAAATCATTGCTTAGATCACATTACTTAAACCAAAAAACTAAAAGATTTTGAAAAATATAACCTTTGAAGAGGCGATCGCCTATACCGAAGCTTTAATTTCGCGTCATGACTCACATGAATTAAACGACGCACAGCTAGAAATAGAAATTTTGACACTCATCCAAAGCTCAAATGGAGCGCGAGGATTTTTTGTCTGCTTCTTGACAGGTGAATGGCGATTAGCTGACGAGCCTAGTGCTGGAGTTATTCGAGCTTTGCAATCTGACCCCAAGGCGATCGCCGAACTCCTTGTTAAAAATCTTGCCATGTCCACTGCTATGGCGATCGCCCATCGACGCGCAGGAAATATAGAGCAAGCTCAAGGTTCCGATCGCGTTGCCAAGCGAACAGCCCTATTAATTGACAAAGTGGATCTAGCCGAAGTTCGCGAAATAGCTGCTCAAATGCAAAACTCGGCAATTTCGGATACTGGAAAATATGCAGATTTTTATAAAAAATGGGGATATGATGCCGAGCAAAAACAAGCGATCGCCGATGTACTAGCAAATGGTTAGTCTAGAATTTGAAGAGGCGATCGCGCTATTTAACAACGAAGAATATTATGCCTGTCACGATGCTCTAGAAGAAATTTGGCATAATGCACTGCAAAGCGATCGCGCTTTTTATCAAGGCATCTTACAAATTGCGGTGGGGCTATATCACCTTAAAAATCAAAACTGGCACGGAGCCGCCATTCTCTTAGGTGAAGGCACAAGTCGATTACCCGTCTATCTTCCTGAATATCAATCCATTGATGTGGAAAGCTTGCTAGAAGACAGTTTGCATATATTACGCACCGTGCAGATAAGTGGCAAAGAAGGTATGGCGGATCTCTTAAAAAGTATTGAGCAGGGAGATTTAAAAATCCCGAAAATAAAAAATGACTTGGGAACTATCTGACTTATTAAGGGCGATCGCCACAACGATCGTGATTGGCATTCACGCATCCCATCATTGGTGGTTTGGGGTGAATGATACAACTACCCTCAACCCTGAAATTTTTGTCGCCACATTTATCAATCAGGTTGGGCGCTTCACTGTCCCAATATTCGTGATTTTATCGGGTTTTGCCCTAGCCAAATCCGAAGAAACCCGACCTTTTGATGTAAAAATCTTTATCCAACGCCGACTATGGCGAATCATCCCGCCGTATTTGCTATTTAGTTTACTTAATGTCGTTGGGCGATCGCAATTTCTAGCCGTAGATTGGTCTGGACAAGTAGCGCAAATCTCGCAAGCGATCGCCACAGGTATGGGCGATTATCATCTTTACTTTTTAGGAATTATTTTGCAATGCTATGTAGTCTATCCATTCCTACGCGGTATTAATTTCATGGCTAAAAATTTATATCTATTATTGATCATCACATTTGCGCTGTTTACCGTGCAATGGTCATCGGCAATGTTTGACTGGTTCTCAAATACTGCTATATCCTTGCCCGACGGAAATCATATTATTTACTGGCTAACATATTTTCAAATTGGCATTTGGTTAGCTAAAGATCAAGGATGGATTAATCAGTTAGTCACAAAATGGCGATCGCCTGCATGGGGATATTTGTTCGCGATCGCCGCAAGTTTAGAACTCAGCGAATTTTATTGGATGGCAATACTTAAAAATTCGGCTGAAGCCGTTGGACACTATACCCGTCCGACCGTAGTTGTATTAACTTTGACATTTTTGTTATGGTCAATCTCTTGGCAATATTCAAAAGCCAAAATTGCTTGGGCAAACCAAGCTCTCTCAACTAATCTTAAAATTTTCTCGAACGCAAGTTTTACGACCTATCTAGTTCATGTCTGGGTGTTAAGGGCGATCGCCCCACTAGAAATAATTGGCGGCATCCTATTTGTGCCATTAGCTGCAATGATCTCATGGGCGATCGGCATCACCCTATGGCGACTCGTCAAATCTCAAAAATGGCTCGCGATCGCGATCGGAGCTTGACACGAAAAATCGCGCCTAAAAATCGTGTATTTGCAATCCTAACTAAACTTATTTAAAACAGCAGTAAGATTTTCTGTCCGTATAGGCTTGCTTATAAAATCATCCATCCCAACTAAAATACAGTTCTCCCGATCTTCTGCCATAGCATTAGCCGTCATCGCGACGATTTTAATCCTGTTAATTGATGATGTCTCTTTCTCAGCTAGCCGAATTCGCCGAGTTGCTTCCAATCCATCCATCTCAGGCATCTGTAAATCCATAAAGATTAAATCATAGGTTTTAATCTCTAGGGCTTTCAACACCTCTAGTCCATTGACTGCACAATCTGCTTGATAACCAAGTTTTGCCAAAAGCCTCAAAGCAATCATCTGATTAAAAGCATTATCTTCAACTAATAAAATTCGTAAAGAAGTGGAAGTATCTTGTTTTTCTTCCTTATGCACCTCTTCTACAATCACTACCGCAGGTTGCTCAACACTTATATTTCGATCTGATTCTATCTCTTCATTAGATAGATTAGATAGCTTGCTTAATTGCTCAACAGGAAGATCAAACTGAAAAGTCGAACCTTTATTCAACGTGCTATTTACAGTAATATTAGCACCCATGAAATGAGCAAATTGCTGACTAATCACTAATCCTAAACCTGTTCCCGTTTGCGATTCTCTTCCCGAAGCTGTCTGCACAAAAGCTTCAAATAATTCATCAGTTTCTTCTGGTGCAATCCCTTTCCCAGTGTCTTCTATCTCAAAGTGAATAATTACCTTTGAAGGCAATACTTCGGGACTCAACAAGGAAACACGCAGAATCACATAGCCTTTATTTGTAAATTTGATCGCATTGCCTAGCAGATTTAACAAAATTTGACGAATTTTACGCTCATCAGCTTTGATGTACTGAGGACAAATGGGATTAATGGCAAACATTAGCTGTAATTTTTTACCCTTGGCTCTAAGCTGCATCATCTCTTCCAGTCCATTTAGAAACAGGTAAAAGTCAAACTCCGTTTCATTAAGAAGCACTTTCCCCGCTTCGATCTTAGATACTTCCAAAACATCATCAATTAAGTTCAATAAATGTTCACTGCTATGACCAATAATATTCACATATTCCCCAAGTACCTCAGTTAAAGAACTCTCATAATGCATCAGTTGAGTGCATCCCAAAATTGCATTGAGAGGAGTCCGCAATTCATGACTCATCCGCGCTAAGAAATTACTTTTAGCTTGACTAGCAACTTGAGAGCGTTCTGCTTCTGTCTTCAGCAATTGTTGCGAAAATTCTAAAGCGGCCAGCATGAGCATACTTCTCAATTCCATAGCTGCTTCAATTTCTACTTTATTCCAAAGCAAAGATTTCTCTTTGACAGTTTCTTTCCACAGATCAAAGGATCTCTGTGGCGATAGATCAAACTCATCATCAAGAGATAACTTACTGGGATCACCAGCCCAATTGATAGTTTGGATAACTTCACCGCGAAACCAAATAATATGATAGGAAGTGTGATCGAGCGCAATAGAAATCGCTAATAACCCACTGGCGATATCTTTAATGGCGATCGCTTCAGGATAGTGCTGACTCAAACAATTAGTATCAAAAACATCTTGCTCTTTGCTTGCTAGCCATGAAATTAATGATCTGACGATCTCTTTGGAAGGGACTTTTCCAATATCAGAAATATGATTGTCTAAACAGATGACCACCCCCTGAGCATTAACCAAATTCAACAGATCCTCTTTGTCTTGGAAAAGTAGATGGTTAATTGATTGATTCGCTTTGAGGATACTAGATTTTAATTTAGCTTGAATAATCTTTGTTTTTTCTTGAGCCTTTTTAAACTCTTGTTCATGTTTATTGACGATTTCAATAGACATTATTTGACCTAGAAACTCACAAACTTTCCTAGTTTCATAGTCAATATATCGAGGCGAAAAGCCATGACAAGCAATCAAGCCCCATAGACGACCTTCATTAATCAAAGAGATACTGAAAGAAGCAGCAACTCCCATCCTCTGTAAATACTTGATATGATTTCGCGAAACACTTCTCAAAGTACTGAAACTTAGATCGATAGGTGCTTGAGTAAAGGGATTATTGAGTGGAATGATTGGAACGGGCTGAGAGTTTACATCAACAATTTGACGCAGCCAGCTTTTGTAGTAAAGCTTCCGTGCGAGCTCAGGAATATCAGCAGAGGGAAAATGCAATCCCAGAAAGGATTCTACATGCTCATCCTTAGCCTCAGCAATGACAATACCGCTATCATCTGGCTCAAATCGATAAATCATGACGCGATCGAGTCGAGTTATTTTACGGACTTGCTGAGCTAATGAATTAGACATTTCTACAAAATTTTCAGCTTTTCTGATATTGGCTGCCGCCGATTTTGCTAAATGGTAAAAGCCTATATTGGAGTCAGCATTCTTCGAGAAAGGTTCTAACTCTAATATCAGCAATCCATCAGAGCGATGCATTACTCCTTGGAATAAATACTTCTTTTTCTGGACTTGAGCAGTTAGCTTAATTGGATTAGACACTTCTAAATCTTGCTGGGAAAGAAAAGATATTAATAAAATGTCTATTTGAGATTGTTCAAATAAAACGCCTAAGGATTGATTAATAAACGAGCTAGCGGGGAGATTAAAAAATGGAATCGTGTTTTCGCTAATTTGAACGATTGTCAATTCCAATTCGTTGATTACAATCAAAACGCCGTGCGGTTGGACATGCCCCAGTAAATGAATCTGTTCGCGATCGCAATTCGTGTGACTAACTGGTTCAGAAACTTCAATACCTTGATTTATGTCCATTTTCCGCTTTCCAAGTCTAAATCTGCTTATCCAAAAAGTAACAAGAAATATTTATAATTTTCTGGGACAAATCTTTTTCCCTACGATTAATTATTCCTGCTATTTATCATCGTACCCTGTGCATATGGCGATCACGAATCTATAAAACTGGAAATAATCTTTGCCGTGAAAAAGTAATTACGAATAATAAACTTTTTTGCAAAAACTATAGACAAAATATCCCGCATAGGGTTATGATTGCTAATCGTGACTAAAAACAGAAACTAAGAAAAAACAAGCCTCGTCTTGCAGTTACTTAAGTCTGAGTCACGCCTTGGTATAGAAAAGTAGATATATTCAAAAATCTTTCATCTATAACAACCAACCCAAGAGATTGAGTTTCTCACGTCTAGTGATTTGACTAGACATCTTTCGTAAGTCGTCTCGAAGTGCCTTAACCAGTCTTCAAAACAAATACTTCTTACCAAGATCGAAACCGATCTCTTTTGAGCCTGTCAAAAATCTGCAAGCAAGCGGAGCTAATTTTAATGACTGTCGGAATTCTCGGCACAAAACTTGGGATGACCCAAGTATTCGATTCGATTGGCAACGCTGTTCCTGTAACAGTTGTCCACGCAGGTCCCTGCACAGTTACCCAAGTCAAAACCGCCACCAAAGAAGGCTATCAAGCTATTCAAATTGGCTACGGCAAGACCCGCGAAAAATTACTGTCCAAACCAGAACTAGGACATTTAAAAGTGTCAGGTTCTGAACCTGTAAAACATTTGCGTGAATATCGCCTCGATAGCGTAAGTGACTACAGCATTGGACAGACTCTAGATGTAAGTCAATTCAAGGATGGCGACATCGTTGACGTGATTGGAACTAGCATTGGTAAAGGTTTCGCTGGTTACCAAAAACGCCACAACTTTGCTCGCGGTCCGATGGCTCACGGTTCTAAAAACCACAGACAACCCGGTTCGACTGGAGCAGGTACAACTCCCGGTCGCGTATACCCCGGTAAACGCATGGCTGGTCGTCTTGGCGGTAAGCAAATCACCGTAAAGAAACTGATCATCATCAAAGTTGATGCAGCGAACAACGTACTGCTAATTAAAGGAGCAGTTCCAGGCAAGCCTGGTGCATTGATTAACGTGATTCCTACCGTGATTATCGGCAAGGCTAAGTAAGAACTAAGTAGTTTGTTCGTGAGTTCGAGAGATTTTAAGTTATGCCTATAGTAAAAGATTGGACAGGGAACGAGGTTGGCGAAATAAATCTTGAGTTGCGGGTTGCCAAAGAGGCGACAGCTAAAGGTTTAGTTCACCGCGCCCTTGTCAGACAGCTAGCCAACGCCCGCCAAGGCACTGCATGTACCAAAACTCGCGCAGAAGTCCGTGGTGGTGGCCGTAAGCCTTTCAAGCAGAAGGGGACAGGTCGCGCCCGTCAAGGTTCGACAAGATCTCCACTTACCCGTGGTGGTGGGGTCATGTTTGGACCGAAGCCCAGAGATTATGACACTAAAATGAATCGTAAAGAGCGCCGATTGGCTCTCCGCACCGCATTCACCAGTCGTTTGTCTGACCTGATCGTAGTTGAAGATTTTGCCATCAATTTGGCTCAACCCAAAACTAAAGAATTGTGTCAAGCGCTGGAACGGTGGGGCGTGATCTTGGGTAGCAAGACCCTCATCATCACCGATCGCAAAGAACAAAATATAGTTTTGTCGGCTCGTAACATTGAGAAAGTGCAATTGATTGCCGCCGATCAGCTCAACATTTTTGACATTGTTAACGCTCACAAAATCGTGGCAACTCGCTCAGCGATCGCCAAGATTCACGAAGTTTATGGTGGCGATGCCAAGTTAGCGACAACGATCGTAACCGTGGTCGAAGAAGCAGAATAATTGCCTCTAAGTAAAAGAAACAAAAAATCATGGCTAAGATCCCTACCAGTTTTGATCCCCGTCGCTTGCCCGACATCATTCGCCGCCCTCTGCTCAATGAAAAGGCAACCAGACAACTAGAAAACAACAAATACACATTTGATGTTGTTCACGATGCTACTAAGCCTGAAATCAGAGCTGCCATTGAGAGCCTTTTCTCAGTCACAGTCAAGAAAGTAAACACCCACAACCCACCCGCATCGGCGCGACGAGTTGGTAAGTTTGCAGGTAAACGCGCTCAAATTAAAAGAGCGATCGTCACCCTCGCTGAAGGCAGCAAAATCGATTTATTCCCAGATGTATAAGTAATAGTTTTAAAAACAACATCAGAAGACAATTATGGGCGTTCGTGCATATAAACCGTATACCGCAAGTACCAGACAAACCGTTGTCTCGGACTTCGCGGAAATCACTAAATCAGAACCCGAAAAGTCTTTAACCACTCACGTCCACCGCAAGCGTGGTCGCAACAACCGTGGTGTCATCACCAGTCGTAGACGTGGCGGTGGTCACAAGCGCTTATATCGGATCATCGATTTCAAACGTAACAAACGTGACATGATCGCTGAAGTAATTGCGATCGAGTACGATCCCAACCGCACTTCACGAATCGCGCTGTTGCAATATGAAGATGGCGAAAAGCGCTATATCCTCAGCCCTAAAGGTATTGCAGTTGGCAACAAAATCCAAGCAGGGCTAACAGGCATACCTTTTGAAATCGGCAATGCGATGCCTTTGTCAAACATCCCCCTAGGTACAATCGTTCATAATGTCGAAATGACTCCTGGTAAGGGTGGTCAAATCGTGCGATCGGCAGGTGCTGGCGCTCAAATCGCCGCTAAAGAAGGTGATTTCGTCACTCTAAAACTTCCTTCTAGCGAAGTTCGCCTGATTCGCAAAGACTGCTTTGCAACCATCGGACAAGTTGGCAACCTCGATCACAGCAACATCAGTCTTGGTAAAGCTGGTCGTAGCCGTTGGCTCAACCGCCGTCCCAAAGTCAGAGGTATGGCGATGAACCCCATCGATCACCCTCATGGTGGTGGAGAAGGTTGCGCTCCGATCGGACGCAGTGGACCTGTTACGCCTTGGGGTAAACCCACATTGGGCTACAAGACTCGCAAGAAGAAGAAGCTCAGCAATGCCCTGATTGTTCGTCGCCGTCGCAAGTCCTCGAAGCGTGGTAAGGGCGGACGTAATGCTTAAGGATTATATCCTGAGCATCTCAACCCTAAGCATTTTAAGAATTAAAAAGTACGGAGAGTACAGATTATGACGCGATCGCTAAAAAAAGGACCCTTTGTTGCCGATCACTTATTGACCAAAATTGAAAAGCTCAACGCCAAAGGCGAAAAGCAAGTCATCAAAACATGGTCTCGCGCTTCCACCATTCTTCCCCAAATGATTGGGCATACCATTGCCTGTCACAACGGAAAACAGCATGTTCCTGTATATGTCACGGAGCAAATGGTAGGACACAAACTCGGTGAGTTTGCCCCTACCCGCACCTTCCGTGGTCATGCCAAGAGCGACAAAAAAGCCAAGAGATAGGTAGACAGGTAGTTAAAAATGATCCTCGCTCAAAACGAAATCCCTGCCGTAGCCAAATATATTCGGATGTCACCCCACAAAGTGCGCCGAGTACTAGACCAAATCCGTGGTCGTAGCTACCGCGAAGCATTGATGATTCTCGAATTCATGCCTTACCGCTCCTGCGAACCGATTACTAAAGTATTGCGTTCCGCAGTCGCTAACGCTGAACATAACGCAGGGCTTAATCCTGCCTCATTGGTAATTGGTCAAGCCTATGCCGATATGGGACCTAGCCTCAAACGCTTCCGTCCTCGCGCTCAAGGTCGTGCTTACCAAATTCTTAAGCCCACCTGCCACATTACGATCACCGTCAAACCATTGGAGGAAGAATAGGTATGGGTCAGAAGATTCACCCAACAGGGTTACGCCTCGGCATCACCAAGTCTCACCTCTCTCGCTGGTTTGCTGATGTAAATCGCTACGGCATCTTGGCTGAAGAAGATCACAAAATTCGTAAGTTTATTGAAAAGACTCTCAGTAATGCAGGTATTGCCGAGATTCTGATCGATCGCAAAGCTGATCAAGTTGACCTCGAAATCCGCACTGCGCGTCCAGGTGTTGTCGTTGGTCGTGGTGGCGCTGGCATCGAGCAGTTACGCCTCGGACTTGTTAAGCACCTCGAACATGATGGTTCTATCAAGAAGACTGGTACCAGCCAAGTTCGGATCAACGTCACCGAAGTAACCAGAGTTGATGCGGAAGCGCCTCTCATCGCTGAATACATCGCTCAACAAATCGAACGTCGGGTTTCCTTCCGTCGGGTTGTTCGTCAAGCTATTCAAAGAGCGCAGCGTGCAGGTATCGAAGGAATTAAAGTGCAGATCAGTGGTCGTCTAAACGGCGCTGAAATTGCCAGAACCGAATGGGTACGCGAAGGTCGTGTTCCCCTGCATACGTTGCGTGCGGACATTGACTACAGCTACAAAACCTCCAGAACTATTTACGGTGTCATCGGCATCAAAGTCTGGATCTTTAAAGGCGAAATCATTGAAGGCGAAGAAGCCCCTGCTCCAGCCGCCCAGCCCCGTCGTCGCCAGCAACGTCGTCCTCAGTTTGAGGATCGTTCTAGCGCTGAAGGATAAATTTCTGTCACCCTTGAGTTTTGAACCATGTTAAGTCCTAAACGTACAAAATTTCGTAAGCAGCAACGCGGTCGGATGGCTGGACCTGCGACCCGCGGAGCCGAAATCAACTTTGGTGATTACGCCATGCAGGCTTTAGAGCCTTCTTGGATCACCGCTCGCCAGATTGAAGCTGCCAGACGTGCCATGAACCGATTCATTCGTCGCGGTGGCAAGATCTGGATTCGCATTTTCCCTGACAAGCCCGTAACCATGCGTCCTGCTGAAACCCGTATGGGTTCTGGTAAAGGCGCTCCAGAGTTTTGGGTGTGTGTCGTCAAGCCCGGTCGCATCATGTTTGAGGTTGCTGGCGTGACTGAAGAAATCGCAAGAGAAGCAATTCGTCTTGCTGCATCTAAAATGCCAATCAAAACCAGCTTTATTATTCGCGACAAGGAGTAAAAATATGGCACTCCCGAAAGTCCAAGAAACTAGAGAGTTATCTGATGATGAGTTGCAAGCTCAAATCTTGACCGTCAAGAAAGAGCTATTCGATCTGCGTTTTAAGCAGGCGACTAGACAACCTGTCCAACCCCATCAGTTCCAACATGCTAAGCATCGTCTGTCTCAACTGATGACTGTCGAGCGCGAACGCCAGTCTAGAGCTTAGGAAAGCTATCTAAAAGCAGATCCAAAAAACTTAAGAGTAAAGACACAGGAGTTTTAGCAATGGCAGTAAAAGAAAAAGTTGGCGTTGTCGTCAGCGATAAAATGCAAAAGACAGTGGTAGTTGCGGTCGAAAGCCGTACTTCCCACCCTAAATATGGAAAGATCGTGGTCAAAACGACTAAGTTTAAAGCCCATGATGAAGAAGACAAAACCCGTGAAGGCGATCGCGTCAAAATTCGGGAAACCCGCCCCCTTAGTCGCACAAAGCGGTGGGAAGTTGTCGAGGTTCTCTCAACTAGCTCGGAAGCATAAGCCATGATTCAACAAGAGTCTTATTTAAATGTGGCGGATAACAGTGGAGCTAAAAAACTACTCTGTATCCGCGTCTTGGCTGGTGGTAATCGCGCTTTTGGCGGAGTTGGTGATGTGATTATCGCCACGGTCAAAGACGCTGCACCAAATATGCCAGTCAAAAAGTCTGATGTTGTCCGCGCCGTGATTGTGCGTACTCGTAGCTCCATCAACCGTGATAGCGGCATGAGAATTCGTTTTGACGACAATGCGGCTGTAATTATCAACCAAGACGGCAATCCTAAGGGAACGCGCGTATTTGGTCCAGTTGCAAGGGAACTGCGGGATAAAAACTTTACCAAAATTATATCCCTAGCGCCAGAGGTACTGTAATGCCGTTTAAGCCCAAACCTAAATATCGCGGAAACCGCAATTCATTTAAGGTTCATGTCCAAAAAGATGACGTGGTTCAGGTCATGTCAGGAAGTTCTAAGGGAACTGTTGCTAAGGTTCTGCAAGTTTTCCCCAAGGACAGCACCATCATCGTTGAAGGCGTGAATATGAAGACTAAGCATATTAAACCCCAAGCTGATGGCGAGTCTGGACAGATGATTACTCGTGAGTTCCCGATTCACAGTTCCAAAGTTTTGTTGTACTCCGAAAAGGAAAAGACCGCTAGCCGTTCTTGCTATACCTTTACGGATGATGGCAAGAAAGTCAGAATGTTGAAAAAAACTGGCGAAATCATTGATGCAGTCCAAACTGACAAAAAATAGTTCTACACACCTGATTAAGCCCTGACCAAGCCCAGGAAAACCCATCGAGGAAGATAAAATGCTGACAAAGTTCACCGAAGTCTATAGAAATCAGGCTGTTCCTAAATTGATGGAGCAGTTCAAGTACACCAACATTCATCAAGTTCCCACATTTGAAAAAGTGGTGATCAATCGTGGTCTGGGCGAAGCCGCTCAGAACGCGAAGTCCCTCGAAGCTTCTTTAATCGAAATTGCGACGATCGCTGGTCAAAAGCCCGTCGTAACTAGAGCCAAAAAAGCGATCGCTGGTTTCAAATTGCGTCAAGGAATGCCCGTCGGTATGGTGGTCACTCTGCGCCGTGACAAGATGAACAACTTCTTGGATCGTTTGATCAACTTTTCATTGCCGCGCATCCGTGACTTTCGCGGTGTTAGCCCTAAGAGTTTTGATGGACGCGGCAACTATACCCTCGGTGTGCGTGAGCAACTTATCTTCCCCGAAATCAGCTACGACAGTATTGAGCAAATTCGGGGGCTTGATATTTCCATCATCACCACTGCCAACACGGACGAAGAAGGACGTGCGCTCCTGAAAGCAGTTGGTATGCCCTTTAGAGAATCATAAGTAGATCGAATTTAGGAGATAAGGATGGCTACCAACGACACCATCTCGGACATGCTGACCCGCATTCGCAATGCAACACTTGCAAAGCACCAAACAACTTCCATTCCTGCCACAAGAATGACGTTGAGCATCGCCCGAGTGATGAAACAAGAAGGTTTCATCGCAGATTTTGAAGAAACTGGCGAAAATATTGATCGCGCATTGGTTGTTGCTCTCAAATATGAAGGCAAAAATCGTCAATCAATTATCAAACGCCTCAAGCGCGTTAGCAAACCTGGTTTACGGGTTTACTCAAACTCCAAAGAACTACCTCGTGTACTGGGTGGAATTGGCGTTGCCATTATTTCCACATCTAGAGGCATCATGACCGATCGCGAAGCCCGTAAGCAGGGAGTCGGCGGTGAAGTCCTTTGCTATATCTGGTAATTCAGCAAACAACATCACAAGCAACGGAAAACAGATATGTCTCGTATCGGAAAACGTCCTATCCCCCTTCCCCCTAAGGTTGCGGTGTCCATCTTAGGGCAAGAAGTGACAGTGAAAGGACCTAAGGGCGAACTAAAGCGTTTGCTCCCTATCACTGTAAAAGTCCTTCAAGAAGAAAGCAACTTGGTTGTTAATCCCACTAGCGATTCGCGCCCTGCGCGGCAGCAACATGGTCTTTTTCGTACCCTTGTTGCCAACATGGTTGAAGGTGTATCAAACGGCTTTGAACGCCGCTTAGAAATCCAAGGGGTTGGTTATCGGGCCAACATGACTGGTAGCAATATTGTTCTCACCGTTGGCTACAGCCACACCGTTGACATTGTGCCTCCTGAAGGAGTTTCGCTCGGAGTCGAAGATGCGGCTGGTAAGAAAGTCAATCAAGGCACATTTATTGTGATTAATGGCATTGACAAAGAAGTTGTCGGGAACTTAGCCGCCAAGATTCGCGCTGTGCGTCCGCCAGAAGTTTACAAAGGTAAGGGTATTCGTTACCTCGGTGAATTTGTCAGACGTAAGGCTGGTAAGACTGGTAAAAAGTAAGGTAAAGAAATTATGAATGTCAGTCGTAGACAAGCAACCATAAGCCGCCATAAGCGAGTTCGCAAAGGAGTCACAGGTACTCCCGATCGCCCTCGTCTATCCATTTATCGCTCTAACAATCATATTGTGGCGCAAGTGATTGATGATGTGGCTCAGCATACTCTAGTCGCAGCATCTAGCCTCGAATCAGATATCCGGGAAAGCAGTAGCTCTACCGCTAACTCTGAAGCTTCGGCTAAAGTTGGGGCTTTGATTGCCGAAAGAGCGATCGCCCAAGGAATTACCAAAGTTGTGTTCGACCGTGGCGGAAACCTCTACCATGGAAGAGTCCAAGCTCTCGCTGAAGCTGCCCGCGAAGCAGGGCTAGATTTCTAACGCATCGAATCATCCAGCAATGAATCAGTAGATAGAAACAAATATGGCTAAAAATAGAGAATCCAGACCAGGTGCTGGTCGTGAAGGCGGCGGTGGCGAAGGCGAAAACCGTGATGAAAAACGCAAGGGCAAGCGCGAAGGTAAGAAAAACGATCGCGCTCGTACTGAAAAAGAATCTGAATGGCAAGAACGTGTCGTCCAAATTCGGCGCGTAACCAAGGTTGTTAAGGGTGGTAAAAAACTCAGCTTCCGAGCGATCGTGGTCGTTGGTAATGAGAAAGGACAAGTCGGTGTTGGTGTTGGCAAAGCTGCCGACGTGATCAACGCCGTTAAAAAAGGTGTCGCCGATGCGAGAAAGCACGCGATCGACGTACCTTTGACCAAGAGCAATTCCATCCCCCATCCTACCAATGGTATTGGCGGCGGCGCTAAGGTAATGATCCGCCCTGCATCTCCAGGTACTGGGGTAATTGCTGGTGGAGCGGTTAGAACGGTACTTGAGCTTGCCGGTGTCAAAAATATTTTGGCGAAGCAACTTGGTTCTAGCAGCCCTCTCAACAATGCTCGCGCGGCAATTAATGCACTTTCAACACTGCGTACTTTTGGTGAAGTTGCCAGATCGCGCGGTATTACCCTTGAACAGTTATTTAACTAATAACTTTTAAAATCCCTGCAAAGCAGGGATTTTAAAAAATAGTCATCACCTAGGAAAAACTATGAGAATTGACGATCTTCAGCCTCAAGAAGGCTCACAGCATCGGAAGCGTCGAATTGGACGTGGAATTGCCGCAGGGCAAGGTGCTAGCGGTGGATTTGGTATGCGTGGTCAAAAATCTCGTTCAGGTCGTCCCACCCGCCCTGGTTTTGAAGGTGGTCAAATTCCACTTTACAGACGAGTACCAAAACTTAAGCACTTTACAATTGTTAATCCTAAGCATTTCACAATTGTTAATTTGGATCAATTAAGTGGTTTACCTAGTGGCACGGTAGTAAGCCTTGAGTCTCTAATGGACGCAGGTATCATTACCCAGAATGATGGTGTATTGCGGGTGTTAGGAAGAGGCGAAATTAGTGTAGCGCTGAATGTTCACGCTCATTCGATTACCGCATCTGCTAAAGCTAAAATCGAAGCGGCTGGCGGCACTGTTGAAGTCGCAGCCTAATTAAAAGAGAATATGTGGCGGAGTGCCTAGCGCTTCGCCACATATTCTCTTTTTTGGGTTTAATTCTTGGTTTTAAAGTCTAGACAAAGGGCTTAAGTCCCTTGTTACTCGACATCGCTTTACAATATCTGAATATCGATTAATTTTTTGTTGGGCGATCGCCCAACTCATAATCACTAGCTTTGAGGTAAGTGCAGTTATGGTTGTCAGTAAAGGAAAGAACCCAACAGCACAAGAAACCTTTATGCAAATGGCTCAAGCCGCAGGATTGCGTGGGCGTTTGTTGGTCACTGTTGGCGTTTTAATATTAGTTAGACTTGGGATTTATTTGCCATTACCAGGGGTCGATCGCCTGCGATTCACAGAAATTGTCAGAAATAATGCGGTAGTCAACTTCCTAGATATTTTCTCTGGTGGCGGACTGTCGCTACTTGGTATTTTTGCCCTTGGCATTTTGCCATTTATCAATGCCTCAATCATCATGCAATTGATGACCTCGGCGTTACCAACTTTGGAAAATCTTCAAAAAAATGAAGGTGAAGCGGGTAGAAGAAAAATCTCTCAGTACACTCGTTATGTGGCGTTTGTATGGGCGATGATTCAAAGCTGGGGCTTAGGAGTTTGGGTGCAAAACTCTGGCGTGCTTTCAGAGACAAGCTCTAACTGGATCACGATTGGTGATGGCAGGGTAATTTTTTCAAGCTTTATTTTCCAAACAACAGTGGCGCTTGCCGCAGGTTCAATGTTTGTGATGTGGGCTGGGGAATTGATTACGGAGAAGGGAGTTGGCAATGGAGCTTCACTACTAATTTTTATTAGTATTGTGGCTAATTTACCAAAATCTTTGGGTGATACGATCGCCCTTGCTCAAAAGGATAGCTCGCGGGTTGGTGGGGTGATCTTGCTGCTGGTGATCTTCTTAGTAATGATCGTGGGCATTGTGTTTGTGCAGGAAGGAACGCGGCGAATTCCCATTATTTCGGCACGTCGCCAAGTTGGACGCAAGCTATATCGAGAGCAAGCTTCTTATTTGCCCCTCCGTCTGAACCAAGGCGGAGTGATGCCAATCATTTTTGCTTCATCGGTGATGATTTTACCTGCCTATCTTAGTCAGAGTATTAGTAATGATGTGTTTGTATCGATCGCAACTTGGATTTCTCCTAGTGGTGCTGGACATATTCCTGTATATATGCTGCTAATTCTTGGTTTTAGCTTCTTTTACTCAACACTGGTGTTAAATCCCATTGAGTTATCGCAAAATCTAAAAAAAATGGGTAGTAGTATCCCCACTGTGCGACCAGGTAAAGCGACTTCGGATTATATCAGTGCGGTTGTAAATCGATTGACACTGCTAGGTTCGGTATTTCTGTGCGGGATTGCCATCATCCCCACTGCGCTAGAAAAAGCCACGGGAGTATCGACTTTTAGCGGGATCGGTGCAACTTCCTTGCTGATTTTGGTTGGTGTGGCGATCGAAACCTCGAAGCAGATCCAAACCTATGTGATTTCTCAACGTTATGAAGGCATGGTGAAACAATAATGCCTAGAGTAATTTTGATGGGTCCTCCTGGTGCAGGTAAAGGTACTCAGGGTGAAATTTTGGCTGATGCTTGGCAAGTTCCTAAAATTGCACCTGGTGATATTTTTCGGGCTGAAATCAAGCAAGGCACTGAGTTAGGTCTGAAGGTTAAGTCTTTTAGTGATTCAGGTCGATTAGTCCCTGATACTGTGGTGATTGAAGTAATTGAGTCACGCCTGAGACATCCCGACACTCAAGTAGGTTGGATTCTTGATGGCTTCCCGCGTACTGTGGCGCAAGCCGAGGCTCTAGACACTCTACTTACGGAGCTAAAACAGCCCTATGATGCGGTGGTTAATCTGGATGTGCCAGATCAGTTTTTACTCGATCGCCTCAAAGCAAGGGCGATCGAGCAAGGGCGTGTTGATGACACTGAGGAGGTCATCAAAAATCGGCTAGAAGAGTACAATGCCAAAACAAAACCTTTGCTAGAATTTTATGGAAAAAATGTTACTCAAATTGACGGAACGCCGTCCATGCCAGAAGTAACAGAAACGATCAAAAAATTCTTTGCATAGCCTCACTGATATTTTCACGAAGCAAAGCTTTATGAAAATGCCTAAGTATATAGAACTAATACTAAATTTTGGAGAGTTTGTTTGTCAAAAGAAGATTCTATTGAAATGGAAGGGACTGTAACTGAGTCCCTTCCTAATGCTATGTTTCGAGTTACTCTCGATAATAGCTTTAACGTACTTGCTCACATTTCGGGTAAAATACGCCGTAACTATATCAAAATTTTGCCAGGCGATCGCGTTAAGGTGGAGCTAACACCTTATGACCTTACCAAAGGGCGGATTACCTATCGTCTTAAAAACCAAGGCGGCGGCAAGAAATAAATCCCAAAAAAGAAACGCTCCCTAGGGGCGTTTCTTTTTTGGGATTTTTATTTTGAAAAGTTTGGTCTAAAAACTAGACGCTAACCTTGCCGTAAAATATGCCACGGATGACAACTTCTTTGGGTTCAACACCACCAAGATCATTGTCAGAGGTTTGTTCACACTCGAATGTACCTGCAAATTCACCAGTATCAGCATTAAGCTTAGCGACTTGCAAAGAGAAATTACCCTTAGAAGTGGAGTCATCTTTTACGCTGCGGTTGTCAAAAGAGTTGCGTTTTGCGGGAAGAGCTTCGGCTGAGTCATAGCCGATCGCCAAACCACGACCTTTAGGATCGATAAAGCCAGAACCACGATAGGTAGGAACCTCAGTTTTGCCAATAAAATCAACCGAAGTGGTGATCCCATTTACTCCGGGCGCAGTTGTCGCCTTAAAGCCTTTGATTGTGAACAGAATCGCCACCAACTCGCCACCAGGCATTTTGACCGTAATAGGTTGATAGTCTAGACCATCTGTTTCAACTAGGCTGAGGCTGCCATCGCTATTGCCAGTTACAGTTGCTTTTACAAAGTCAAGACTGGATGTCGATCGCGTCAATAGCTTACTTGCTACAAACTCAGATTTTTTGCGCTTGTTGTTAGATTCTTCTTTGACAAAAAATGAGGTTGGCTCTAAGCAAAGCTCAGAAATTTGGGCAATTTGTCCTGAAGCTAGGGGAATAAAGTTACGACCGCCACGAGAAGATCCGAGGATATCGGGACATTTATTGGCTAAGCCCGTGTTTCTGATCTGAGCATAGGTCAAGCCTTGAGTGCCTGCGATCGCACTACTGGCGAACAGTCCACTGGAGACTAACATGCATAAACTGACACACAATGTAAAAATAGCTTTTGTAAAACTACGAAATTTCATAAATAACCTCTTCTTAATTTAACGGGTATTATTTTAGGGTTAAGATGTGCAGTGCTTCGCGCATCTTAAACTGCTGTTAAAAATACGATCTAGTTTGGGATTTTAAATTGAGATCGCTAGGGCGTTTGTGGTGCTTTAGACTAGCCATATAGCTAAGCTCTTCAAAGACTTAATTTGTAAAATTCCAGTCATCATATTATCGCGCACGAGGGTACTTCGCTTGGCACAAACAGAAATTCAATCACAGAAACAATCGCAACAGTCACAAACTGTTGCCCAAATTGCTGTCCCAGTCACTGACTTATCTGAGCTTGAGTCAATCGGCGATCGCCTTTGGCACATTGCTCAATTGCAACGGGATGATTCAGCAAGTCTTTTAAAAATATTGCGAATTCTAGAAGAGATTCATAAACGTATTCGAGATGATTTGTTTCAACCCTCTCTACCAAATAGTCGGCATGAGTTATTTAATCTGCTTCGCGATATCGAGACAAATGGTGGATGGCCCCATATCTATCGCATGAAAATCAATGAAATCTGCCAATATTTAGAAAAATCTGAAGAATTAGAGGAATAAACCCAAAAAAGAGAGCAAGAAACGCATTACGTTTTTTTGCTCTCTTTTTTTAGATTTATTCTAGACTCTACGATATTGCTGATAAGCCGCGAAAAACAGTCCGCCGAGGGTAATGAAAATAAGACCAAGGCAAATGCCTGACAAAATTGGTTCTACCATAAGTATTTATTTAACTCTATTAAAAATCTATCAAACTCACTGGATAACAGTTTAACTTGAGTTCGGGACAAATTTAAAATGGTTCACATCGGAAATTCGCTAAGCAAAACTACTCTTTGAACCAAAATAGCAAAAGGGCTGATCGCTATTTGATTACTGACCATTCACAGTTTGAAGAAGTATTTTAGAAAGATTGACTGGCGGTACAGGATTAGTAGTTGATGGTAATGGTGGAGCAATCACAGGCTGCGGTGGGTTTATAGATGGGGGAGCGATCTCACTATTTAAAGCGTTTTGGCTAGGCTGTACTGAAAATAGTCGTTCAATATTTTCATATAACCTTTGAGCCAAGATGTCGTTAGCCGATTCAGTTAAATGTATAGGATCAATAAAAGCCTGTTGTTTGGTGTCTTGAAATAGCTGATAAAAGTTGATGAATTTGGAATTTGGAAAGTTAGCAGTAAGCACTTTTTCAGTAATTTTATAAGAATTTACAGCGCGATCGCGATATTCTTTGCCCAACGATTTAAGTATGCCTTCTTCTTCTTTGGTCAACGATTTTTGTTTGCCTGTGATCTCTGGTTGGAGGACAACCAAGGTCGGGATTTCAGAAGCCAGTTTGGTCATCTGACGCACATTATAAAGATAACGATCTACTCGTTTTTGAATTTCTTTAGGATCTTTACTAAACTGTTCAGCATTAAAAATCTGATATTCAGAGCTAAATGTAGCGCTGTCGGCTGGAGCAATCCATTTTTGCCAAGCTTTGACTAAATATAATGAATTTGACCAATTATTAAATTGTTGGATCTGATGTTGACTATATTGAGCGATCGGATCACGCAACATTTGATCGATGTTGCCAATCTCACGCGCGGTCTGATTGCTCGGCGATCGCATATCTTCATAACCATCAAAAATCACCAAAGCATTAGGGCTGTAAGCCGTTACTTTGTGGGCTAACAGAGCTAGCTCATTGCCAGAACTATAACCGGGGACAGCCGCCGCAATCACTCGATAACTACCATCGCGAATACGCGGCGGCAATGTTCCTGCTAATTCAATTTGATCGGCAAAATAGGGGATTTCCTTAGGCTTAAATTTCTCAGGGTTGCTATTTTGAATACGAACGCGATCGTTGAGTAACTTCTCAATTTTAAAAGCTAAGGCTTTTTGATTTTTTTCCGCCATGTAGGTAAATGCGGTGGAATTACCTACCAAAAACACCCGAATTTCAGCCGCAGGTTTGTCGACGGGTACAGATGAGTCTTGACGGAAGCTTTGATCATTAATTTGCCAATTTTCACTGCTCTGACTGGGGATCAGTTCATACCCTAACAGAGGACTACGGCGCACTTGAAGGCGACCCGCATCTGGCATTCCAAGATAGTTGTTACCGTTAGTATCCTGCAACTTAAATGCATAGGATTGGGCGATCGCCACGTTTTTGTTAGGGGCAAGTTGATTTGTACTGCCTGTAGCCAAAAATGTGCCTCTTGCGATCAGTTCTGCCAAAAGTAATAGTAAGGGCAACCCAATCAGAATGAAGAATAAAGTATTTCGCAACCAAGATTTACGCTTGGATTGCCAAGAAGAATTATATCGGGGTCTACGCATGACGAGGCTAATGGGGTGCAGTTTTTTCAGCTTATGGGTACTTGTACAAAATAAGTCATCCGACTTTATGAGGTTTCGCCTCGTAGGGAAGCAACCTCGTAAAGTCAGGTTTGCAATTAATTTTGCTAATACAGCCTAATAAGGCTTCAAGTAGTACAGAGAAAATTTTAAAAGTGCCGCGAAGCGGCACTTTTAAAATTTTCTCTGGGTTTTATGTCAGCGCAAAGCGCTGTAAGTCAATTTGAGGCCCGGTCTAATTTGTGGGCTTAAGTTGAATTAATTCAATCTTGTAACCATCTGGATCTTCCACAAAAGCGATCTCAGTAGTGCCATGCTTCATCGGACCCGGTTCTCGGCTGATTTTGCCACCTTTTTGGCGAATCGCGTCACAGGCGGCATAAATATTTTCCATACCCAATGCAATATGACCGTAGCCAGTGCCAATATCATAAGCAGTAGTATCCCAATTATGGGTCAACTCGATTACCGCATTGCTTGATTCATCGCCATAGCCGACAAATGCGAGGGTAAAGCGTCCATCGGGATAATCTTTGCGCCGCAATATCTTCATGCCAAGGACATTGCTATAAAAATCAAGCGATCGCTCTAAATTACCAACCCGAATCATTGTATGTAAAACGCGCATTTTAGTTTACCTCTATAATTCTTTCTAATTTCACAAAAGACATGCTAAGCATGTTTTCTAAAGTTTAACGATCGTAATCTTCATCATCTAAACTCTTCTGCTCAACCATCCAGTCAGAATTTTGTCCGCCGATGATCACTTCTTCGATCGCCACATATTCTTTGGTGAACTGTCGTAGTGCATTGACCAAGATGTCGATGGCGATCGCATCCGCAGTTCCTAGATCGACCCAACATCGCGCCCACTCATTTTCGTATTCCAGATCGGTCATGTTGTGCATGACGGACATCATCTCGTCATCTGCTGCTTGGTTGTCATAGTCAAAGTAGCTAACATCGACACCTGACTCCAAAACCTGCATATTACAAGCATTAAATCCGCCTAGTTTGCCCAACAAAAACCAAGAATTAAATACTTCGTCTAACAGTTGCTTCTCTGACTGAGAGGGAACTTCACTAAATTTTATCCAGATCCATAAGTCGAACCAATCACATTCTCGAAATCTAACTTCCATAATCAACTTGTAGATCTTTCAAAAATCTTGATAAAAAGTAGGCAAGTACTAGTTTAGCAGTAGCTCAGTCTGAATTCACGGTAGAGTCAGGCTTTTGCGTTTGTGCAAGTTGACGGCGGCGACGGCGCAAAAACAAGAAGCCTGCTAAAGGAATTAGCCAATAAGGACAATAGACCAACAACCAGATCGAGAGCTTTAATAGCCCGACACTTACACCTATCAAAGAATTTGTCGAACTATTCCAAGTGTTTTGTAGTTGTGTGCCTAGGTCAGATTGAGGGGGGATAGACGCGATCGCCGATGACAGATTGACTTGAATAGTGGAATAGGCAACCTGATTTTTTAAATTGGTTAACTGAGCATCAATTTGCTCGATCGCCTCTCTTACCCGACTGAGTTCTTGGGTAACTTTTAGGACATCTCCCACTGAGCCAGTCTGCTTTAAGATTTCCTGTAGCTGCACCTCAGTTTGGCGCGAGTTTTTGAGCCGTGCTTGCAAATCCACTAATTGATTAGAGACATCCTCTGCTTTTAGCGATCGCCCTTTGACAATTCCTAACTGGGCGATCGCCTCAATCGCCATATCGAGCCGTTCTTGAGGAATCCTAAGCTTCAAGAAAACTGATTGAGTAATCCCAGAATTATCCAAACGAAAGTCATTCAGCTCTAAAATATCACCCTGTTGTTGCTTGACCAGTGATGCGATCGCCTTTGTACTTTCTTCAATAGATTTAACTTGCAGAGAAATCTCCGCAGATTTGATCAGTTGCGGACGCAGTGCGGGTTCTTTGGCAGTTGACGCTGATATTGCTGCTTGTTCAGGTAAGGCAGCAATATCAGCAGGAGCCTTATTGGTTAATGTTGAAGCACAGCTGGCAAGGGCGATCGTCAAAATCATACCCAAAGCGTTTAGCGATCGCTTAGAAAATATTGAACTTTTCAAATCTATGCTCCCAATCTTGTAGCTTTTATGTATTAAGTCTAGAGGCGATCGCCAATAATGACGATTTTAAGCCTGTTACATGGTAGGTCTGGAAATTGATATTGAGATGAAGCTATATGAAAGCTGAAGGGTTAGATTAAAAGTTTGATGATGCTGAAATTGAAACCACGGGCAGTTTAATATCTCAATTTTTACCAAAATCTATTCACGCAGTCACTGCCAAGGGCTTTGAACTTAAAGTCATGCTCTGCTCTTAGCGTTAATCTATGGGTAGCAACTTAGGTTCGGTATAACAAGCGATTGCGATTGCTATAAAATAGTTGAGGCAACCTAGAATCGTTTCAACGTGAATAAAATCCCTCCTTTTGACGTATCGCAGCAATATCAACAAATTGGCGATCGCCTAAATCAAGCAGCTTTAGCCGTACTCGCGTCAGGGCAGTATATTGGCGGTCAAACGGTCAGCCAGTTTGAGTCTGAGTTTGCTAAATATATTTCTAGTGGTCAATTGCATGGTATTGCTTGCAACTCAGGTACTGATGCGCTGTATCTGGCTTTGAGAGCTTTAGATATTGGAGAGGGTGATGAAGTAATCACGTCACCATTTACGTTTTTTGCCAGTGCGGAAACGATTAGCATGACGGGTGCAAAGCCCATATTTATAGACATTGAGTCCCATAGTTTTAATATGAATGTGGACTTGATTGAATCAGCGATTACCGATCGCACTAAGGCGATTATGCCAGTACATTTGTTTGGGCGATCTGTCGATATGACGAAGCTAATGGCGATCGCCAAAAAGCATAATCTGTATGTGATCGAGGATTGCGCTCAAGCCACAGGGGCAAGTTTTGGCTCTCAAAAAGTCGGAAGTATGGGTGATGTCGGTTGTTTTAGTTTTTATCCGACTAAAAATCTTGGCGGTTGTGGTGATGGCGGCATGATGACCACACATAATCCTGAAATAGCTGAAAAATTACAGATTTTGCGCGAACATGGTAGCCCCAAGCGTTATTATCACGAATATATCGGGATGAACTCCCGCCTTGATTCATTGCAAGCGGCTCTATTGCAAGTGAAGCTCCCCTATCTCGATAAATGGAATCATCAGCGCCGCGAAATTAGCGATCGCTACACCGATCTATTAAAAGATGCGAATATTCCGAATATTGTCACCCCTCACCACTGCCCTAAAAGTGTTTGGAATCAATACACCATCTGTATTGGTGAAGGTAAACGCGATCGCGTTCAAGCACAGTTACGCGAGCAAAATATTATCACGATGATCTATTACCCTTTGCCTTTACATTTGCAAAAGGTTTATAACCACCTTGGCTACCAACAGGGTGATTTCCCAATTACAGAAAACATTTGCGATCGCGTATTATCATTGCCCATGTTCCCTGAACTGAGCCAAGAGCAGCAAGAGCGCGTTGTCAGCACTTTGCAAAAGATTCTCTCCTAAATATACCTACCTTGGAAAATTCTCATGGGCATTATTAACTCAATGTTTGCGAAATGGAAAAATCCTCAACAAGGGGTGGGAAGTGCGCCAGATCCGCAAACTGTTCAAAATCCCAACTTAGCGTCACCAGTAGCCCCAAATCCTGTTACGCCGCAAACTTCAGCAATGCAGAAATATACAGAGTTAGAATCTGAAATGTCGCGATCGCCCCAAGCAATCACGACCAAGCCAATTAATCAGCCTAAAAATTTGGATTTGCAGAGATTTGGGAAAAAGCTAATTTGGACTAGCGTTTTAATCGGGATTCCTGTAGGAATTATTTATGTCGTGAATTTGCCATATCCCGCCATTCGACAGCCAATATCCAAGGTGGCTCCGATTTTGTTGCTGCCGAGCAATATGGCGATTGATGCAAATTTTAAAAAAGGACAGGCTACAGTTGAAGAATCACGGCAATTAATCGAATCGCCGACAAGTCCTGCCGATTTAGATCGCGGCGAGCTAAAACTCAAAGAGGGCAAAAGTGCCTTAGATTCCATTCCTGCTTGGTATGTTGCGGATTGGGCTGACTATTCGCGAGGTAATTGGGGCTATGGTTGGGAATTTTCGCCTGCGGGTTTACAGGCGGCTAGAATCAAAGCAGGACAGTTAGAAGCAAAGGTATTTCAAGAAAAAAATGCTCAAATAGCGCTGACTGATGCCGAAAAAGCTGCGAATATGGCAAAAGCAGGGTTTCAGCAAGCGGTATCTCCTCTTGATAAGAAGCTTGCCGTACAGAATTGGCAAGCGGCGATCGATCGCCTTAACCAGATTCCATTGCAAACAATGGCTGGACGCAAGTCTCAGCAGCTAGCCAGCAACTCTATTAGAGATTTAAAGGCAGTATCAGGTTTTTCTCTGGGAAATGAGAAGGTCATGTCACAACTTGCGGCGGCGGAAGAATTTGCCAAAAAAGCCGCAGAAACAGGACGCAATCCGCCACATCCAAGCGATCGCTGGAATGAAATTGCTGGAATGTGGGAACAAGCAATTCAACGACTAGACAAGATTTCTGCTGATGATTTGCAAGGTTATACAGAAGCCCAAAAACGTCTGGCGGACTATCGTACAAATCTTTCCGAAGTGAGGGTGCGGTTAAAAAATGAACAAGAATCTGTGCAAGCGTTAGGTCAAGCTAATGAGAAACTTACAACTCTATGGGCTAGTTTGCCCAAATATACGGATGACTTAAATCGAAATAAGGCGATCGCCAGTTTTATGTCAATCAATAATGACCTAGACAAAATCAAAAACGGAACTACTGTGTATTTGAAAGCTCAAGAGTTGAAAATTCAAGTTCAAAACCAGTTGAAGTCATTACAGCAAGCAAAGTAAACCATGACCAAATTCAACTTTCTATCGGATACTCAAAAACCTTGGCACTACATGGATGTAGATCAAGTATTGGCGGCTTTGGAGTCTTCGATGGAAGGGCTATCTTATGTTAATGCGCGACAAAGATTACGACATTTGGGAGCTAATAAATTACCACGATCGCGTCCTGTTAGCAAAGTTCTATTCCAGCCTTTAATTGATCCTTTAACTTACATTCTATTAGGTTCAGCGATTTATCTACAATGGAATGGTGCAGAAGGATGGGCGCTGATTTTCGTGGGGGGAATGCATAGTGCGATCGGGATGGGACTGTCTTTGTGGTCAATTAAAACCAAAGAAAAAGTTAGTCGCGATCGCCCTCAACGTCGTCAAAATGAGCCATCAAATTCGGTGATCGTCATACGCGATCGCGAAGAAATGGAACTACCATCGCGGGATTTGGTGCTAGGTGATGTATTGGTATTGAGAACGGGCGATCGTCCAAATGTGGATATAAGGCTGATTGAGACATCATCAGATTTGGTGGTCAATCAGACTAATTTGGGCGGTGAAGCGATTTGTCCTAAGCAAGCCAATGTCATCTTTGAAGAAAAAACACCCGCCATCGAATGCCGCAATATGATTTATGCGGGGACAGAAATTTCCGAAGGGACTGCTAAAGGAATTGTGATCGCGACGGGGCGATTCACTCAAGAACAGGCCGCCTTAATTAAAGAAAAGCCTTTTTCAGCCATGCATTCAGAATTGCGTAAACTGCGCCAAGTTTGGATTGGTTTGTTGAGCTTAGTAACTATCACCGCGATCGGCTTTGCATGGCAGAGGGGAATTACCATTAATGCGATGACCGCCGCCGCCTTGATTATTAGCACCTATCCCCAAAATTTGTTACGCATAGCCACGCAAGTACAGTTATTTGGGATGCGCGATCTTGCCAAACAGCGCATCTGGGCAAGATTTCCCTCTGTTTTGGATGCGATCGCCAGAGTCACCACGATTGTGCCAATTATGGAATCGGATGTGGTGCTGAGTTTTGATAACTTGAGTCGAGCGCATATTGAATGGCGGGGATTAATGCGAACTTCTGAATCAGACGCGCAAGCCTTTGGGCAAGTAATTGGCATTGAGACACATAGTTATTTTGATGCCCCGCAAGAACGCATCCGCCAATGGCAAGGCGATCGCCCTAAGTCCATGAATGCTGTGGCTGTGATTGGTCACGATCTTGAAGATATTCCTCTGCTCAGATCTGCTGATGTTGGCATTTGCGATCGCAACTGTCGCAAAGAAATCCAAGACAGTGCGGCGCTGATTTTACCAAAAGAAGGATTCCATTATTTACCGATCGCCATTATCGAAGGACGCGCCATATTCGATCGCCTACAACGGATTGCCCTACTAACCGCCTCTAGTTCCTTTACCTTAGCCATACTCACCCTCATGGATACCGCCGCAGGATTTTCCATGCCGCCATTACAATTAATCTGGGTCGGGGCGATCGTCACCCCGCTCGTAGCCTTTCCTTTAGTTCTTGAGCCGACTCACGACAGCCTATTATTGCAGCCCGTCCATCGGTTCCAAACCATGTTGCGCCCCAGTAATTATCTACGGATTTTGCTAGCTGTCACCGCCACCATCACCGCAATTTCTATCGTTTTTTGGCTAAAGTATCAAGGGCAAGCAGCCATGTTTTCTCAAGCGCGATCGATGGCATTCGTGACCCTTGGGTTTAGTCAAATTTTCCATGCTTGTGCGATCGCCCGTCAAAGTATATTTAGCAATTTACCACTCCTATTCGGGATCTCTTTTATTACGGTCTGCCAAATTATGTTTGTGCAAAGTCCTTGGTTTGGAGAAATCATGGCAACAGTGCCACTAACTGCAATTGAATGGGCGATCGCCATTCTTAGCGCCACGGCTGTTTTTTGGGTACAAGAACTAATCAAACCCAGTTAAAAACCCTAGTCTATAACCAAGTTTAAAAGTGCCGCGAAGCGGCATTTTTAAACTTGGCTATGGGGTTCGTTTCAGCGCAAAGCGCTGTAAGTAAAATTCTTTGACAATGAAAAAAATATTAATTTTAGGTGGTACGGGTGACGCGGTGAAACTCGCCGCCAAACTTGCCACAATTCGCGAAATAGAAATAATTAGCTCCCTCGCAGGACGAACCAAAAAGCCTAATGCTCTTGTCGGACAAGTTCGCATCGGCGGATTTGGGGGGGCGATCGGATTAGCAAATTATTTACAAGAAAATCTTATTGATATTCTCATCGATGCCACCCATCCTTGCGCGGGACAAATTACCGTAAATGGGGCGATCGCCTCCAAATCAGCAAATATCCCTCATCTAATGTTAGTTCGTCCCCAATGGGAGAGAGTATCTGGCGATAATTGGATTGAAGTAGAAACGGTAGAGGCCGCCGCCCAAGAAATCCCTAAATCAGTAAAGCGCATCTTTATTACATCGGGGAGACAACAACTAGAGCCTTTTTTAAAGCGATCGCATATTTACCCAGAAAGTTGGTATTTGATCCGTTCTATTGATCCGCCTGATATCGAGATCCCTAATAGTTACACCCTGCTCGATCGCGGTCCCTTTAGTTTAGAGCAGGAAAGACGATTATTACATAAATATAACATTGAGGCGATCGTCAGTAAAAATAGTGGCGGCGAGGCAACCTACGCCAAGATTACTGCCGCGAGAGAGTTAAAAATCCCGATCATCATGGTGCAACGTCCCGCGATACCTGATGGTGAAAAAGTTGCAAGTGTTGAAGAGGCGATCGCGTGGTTAAGCTCGCATCTATAACTTGCAAACCTCTCGTATTTTAAAATCAAGGCAAAGCCCAGTAAAGCGCCTCACTACCAGAATTCTGTAAATATTTATTAAGAAAAACATAGAATCCATTGACTTAATAAACTTAACCTATCTGTCTAACTTTGATTGCAGAGCCAAGGATTGAGCTAATTTGAGACATTCTAAACATTTGTTACGAAGTATCTAGAGCAAGTCAAACCTAAATCTATAATTACGACATCGTGGCTCAGCTTCTCTTGTTAAAGCAGTCCTTATCTCATTCATAGATTCCGCACTATGAGAGAACTAGCCGAAATCGTTTAATCTACTTTGTCTTAACAGTCTGAGAGAGGAAAATTTACATGACAATGACTCCTCAAAAGCCAGATACATCGGTAAAGGTCTCGGTTGATCGTGACGTAGTACCTACTTCCTTTGAGAAGTGGGGACAGCCTGGTCACTTCGATCGCACCCTCAAGAAGGGCCCAAAAACCACAACTTGGATTTGGGATCTTCATGCCAATGTGCATGACTTTGACAGTTTCACCAACGAAGAAGATGCTGCTCGCAAGATCTTCTCGGCTCACTTCGGGCATCTAGGTATCATCTTTATCTGGCTTAGTGGTATGTATTACCACGGCGCAAAATTCTCCAACTACGTTGGTTGGTTAGCCGATCCAGTCAACATTAAGCCCAGCGCTCAAGTAGTCTGGAATGTTGTCGGTCAAGATATCTTGAACGGCGATGTTGGCGGCGGTTTCCAAGGTATTCAAATCACTTCTGGTTTGTTCCACCTTTGGAGAGCATCTGGTATCACCACCGAGTATCAACTCCTCTGCACCGCAATTGGCGGTTTGGTGATGGCAGGTTTGATGTTCTTCGCTGGTTGGTTTCACTACCACAAAGCAGCTCCTAAACTTGAGTGGTTTAAGAACGTTGAATCGATGATGAACCACCACTTGGCTGGTTTGCTCGGTTTGGGTTCACTCTCTTGGGCAGGGCATCAGATCCACGTATCGATTCCTATCAACTATTACCTTGATAAGGGCGTACCTGCTGATCAGATTCCTCTACCTCATGAGTTCATTTTCCACCCCGAATTGATGGCGCAAATCTTCCCTAGTTTTTCTCAGGGATTAACACCTTTCTTCACTTTGAATTGGGGTGCTTATGCAGATTTCTTGACCTTCAAGGGTGGTTTGAATCCTCAAACTGGTTCTTTGTGGCTAACTGACCAAGCTCACCATCACCTTGCGATCGCGACACTTTTCATCATCGCTGGACACATGTACCGCACCAACTTTGGTATCGGTCACAGCATGAAGGAAATCCTTGAAGCTCACAAGGGACCTCTGACTGGCGAAGGTCACAAGGGTCTATACGAAATTTTGACCTCTTCTTGGCACGCACAACTAGCTATTAACTTGGCTATGTTGGGTTCACTAAGCATCATCGTCGCTCAGCATATGTACGCGATGCCTGCTTATCCTTATATTGCTACCAGCTACGCTACTCAAGTTTCGCTATTTACCCACCACATGTGGATCGGCGGCTTCTGTATCTGTGGTGCTGCTGCTCACGCTGGCATTTTCATGGTTCGTGACTACGATCCTGCTAAAAATGTAAACAACTTGCTCGATCGCATGTTGCGCCAACGCGACGCTCTAATTTCTCACCTCAACTGGGTATGTATCTTCCTTGGCTTCCACAGCTTTGGTCTTTACATCCACAACGACACCATGCGTGCATTGGGTCGTCCTCAAGATATGTTCTCTGACACCGCAATTCAGTTGAAGCCCGTCTTCGCTAACTGGATTCAAGGGCTTCATACTGCTGCTGCTGGTACAACTGCCCCTTACTTAAACTCTAGCGTTAGCCCTATCTTCGGTGGCGAAACTATGGTTGTCGGCGGCAAAGTTGCAATGGCGCACATGGCTCTTGGTACGGCTGACTTCTTGGTTCACCACATCCATGCGTTTACCATTCACGTTACTGTCTTGATCCTGCTGAAAGGCGTGCTTTATGCTCGTAGCTCTCGCTTGGTTCCAGACAAAGCTGAACTCGGTTTCCGCTTCCCTTGCGACGGTCCTGGTCGTGGCGGCACTTGTCAAGTTTCGGCATGGGATCACGTTTTCTTAGGTCTTTTCTGGATGTACAACTGTATCTCGGTTGTAATCTTCCACTTCTCTTGGAAAATGCAGTCTGATATTTTCGGTACTGTTGATCCAGACGGCACAATCACCACCATGGCAGGTGGAAACTTTGCACAGAGTGCATTGACCATCAATGGTTGGTTGCGTGACTTCTTGTGGGCGCAAGCTTCCAACGTTATTCAATCCTACGGCTCGGCTTTGTCGGCTTACGGTTTGATCTTCTTGGGCGCTCACTTTATCTGGGCTTTCAGCCTCATGTTCCTGTTCAGTGGTCGCGGCTACTGGCAAGAACTCATCGAGTCGATCGTATGGGCGCATAACAAGCTCAACGTCGCTCCTGCTATCTCTCCTCGCGCTTTGAGCATCACTCAAGGTCGTGCAGTGGGTCTAGCTCACTACCTGTTGGGTGGAATTGCCACAACTTGGGCATTCTTCCTCGCCCGTTACGGTGCAATTGGGTAAACTGGCTTAATTTTAACGGAGAAATTGAAGTAAAAATGGCAACGAAATTTCCTAAGTTTAGCCAGGCTCTCGCACAAGACCCGACAACCCGTCGGATCTGGTATGCGATCGCCACAGCGAACGATTTTGAAAGTCACGATGGTGTTACTGAAGAAAGTCTTTACCAAAAGATTTTTGCTTCACACTTCGGACATTTGGCAATCATCTTCCTGTGGACATCTGGCAACCTGTTTCACGTAGCGTGGCAGGGTAACTTCGAGCAATGGATTCAAAATCCTCTCACCACACGTCCGATCGCCCATGCGATTTGGGACCCTCACTTTGGTAAGGCGGCTGTTGAAGCATTCACTCAAACTGATGCTGCTGGCCCCGTAAACATCGCTTATTCGGGTGTTTATCATTGGTGGTACACCATCGGTATGCGTACCAACACCGAGCTTTTTACTGGCGCAATCTGGATGCTAGTATTTGCCGCCGTACTGCTTTTTGCAGGTTGGTTACACTTACAGCCTAGTTTCCGTCCTAGCCTTTCTTGGTTCAAGAATGCTGAATCTCGTCTAAACCACCACTTGGCTGGTTTATTCGGAGCTAGCTCTTTAGCTTGGACTGGTCACATGGTTCACGTTGCGATTCCCGAATCTCGCGGTATTCATGTCGGTTGGGACAACTTCTTGAGCGTTCCTCCTCATCCAGCAGGGCTTGCGCCTTTCTTCACAGGTAACTGGGGCGTATATGCTCAGAATCCTGATACTGCTGGTCATGTATTTGGTACATCTCAAGGCGCTGGTACTGCAATCCTCACCTTCCTAGGTGGTTTTCATCCTCAAACCGAGTCTCTTTGGATGACTGACATCGCGCATCACCACTTGGCGATCGCTGTTTTATTCATCATTGCTGGTCACATGTACCGCACCAACTTTGGTATCGGTCACAGCATCAAAGAAATCTTGAATGCTCACAATCCTCCTAAAGGCACTCCCTTTGGTGGTGCGTTAGGCGCTGGACACAAAGGCTTGTATGACACAATCAACAACTCCTTGCACTTCCAACTCGGTCTTGCTCTTGCTTCTCTTGGTGTAATCACATCATTGGTTGCACAGCACATGTACTCGATGCCTTCCTATGCGTTCATCGCTAAGGACTTCACCACTCAAGCTGCTCTATATACTCATCACCAATATATTGCTGGGTTCTTGATGGTCGGTGCGTTTGCTCACGGTGCGATCTTCTTCGTTCGTGACTACGATCCTGAAGCTAACAAAGACAACGTGCTTGCGCGGATGCTTGAGCATAAAGAAGCAATCATCTCTCACCTTAGCTGGGTATCTCTTTTCTTGGGCTTCCACACCCTCGGCATCTATGTTCATAACGATGTAATGCAAGCGTTTGGTACTCCTGAAAAGCAAATCTTGATCGAGCCTGTGTTTGCTCAATTTATTCAAGCTGCTCACGGTAAAGCTCTCTACGGCTTTGATGTTCTTCTCTCCAACGCTGGTAGTATTCCTGCTAATGCTGGTGCTGCTTACTTACCTGGTTGGTTGGCTGGCATCAATGCAGGAGACAACTCGTTGTTCCTGAGCATTGGACCTGGCGACTTCTTGGTTCACCATGCGATCGCATTAGGACTACACACCACCACCTTGATCTTGGTTAAGGGCGCGTTGGATGCTCGTGGTTCTAAGCTGATGCCAGACAAAAAAGACTTCGGCTACAGCTTCCCTTGCGACGGGCCTGGTCGTGGCGGTACTTGCGATATCTCTGCATGGGATTCCTTCTACCTCGCGATGTTCTGGATGTTGAACACCATCGGTTGGACAACCTTCTACTGGCATTGGAAACACCTTGGTGTATGGCAAGGCAACGTTGCTCAGTTCAACGAATCCTCTGTCACCATCATGGGCTGGCTCCGTGACTACCTATGGCTCAACTCTGCTCAGTTGATTAATGGCTATAACCCCTATGGCATGAACAATATCTCTGTTTGGGCTTGGATGTTCCTATTCGGACACCTAGTTTGGGCAACTGGATTCATGTTCTTGATCTCTTGGCGTGGTTATTGGCAAGAATTGATCGAAACTCTTGTATGGGCGCACCAACGCACTCCTCTTGCAAGTTTGGTTCAATGGAAAGACAAGCCTGTGGCTCTCTCCATCGTTCAAGCTCGTTTGGTTGGCTTGGCTCACTTCACGATTGGCTACATATTAACGTATGCCGCCTTCTTGATTGCCTCAACAGCAACTGCTTTCGGTTAGTCTAGCTTGCTAGTTAGCTAATAAAAAATCCCTCACGGTAACGTGGGGGATTTTTTTGTTTTTAGATATTTTTATGGATTATCGCTATAATTTTTTGTAAATATTCTGGATGATTAATCTATGGCTTCCCCGCTCAATGCGATCGAAACTGAACTTGCAAAAAAAATGATGGGGGTTTTCGGTTCGGTTATTAGTAATCGAGCAGCATATTTTCAAACACACTCACAAGAAGGACTTGATCCAAAAAGTGTTGAGTCGATTATTCGCAAATATGCGGCGGTGAATGCGGCTATCTCTGGAGGCGCTAGTCTTGTGCCTGGCCCTTTTGGGATTGCGGCGGCAATCCCTGAAATCATCCTTGTTATTCGTAATCAAATTGCAATGATTTATGACATTGGGCGAGCAGAGGGGAAACAGCCAAATTTACTTAAACCAGAAATTCTCGCAGGCGTTTTTATCTCTGGCGCAGGCATAAAAGGAATTCAACTCCTTACTGTACATAGTGGAAAGATTTTAGCTAAACGCGCTTCCCCGCTTGTTTTTCAGCTAGTAATATCACTGATTACTAAAAAAGTTACGCAGCAGTTAATGAAATCGATGGTTGTTAAGTGTCTTCCTGCTGTGGGGGCTGCGGCAATGGCTGCATGGTCAAACTATTCGACTCACATTATTGGCAAACAAGCGATCGCAATTCTTAGCCAGCCCATTGAGTATGTAGATAGTGAATATACAGATCCCGAAATTCATCCTCAAGCATCTAATGTAGCTGAGTTACCACCACCGCTAAACCTCGACTTATTCAGGATTGTCTCCCTTATCAATTTGATGAAGGTTGATCAAGATATTGCTATTGAAGAGGTGCAATATATATGTGCTTGTATGGAGAAATCAAACTTGAGTGCGTCTGACAAAATGGGCTTACTCCAAGCGATGAAATCAGAATCAAAACTAACTGTCAATTATTCTGTATTTAAGAACAATCCTGAAGAATCACTTGCCTTGCTCATGGACTTAGTAGCACTTGCCGCAAGGGATGGACAAGTCCACTTAGCAGAAAAGCTCTACATCAAACAAGTTGGTCAGACCCTTGGATTTACGGATAGTGATATTGATGATCTAATTTCCCTGTCATCAAGTTTTGTCAAGTTTTTAGAGTGAGACATTAGGACTGTGGGGCTAGTTATACGAGTGTGATGATGGGAAAATCTTGGTTAGAATTTACGATGAGATCGCTTCTCAAATAATCACATCACAAGCCGATCGCTATTTGCTAAACGTAAAACCTGCGATCGCTTTAAATGATGTCAAACAAATGCTTGGCTTATGGGTTGTAGCTAAGTCTTAAATAATTGAAGTAAAGGCGATATCGCTTTTTTCTGAAGTATAATGACAACCGAGGTCATAGAGTAAGCTTTCAAAAATAGTCATATGAGTCAAGCCTTAAAAACGTCTCTATTTCAAGAAGCTCTCACTGCCATAGATGCCTTATCTCTAGATGATCAAGTTGCTTTAATTGACGTGTTGAATAATCGTTTGAAGTTGCGTCAACGTCAGCAAGTTGTTAGAGAAGTTCGGGAAGTGCAACAGGAGTATCGAGAAGGGAAATTTAAATCTGGTTCTGTCGATGATTTTTTGACGGAGTTGGATAGTTGAGAAATATTGATTGGACTGCTAAATCTCAGCGAGCTTTTAAACGTCTAATTCGCAAAAGTCCGCAACTGCGTCCTTTAATTGAAAAAACGTTGCGTCAACTAGCGGAAGATCCTTATCATCCAAGTTTGAGAACGCATAAACTGGTTGGCGATCTCTCAGACATTTGGGCTTGTTCTGTGGATTATAACTATCGCATTTTGTTTGAGTTTGTGCAGAAGTCTGAATCCGATCTGGATGCGATTTTATTGTTAAATATTGGCTCTCATGATGAGGTTTATTAAATTTAGCGATCGCTTCTCTAATAATCACATCACAAGGCGATCGCCATATCCTAAAAGTAAAACCGCGATCGCTTTAAATGATGTCAAACAAATGCTTGGTTTATGAGATTTAAACTAAATCGTTATCTGCATGAAGTAAAATGAGGACTAAAATCATCAAAAATGAAATACGGTATTGAATTTAAGCCAAAAGCTGTTAAGGATTTACGGAGTCTACCTAAACAAATACAGGGCAAAATATTAGAGAAGATTCAGCTAATGGAAAATGATTTAGTTGGCGACGTGAAAAAGCTAACCAATTTCACGCCTGAATATCGACTAAGGGTTGGCAACTATCGCGTACTCTTTGAGATAGAAGATACAAATATTGTGATTTATCGCGTTAAACCTAGAGACAAAGCCTACCAATAGATTTATTATGTTTAACTTAAATCCAGAATTGATTACTAAAGATGGCAAGCCAATGTTTGCGGTGATTCCATACGAGCAGTTTTTGGCAATTAAGGAGATTTTGGAAGACTTTCAGGATTTGCAGGATTTGAGATCGGCTAAGCAAGAAGAATATAATCAACCTGCGATCGCTTTAAATGATGTTAAACAAATACTCGGTTTATGAGACTTTATTCAAATCGCTATTTGAATAAGTGCAGTAAAGGCGATCGCTATTGTTTGCAATTTTTCGTATAGGCTGGCGGGTAGCTGAAGAGATACAAGTTCTGTATTCATGACCAGATGCTCAATTCAGGGCTAGTTTAATTATTTCAAATGTTGAGCGATCGCCTTAAATGTAAAGCAATTGATTCGCAATTTCATCTCCTATCAAAGTATCGAGAAGTTGCTGTTATATTCTTACAATTTATTAGATAGTTGTAGCATTTTCAAAAGTTTTGTGTGATTTTGCCAAATTGCAACTCTGCTATTTTGATAAACTTTAGCGATGAAAGGGGATTGATTTCCCTTAATGAATCTCTCGATGCTGTCTAGAGCCTGAATAAAAGTTTGTGCCATTTCTTCTCCACTAGCATCGCCGATCGCTAAAACAAAAACTCTTGCACTAGAACTGGCGATCGCTATTTGTTCGGATGGTGTACGTCCTAGATTGGCATGTTTAGTCAAGACAATCCATCCTCTGCGGCTGACTTCGGGCAACCATTCGACATCTGGAGAATTGGGGGCAAAATGATCGATATGCGCTTCGGCATTTGCGCCTGCATTGCGTAGAATTTTGACTAGATTTTTGCCTAAGGCTCTATCTACAAAAAAGATGGGCTTATTGGTGTTTTTTTTATTCACGCGATTTGAAGAGGGAGTTCGTAGCGGATCGCTTCTTCGATTTGGAGTCTTGTACAGCCGTAGTCTTCAGCAAGCAAATCTATAGAATCTCCTGCTCGATAGCGTTCGGTAACAATGGATGTGGGAATGCCTGTATCAGCGATCGCTAAACGACCAAAGGATACGGCAGGATCGAAGACAAGAAGTTTGGGGCTGTCAGATTGATTGGGGCGTAGGTTGGGGAATAGGCGAATGGCAACTTGGCGATCGTATTCGATGCGTTTGAGGAGTTGGTTAAGGGTTTGACGCATGGCTAACTGTCCATTTTCGGAGGCGTTAATCAGTCGTCCTACGGATTCGACAAAAAGGTTTACACCATCGGTCTGGAAGTCGATGCTTGCGAGGGGATGTGGGGTGGCAAATTCACGTTCAATGTAGTCAAGGGCGGTGCGAACTTTGTCTAGGCGGATATTGTGGTCTTGCCGAATCACGCGCAATACATGGGCTTCTACGAGGTTGATGAATGATAGTTGTGAAAATTCGGTGCTGGGACGCTGAATGAGGGGGGCAGAAAATTGTTGTCCGTCTTTGGTGTTGTAGGTACGCCCATGTAGCCAAGCTTGTAATGTACCCGATGGAATCCGCAAGTAACGAGCGGCATCGACTACTGTATAGGCTGGAAGGTTTTGAAGTTTGGCTGCATTTGTCATGTTTGATTTAGATGACCACTAAGGTTGTTAATGGTTGAATAGTTTGCAATTCATCACTTTCATTTTGTTGAGCGTGATACAAGTCCCAACATTGTTGCAGGTTCATCCAGAAGTCTGCTGATGTGGAAAAAAATTTGGCTAGGCGGAGGGCGGTGCTTGGGGTGAGGCCTCGGCGACGATTGATGATCTCATTTACTCTCTGATAGGGGACATGAATGGCGTTGGCTAGTTCTTGCTGTGTTAATCCCAACGGAATGAGAAATTCTTCTAGCAACATTTCCCCTGCGTGGGTTGGTGGGCGTGTCATAGTTTATGTCCATAACCGTTGAATGGGATAAGCATCGAAGGCGACATCTCGACTAATCACAGTGAGAGATCGGGTTATTGCTTGGGCGATCAACATTCGGTCAAATGGATCGCGGTGATGTAGTGGAAGATCGCGGATTTGGATGGTGTCGCTAAATGTGATGGGAAGCAATAGGATATCTGAGGCTTCAAGTTCTGTTTCAATAGCTTTATAGTCTTGTTGCAGTGACAATTTGCCGAGATTTAACTTGATGGCAATTTCCCAGAGACTAACGATGCTGAGATACACGATATCAGCTTCTTCGATGATATTTTTGAGATTGCTGGATAGTTGATCGCTATTTTCTGATAGCCAAATAAATGTATGGGTGTCTAGCAGATATTGGCTCATTCCATATATTCCTTAAAGTCTTCTAGTGGCTCGTCAAAGTCATCGGGCAAAGGTAATACGAATGTCCCTTTTAAGATTCCTACGCGACGTTTTCTGGCTGGTGGTGCATCTTGGGTAATTTCTTGCGCGTGATTAACGATGAGATATTTGGCATAGTGCAGAATTTCTCGTTTGAGTGATTCTGGCATCTGGGCTATGGTTTGCAAGATTTCTGTATCTAGGGGTTGTGTAGTAGTTGTCATTGTCTAAGCTCCTGCGGCTATATTTTACTTTTTAGGTTTGGCTTCAAGTCCTGCTTTGAAGGCGGTAAGGAAAACTTCAACAAAATCATTTTTGGCGATTTTTTGATCGCTTTAAATGCACCTGATGCCTAAGCCACTCCATAGCCTGTATAGGGTCTTTTGTAGGGGGGGTGTAAACCCAGCACGATGTCTTCTTTGGGAATACCAAATTCTAGTAACTCTTGTCCTACGTCAATATCAGTTGTATTTTGCTGTAGCCAGATTTTGCCGTCTTTGATGTCGAAATGCAGAACAGTATGATAGACCCGCTTCAAGCCTTTCCAGCCAATACGCATCAGTTGATAGCGATCGCGCACTGTGTCAAAAATCAACTCACTCTGTACATCGTCTTGACTTTTAAAATGACTATGCCTTTCTAGAAGATTTTGAATGTATAGACGGTAATCTTCTAGTTTATCCATTTGATTATCTCCTCAGCAATTGGTTCATAAACAATCAGCTTTAATTTATACCGATCAAATATAAAGCAATTGATTCGCAATTTCATCGGCTGTCAAGGTATCAAGAAGTTTTGATTTAGTCTAGCTTTGATAAGTGGATGCACTAGCTCATCGGGAACATGGTTGCGTTCGATGTATTCGTTGATTTCTGCTTGGTTATCTAGGTAAAAGCTAAGGGCCTCAAATATTTGCACGAGATTTAGATATGATAAGTGTAATGAAATCTCTTGTGGTCTAACTCATAAGCGCCAGTTTTCAACAGATACTTAGCAATATTACTCTGAATTGCGATCTCACCCACCAATGCATAGCCAATAAATTTAGGGCTGGATAAAGCTTTTAATTTCTGTTTAATCTTGGCTTGCATCACATTTTTTTACTGTACTAGGTTAACTACTCCCCTCCCATCAAAGAAATATACATATACAGTCAAGAAATAGCGATGCGGGGCTTTGCCCCGCATCGCTATTTCTTGACTGGGAAGGGAGTAAGATCCTATACCAATTAAAAAAGTGGATTTACCATTTTCGGCACTGGTTAGTTAAAGCGTGATTAGCGTATTTGAGACAATTTTGTCGGCATGAAATGGTCGTTTCAGACCCTATCCCTGCTTAGCTGACCAATGCCTCAAACGCTAAGGTCTAACTTACTCAGCTTGGTTTGTTTCAGCTTACGCTTCAACATCATGCCTGTACCTAAAGCAGCAAATGCTATTGTGCCAAACAAGCTACTAGGTAGTGGCACTGGTTTCCCTAGCCTAGCCTCACCACCGCAGTATCCATTAAAAGCTACGCAGCTAAAAGTGCCTTCGATCACAACTTGATCATTCTTCTTTAGTGGAAACAGATCGCCACTGAAGAGAAATCCTGATGCTCTAAACTTGTCTTCAGAAGGCAGCAAACCACCATTAAAATTACTAAAATTCGGGACTTGCTCATTTCCATCAAGAAATGCTGTAATGAAGTCTTCTCGACCTCTATTCAGACCGTCAAAGCCAAATAATATCTCGAGCCTGTGGGGAGTAGCTGCACCACTGAAATTACCGACAAGTGAACCAGTGACCCAAGCATCCTTACCACGATCAAGATAAATACCTCCAAACACATTCAAAAAAGCAAGTTCTGTATACGAAAAGAGAGAATCGAATTCATCTGCGGTAAATGTGGCTTTTCCATAGGACGCATTACGAACTGCATTCCCATCATCTACGATGTCATCAAGAAATTTACCCGTTCCCTGCCACACTATTCCTGCAAGAGCTGGCAGGGCAATAGCTTTGACAGCAATATTTGCATCGCCTTTGCCAGGAGGATTAAGAGTCCATGTATCACTTAAAAATGGAACAAGTGACCCATTTTTTTTCTGAACAGGTAGCACTGGATTGAGTTCTTCAATTAATGGATATCCTCGGTCTGGAGTCAACAATGCATCGACTAAAGTAGTTGTAGTAGTTGCACTGTCATACTGACGAACTGGTGGATTAACTGGCAATACTTTTCTCACCGAGAACTCAATCTCACCGCTAGATGAGCTAGTTGTAAATGCAAAACTAGGAAAAGGCAACAAAAGAGAAATACTAGACAGAACAAACCATAAATCTTTACGAACTAAAAATGATTTCCTTAAACAAGACCATTGCAACATGATTAAGACCTCAAACTAGCTGTTTTTCGGATGGCAACCTTATATTTAGTTACACATATTGATATGTGAATCAATACAAAAATACTTTATTAGATGCTACCAAAATGTAAAAGTGTCTAAATTGCCATCATCATGGCATTTAAGACAATCATAAAGAATGTAATATTTCTTATTAATAATGACAGCTCTAGAAACCTTATACCAGATTAAATACTTCATTATTGCTAGCTCTCACATTTAACAAGCCAAAGGCAGAGCAATCTTTCAGCCTATTGAGGCTTTATGTAGTCCAAACAAGTATTTGAAAGTGTGGCAGAGCTGCGCTTTCAAATACTTGTTTGGGCTTTAATTTAGTGCAAAGTGCTGTAATCATTGAAGAAGATCAGCCTTAACATTTGTTGTTAAGCAAATCTATAAATTTATACACAACTTAAGAGAGTAATAAATTTTAAGTTTTAATTATTTTTTAATAGATGTCTTCTATACTTGCAAAAGTTAAGAGTTGTTTTTAAAACTTGTAATTACACAACAAAAATGAAAAGATTTTGATCATGCAAGATACTTTAGTTGCAAATGTGAAAAGAAATGTTTCATATTAGCCTAGTTGCCTTTCCAAATGTTTTAACTGGCTCACTCCTCGGAGCTTTAGACATCTTTAGCTCCGTCAGTATGGTTTGGAATGGATCAACGGATAATGCAAAGACAGAATCAATATTTTTTAATGCGGAAATTGTTGGCATATCGAAAGATCCTCTTATCTGTTATGCAGGAGTTAAAATTAATCCTCATCAATCTATTTTTGATCTTCAGCATACAGATATTATCTATTTACCCTCAATTATTGGAATTATAGAGCAACCTTTAGAACAGCAATATTTAGAGATATTGACATGGATTTGTCAGATGTACCAAAAGGGAGCATTGATCTGTACATCTGGTTCTGGTTCTTTAATGATGGCAGAAACAGGACTACTTGATGGACTAGAAGCAACAACCCATGAAGCTTATGTAGATATTTTTAAGAACCAATATCCCAAAGTAAATCTTTGCGCCAATTGTGCCATCGTGCAGTCAGGGCATAGTCAAAGACTGGTTACAGTTGGAGGACTATCCACTTGGCATGATCTCATTTTTTATATAATCGCCCGCTATGCTGGCAATGAAACTGCTACCCAAACGGCTAAAGCTTTCTTAATCCAATGGCATCTAGACGATAAAATGCTTGCCCATGCAGGTTTTTACAATAATATTTCACATAATGATCGGGCGATTCAAGTCGCTCAGAAATGGCTCTCTGAGCATATCAATCAGCCAAATACACTTATTTCTGCTAGTCAGGTAGCTGGTCTGGCTATCCGCACATTTAGCCGTAGATTTAAAGCAGCAACTGGTTTAACCCCGATTGCATATATTCAGAACCTACGTATTGAGCAAGCAAAGATACAGTTAGAAACAACAGATAAAACCATTGACAGCATTGGTATTACCGTTGGTTATGAAGACTCTTCATCCTTTCGGCTCTTATTTAGACGTATTACTGGACTTACTCCCAGTGATTATCGCCGTAAGTTTAAAATACCTAGCTCCATAGATGAAACGGGGACGTAAAGAAGATGGTCTAGCAAATCACTCAATGGTCGCATTTCCAGTTTTCTCTCAATTCACAGATCACCGCCTACCCCTTTCTCTTGTCACGTTTGCACCATCAAGCCAAAATCAAACAGATTAGTTGCATCGGTTTGGGTATAACAATCCTGCGATCGCTCATCTTTGCTGACCAGCGATCGCAAATAACCATCAAAACAAATCTCTACACTCATTGAGAAATTCAGCTTTTTCAAATATTTTACTTCATGCAACACTCACAACATTGATTTGAGTGAATAAATCCAAGATCACTTCTCAGTTTACAAAAATTACGTCATCATAAATCATTATTATACGAAAATAAAATACATAAAAAATGCATAAAGATGTCAAACTTTTAGCGATCGCCCTTTACTTGCACAGAGATTAAAAGGACGATCGCTTTAAATGATATTCAACAAATGCTTGGTTTATGAGATTTTAGCTAAATCGCTATTTGGATAAGTGCAGTAAAGGCGATCGCACCTGAAGTTAGACAACGTATAATTTTAGTAACAAATTAGGAAATCAAGATGATCGTCGAAACAAGCTATGCACAGACATCTCCAAGTTTGAACGTATTGCTCGATCGTGTTGTCAACGATCGCGAGATTATCTATGTCAAAAGTGAGAGTGGTGAAAATGTTGCTCTGATTGCTGCGGATGAATTACAAAGCATTTTAGAAACTATGCATCTTTTGAGATCGCCCAAAAATGCTGAACGATTGCTAAATGCCATTAGCCGTGCCAGAAACCATACAGAAGCCACTCAAACACCCGATCAGTTACGCAATGAGTTAGGACTATTCAATGAGTGATTCATCTGTATCTAGGTCGGCTATTTTCGATCAAGATTTTCGTATAGATTTAACGCATTGGATATCTGTTGATCGCAAAGTTGCTTTAAGAGTAATGGATTTAGTTGATGCAGTCATGCGTGATCCTTTTAGTGGAATTGGCAAACCAGAACCATTGAAATATCTTGGTTCTGGTATTTGGTCTCGCCGCATTACCCAAGAGCATCGGTTAGTATATCTAGTTGAAAAGGAATGCATTAAGTTCTTACAATGTAGATATCACTATTGAACAGCTCGCCTCTCAAATAATCACATCACAAGGCGATCGCTATTTGATAAAAGTAAAAACCACGATCGCTTTAAATGATGTTCAACAAATGCTTGGTTTATGAGATTTTAGCTAAATCGCTACTTGGATAAGTGCAGTAAAGGCGATCGCTTATAGTTTATAGTCAATTTTGAGATTAGAATAAATTGAGATGAGTGATCGCAGGAGCGAACCCAATGACTCAAGCAATTGCAGAAAAAGTATCACTTTATGACCAAGATTTGAATCTGTGGCTGGAAAGAGCGATCGCGCAGTTAAAGACAGGTGATTTAAAATCTCTCGATATTGAAAATCTGATAGAGGAGTTAGAAGGTTTGGCGGGTAGAGACAGAAGAGAGGTGGTTAACAGGCTAAAAAGGTTAATCGAACATATCCTGAAGCGTCGCCATGTTGATTTGCCTGATTGTTTTAGGGGGTGGGAAGTGACGATCGCGAACCAGCGAGATCACCTTAAACAACTGCTCAAACAGTCCCCAAGCCTGAAGCAGCATTTCTCGCTATGTTTTGATGAAGCTTTCGACAGTGCGCTAAACCTAGTTCAGATTGGTTATCCTGATATAGACTTTCCTACTACATGGCAATTTAGTCGCAATATTGAGGATGTTCTGAAGGTTAATTTTTGGGAAGAGCTATAACATCTAGAAATCGCCTATTCAAATACTCACATCACAAGGCGATCGCTATTTGTTAAAAGTAAAACCGCGATCATCGCTTTAAATGATGTTAAACAAATGCTTGATTTATGAGATTTTAGCCAAATTGCTATTTGGATGAATGAAGTAGAGGCGATCGCCGATCCCTACTTAGGGCTTACTGAAAAAGCAATTAGGTGGCAATGAGGAGGTAAGGAGAAAAAGCAGACTTCTTAGCAGTCAAGATAGGAAATTGCCAAGAGATAGCAGAAAAGGTAAAGCGCAACTTGTCAAAGGACAGAAAAAGG
>JANODY010000031.1:0-70269 GCA_031412945.1 Cyanobacteria bacterium SOY_65_metabat_81
TCTGACCGATTGGTAGCCTTGTTCACTAGCCTTGATAATGCATCTTCTCAAATCTTCTGAATATGCTGCTCCCATTTTTCACCTTTAACTCTTTTTCCATTTTACTCCCTGTCCGTACTTTCTTGCAAACCGCGATAAGTAATTTAATGCAACGCCGCGATCGCCCCTAATCTCATCAAACAGCGATCGCCTAAAATATCCATATCACCACACAAGCGATCGCCCCTCAACAAACCAACAATACCAAACAGCGATCGCCCCTAATCTCATTCACAAAGCGATCGCCTCAAATATCCAGACTCACACCCCACAAGCGATCGCCCCTCAACAAACCAAACAACACCAAACAGCGATCGCCCCTAATCTCATCAAAAAGCGATCGCCTAAAATATCCACACTTCACAACACAAGCGATCACCCCCTCAACAAACCAACAACACCAAAAAGAGATCGCCCCTAATCTCATCAAAAAGCGATCGCCCCTCAACAAACCAACAACACCAAAACAGCGATCGCTCCCTAATCTCAATAATAAAGCGATCGCCTAAAATATCCACCATCTCACCACACAAGCGATCGCCCCTCAACAAACCAACAACATCAAACAGCGATCGCCCCTCAACAAACTCACAACAACAAACAGCGATCGCTCCTAATCTCAGTCATAAAGCGATCGCCTCAAATATCCGCACTTCCACAACACAAGCGATCGCCTCTCAACAAACCAACAACACCAAAACAGCGATCGCCCCTAATCTCAATCAAAAAGCGATCGCCTCAAATATCCCTACTTTCACCCCACAAGCGATCGCCCCCAACAAACCAACAACCAACAACATCAAACAGCGATCGCCCCTAACCTCATCACAAAGCGATCGCCCCTCAATAAACCAAAAACATCAAACAGCGATCGCATCTAATCTCAATCAAACAGCGATCGCCTCAAATATCCACACTTTCACGAACAAGCGATCGCCCCTAATCTCATCACAAAGCGATCGCCTAAAATATCCACACTTTGACCACACAAGCGATCGCCCTCTCAAAAAACCAACAACATCAAACAGCGATCGCCACTAATCTCAAGCAAAAAGCGATCGTCTAAAATATCCAATTCACTGCCCCACAAGCGATCAAAGCATTAAGAAATATTACAATGGCTATGAAATTCAGTAAATGATTACTACTAAATTGATACTGTATGGACAAATATTTTTTGGATCATGGATGTGCGGGGTATCATGCAGCAATCACCAAATGACAGTTTTGATGATCCAGATAAAGATATATTCCAGCTAAAATATGTTGTCATTGTTTTAGTTCTTTTCGCATCTGGACTATTTATCCTCTTCATTTCTCTAATACTACCTAAAGATGGGTTGTGGCCTTTGTGGTCTTTGTTTTTAAATAATGTGGGGGCGGCTCTTATTGTTAGTGGAGTTCTCAGTGGTGCATCTGACCTATTTTTACGAAAAGGTTTCTTAAAGATGAACCAAAAAAGTACTACTAAGGTTTTAGATGAAGTTAAGGGAACTACATTATATCTTGATAAAAGCACTGATTTAATAACGTCAAATCTTGATGAAAGCACTAATTTAATAACGTCAAATCTTGATGAAACAAAGAGATCTATTCTATCACAAATTGCTTTTGTAAAACAAGAGAAAGATATTGGTCTTGTAGAAATACTTCCTGATGCTGTTGGATATAAGTACGATAATTTTCTCCGAGAACAAAAAGAATTAATCATTGTTCTTTCAGATGGTAGAACTTGGACTTCTATCTATATTCCATTTTTAAAGGAAAGATTTAAAGATAAGACTAAGAAGACTACTATAATTCTTTTACATCCTGATTCAACCGAAATAGAAGCATGGGCGCATAAAACCGAGTATACGGTAGTTGGGCTTAAATCAAAAATCAGTCAGACTATTCGTGCATTAGTAGATACAAAAAAAGAAGTTGAAGGACAGAATGTAGATATTGAAAATGTAAATCTAGAAATTCTTGGTCATAAGTCGCTTAATCCATATAGTGTGTACCTTGGCGATGATCAAGCAATTATTACATTGTATTTTCATGCGGGAAATGTAAGGAAGTTCCCACTATTTAAATTTCACGATACGAATGATGAGCAATGTATGTTCCGAAGCCTCAAAGAATCTATTGGGAAACTCAAGAAAGAAGCTGAAAATATTGACTACTTTAAAATATAGATTAGTATTACTAGCTAAACTTAGCTGATTTTAATTGGCTTATTATTCGGTTACAATATTAGAATCACATGACAATAGTTATATTATGTTTGATCACGTAAGTTATATTGCTACCACAAAGTCTGAGAATATTCCGTCAAACCACCAAGCGTTTATGGTTGATGGTAGAGTCCCTGATTGGATTCCAAATGATTTTGACCACTGTTGGAATCATCATCGTCCAGATGGTCCAATGACTCAGATTGATGATATGCCATTTCCTGATGATGAGATCCCTCTTATAGATAGGTATGCAAAAGATGCAGAACAATTGATTAAGAACGGTAATCAGAAGATCATCAAAAAAGTTCCTCAAGTAATTGTTACTACTCAAGTAGATGCAGATGCCTGTTGTGCGGCAGCTTGGATTCAACTTTCTGGCAAAATACTTAAGGAATCTAGAACAAAAGAAGGTGATATTCCTACCTCTGATATTTTACGGGCTATAGCCTATGATTGTGATCATTTGTATGTACCTGATGAACTATCGCATTTAGACGATTTTGCTGCTCATGCCGTTGCAACAATGACGCAGAATAGCTTCGATCTTGCAGCTAATTCTGGCTTGCCTAAAGATCGCAAACTCTGGACTGATAGTCAGAGGCTAGAGCATTATTCACTTTCTTTTAAAATTGGTACTCAGTCTCTGATCGATGCAGCTTTAGGAAAATCTCCCTGGCCAGGAGAGCTTGGTGAGGCTGAAGAGTATTTGAAACAGGTAGAAGACGATAAAAACTTTCTTTATGAAGATAAGCGCATCACTGTACTAAATAATATTGCAGTTTGTGATATGAGGGGTATTGGTAGACCTATTGATGTACGTTCTTTCATTCGTGCTGTTAACGAGTACATTGTACCAAATCACAATTTGCGAACTCAAATGCTAATTGTTCGAGATCATGGTACTAGTGGACATCGATATACACTTAGTAGTAATCCAAACCATCCAGATTATCTAAAACTAGATTACACAGCAGGAACTCTTGCGCGACTGACTCAAGCGGAAAAAACAAAAGCTACTAGTCATGATATTGACTTTAAATGGGGTGGAAGGCATCAAGTCGCTGGTTCGGCGTGGAATTCCCCAAGTTCTCTAGAGCCAGAAGAAGTAATTGCTCTACTTTAGGTCAAGCCCAAAAATTTACACTTGACTCACAACTGGCACTCTTAATGTAACCAAAGACTTTTGCAACACACTTGGCTTAACACTCAACCAAACTTGATTGCGATCGTCCTCAGTATAGCCAACCACCACCGCCCCCACAGGCGAACCAATCTCAGGATACATTTCTGGAATCATCGCACCACTATCCAAAAAATCTGGAATCTGGATAATTCCCTTTACATTCTCATCCCCAATATCAACAAACACCCCAAAAGGCGCATGAAATTCTACTTTCCCGTAAATTAACTTCCCAAGCTGATACTTGGTTTTAACCTGACTCCAAAGTTGTTTGTTCAGCAATCCGCCCAAATAACTGACAGACTGAGTTTCTAAAGCAGGACGTTTAAAAGTAGATAGATCGAATAAATCTAAGACATCTTCACCATCATCAAACTTTTTATCTAACTCTTCAGATTTGGGTGCGACCTCCATCTGACAACCCGTTGCTGTGTAAGCGTTCTGAGCTTCGTTTGCCACATCCTCATCCAAAACCACAGTATTTAATCTCTTAGCTTCACTACGATTAGCAAAACGATTGGGCTTAGCCTTCTGATAATTAAAGCTATATTCAGGCAAAAGCTCATCATCAGAATTTAGTTGTTTTTCAAAAGCATTGCTGTTCATACTTTTCACGCTCTTTTCTAGTAGCTAAACGGGCGCTAATAATCCGAATGAGAAAACAAGGGGCTTAAGCCCCTTGCCTCTTGTTTAATTAGCTGCCACCGATACGGGCGACATCGCGGGAGTTGGCTTCAAAGGCGGCGTTGAGGGCATCATCACCACTCAAACCATCTTCCAAGGCCTCCTTAATCGCTTGCAATACCCGCTTGTAATCCTTGGGCATGACCTTCACGAACTTAGGAGCGATCGCATTCCAATCAGCAAGAACTCGTTCACCGATCGCACTCTCTGTATAGTCAACGTGCTGTTGAATCAACTGCTTCAGATCCTTGATTTCTTCGGGATCTTCGAGCTTTTCTAAGCCGACCATTGAAATATTGCAACGGGTTGCGAAATCGCTTGACTCGTCGAGAATGTAGGCAATACCGCCACTCATACCAGCCGCGAAGTTCCGTCCTGTTAAGCCCAAGACCACGACCTTACCGCCAGTCATGTATTCGCAACCATGATCGCCGATGCCTTCGACTACGGCATTTACGCCAGAGTTGCGTACTGCAAAGCGTTCGCCAGCGATGCCGCGAATGTAGACTTCGCCACTGGTTGCGCCGTAGAGTGCGACGTTACCTGCGATTACGTTCTCTTCCGCGACAAAAGTAGAAGCTTTGTCTGGATAGAGAATGATTTTGCCGCCGCTTAGTCCTTTGCCGAGGTAGTCGTTGGTATCGCCTTCGAGTTCCATCGTCACACCAGAGGGAACGAATGCACCGAAGCTTTGACCAGCAGTGCCTTGGAAATGTAGATGCACGGTGTCATCGGGCAATCCCTCCCAATGGCGCTTGGTGATTTCGTTGCCGAGGATCGTGCCGACGGCGCGATTGATGTTGCGGATGGGAACGATCTCATGGATTGGTTCGCCATCAACGATCGCTGCTTGACATAAATCCAACAACACAGTCATATCAAGGGACTTGTCTAAGCCGTGATCCTGTGGGATTAGGCAATAGCGACCGACATCTTCACCAACTTCGGGTTGGTAGAGAATCTTCGAGAAGTCTAAACCCTTGAGTTTCCAATGTTCGACGGCTTGCTTGGCTTCTAGGACTTCAGTACGACCGACCATTTCATCAAGGGTACGGAAACCGAGGTTTGCCATTAGTTCGCGGACTTCCATCGCGATGAAGGTCATGAAGTTGACGGTATGGGCGGGATCGCCTGTGAACTTCTCGCGCAATTGCGGATCTTGGGTGGCGACACCGACGGGGCAGGTGTTGAGATGGCAGACGCGCATCATGATGCATCCCAAGGTGACAAGGGGCGCAGTGGCGAAGCCGAACTCTTCGGCTCCCAGTAGCGCGGCGATGACGACATCACGCCCTGTTTTCATTTGTCCATCGGTTTCGACAACGATGCGGCTGCGGAGGTTGTTGAGAACGAGGGTTTGGTGGGTTTCCGCAAGTCCGAGTTCCCAAGGTAAGCCTGCGTGCTTGATTGAGGTTTGGGGCGATGCACCAGTACCGCCATCGTAGCCAGAGATGAGAACCACATCAGCATGGGCTTTAGAAACCCCTGCGGCGATCGTGCCTACTCCCACTTCCGATACTAACTTGACGCTGACACGGGCGGCACGGTTGGCATTTTTGAGGTCATGGATCAACTCAGCGAGGTCTTCGATGGAGTAGATGTCATGGTGAGGTGGTGGTGAAATCAAGCCCACACCTGTGGTGGAGTGGCGGACTTTGGCAATCCAAGGATAGACTTTCTTGCCAGGTAGCTGACCGCCTTCCCCTGGTTTTGCGCCTTGAGCCATTTTGATTTGAATCTCTTTGGCTTGGGAGAGATAGAGGCTAGTCACGCCGAAACGTCCAGAGGCTACCTGTTTGATCGCGCTATTTTTTGAATCGCCTAGCTCGTTTGTCCATGTGTAGCGATCGGGATCTTCGCCGCCTTCGCCTGTATTGGACTTGCCGCCGACACGATTCATGGCGATCGCTAGAGCTTCATGGGCTTCTTGCGAAATGGAACCATAACTCATCGCACCCGTTTTGAAGCGGCGCAAAATTGATTCAATGGGTTCTACTTCATCAATGGAAATTGATTCACGGGATTTGAAATCAAGCAAGCCGCGCAGGGTGAAATGTTGCTGATTCTGTTCATTAACTAAACTGGAATACTTCTGGAACAGTTCATAGTTGCCATCGCGTACTGCTTTTTGCAACGCATGGATAGTTTCAGGACTGAACAAGTGCGCCTCTCCATCCTTGCGCCATTGATAATCACCACCGACATCGAGGGTATTGCCACTAGCAGGGCGATCGGGGAAGGCGTGGGTATGACGAGCGATCGCTTCTTTAGCGATAACTTCTAAATCTGCGCCTTCGATGCGGGAGGCTGTCCAAGTGAAGTATTTCTTGATCACATCATGATTCAAGCCAACCGCTTCAAAAATCTGAGCGCCGCGATAGCTTTGGATTGTGGAAATACCAATTTTGGAAGCAACTTTAGTTACGCCTTTAGTTGCCGACTTGATGAAGTTCTTGCAAGCAGTTTTGAACTCAACATTTACCAAGAGACGTTGATCGATCATGTCTTTGATTGTTTCAAAGGCAAGATAAGGATTTACCGCGCCGCAACCATAGCCAATCAACAATGCAAAATGATGTACTTCTCTAGGTTCGCCAGATTCGAGAACTAAGCCGACTCTGGTACGGGTTCCTGTGCGGATGAGATGGTGATGTAAGCCTGACACAGCCAGTAATGCAGGGATGGGTGCATTTGCGGAATCAACACCCCGATCGCTCAGAATCAAAATATTCACACCATCAGCGATCGCTTGATCTGCTAGTTCACAAATATGTGAAATCACCGATTCTAGTCCATTGACTCCATCTTTAGGATTGAACAAAGTAGAAAGAGTAACCGATTTAAAACCACCTTCGTTAATATGCTTCAATTTCGCAAGTTCGGCATCACTGAGGATCGGAGTTTTTAGCTCGATCAAATGACAGCTTTCTGGTTCAGGCTTGAGCAAGTTCCGTTCCGCACCAATGGTAGTTTCGGCAGAAGTAATAATCTCTTCACGAATAGAGTCAATCGGTGGATTGGTTACTTGAGCAAATAGCTGTTGGAAATAATCATAGAGAAGTTTGGAACGATTAGAAAGAATCGCAAGTGGAGTATCCGTACCCATCGCGCCGATCGCTTCCACACCATCTCTTGCCATTGGAGTCAGCAGCAAGCGTAAATCCTCAAAGGAATAGCCAAATGCCATTTGACGCTGCGTGAGCGGAATTGCTTCGGCTTCACTCTCATCAGCATCCTTGAGAGTGGCAATATCCACCATATGCTGATTAATCCATTCACGATATGGCTGCTCAGTAGCGATTTGATGCTTGATTTCCTCATCAGCAACAATCCGACCTTCTTCCATATTCACCAGGAACATCCGCCCTGGTTGCAAGCGTCCCTTTGATTCAATCATTTCAGGTGCAATATTCAATACCCCTGCTTCCGATGCGAAGATCACCAAATCATCCTTAGTGACGTAATAGCGAGAAGGACGCAAACCGTTACGATCCAACACAGCGCCGATCATTGTGCCATCGGTAAAAGCGATGGATGCGGGACCATCCCAAGGTTCCATCAAACAAGAGTGATATTCATAAAAGGCTTTCTTCTCATCGCTCATCGACTCATGGGCTGTCCAAGGCTCAGGAATCATCATCATCACGGCATGAGGCAGCGATCGCCCAGCCAGCACCAACAATTCTAAAGCATTATCAAAAATCGTGGAGTCGCTACCATCAATGTTAATCACGGGCTTGATTTTGGAAATGTCATCACCAAACAAGTCCGACTCAAACATCGACTGCCGCGCAATCATCCAGTTGGTATTGCCGCGCAAAGTATTAATTTCACCATTGTGGGCAATGTAGCGGTAAGGGTGCGATCGCTCCCAACTAGGGAAAGTATTCGTACTAAAGCGCGAGTGAACCAGAGCCAGAGCGCTTTCTACATCAGGATCGCGTAAATCAGGATAATATTGCCCAACTTGAGCGGTCATCAACATTCCCTTGTAGACAATCGTGCGACAGGAAAGACTGGAAGGATACCAATAAGCATCAATCTTTGAGGCGCGAATTGCTGTGTGAGCGAGTTTGCGAATTACAAATAATTTGCGATCGAAGGCTAGGTCATCAGCAAGATCGGGCGATCGCCCAATAAACACCTGCTGCATGAAGGGTTCGCTGGCTTGAGCAGTTGCGCCTAAAGACGAGTTATCGGTGGGTACATCGCGCCAGCCAAGAACTTTTAAGCCTTCAGACTCAACTAATTTTTCAAAAACTTGTCTGCCATTCTGACGCGCTTCGCGATCGGGCGAGCCATAAACCATGCCCACGCCGTACTGACCTATTTCTGGCAAAGCAATATTTGCGATCGCCGCCACTTTTACCAAAAACTTATGAGGGATCTGCATCAAAATCCCAGCACCGTCACCCGTATTCGTCTCGCAACCGCACGCGCCGCGATGTTCCAAGTTTTCTAAAATCGTCAGCCCCTGCTCCACGATCTCATGGGATTTCTTTCCTGATTTATGGACGATAAAACCGACCCCACAAGCGTCATGTTCAAATTGGGGATCGTATAAACCTTGTTTTACGGGTGTTGCGTTGCTATTCATCATGGACTGAAAAGAATGGTGTTAAAGAACTATTATGTGAGCTTTATCGTAATCAGGTAGTTACGATCGCTACTTTGGATTGTACTCACAAATTTATGTCTTAGGTAGGATGTCTTTAAGAATTGCTCAAAAGAAAACTAGCCATATTGCATGAAAAATGAATGTGTTGGCTTAGAATCTTACTAGCGTTCAGTAACCGAGCCTGTGGTACAAATACTCGAAAATCCCTTACGGGTTGGTTTACAGCAAGAAAGAACACCCGAACCACTAATCTTAGTGATCTTTGGTGCGTCAGGTGACTTGACCATCCGCAAGCTAGTTCCAGCGATCTATAATCTCAAACAACAGCGCCGTCTGCCGCCCGAACTCACCATTGTTGGCGTGGCTAGAAGACCTTGGACTCACGATTACTTTCGCGAGCAAATGCGCGATGGCATCGAAAAGTTTTCGGCAGGAATTGGGGCTGAAGCACTTTGGCAAGATTTTGCTGAAGGCTTGTATTACCAATCTCTAGACATGAGCAATCTCGAAGATTATCGCAAACTTGATCAATTTTTGAATGAGCTTGATAAAGAAAGAGGCACTCGTGGTAATCGGGTCTTTTATCTGGCGGTCTCGCCTAATTACTTTACCGATGCGATCGCCAAATTAGGCGAAGCGGGCATGATCAAAGATGCTAATAAAACTCGGTTGGTCATTGAAAAACCTTTTGGGCGAGATTTGTCATCATGTCAAGACCTAAATCGGGTGGTGCAGAAGGCTTGTGATGAAAAGCAGATCTATCGAATTGATCATTATTTAGGCAAAGAAACAGTCCAAAATCTTTTGGTTTTGCGTTTTGCCAATGCTATTTTTGAGCCATTGTGGAATCGTCAGTTTATCGATCATATCCAAATTACAGTCGCCGAGACGGTTGGCGTTGAAGATCGGGCTGGTTATTATGAAAACTCTGGCGCACTCAGAGATATGTTGCAAAATCACTTGATGCAACTGTTTTGCTTGACCGCGATGGAGCCGCCCAACGCCATGGATGCGGATTCATTACGCAATGAAAAAGTGAAGGTGATTCAGGCGACCCGACTGGCTGACAGGCGCAATTTGGGTCTATCCTGTGTGCGGGCGCAATATGGCGCAGGTTGGATGAAAGGGAAACAGGTGGACGGCTATCGAGTCGAGCCAAATGTTAATCCTAACTCGCTAGTGCCAACCTATGTGGCGATGAAGTTTGAAGTCAACAATTGGCGTTGGCAAGGTGTGCCATTCTATTTGCGAACTGGCAAACGGATGCCCAAAAAGGTGAGTGAAATTGCGATTCAGTTTCGCGATGTTCCTCATTTACTATTTCAGTCAGCCGCCAAACAAGTTTCGCCAAATGTCCTGACTTTACGCATCCAGCCCAATGAGGGAATCTCATTGCGATTTGAGGCAAAAATGCCGGGTGCTGACCTGCGATCGCGATCGGTGGAAATGGACTTTGGCTATGGCAAGACCTTTGGCATCGAAGGCTCTGATGCTTACGATCGCCTGTTGCTTGACTGTATGCTCGGCGATCAGACGCTATTTACGCGTGGTGATGAAGTGGAAGCGGCTTGGAAAGTCGTCACCCCCGCGCTTGCGGCTTGGGAAATGCCCAATGATCCCAGTGTCGTTCCACAGTATGAGGCTGGAACGTGGGGACCATCTGAAGCTGAACAACTGATCGAACGCGATGGACGACAGTGGCGCAGGCTTTGATCAATTACAAATTGTGAATTACGAATTGCGAACCACGAATTAATTATCTTTAAATTCGTAATTCGTAATTTGTAGTTCCTAATCTCTAATCCCTAATCCCTAATTCTTATGAACACGCAAGCAACTTCTGTCGTATCTTTACAAGCTCCCAAAGATGTCTCAGTGTCTCAAGTCGAAGCCGAACTAAGCAAAATTTGGCAGTCCTATGGCGAAAATTCGGCTGCGCGAGCGACAACTTTTAATCTGTTAGTTTATGAACCAAAAACCGTTGGAGCCGCCTCACGGATGGCTTCGGTTGATGCGATCGCTTCTCAAAGCCCATGCCGAGTCATCGACTTAGTTACTCTTGAAGGGGCAGATCAAGGCATATCAGCGACGGTGGCGGCTTACTGTCCTATTCAAAAGACGCGTAGCTCCTTAGTTTGTGGAGAATACATTACGCTCACTGGCGCAAGACCAGCCTTTGATCGGATTCACGGTATGCTCCCTGAATTACTGATTCCCGATCTACCCGTGTTTTTGTGGTGGAAAGACAGCCCCGCCCCAAATACGCGCATGTTTGAGAGCATGGTCAACTTAAGCGATCGCCTAATTGTTGATTCGGCTAGTTTTGCCAATTCTGAGGCAGACTTAACCAAAATTCAAGGCATGATCAAGGCAAGTACCCAAATTGCGGATCTTAATTGGCAACGTCTCGCACCTTGGCAAGAACTCACCGCTCAAGCCTTTGATCAACCCGATCGCCGCGCCGCAGTTTGGGAAATTGACGGAATTACGATCGACTATGAGCGTGGTAATAGTACTCAGGCGCTGATGTTTTTAGGTTGGATTGCTAGCCGCTTGGGTTGGAGTCCTGTGGAACGCAATATGGAGGGCGGTGATTATGACATTCAGCATGTCATTTTTGAAGGTCGCGATCATCTCAAGGTCAAAGCGGAACTGGCGGCGATCCCCATTGGTGATGCGGGTGAAGTGATTGGCGATCTGATTGGTTTACGCTTGACCGCCTCTAACCAAAATACGGATGCTTGCAATGTATTTTGTTCTGAGTCTACGGGCTGTATGCGGATGGAAGCTGGCGGCGGCGCTCAAAACTATCGCGTGCATCAAGTATCGCCATTGTCTGACCAAAGTGCAGATGCATTACTAGGTCAACAGTTGCAACGCTGGGGGCGCGAAGTTCTTTATGAAGAAAGCCTCGCCCTCGCGACCAAGATAATCGCGCTATAAAAAAAGGCTCGCATCGGCGAGCCTTTTTTTATCTTTTCTAAAATTCTTCTATTTCTAATTGTCCGACAATGAAGGCGACACAGCCAAAGGCACAGGTAATCGGCAATGGATTTTTGAGAATGAAGCAAAAAATGGATGCTAAACCAGAAATGGCGATCGCCGCAAATGTCCAGTGCTTTTCGTCATCAGTCATGCCCTTAGCATTTTTGATCGCCCGAAGATTTTTGTTAGGTATGGGCAGTGGCATCACGGAACTTGGTGGAAATGCCCAATAATTACAACAGCGCTCAACAAATAGATCAGTCCACCCGTTTTCTTGACACCATTCATCAATCCATTCATCCCGAAAGTGCTGCATATACCCAAATTACCAGTGGTTCTCTTGTTTAGGGTAACAGGATGTTATCTAATCGGGACATAAGTTACAAAAACTTAAACTTAAAGTAGATGCGGCGCATCGCGCCGCCTTTATTTTTTGATTATTGTCTGGATTCAACATTTATAAACGAACCGCCATCACAAATATCGAAAGAGACCTTGTCACCCGACTTTAAGATTCCGTCAATCAAGAAGCTACTCAAAGGATATTTAGTGCTTCCGTCTTCCCTATTTACACTGCTTACCGATCGCCCAGTGGCATTTGTGGCGATGTAATTGACATATACATTGCTTACCGATCGCCCAGTGGCATTTGTGGTGGTGTAATTGACATATACCTCGCTTACCGATCGCCCAGTGGCATTTGTGGCGGTGTAGGTGACACAATCTTTGCGACTCGATTGTGTCGTGGAGATTGGTAAGTAAACGGTTGTAGCTTGAGCGAGGATTTGAACTTGAGCGGTAGTAGCTGCCAAACTTAGAAATAGATCGAGCATTATCTTTAGAATATTTTGAATTATTTAATTAATATTCCCTCTAAAAGTAATATTAGCTTGATTTGAATAAGTTTTATACAAAAACAAAAAACAAAAAAAAACACGCTAGCGTGTTTTTTTTGTTTTTATTTTATGTTGACTTCAGTGCGAACTTCGGCGATCGCGTTAGGAGGCTTGGTGGGCGGATTCTTATCTATGTTTACGCCGCGAATTGTGTCGAAAGTGCCTTTGATGAAACCAGCGATCGGCACAGCAACCAGTAAACCTAATACTCCATTTAACTTAAATCCAATATCAAGGGAAATAAGCATCCAGACAGGGTTTAATCCTGTCAACTCACCGACAATGCGTGGACCGACTCCATTCTCTACAATCTGGATAATGGCAACCGCCACAAATAAGACCTTCACGCCCAACCAAAAATTTTGTAAGGCAATCAATAAACTGACCACGACAATTGTACTCGAGCCGCCGAGGGGAATTAAACTAGCAATCCCAATTCCAAATCCAAAGAGTTGAGCTAGGGGAACACCTAAAATCAGCATGGCTGTGGTTTGGCACACCCCAAGCACCGTGGCTAAAGTCACTTGTCCGACAATAAAGCGCTCAAAATTGCGAGGTAATAAATTGCGAACTTGCTCATTCCATTTCTGTGGTAGCCAACTTAACAAGCCATTCCAAAGTGATTGTCCGCGCAGAACTAGAAAAATCGAAAATATCAAGGTCAAAAAGATATTAACCAGACTGCCGATCGCCCCAAAGACAATGCTAAAAAGTTGACTGGTGATCGATCGCAAAACGCCTGTGATTTTTTCGATTAATTGATTAAAAGTACTACTAATATCAATTGGCAACTGCTGGGCGATCGCCCAAGTTTCTAGGGTTTGGAGTTGTTGCTGCCCTGACTTAATCCATTCAGGCAAGCGCACGATTAGTTCATTAGCTTGAGTCAAAATCAAAGGCACTAAAAAGATTGCCAATGTTCCTATCAGCATAAAAAAGATGAGAATTACTAATCCTGCGGCAATTCCTCGATTTACTCTCAATTTGGTGAGAAAGCGGATGGGATAGTCTAGCAAAAACGAAATAAATATCGATGTAATCAGAATACTGACCAATGGTTGTAGCTCTCGACCGAGGAGCAGCAATAACCAACCGTTAAGAAAAATCAACGGAAAGGTTAAGCCGAGGGAAAACCAACGAGGCAGTTTGTTGAGGGTTTCAATCATACGAAACAATATTATGACGCGCTAGATATCTAGTTAGAATTGTGCGTTAAAAGTGCTGATTAAAACACAAATCGACAGAAAATTTCTCGTAAAAAGGCTAAATCTAGGTCTAGCGGGGGAGGCGCAGATCTAAATTATCCTAAATAAGCCTGACGCACCCTTTCGTCAATGAGTAAATCGGATGCTTGCCCTGCGATCGCGATCGCCCCTGACTCCATCACATAACCGCGATCGGCATGTTGCAAAGCCAAGGTAGCATTCTGCTCTACCAATAAAATAGTTACCCCAGATTGATTAAGGCTATCAATTATTTTAAAAATTTCTTTGACAATTTGCGGCGCTAATCCTAAACTCGGCTCGTCGAGCAGTAATAATTTTGGGCGACTCATCACTGCACGGGCGATCGCCAGCATTTGTTGCTCACCACCACTGAGCGTGCCAGCCAATTGATCGCGGCGCTCACCAAGACGCGGAAATATCTGGAATTGCTTTTCAATATCGGCTTTTATCCCCCAGCGATCGCCTCTGATAAAAGCTCCTAATTCCAAATTATCTAATACTGTTTGTTTAGCCAATACCCGCCGCCCTTCTGGACTATGGGCAATCCCAACTTTAACAACTTGATCAGGGCTTAAACTCGTAATATTTTTACCATCATAAATAATCTGTCCCGATCGCGGCGCAACCAAACCAGAAATACTGCGTAAGGTCGTCGTCTTACCCGCCCCATTTGCACCAATCAAGGTGACGATTTCGCCTTCATTGACAGTCAAGCTCACATCTAGCAGCGCTTGAATCCCGCCATAATTCACACTAAGGTTATTAATCTCTAACATTAATCTACGTTCCTACGATTTTAACTAACGCGAACGGGAAGTCCCGCACTCTATCCGTTTACAAGGATGAGTGACGGGATGAAAGCGCAGCCCGAAAAATTGAGCGATAGCGAATCATTTTCCTGATATTATTGTATTGGTTGATGACCCGTCCGACTGTATGGATACAGATAGGCTGATTCCGAAGTAGAGTTAAAACTCTTGCCGCAGAAACATCAGAGATCGGAGAAAGAACACTGCCAACTGGTAACTATTGTGTAAATCCATGTGGTGTTGTACGCAAAAATTTATTCCTTGGGACACAGGGAGTCGGCTTCGAAGATAGGAAACTATCTTGCCAGTTAGTACTCAGTGAGTAAAACCTGCGGATGCTGAGTAAGACCAAAACTGAGTTCGCTTAGTCTAGGCTTCGGCAAATGAAAGAGGAAGCCCGCACTCTATTTGTTTACAAAATGCGTGTCGGGTATGTCACGTTACACTGAAATTAGTCTTGCTATGGAGTGCTGCCATGGTTCTTGTGAATGTTAATTCGCCATCTTTTAGCAATGAAATTACGGAAGAGTTCATTGAGCTACCGCCCACTAACTTATATAGTGATGAGCCACCCTTGGAAACTGATTTTCACCGCGAACAAATTGATCTTTTAATTCGCCTTTTGAAATATTGGTGGCGCGATCGCCCAAATTTCTATATTTCTGGCAACTTAACGGTGTATTACAACCAACAGCAGCTTAAATCGCGGGACTTTCGTGGTCCCGATGTGTTTATGGTTTTAGATACCGAAAAGAAAGATCGCCGTAGTTGGGCGATATGGGAAGAAGGCGGTAAATATCCTAACCTAGTCATTGAATTACTTTCAGGTTCAACAGCCACAGTCGATCGCGGCACAAAAAAGCAGCTATATCAAAACATTTGGCGCGTTCCTAATTATTTCTGGTTTCATCCAGAGACATTAGAGTTTGCGGGATTTCATTTAGTTGATGGTCAATATCAGCCGATCGCCCCTACAACAAAAGGCTATTTATGGAGTGATCAACTTGAATTATATCTAGGTATCTGCGATCGCCAATTGCGATATTTCAATGCCGATGGTCAGCTTATGCCGTTGCCAGAGGAGCAAGAGCGACTAGCTAAAGAGCAAGAGCGCTTGGCTAAAGAGCAGGAGCGACTAGCTAAAGAGCAGTCTCAAAAAAGAGTTGCACAACTAGAAATGCTATTGCGATCGCAGGGTATCGACCCCGATCAACCTTTAAGGATTGAAGATTAATTAAAACCGAAACTCGTTGGGGCGGGCGAAGCCCGCCCCAACGAATAATTGCACAAGTTAATAAAAAACTTTAATATATGGATGCCGCACTCACTTCTCAAGATATTTTGCGTCGTTATGCTAAAGGCGATCGCGATTTTAGTGGACTTAATCTCAGTGGATTTAGACTCAATGGCGCAAATTTGAGTCGGACTGATTGGCTAGATGTTAATTTTTCAAAAGCTTATCTAAATAGCGCCATCCTAACTTTTGCTTGTTTGACTCGCGCCAATATGCGCGGAGCGGTGATGATGGGCGCAAATCTATGTGGCGCAAATCTCAATCAAGCGCACCTCAGTAATGTCAATCTATCCAATGCGGATTTGCATGGCGCAAGTCTCCAAGGCGCGACTTTATTTGGTGCAAATCTGAGCCTTGCGAACTTAATGGATGCGAACTTGATAGAAGCCGATATGCGAACCATTAATTTGAATGGAGCGAATCTAGTTGGAGCTTGCATGAAAGGTGCGAACCTCAGACAAGAAAGGGCTGTTGGCGATCAGCATGAAGTTGATGCGGGTCGAAAAAACCGTAGTATAGCCAGTTTAACTGGAGCGAATTTATCGGGGGCAGACTTACGCGGCGCTAATCTATCTGGAGCAGATTTACACAAAGCCGACCTACGCGGTGCTAACCTCCAAGAGGCAACTCTCAGTGGCACAAATCTTAGTGAAGCCAATCTCAACAGAGCCAACCTGCAAGGTGCTTTTCTGACAGAAGCAAATCTTAGTTGTGCGGTGCTTACGGGTGCTATTTTAAATAATGCCAAATTAGAGCGATCGATATTAATTGATGCAGACTTTAATGGAGTTTCGCTACGCGGGGCGATTTTGGCTGATGTCAAGGCAAGTCGAGTTCAGATGCAGGGAGCGGATTTGACTGATGCCAAGATGTCACGCGCCGATCTCAGCCGCGCTGATCTTAGTCACGCCATTATGATTCGGACTAATCTGATTGAAGCTTATCTAGCCCGAACAAATCTGACGAAGGCAAATTTAACCGATGCAATTCTTAATCGCGCCGAGTTGAGTAGTGCTAATCTTGTGGGCGCAATTTTGCATGGCGCAACTCTTCCTGATGGCAAAGTCCAAAAATCGCCAATTTAAGGATGAAATGCAACTTTACGGGTTTGGCTTTGTGATTATTTATGTTCATCTACTCATATTTCCGTCTTACGAACAAGTATTGTATGGTATTTAAATACGGTAATCCCGTTAGGATATCGTAGATTGATTTTTTGGAGATAAAAGCTCATGAGTTCAAGGCAGCATCTACTCAATAATTCAAAATTGGGGATCAAGGCGATCGCCCCTTTGGTTAATAATTTGGTTAATAATTTGTTCAGCAATATATTCAGTCATAAATGGGGACGCAAATTTGTCTCATTTTTCTTGGCAGGCGCATTAACCAGCGTCACGATCGCCGCTTGCACAAACACCAACGAGGCAAACTCATCGGGCAACCTTAAAAAAGATATTGAATTAACCCTTGTGTCTTTTGCCGTAACCAAACAAGCTCATGAAGCAATTATTCCGAAATTTGTGAAGAAATGGCAAGAAGAACAAAACCAAAAAGTTACCATTGCTCAAAGTTACGGCGGCTCAGGATCGCAAACTCGCGCCGTTATTGATGGCTTAGAAGCGGATATTGTGCATTTAGCCCTAGCTGCTGATACCGAAAAAATTGAAAAAGCGGGGCTGATTGATCAGGGTTGGGAGCAAGAATTTCCCAATGAGGCGATCGTTTCTAAGTCAGTAGCAGCGCTAGTCACGCGTGAAGGGAATCCCAAAAATATCAAAGATTGGTCAGATCTAGAAAAAGATGGCATCAGCCTAATTACGGCTGACCCAAAAACATCAGGTGTCGCCCGTTGGAACTTCCTCGCCTTGTGGAATGCGGCGGTTAAAAAAGGCGGTAGTGATGCCAAAGCTCAAGAGGCTCTAACTAAAATCTTCAAAAACGTCCCAATCTTGACCAAAGATGCTAGAGAAGCCAGCGATGCTTTCTTTAAGCAAGGTCAAGGTGATGCCCTCATCAACTATGAAAATGAAGTAATTTTGGCTTCACAAAAGGGACAAAAAGTATCCTATGTTATACCTGACGTGAATATCTCGATCGACAATCCGATCGCGATCGTGGATAAGAATGTCGCTAAACATGGCACAAAAGAAGTTGCCGAAGCATTTGTGAAATTTTTGTATACACCCGAAGCTCAAACTGAGTTTGCCAGATTAGGATTCCGTCCTGTCGATGAGATTGTGGCGAAAGAAAAGCAATTTGTTGAGCTTTATCCCAAGGTTAAAGAATTGGCGATCGTCAAAGACTTTGGCGGCTGGAGTGATATCAACAAGAAGTTTTTTGCTGATGGCGCAATCTTTGACCAAATCCAATCTCAAATTAAACGCTAAGTAAGTGGGCTTAATTAAATATAAAACCCTAAAACCTGTGGCGCACGCGCAGCGTGCGCCACAGGTTTCGGTTCTGGTTTTATATTTAATTGCGCCTAGCTACTTAAAGACTAGATTCTAGATTACTGATAAACAAGGGGCTTAAGCCCCTTGTCTAAAATGCTATTGAAATTCAAGAAAATATGACCACAACATCTTCATCGCCGCCGACTAAGCGACAACCTAACCCTTTGCTTAAGTTCCTTGCCAAGATTCCTTGGACATGGGTAATCACCTTTGTTTATCTGGCATTTTTGCTGATTTTACCGATCGCCGCCATGCTAACCAAAGCCGCTAGCGAACCTTTCGAGAGTTTCTGGAAAACTGCGACTAGTCCCCTAGCCCTATCCAGCTATGAAATTACCTTCGTCACCGCCTTTGCCGCCGCCGCCGTTAATGGTGTATTCGGGACTTTGATTGCTTGGGTTTTAGTTCGTTACGATTTTTTTGGCAAACGGTTTCTAGAAGCCGTAGTTGATTTACCCTTTGCTTTACCCACTGCCGTCGCAGGTTTGACCCTAGCCACCGTCTACAGCGAAAAAGGCTGGATCGGCGCATTAGTTGCCCCATTCGGGGTCAAAATTGCCTTCACCCGTCTGGGGGTATGGATCGCCATGATGTTTATCTCATTACCTTTCATCGTGCGAACAGTGCAACCTGTACTCAAGGAGTTAGAAAAGGAGATTGAAGAAGCTGCGTGGTCACTAGGCGCAACTAAACTGCAAACGTTCATACAGGTGATCTTGCCACCGCTCACACCTGCGATCTTGACAGGCGTAGCCCTCGGCTTTTCTCGCGCCGTTGGCGAATATGGCTCAACCGTAATTATTGCCTCTAACACTCCTTTTAAGGATCTAATTACCCCAATCTTGATCTTCCAACGCCTAGAACAATATGACTATGTGGGCGCAACCGTAATCGGGGTGGTGATGTTGGGCATTTCCTTTGTCAGCTTATTGGCGATCAACTTATTACAAGCATGGAGTAAACGATATGGCTAATCTTCAAAATTTACCCGAACCCGTCAAAATCGCCAAAAAGAAAAGTTGGACTCCGACCATATTAATTGGGATATCTTTTGTTTATGTTGGTTTAGTCTTGCTCATACCTGCGATAAATGTCTTTACTACCGCATTTAGCAAAGGGTTTGCGCCCATCTTGGCAGCAGTCCAACGCCCTGATTTTCAAAATGCGATCAAGATTACTGTCAGTCTTGCCGTAATTGCCTTACCCCTAAATACGATTTTTGGACTCAGTGCAGCTTGGGCGATCGCCCGTAACAAATTTCCAGGCAAAGCCTTATTGTTGAGCATCATCGATCTGCCCTTCTCGATCTCACCTGTAGTCGCAGGTTTGATGATCGTTTTACTTTATGGTCGATTAGGCTGGTTTGGCTCATGGCTAGAATCCCATGACATCAAAATTGTCTTTGCCTTCCCCGGAATGTTGCTTGCCACGATCTTTGTAAGTATGCCGTTTATCGCCCGTGAAGTAATTCCTGTACTCGATGAAATGGGAACAGAACAAGAAGAAGCAGCGCGTACTCTTGGCGCAAATGATTGGCAAATATTCTGGCGAGTCGTTGTCCCCAATATTCGTTGGGGTTTGCTTTACGGTTTAGTTTTAACCAACGCTAGAGCCATGGGCGAATTTGGGGCTGTGTCTGTAGTTTCAGGCAATATTGCTAACAAAACTCAGAGTTTGCCACTATTTGTTGAAGAATCTTACAAACAATATGAAACTGAGGTTGCTTACTCGGCTGCGGTGTTGCTGGCTTTGCTAGCCGTAGTTACGCTAGTTCTGAAGGAAATTTTAGAACGCAAAACCCATAATTCTAATGCTCGTGATTAAGTTGCGATTTTTTTAGGCGAGGAAATTGCTTGAGACAAAAATTTGTGGTTTGTTTGCAACTAACTACATTAGTTTGTTATAATCATTCTCCGATCGGCGGCGTAGCCAAGTGGTAAGGCAGGGGTCTGCAAAACCCTCACCCCCAGTTCAAATCTGGGTGCCGCCTTTAACTCAAAAGAACCAGTCTTTACACCGCGCTTTGCGTGGCGCAAATAGCCCTAAAAAATGTTCTCGCAACGCGAGAACATTTTTTTTGCTTTTGTCTAGATTAAGTTAGTGCGAAGTGTCTTCAGCGATCTGTTTACCCTCGGTTTGTAAATACTCTAAAAAAGCCTGAGCCACGACCGATAGCTGCTTTCCAGCCAGATGAATCACATACCAGTGGCAGGGAATGGGAAAATGCTGCACATCTAAAATCGCAATCTGTCCAGATGCTCCCTCTAAAGCGATCGTGTGTCTCGATAAGATCGAAATACCTAAACCTCCTGCGATCGCCTGTTTGATCGCCTCATTGCTAGATAACTCCATCTTGAATTTGGGCATCACTTTATGAGCATCAAATAACTGCTGCACATATGCTCTCGTCCCCGATCCTGACTCTCTAGTGATAAAAGGTAAATCGGCTAGGGCTTGGATGGGGATATTTTTTTGCTGAGCCAAGGGGTGATCGTGATGGGCTAACACGACTAATGGATTTGATAAAAATGGATAAGACTTTACAACAGGCTCATCTGGAACTTGACTAAGAATATATAAATCATCTTTATTTTCAGACAATCTTTCTAAAACACCACTGTGATTAGTTACGTTCAGTGATATTTCTATCCCTGGATAGCGCTGACAAAAAGGGCCCAGCAAACGTGGAATTACATATTTTGCGGTAGTTACTACCGTGATTTTTAAATATCCTTGCTTCAAACCCTTCATATCGGCAACGCTCATTTCAAATTGCGATATGCGTCCAAAAATTTCTTGACAGGTGACAAATAATTCTTTGCCAGCCTGAGTTAAAAAAAGCTTCTTGCCGACTTGCTCAAATAAAGGTATGCCAACAGCTTTAGTTAAATGTTTGATTTGCATCGACACAGTTGGCTGGGTCAAAAATAGCTCTTCTGCGGCTCGCGTATAGCTGCCATGACGGGCGGCGACCTCAAAAACCTGTAACTGATGCAGGGTAACGTGGCTTGCTAATTGATAATCGGATAGTCGTGAACCCATAGGATAAATGCATAGACTTTATTCTATGAATTTATCATATATCCATGTATTTATCTATGTATGTATTTGTTTATTTATTTGGAAAAGGCGATCGCGACCCATTCGCCCATTTGTTGACGATCGCATAAACTAAAACCGACGGCGAGCATCGCTGAATTAATATCTTCTTGGCGATCGCTGGTATAACCTGCGGTGATTAATATGCCTGAATGTGCATGTTTGGAATTATTGCCTAGAGCCTTGTAATATTCATCAGCGAGGGAAATATGCACGCGTGCAAAAATATTTGCCACAATCAGGTCAAATTGTCCATCGGCTTTAATTTCGGGAATAGACTCAAGGCGATCGCCCCCCATCCAGTGACCGAGTTGGCTAGCACTGCCGAGACTTGCACCCATGACGGTAACTAGTTCTGCGACGTGATTGCGTTGGACGGCCTCTTGGGTTGCCGATACCGCGATCGGATCATTATCGATCGCTAAAACTTGCGCTCCTAATTTGGCGATCGCCACGCTGAGAATCCCTGAACCTGAGCCAAGATCGAGAGTATGCAATGCGGGTTTGACATGATGTTCTAAAAGCCTCAAACTTAGAACTGTGGCGGGATGGAGTCCTGTGCCGAAGGCGAGACTATTTTGCAGACGCAAGATGATTTCTTGAGAATTGCTGGGTTGATAGTTGGAGTCAGGAGCTAGAATCACCAAGCGATCGCCAATTTTTCTAATTAAAGAATTTTGATGATCCTCTGCTCTGTGGGTTGGTAGCTGATCGACGACAAAAGTTTGCAGTTCGCTAGTCATCCCTGTGCGATGTAGTGGATTAAGGATCGCGGCGATCGCCTTGATGCGTTGATGAATCTGGGTATCTTCAGTCAAGTACATTTGAATGGTAAATGTCCATTGATGGGAGACTTTAGGGGAAAGTTCACGATATGGGTTAATGTGAATATCTGCTATGGCGATCGCCTTGGCAAGTAAGGTGCAAACCCAATCAACGGCTTCGTTAGTGGTATCAAGACTCAGTTCTATCCATGACATAATTATTTTTATAGATTCAAATTCGTGAAATCAGCGTAATCCGTGTTCAGTCCCTTTATTTTGCCACACCCAATACCATGCGCCCCATTGAACTAATTGTTGAAGGATTTACGAGCTTCCGCACACGTCAAGTTTTAGACTTTTCTAGTCTTGATTTATTTGCGATTACAGGATCAACAGGTGCAGGAAAAACATCATTGCTTGATGCGATTACTTTTGCCCTCTATGACAAGGTTTCTCAAAAATCTAACTCATCCAAAGAATTAGTTAGCCAAGGCGCAACCCAATTAAAAGTGGAATTTCGGTTTCTGATGCGTCAAGTCGAATATCGGGTAGTGCGAACATGGCGCAATCGCGGTAAAACTGACGAGAAAAAGTTTCTATTTGATAAGCTAATTGGTGAAGATTGGGAACGCTGCGATCGCACTGAAAAAGTAGAAGATATTCTCGGCATGGACTTCGAGACTTTTACGCGGGTGATCATTCTGCCACAGGGACAATTTGATGAATTTCTTAAAGGTGAAGCAGGTAAGCGGCGCGAGATTTTGCGACAGTTGGCAGGTTTTCAGATTTTTGAACAAATGCGAAAAGAAGCAAGCGATCGCCATAGTCGTTTTAAAGCTGAACGAGAAGGTTTAGATAAAGTGCTTGAAGGAATACAAGCACCGACTAATCTAGAAGTAATGGCAAAACAGACAGAAATCGAACAACTTGAAGTTAAGATTCCAGAACTAGATATTAAATCTAAACAAAGCCGTAAATTATTAGAAGCCGAAGAAAGATTGTTTGCTCAAATCCAACAGCACAATCAACTTTCTGTAAAATTAGAACAACTTCAACAAGACGCAACTAAAATCCAAGTTTTAGAAACCCAATTCCGCAATGCTCAATTAGCTAACTCGATCGCGGGAACTTGGGCAGTCTTGCAAACTGCACGGAAACGAGTAGAAACCGCGATCGCCGATCTCACCCATGCTAGTCAAAATCTAGAAATTGCCAAATGTGAACTAGAAAAGCAACAACAAACTATCAAAGATGCTCGCGCCGATCAAATCGAAACTCAACATCAAATCGAAGCCCAAGAGCGTAATCTTGCTTTAGCCGAATCTTTAAACAATCAGCAACAGCAAGGTGAAACCGAACTAAATCGGGCTGCCAAAAATGTGCAAGAGCGATTGCCATCTCTCGACAAAGCCACAAACGCCGTCAAACAAACTGAAATGGAGTTAGCCACTGCAACTCAGAAACTTCAAAAGCTGGAAACGGCGATCGCCAAGACTCACCGCGATCCAGAGTATCTTCAAAATCTGCGTCAAGCTGCTGAACCTCTATCGCAATGGCAAATGCTGCAAAGCAATTTGACAAGGCAACAACAAAAAGCTACTCAATTAGAGACAGAAGCCAATAATCTGATTCAGCAGATAGAAATATCTCAACAGGCGATCGCCGAAGCTGACAGTAAATTTTTAAGCGCAAGTCAAGCTCTTAAAGAAGCCGAAGCTTCAAACTTGGAAGCTATCTCTAGCAGTCATGTTAATGCTCTACGCGCCGAATTGCATGATGGCGATAACTGCCCTGTTTGTCATAATCTCTATGCGATCGCCGCACAGCCGCAACTTCTAGAGATAGAATTGATTGATATCACTGATTTATTAAAGCACAAGCAGAATACTGAGCGACAACTAGCAAAATCACAAGCAGAGAAGATTAAACTTGAAGCTAATTTAGCCGCCAATCAAACTCAATTACAAGCCCAAAATTTAGAGGTTTTAGGTATAGAATCTCAAACTACACAGTTAAAAGATCAGATCGATCGCCTGATCAAAACTCCGTGGCAAGCAGAAGCCATTTTGCGCGATCGCCAAGACTTAGAAAGCCAAGATTTAGCCTATCAAAAACTTGTTGCTGAGCAAAAAGAAATGGCTATCGCTGGTCACAATCTACAAAGTAAACTTAATACCAATCAAGAAAGTTTGCAACTAGCTCAAACTGAATTTCAAAACGCCGAACAAGAGCGATCGCACCGAAAATCGCAACTGCAAGCAATTGCTCAACGTTTGCAAGAAATCACCGGAGGTAAGAGTTATCTATCATTGCGTCAAACCATTTTGCAAGCCAAGTCACAACTAAGCGATCGCTTACAAACTATAGATGCGGCCTATCAAACTGCGCGTGAAAACTTTGTAAAATGTGAAGCAGCCGTAATCAAAGCCCAAGAAAATCATCATTTAGCAAGTTCTGAATGTGCTCAACAAGAATCTAACTGGAAAATAGAACTAACATCTCTCAACTTTACTGAATCGGCATTTCTAGACTCCCAAACTTCGCGATCGCAAATAGCATCATGGCAACAACAAATCGAAAATTATCAGCGTCAATACCAAGATCTAACAACGCGCTTGCAGATTATTACTGAAGCGATCGCCGATCAACAAACTGACGCACAGGCGATCGGCAATCTCCGCCAAAACTTACAAGCGATCGAACAGGAATTACATCAAGCCAGTGAACATCGTGCTTCGCTCAAAGCATGGCTAGAGCAAGCCCACCAAAAACGTCAAGAATCGCAAGAATTAGAAGAGCGTAAAAATTTTTTACAGGCGCAAGAGCAAACCTTTCATACTCTCGCTCAAGACCTTAAATCTGACAAGTTCCAAGAATACATCCTCGATAGTCTTCAACAAGAGCTAGCCGACCGCGCCTCTGTGCTATTACAACAACTCTCTGACGATCGCTATATTCTGCAAATCGAAACTGGCGATTATTGGGTATCAGATAACTGGAACGGCGGCGAAAAACGGCGCGTGAGAACACTTTCAGGTGGTGAAACCTTTGCGGCTTCCCTCTCTATGGCTCTGGCTTTATCTGAAAGATTATCAATGGGAATTGAACTCGGAAGTTTATTTCTTGATGAAGGTTTCGGAACCCTCGACAGTGATACCCTCGAATGTGTGACCCAAATTCTCGAATCCCTACGTCAGCAAAATCGCTTAATCGGTGTAATTACGCACATTCAATCTCTAGCCGATCGCTTACCCACCCAGATTCACGTCCGCAAATCGATCAACGGTTCTGAATTGGTTAAGATTTAGCAATTTAACCTCAGTTCAGGGCAGTTTTAAAATACTTAACCCGAACTGGCGTTAAAGATAATTATTTTCATGTTACGATCATGGACTTTAGTAGGGTTAAGCAAGCTGATATTCAACATGTCTACCCCTCAAAATCGAGGTATATGAAATGAGCAGTTGTAGAAATGCACTAGAAGAACTAGTGATTGAGGAAGCAGAAGCACAACATAAACGGCTAAGTGCTGATGTAAAAAAGCGGGTCGATCTCAGCGAAGTGATTGCCTACGCGCTCAATCGATTGCCACCCATGTATGCAACGACCCAACGCGGCTGGATTCAACAGCGCAAAAAAGCTGAACAAGAGTTGATCACGGCGATCGCCAAAACGGTGCGTAATGGATTTCTCAGCACCCAAAGTGATGTCTTAAGACAAAACGATCCCATTCCTGCCCATGAATTAATCAGTCAAGCCCGATCGCTAGCTAAGTTACGCAAATTATTTAACAAAGACTATCTCAAATGGAGAGATGTGCCTGAAGTCATGCGAGAGGCTATCAATTCAGGTTTCTGTCAAAGTCTTTCTAATGGAACATATGTCAGCCTAAATCGGCGAAACTCTTTACTAGCTCGCAGTTACGCAGTCCGTAGACGCAGCAATGCCAACATCTTGACCGACTCGCCCAAAGAGCTAAAAACCGAAAAAGATATTTTCTTAGAAATTAGAGATTTTGATTCTTACATGTCGGGAACTGTCTATCGGTATAGCAATATTCTCGAAAGTCTGGCTCACGCAATTATCGAGCGAAGAGTCCAACGTCTTGATCAAGCAATTCAGAACAAACTTAGTATCGATGATGTCGCCGCCTATGTTTTAAATCGGTTGCCGCCGATGTATGCCACCACTCGTCGGGGGATGCAAAAATTGCGCCAAAAAATAAAGTCTGAGATGACCAATCAAATTATCAACATTGTCAAAGAAGCTTTAACCAAAGTCATGCAAGCACCCGAACGGGAGCTATCTCCATTGCCTTTTGAGAAGTTCAATCTAGATTTAGAAGACACTTTAGTAGAATTACGGCAATTAACAGGACGTGAGGATATGACATGGCGAAACATTGCGGAAGTGGTGGAAGAGTTTCTTCGAGCCCCTAAATCTGATCGTCAAGCTTGACACGCCAAACATGATGTCTAGTCGGATTATCAGCCAGACAATGCAAAGTGCTGTATTAAAAAACTAACATTTCACGAATTAGCCACTTGTCATCCTTACGCACTAAGTCATACTCAACGGAGTAACTAGCATCGTCTTTTGATGCGCCGCGATCGAGTTCGCCATTGTTAAAATAATTGCGAGACTCGGAGATTTTGGCAATTACCTTGGCTTTGCTATCACCATCAGGAATAACCTTATCAACTTCAGTTGATTTTGTCTGATATTGCAAATAAGAATTACTAGCTTTGAGTTCTTTAGCCCGCCCCTTCCAATCACCAAGAGCAGGCTCAGTTAAGATCTCTTCTAAAATATTGTCTTCATAGGTTTTACCCAAAGCTTTTGATTTTGTGACCTGCCAAGTTTCTATCACCTTGACCGCAATTTCTTTATCCAAAGGACCAGGTTGAGCAATTGGCAATGAATTAGTCGGTTTGGTTGCTTCGACCAAAGCCGTAATCGGTTTATCCATTGGCACGAACGTTTCTGAGCGAGGTGAACTAGTTAGCGATCGAAAAGCCCAAACGACCAATCCTATAGAACCACCAACGATCGCGATCGCCATCACAATAACGATCGCCAAACGACCAATATTAAACTTTCGTCTGGATGGCAAAGTTTTAGCGGGCGCACCTTGACGTTTAATTTCTTTGACAGCTTCAGCAATATTTTGGGTGGGATTTCGGGCAGTTGCAACATTACTAGGACGGCGCGATCGCGGCATATCTGCGGAAAAATTAACATTGGACGCAGCATAAACGGGGCTGTCCATACTAATTTGATTATTAGGGGCGGGAATGTTGTTAGAACGCTGAAAACGGTAAGGTGGGGCAGATGTATAATTAGAAAGTTTTGACTCAATCGTTGAATTATCATCAGGGGCGATGCGATCGCCACCCACAGGAGCAGTCCATTCTGAAGACATTGAGCCAGTATTTGGCAACTCTTCGAGATAGGCTTGCACCTGCTCATCGGCAAAATAATCTTTGAGTGAGACGATTTGACTCATCAGATCGCGAAAATGTGGATACACCTCTTCTTGCAACCAACGCTCACTGTAGAGGCATAACCCCGGCAACAGATCGGGCGCACCTTCAGAGTTTTGACGAATGAAGCCAATTTGATCCGCTTCATTACTGCTGTCGATCGCCGCGCTGGCTTCTTCAGTTTGTCCTAACAACAAAGCACATACAGCCTTTTCAAGATAAATATCTTGTTTGGCACTCAGCTTAACTAACAAGCCCTTAGCACGACGAATCAGCGCGGGCTGACGTTGCGAAAATCCTCGCGCCACTAACGCATATACCGCCAAATAAGTCGCCACTGACGATGGACGACGGGCTTCGTCTTCAAATAAGGTTTGCTGCTCGATCGCCGTCATGTAACTGCGTAATTGCTGAATAAATCGCAAAAAGTCATCAATACCCAAGCTGGAATAGTCATTTCCTGAGCCATCAATACCACGGCGAGCGTCTAGCATCTCTTGTAAAAGAGACATGCCTTGGCGATGTTCATTAGTGTGATTGTCAGGAGATGACAATAATTCGAGGATGCGATAGGGGCGGAGACGAAATAAATCAGATTGAATTTCACTGCGAATACTTAAAAATAAACCTTCCCGCAGGAGGATTTCTTGGGCTGACTCTAAGGCATTGGCGGCTGACTCATACTGCCCTTGTTTCCAATACTCCCGACCGATCTCCAAAAAAGACAAGGACACCGACAACAGTAAATCGGGATCGTGGGATGAGATTCGGCTTGACTGCTGGTCGGCGGCTTCGGGATCGTAATAGGGCTTGGCAAGGGACAAGACTCTTTCAGCCTCACCTAGTTCATACAAAATCAACAACAGCCCTGCAAAGTCCTTTTCGTCGGCTTCAATTTGGGTTGTCAACGTTGCCACAGGGCGATCGCCGACTGGCGGTTCTTCCTCTGTGCTAGTGACACTGCCAACACTAGGGCGATCGATCAGCACCTCGTAAGCCCGATCAATAATCCGCTTGCGAGAGGCGATCGCCGCATCAGAATATTCACGCCTTGGCATAGAGAGCAGGCGATCGCGATGGGCTTGATGAATCTTATCTAGCCCTGATAGGTATGTCAGACCAAGAATGCGATAACAGTCTAGGGGAACTCTCACTTTGCTTTTCTACCCAAAACGTTAATTGGAAATGCCGATCTCAGCGCCGATAGTGCCAACCTGTTTGCCTCTCAAAAAAGACGCTCTTTTTTTAACATTCTAAAAAATTTGATCCGACACACTCAAAAAACAGAGTATATAGAACGCCCGAATTATACACTAAGACCAAGAGTTTTCATTAAGACGGGTTTGGCAAGCTTTTAATTTTGGATCTGTATATTAGGTTGTCTAGCCGAAATTCTGGACACAGACACAATAATTTTGGACACAGACAATAATTTGGGACACAAACACAATGGCACACGTCATTAACATAGTTTGCAAGTGACACTTGTTTTATTACTTAAAAAGAAGTTAAACTTAACATAACTGTAAGTGATACTTGCATATTCTCATCAAACCACAAGTTTTTCATGGTTATTTCATGACCGCCACTACTGAAGCCATCCCCACCCAACAAAAGCTGAATTGGACAAATGTTGCCTTTTTCAGTGCTTTTCATCTTGCGGCTCTAGCTGCCCCTTTCTACTTTTCATGGCAAGCTGTAATCCTGACCGTCTTCTTGCATTGGCTCTTTGGCAGCATTGGTATTTGTCTTGCTTACCATCGGATGCTTAGCCATCGTAGCTTTCAAGTGCCAAAGTGGTTAGAGTATATCCTCACCACCATCGGCGCATTGGCAGTCCAAGGCGGTCCAGTATTTTGGGTGGGTGGTCATCGTCAACATCATGGTTTTACCGAAGATAACGAGAAAGATCCCTATTCGGCAAACCGTGGTTTTTGGTTTAGTCACATCATGTGGATCATTCGATCCAGACCAGAGCATTTTGAGCGTGAAAGCTATAAAAAATTTGCTCCCGACCTTGCCTCTGATCCCTATTATGCGTTTTTAGATAAGTATTTTCTAACCTTGCAGATTCCTCTAGGGTTTTTACTTTATTGGGTTGGCGATCATGTTTTCTCTGGACTGGGAGGCTCTTTCTTGGTTTATGGCATGGCGGTGCGCTCAGTAGTGCTTTGGCATAGCACTTGGTTAATCAACTCGGCTTGTCATAAATGGGGCTACAAAAACTTTGCTGAAGTCCCCGATCATTCCACCAATCTTTGGTGGGCGGCTATCTTGACCTATGGCGAAGGCTGGCACAACAATCATCATGCCTATCCAAAGTCAGCCCGCGCTGGGTTGAAATGGTGGGAAATCGATCCGACTTGGGGCGTGATTAATTTGCTTCAGGCGATCGGCTTAGCCAAAAAAGTTTACTTACCTGAGCCTTGGCAAACCAACAAATAAGCGATCTGGCGATCGCTTTTCTCAAAAAGATAGGGCGCTTTGCGTCCTATCTTTTTGTATACATGTAAGTTTGCGATCGACCATGAATTCTGTGGCATGAACGGATACATTAGCGCGATCGCCAATGTGTCAACCTAATTTCAAATGGGTTAATAAATGCAGGAAATCGAGCATATGGATAATAGCCACATTCGTTTTAGCGATCGCCACGCCGAAGTTGATTTAGAGCAACTACAAAAATTATTGAAAATTGGCGCATTTTGGGCAAAAGAGCGCACCATTGCAGGGCTGGCGATCGCCCTGTCCAACTCCAAACCAGTGATCACGGTATGGGATGGCGATCGCTTAATTGGACATGCGCGAGCTAATAGTGACGGCATCTATCGAGCCACAATTTGGGATGTGGTAATTGATCCAAACTATCGAGGCGCAGGCTTAGGTCGTAAGTTAGTGCAAACGGTACTGGCTCATCCGATTGTTTGCGATGTTGAACGGATCTATTTAATGACTACCCATCAAACTGAGTTTTATGAACACATTGGCTTCGAGCAGAATTCTTCGACTACATTAGTTTTATCTAATAAAAAATCTGGGGATAACTTCGCAATAACAAATTACCAATGCTTCAACGGATGCGAATTTTTGGACTGCCATCAAAATCTATAAAAAAGCTAAAAGAGCTACCTCAAGACGCTGGAATCTATTACCTTACGTCTTTCTGGATTGTGCTGTATGTTGGTAAAACTAAAAATTTACGCAATCGGTGGAAAAATTCACACCATCGCCATCAACAATTTAAACTCTTACATCCATTTGGAAGGCTACATTATAAAGTCTTGTCTATCAATCAAATAAGTTCTTATGAAAAAGCCGAAATTACCAGATTGCGCCCTGCGTGGAATCGAACAGCCTTAAATCCAAGCTTATGGACTTTATTGGGTTTGTTTGTCGCGGTGTGGGGACGGGTTATGGTCTATGGACTTTTGCTATTGATCGCGATCGCCACTTTTGTTTATGTGCTAAGTAGGTGACTACAGCTATATAAATGTTAAATTAGACACCTAATCAACAAAGATTAAAATATGCCGCAACTAATTGGGATTTTGCTACTAGCCGCCTACATATTTGGGGTTGTCAAATTTTTACAAGGCTTTCGCCGTACTGACTTTTCGGGCAATCAGATCGGACTAGCCCTACTCTGGCCAGTTCTATTTGTCATGAATGGCAACTATCGTAAAAACTTCTTTAAAGCACTTAAAGGCTCTTAATCAATGACTTGGTGGAAACGACTACGAGCTAATCCTCTGGCTTGGATTGGGATCACAATTTTAACTACATTTTATGCAGCAGCCCTACTTGCTGACTTCGTGACTCCTTATGGTGTCAATGAAACCACAAGAAATGCAGCTTTGTTACCACCCACCCAAATACATTGGCGCGATCGCCAAGGTCAATTTATTGGCGCTCATGTCTACCCCACCACCCAAGGTAAAGTCGATCTAGAAACGGGCGATCGCGCCCTGATCATTGATGACACCAAACCATCTCAGATTCGGCTTTTTCATAATGGACATCTGTTCAGCACCACAGGCGAAGGACGGCTCAACCTGCTAGGAACTGACGAACAAAGTCGAGATCAACTAACCCGCTTACTTCACGGAGGCAGAATTAGTCTATTAATTGGCTTTATCGGTACATCTATTTCCTACGCGATCGGTTGCCTTGTCGGTGGTATTTCTGGATATATTGGTGGTTGGCTTGATGTGATTTTGATGCGCTTTGTCGAAGTCCTGATGTCAGTTCCCTCAATTTATTTGTTAGTAGCATTAGCCGCCATCTTGCCACCACAAATCAGCAATACGCAGCGATTCGCCTTAATCACCGCAATTATTTCTTTTGTCTCATGGGCCGGACTAGCCAGAATTATTCGTGGACAAGTACTGTCCATCAAAGAACAAACTTTTATTCTGGCGGCTCGTGCATCAGGAGCAAGTCCATTGCGGATTATCACGAATCACATTTTACCGCAAACTATCACATTTATTATTATTTCAGCAACCCTTGACATTCCCCGCTTTATTGTCGTAGAGGCAGTCTTGAGCCTAGTTGGACTAGGCATCCAGCCGCCTGACCCGTCATGGGGTAACATGCTATCTTTGTCCACCAATGCCTCGATCGTGATCCTCCAACCTTGGCTAGTTTGGACTCCGGCCCTAGCGATCGTATTGACAGTCCTATCATTTAATCTTTTAGGAGATAGTTTACGCGATGCCCTTGACCCCAAAAATATTCGGCAATAAACGCTTTAGCTCGCTTGAGTTTCAAGATGCAGCCTTAAGATATGTGCTAAAAAACATGTTCTAAAAAAATAAGAGCTAAAAAAATATCGCCAAAATGCTCATGCAATTAGGTAATATGAGTTTAGGATCTAGACTATTTTGTATTTTCAATGACGGGTTTTTGCTCTTTCGTCATGTCAATCTGAAAGTTAGCATCAGCAAAATAGGAGTATATTTAGCGTGCAGTATTTAGCAGAACTTCAAAAATCTCAAGCAGCATTTGGCATAGGAGGTAATTCGTCTGTTCGCTTATTAGCGCGTAACACGGGTGACAATGTGTGGCAGCCGATCCCCAATGAACAGGTTTTGTCAGTTCAAGATTCGAGCCAAGCCAAAGACTTTAAAGATGGTCAAATGGTAATTGCTGAAGTAACGGGCAGTAACCAAGTTCAAAGTATTCAGGATGCTTCTAAAAAAATTGTCAATATACTACAAGCTTTTTCGCGATCGCAGGATAAGTATAAATCTGCTGAAGAAGAAGTCGAGCAGTGGAAGCAATCTCTCAATTTTCAGAGTCAAGAGTTGCACCGTCGCGAACAAGAATTAGAGCAGAAAGAACTAGAGCTAGAACATCTTGATACAAAAAAACAAGAGATTGAAGAATTAGAGGCAAAATTTGCTCAAGAGCGTAGTGAAATTGAACACATACGCACAAATATTGAATCAGAGCGCGGTCAATTTGAGGCTAAAGCCGCCGCCTTGACTGTTGATCAAGCCGAATATATCAAAGCTCTAATTAGTCAATTATCGACAAATTTTAACAATCCAGATGCACTCAGAAATAGAATTCATAGTGCGATCGATCTGCTGAATAAGCGACAAGAAATACTTACGGGGTTTTGGCAAAAGTTAGATGGGCTTAAACATGAAGCTGACAAACAAAAAGGAATTCTCCACAAATCGACTGAAGAACTAAATACGCGTAAGAATCAATGGCAACAGACTCAATCGGCTCTAGCTGAGGCGCAAGCGGAGCTTAAGGCTCAACGCGGCATCCTTAAATTGCAAGAAAACAATATGGCGATGTCTAGAGTCCAACTTGAAGCTCAAATAGATCTGTATGAGCAAACATCCAACGCGATCGAGTCTTTCGGTGGACCAGGAAGCATGGAAGTACTTAGCCATGAGGAAGAAAATCGATTACAGTCAATGTCCATAGAGGATCTAGAGTCAACTATTAAGGTTCTGCAATCAGACTTTGATAAGTTAGCCAATTATGTTAGCGCTCAAGAAGATGAACTAGCTGGACTGGAAGGGGAAATTGCGGATTTCCAAAGTCAAGTAGAAACAGCTGATCAGTTTTCGCGAATTGAACTTGAGAGTAACAAAGAATTTGCGGAAGAGCAGTATAAGCTTCTTGAAGAGAGCGTTTCGGGGATGAGACGCAGTATGCAAGACCGCCTATCAGTACTCAATCAACAAAGGGCGGTGTTAGATCGTCGCAAAGGCATTCAAGTTGAGGCAAGCCCCGTCCAGAGTTTATTGCCTTTACTCTCGCAAATCGAAGCTCAAAAGAATCGTCAAGAGCAAGAATTACGAAAAATGGAAAGTCAAATTGAGGCGGTCAGAAACTATACGCACCAACAGCAAGAAATGCTCTCTAAACAGACTCAAGAGCATCAGCAACAAGAGCAAGTTATTCGTACTGCTGAAGCTCAACAACTAGAACGCATCAGACTTGCCGCCGATCTGTCGGGTCAAATTAGCGCTCAAGAACAACTCTTACGCCCTGTGCAGGATATCGTTGATACGTTGCGCCCACAGCTAGAGGCTGTCATTCAAGATTTGGGAAGCATGTCAAATGGTAATAACTCCTCGCAAGTTCTTACTGATTTACAATCTATTATCCAAAATCTAGTTTCTGCAACTTAAATATAAAAACAAAATCGAAAAACAGAATCGGTGGGGACGGCTTTGCTACCGATTCCCTAAACTAGCCATAGCCGAATATCAACTGAGGCTGATTATTTTTAATGTATCAGCGCAAACTGTTGTGCATTCATATTTTATTTAGATATTAACTGTGCTGACGACTGCGATAAAATATAAACATGCAAGTTCGTCAGAGTTTCACCCATAACATTATTGATTCTAGATCTCTGCACGATTGGATTGTTAAAGCGATCGCCAAAGCTCAGATCCAAGGATCGCCAGTTTTATTTAGTTATTCTCAAAATTGGGAGTGTCATAATCCTTTGTTGTTGTTGGCAAGTAAATCAGCCCCGCCACAACCGAAATTTTATTGGGAGCAGCCGAGTGCAGATTTGGTGTTAGCGGCGGCGGGGGCAGTTGCCGAGATATCAGTTCCTAATCAAGACTCAAGCGATCGCTTTGATTGTGCCAAAGAATTTATTAAGACCCACTTGGCTAATGCGATCATCGCCACACATCCCGATCTTGATGATGTTAAATCGTTAGAATCTGGACTGCCAATCCATATTTTTGGGGCTTTTTCTTTTTATCGCAATGGCAATAATAACGCTAACGATTGGCTTGATTTATCGCCGATACCGATTGAATATTCTGAGATCGAGTTTCCGACTTTGCTATTTTTTATTCCCCGTTGGATGGTGCGCCACCGAGACCAGTCTTGCCTTTTAACCCTCAATCATTATGTGCAACCTTGGGACAATCCTGATGAAATAGTGCAGCAAATACAGGATTTGCGATCGCATTTACAAGAAAGTTCTCATTACGAAGCGCCGACATTGCATGAAGTTAATAAAATTATTGAGGTGCAGGGTTTACAAATCTGGACAGAAATTGTGGAGCAGGCTTTAACTTTAATTAGCCAAGGTCATTTTGAGAAAGTGGTATTGGCAAGGGCGCTAGATGTTTTAGCCGATCGCAATTTTGATCCGTTTCAGGTTTTACATGTGTTGCGTTGTGAATATCCTGAATGCATTTCTTTTTTGCTCGATTGTGGCGTTGGTAAGACTTTTTTAGGTGCGACACCTGAAGTGATTTTGCAGTTTAAGATGCAGAGCGATCGCCTGTGGTTACGCAGTGATGCCTTAGCTGGTTCGATCCATCGCGGTAAGTCGGTGCAGGAAGACCAAATGTTAGGAAATTATCTGCTCAATAGTGAAAAAGATATGCGCGAACATCAGTTTGTGATTCATTCGATTTGCGATCGCTTGCAAAGTATGGGCGCAGCGATCGATCCGCAGGTCAATACTGGTTTGCTCAGGCTTTCTAATGTCCAGCATTTACACACCCCAATTACGGCTCAGGTCAATGATTCGGATTGGTTAATAGCGCTTGATATTTTGCAGCAATTACATCCAACGGCGGCAGTCGGTGGTGAACCACGGGATCGAGCAGTTTGTTTTATGCAGCAATGGGAAGCTTGCGATCGCGGTTGGTATGCTGCGCCTATTGGTTGGCTAAATGGCAATGGTGAAGGCACTTTTGGCGTGGGAATTAGATCGGGATATATTCAAGGCGATCGAGCCAGAATTTTTGCGGGTGCGGGGATTGTGGCTAATTCACAAGTGGAGAATGAACAAAGTGAAACCACGATTAAGTTTGCGGCATTGCTAAAAGCCTTGGGTGCAATTTAGATCTAGCGCTTCCCATTATAAAATTAGCCGTTGCGGCGCAACGGCTAATTCTTGGTTTCGGATGTCTTTAGGGGGAATGTTCTATCAAGATTTAGAATTGAAAACCCACACCCGCTTGGAGTGAAGTACCTGCTGAGCCATTAGTTTGACCATTAAATGGAATCACGGCATTGCTATAAAGTAGTAGGCGCTTGTTGAGGCTAACTTCTATGCCTGGTTGCAAAGCGAAGGCAGTTTGATCGCCTGTCAAGCTGTTGTCACCACCAACTTTAAAGGACGCTCCAGCACCGAGATAGACATTGGTGCGATCGCCAATGGGTAAGTCATAGGAAATGGTCGGCACAACTGAAGTTCCACCATTCCCAAACAAAATAGAACTTCTCATTGAGATTGGTACGTCATCAAATTTATAACGACCCGCCAAGTTTGCTCCCACCACAGAAGAATTTGTTGCTAAGCTTTGTAGAGAAAGACCTGCACCCACATAGCTGCTAGGTAGTTTGACTTCTTCGGCGACGGCGATCGCGCTAAAAGAAGCTAAAGAAGATACCAAGACAGAAGTAGCGATCGCCACACCTAAATAGATTTTTGTAAGAGCTTTCATGAGCTTGATTTCCTGCTGAACTATGCCTCTTTTGACTGGAGAGAATTGGCATAGTTCCCATTGATCTTCAAAGGTGAAAGTGTCAGAAATGTAGATATAGAGAGGGTTTTTATCTTTTGAAACTGATTCGCTCTCCAGAAAATCATGCTAATGGGTGAACCTCACTGAGCCAATAGTCTATCTTCACAGTTGGTAAATAGATAGTTCAAAAATCTCTAGAATATGGGCTATTAGTATTTAGTACCAAGCGGGGTATCAGCAAATAAAATTGGGGCGATCGCGGCAGCCGAACCAAGGCGCTCGTCAATGTAGTCTTCAAGACTGTAGTACTGATCCATGCGATCGCACAGTCCTGCGGCACTCATGCTTTGAATGTTGTGGCTGATAATGTAGCTTTGAGCCGCAGAGCCACGAAAAGCGGCAAAGGCTTCTTGGCAATAAGCTTGCTTAGAATCGTTAGAGGCGGCGAGCCAATCTGAGCCATGCATATTGCCACTCAAAATCGGCTGACCATGTGCGGGGATGACGGGATGGCGATCGGCGGCGATCGCTGGGTTAGGAGATATGGACATGAGCGCGATCGCTGCAATAGCTAAAATGAGTCTTGTAGAAAGTTTTATGAAAATAGAAAAATTAATAATTTGGCTCATGAGTCACTCAAAATCTTAGATAAAAAACTGTTAAGGTTTGACAACATTTTCTGATTAGTCGCACTAAACATATCAAAATAGTAACCGTAATATTTTGAAAATAGGCTGCATTGTCTACCCTCTAAGTGAGTTTGAGATTTGTCTTGAATTCATGAACAACATTCATAAACACATAGTTCTGTTAAGATTATGCTGTTTGTAGAATAAAAAAGTTTACAAAATTCACTCTTTTTTACTTAATTAAACTGTTTAGTCCGCAAAATGCCCGAACATTATCTAAATCATCCTACTTTCGGTCTGCTATCTCGCCTCTGTAAAGTAGATGAGTTTCGTAGTTTGTTTACTACTCTTTATGCCCAAAGATTATTTTTTTTAATTACGACTAGTCCTGATGGTGTTCAGTTTGACCCTGTTTCAAGAGGGGATGCCAAACTGATGCTCGAAAATCAAATGCGATCGATGCGTCGTTTCGGTTCTGACTCTGATCAAAAAGATTTACAACATATATATAAGCGCACTTTTTCACAATGACCTCGCGTATTTCTCTCAAGGCTGCGGCAAAAATTAATCTTTATCTAGAGATTACGGGTAATCGTGCTGATGGTTATCACGATTTGGTGATGATCTTGCAGAGTGTGGATCTATGCGATCGCGTTGATATTCGTAAAGCTATTCATAAAATTGGTACAGACGAGATTCAAGTAACCTGCACTAATCCTGAAGTACCTTGCGATCGCACCAATCTGGCTTACAAAGCGGCGGCGCTGATGCAGAGCGTCTATCCAGAGATTGGGGGCATGGAAATCGCGATCGATAAGCAAATCCCCATGGGGGCGGGTTTGGCTGGCGGTTCTGCGAACGCGGCGGCGGTTTTGGTCGGGATCGATCGCCTGTGGGATCTGGGACTTACGCAGTCGCAGCTTTGTGATCTGGCTGCACAACTAGGTTCAGATATTCCGTTTTGTGTGACTGGCGGCACGGCTCTAGCGACTGGTCGTGGTGAAATTTTGTCACCTCTGCCCGATCTCACGGATTTAGTGCTGGTAATTTGCAAGCCACGTCAGATTGCGATCGCCACTGCATGGGCTTATCAAACTTTTAGAGCGGAAGGTTTGCTAGCGACGAGCAAGGTCAAAGATCAAAATCTATCGAGTCAGATGGTGACAGCGATCGCTTCGGGTGGTGAATCTGCACCTAATAAAATTGGGCGATTGCTTTATAACGATCTAGAACGGGTAGGACTTCCCGCCTATCCTGAAATTGCTGAACTAAAGAATAAATTATTGGAGCAAGAATGCATTGGCGCGATGATGTCAGGCTCTGGATCAACGGTCTTTGCGATCGCCCCTGATCTAGATCGCGCCCATCAGATTGCTGAAGCTGTCAAAACCGATGACATTGATGTGTGGGTCGTTAAAAGCTTAATTCGATCGATTTTTGATGTTTAAGCAACGTCAATTTGAGTTACAGCGCTCTGCGCTGACATGAACCACAAAAAAAGAGGGCGCATTGCGCCCTCTTTTTACTTTTAAAGAAGCTCTTTGAGCTTGACTTGATATTCTTCAGGCGTAATATTCCCTGATTTAAGCTCCTCAGTGAGCAACTGTACTTGAGGGGCGATCGCTTCTTTTTTGGCAGCAATTTCATCGGCTTTGGTTTTATAGACTGCCTCACCTTCTTGCTTCGCTTGTTTAAAAGCTTGACGCAGGCTAAAAGTATCCATCTCACCGCCTGATGCAAAATATTGATTGGCAACTTTGCCGAGCGCCCATGTACTGGCATAAGCCGTGGTCGCGCCAACCACCATCCCAAACACAGGCACTAGCTTGGCTAAGTTGCTAACGGCGATTCTTGTGCCAGTGAGTCCCAAACTACCAAATAGAGCTTTACGAAGATTTGCATTGTCGCGATCGTAGCCCCAGCTTTGCCCAATGGTTTGAGCGAGATCGAGTTGATTCCAATAAATCAACATGTCAAAGGCGATCGCGATGCCAGGGAGAGGAAAAGCACCTAAAACAGCGTTAAGAAAACAAGTATCGGTGATCGCATTCTCAACCTCGATCGCCCGTTTTTCAGGATCGTCAATTTGACTGATTTGTGCGGCGATCGATGAACGTACAGCGCGACGCTCCAGTGTCTCTAGCCATTCTTGTTTGCCCCAAAGCTTAGAATCAGTAAAAGTCGCTCCAATTTTTTCTAAAAGTTCTTGTTCTTCAGAACTACATTCACCATCGATATTTGCCATCGCATAGGCGGACTGATAAACCATTTCCTGCGCGATGTCACTGGTGATTTGAGCCAGCAATGTGTCGATTGGCGCATCATTTTCATTCAATAAGCGATCGACGGTAACTCCTTCAGGCAAATTAATTTCTTCAAAAGTATCGGCAAGACTAGCAAACTCGGCTTCGAGTAGTTTGCCATCGGCTTTTGCCATGCTTACCAAAACCTTAAAACTTGCCAAAACTTCTTGTTGATTGACGACAGACATCGAATGATTACTCCTTTCCAGAAATTATGATCGATGGTAGCAGCGATCGCCATCTCAGTTTGTATAAGTCTAACTTATTGCTGTAATACCGCCGCGCTTTTTGACAGCAGCAGGAAGTATTCTTTGCTTCATCAGAACCCGTTTCACTTCATCCTTGAATTGGCGAAGAACTATAACCCACTATTCATGTAAGTTAATATCTCTTACATCTCACTTTAGCCGCGAGTAAAATCTTGGCAAACACCTAAGCTAGATAATCATTTTACCAATAACACCCTCCCTCAACAGATTGGTAATTATTTGGTATTTCTGATGGCAAAGGTCTAATCCAGTGTTGATTATATAATTCTTTAATGAAAGGATGACTGTCCCAACGTTTGCCTTTAATTCCAAACAATATTTGAGTCGATCCTCCTAAGTGAACTGACTTTTTGCCAAGATTTTTGATGTGCGAAGCCAATGGTAAACCATAAGCTCCCGCACCAATTATTGCTATATCAAACTCTATATCAGTGATCTTTTCACACATCCAATCTAACGCATCAAACCAAGTATTATATCCAGCATTATTTCCTCCACTTGTTTGTATTGATTTGAAAGTAATTAACTCAAATTCTGGCAAGACTCTTTTATCATTGAATAGGAGTTCTCTGTTTTTATATTGCTGCTGAATACTTTGTTCAAATGGATGGATTACCAATACAGTTTTCCCCTCTAATACCTCAGACCAAGGATTGAGATGATAATAAGGTTCTAAATCCTGTAATCTGACTCTCAAAGAATCTTTCAATAAATCTAAAACAACTTCTTCTTCCTTTATCCAAGAACCTAATACATCAATATTTTCAATTTCTCCAACCATTCTTCTACCAAAATCTTCCAGTGATTGATCTGTAACAGGGAAGAAACCTGCAACATTTTTCATCCTCAACTTGATGCATTCATTCCACCAAAACATCCCTGAGTTTCCCAATATGTAGTTTATAGATTTTTCGAGAGGAAAATTCGACCTTCTATCTATATCAATATATCGAACGATTGCATCTAACTCATTAGAACCAAATCGACAAATCATACATGGCTTATCTTCAGTAAGTTTAACCTTGATGAGGTCACTTGCTTCCTGACCAGAATAATCAATTGATAAGTCTGAAGCTTTATTTGTTTTGAGTATTTGTTCCGATTTGCTATAAATTTTTCTTGCAAATCTTAAAGGATATGTGAATTTTTTATTCATTTCTGTTGCTTACAAAGAAAATTTAATTTACATCAATGCATAGTGCAAAATATATTCGATTTTATGCATTAACCCCAGTCGTCAGTATATTATGATAAGTGGGCTATATGCCAAAACGAAATACCTATTCTAGGGTTTTAGCTATATAAAATATCTAGTAGGTTTTTAATTTTGAAAGTTTTATTGCTAAGTACTTTTGATATCCGAGGAGGGGCGGCGCGTGCGGCTTATCGATTATACCAAGGATTAAGATCAATTGACGTTGACTCAAAAATGCTTGTCCAAGAAAAATCTAGTGATGACTGGACAGTAATCGCACCCAAGGCAAAAATCCAAATGGGAGTAGCGAAAATTAGAGCCACGATAGATGCCTTGCCTTTTCATCTCATCCTTAGAATTCACGAAGGTTTGAACGACCTCTCGTTGTAAAATATTTTAATACTTTTAGAAAACAAAAAATAATTAACAACTATGGTTGTATCACCGTTGACTAAATTTTCTACTATCGCTTGTATAGAAACTATTAATACCTCAGATTTAATAAAACTATATAAAAAAAAGCTTAATATTGATATTTCATCAGAGTTTCAAAAAATTCAAGAAATTGGTTTATATCATTGCCAAGAATCTGATCTGTACTTTTTTTATCCAACTATTGTTGGATCAGAAAGGTTTTATGAGCATATGCAGCAATTTGATTGGTACTACTTAGATGATAAGCAAGAATACGAATATGCTTCGAGCTTTATAGGTAAATCAGATTCAGTACTTGAAATTGGCTGTGGTAAAGGAGCTTTCTCCACAAAAATATCAAGCAAGAAATATACAGGAATTGAATTTAGTCAAAGGGCAGCACAAATAGCAGGAACACAAGGTATAAGAGTTGTAAATGAGTCAATTCAAGCACATGCAGCCAAACATCATGAAGTATATGATGTTGTATGTTCTTTTCAAGTCTTAGAACATGTGGATAACATTAATTCTTTTATTCAGTCTAGCCTCAATTGCCTAAAAACTGATGGTTTAATGATTTTGTCTGTACCAAGTTTTGATTCTTTCTCAAAATATCTATCTAATCTCTCACTAGATATGCCACCCCATCACGTTACACGATGGACTGATAAAGCTCTAACTAATCTTACTGATTATTTTGATATAGAGTTAGTTGAAATTATACATGAACCTTTGCAAATGATTCATAGACATATGTATATAAAATCTCTTCTCAAAAAAGCTTTTATTAATGTTTCAAAAAACAAGTTTAAAAATATAGATTTTAGCTGGCAGGATTTAACCATTTCATTAATTAGCAAAATCTTAAGCCAATTTTTTGTCCATGGACTTGATGAGCCTATTATGTTGCCACGCGGTATTTCTGTTGTCGCGGTTTATCGAAAAACTGGTGATAAGATGCAGCAGCAGGATAGGGGATAGGTTTATTTTGAAAGTTTTATTATTGAGTACTTTTGATGTTCGAGGAGGGGCGGCGCGTGCGGCTTATCGGTTGCATCAAGGATTAAGATCAATTGACGTTGACTCAAAAATGTTAGTCCAAGAAAAATCTAGTGACGACTGGACAGTAATCGCACCCAAGACAAAAATCCGAATGGGAATGGCAAAAACTAGAGCCACGATTGACGCTCTACCTTTGCGCTTTTATCCTCGGTTTGATAGTTACGGGGCTTTCTTTCCACAGTGGCTTCCAGACTCTCTTGCTAAAAAAGTTAATCCAATCAAACCAGATATTCTTAATCTCCACTGGATTTCTGGAGGATTTGTGCAGATAGAAACTTTGAAAAAGTTTAAACAGCCCTTAGTATTAACTTTGCATGATATGTGGGCTTTTACGGGTGGCTGTCACTATAGCCAAGACTGCGATCGCTACATAATCAACTGTGGTCAATGTCCTCAACTGTATAGTAATCGAGATCAAGATATCTCACGCTGGGTTTGGCAGCGTAAGGCTAAGGCGTGGAAAAATCTAGATTTAACAATTGTTACGCCTAGTCAATGGTTAGCAGATCAAGCAAAAAAAAGTTCGCTATTAGGCGATCGCCCGATATATGTCATCCCTAATGGAATAAACACTAAAATATATAAGCCATTAGATCCTAAAATTGCCAGAGATTTACTGCATTTGCCTCAAGATAAATATTTAATTCTATTTGGAGCTATGCGTGCGACTAGTGACCCTCGCAAAGGATGGCAATTTCTACAACCAACTTTACAGAGATTAAAGCAGTCTGGCTGGCAAGATTGTATAGAACTGGTAATATTTGGAGCATCTGAACCAGAAGCACCAGAAAACCTAGGGTTTCCATGTCATTATTTAGGACAAATTCATGACGATCTATCTTTGTCCATAATGTACGCAGCATCTGATCTATTATTAGTTCCTTCAACTCAAGATAATTTGCCTAACACGATAATGGAAGCAATAAGTTGTGGGACTCCTTGTGTTGCTTTTAACATAGGTGGTATGCCTGATATGATCGACCATCAACAGAATGGATATCTTGCCCCCCCTTTTGATTGTGAAGATCTGGCTAATGGAATTAATTGGGTTTTAACTGATGGAGTTAGACATAAATCCTTACGATTAGCGGCTAGGCAAAAAGCTGAACAGGAGTTTAATCAATCTCTTCAAGCTCAACGTTACCAGGCTTTATTCAATCAGATTTTGAAAAACTAGATTTACTATGCTTGCTAAAGATATTTCAGAATTTCCCAAAGTTGGTGCGGTTATTCCTACACGCGATCGCAAAGATAAGTTATTTCGCTTTTTAGACCAGTTCTCACGACAGACTTATCCTAATCTTCAGATCATAGTTGTAGATTCTAATTCCACTGATGGCACACGCGAAGAAATAGCTGGTCGGGTTCCGCAAGTAACTCTTATTTGTGCGAGCGATCGCGAATATTGGGCGGGTGCAACTAATGCTGGTGTCAAAGCTGCCTTAGAAAATGGCTGTGAATATGTCCTAACGATTAATGATGACTCAATAGTTGAGGTAGACCATGTAGAGAGAATGGTAGAAATTGCGCGAAAGGATCAGGTATTAATTTTAGGAAACTGTATTAATTATTTATCGAATCCCAATTTGATTTGGTCTGTTGGGACTTCTAATCATTGGGGAACTGCCAACTTTTTGAGTTTAAACTATCATGATGTCGAGCTAGATCATCTTCCTGATTCTGTTAAAAAATCCGATCTGATTCAAGTAGACGCTTTAGCAGGAAATGGAGTTTTAATTCATCGACAAGTATTTGAAGCGATCGGGTTATATAATGATGTTTTTTTACCGCATTATCATGCTGATTCAGAAATGACTATTCGAGCTAATAGCAAAGGTATTAAAGTATTTGTTAGTTCATCTATAATTTTATTAAATGATTTTCATGTAAGCCAAAAGCAATTAAATCTGAGGCGATCGCAAGGATTAATGTATGCTCTTTTCCATAAGAAATCTCACTTATTTATGTTGCCTTTGATTTATGTTTTTGTAATGTACTGCCCTAATTCTAAAAAGTTATCAACCTTTTGGGAATTAATTAACAGATTTATGTCAAAAGTTAAAAACTAGGAAGCAACGCTTTTTAGTTCTAGGTTTGAAGTTCCAGTTTGCCCAAAATAGTTAGACTCTCTAAGTCTTCTGTTGCATTTGGTAAGTATTGATTAATTACTTTTTTAACTTGTTTTAATTGCGGATTTTCAGCTACTCCTAACATCCGACTAATATCAGCTATATCTTGGCTACGCCCTGCCATAAGTTTCATTAAAATTAAATAAGGCAGAGAAATCACGGGCAATCCATCTGGAGCATAATTGGGACTACTAATCGCCTCCGTCACCCAATCACCCTCAAACTCCAACACATCCAGAGATGTGCCATCATCTAACCGCCATTGAGTGCCAGCAATACTCAAATCTCCAATTTTCTGCCAATTCGCTTGCTCTAAATCTTCATATATCACTTGAGCGTCTTCGACCTTGACCAAAATATCTAAATCCAGAGTCATTCTTTCAGGCATATACAGTCTTGTCGCCACATCTCCAACAACAACAAAAGGAGCTTGTTTAATAATATTATTAAGATTTGTCACAAGATAAGTCCAAGTCCGTTTGTTTAAAAATTCTATGCTGCTTCCTGAACCTTTCTTGACATATTTCATCACCACATTAATAAATTGCTTTCGTTTTTGAGCATGGCGATCGGCTATTAATGCCATAAAGTTTTATATGGGTAGATTATCGGGATTGGTTACACTGATTTTAATGTCTCACATTTTATTTTTAATACTTTATCTCTTTTAGGAGACATTAAAGATATTTCTAGTTGAATTGATCCAAAATTTACGCCTTAGTCTAGAAATTAAGTCGCGTCTAAAGATTAGGTTTTCAGTAAAGTCATCAGACTGATAGTCACGAATCATAAAAGATGGATGTTGTAGAGGGAATATTATTGAGTAAACAGGTAAATTCGCCAATAAATTTTTTCGTATTGTGTGAGTTCCACCACCATTAAAACCAATATTAGAAACTAAATTAACACTAGGTAAAATACTTAAACCACTCTGTAACCAGCAGGCACAAGTCCACTGATAATCCCATATATCTCCAAGTTTATAGAACTCTTGAAAACTTTTTTCCCATTCTCTAACAGATGATTGCTCTTGAAATATCATCTGTAGTAAATTAGTATCTTGACTTAAGTTTGATAAATCTCTATTTATGTCAAAGTATTGCCAAGCTCGCCTCCAACTCGCCCAACCCCAGCAATGAGGATAACGAGAGAAGTAGTAACTGTCATTAGTGCGATGTTTCTGCATTTGAAAGTTGTTCCCAGAAATATGCATAATTCGATTGTCATTGCGATATTTTGTTAAAAGCTCTTCGCAAAATCGAAAAAAAGTTGGATGCGGTAAACAGTCGTCTTCTAAGATAATGGCTTCGGGAACTTGCTCAAACACCCAGTCGAGTCCTGAGGCAAGGCGATCGCGACACCCTAAATTACGATCGCTATAGTTTGTTAATACTTCGCAATCCCAATCAATTTGTTTGACTATCGCTCTGGTTGCGGCACAATTTTGGCGATCGCTAGGATGATTTTCTCTCGCTCCATCAGCGATAACTAGCAGTTTAGGCGGTTGAGCTTGACGGATTATCTCAAACACACGGCGAGTTGTATCGGGTCGATTGAAAATTATAAAAGCAACAGCAGTAGTTAATTGCCAAGTAGTCATACGGCTCTCTTTGTAAGTAATTTAACTAATCCATTTATCCAGACTTGAGCCAAATTAATTAATATTTTATCTTTGGGACAAGTCAATAGTACAAACATTGTCCAATCAATTTTATTGGCTGAAGAGCGGCGCGAAAAATATCTTTTGAATAATGACGTAAAGTGCCATTTGCCATTGGGATGAAAGCCTGTCGTCTCTTCATTTATCCAGAGTTTTAGATCGGGATGCGTGCTTAGAGTTAATCCTTTACGATGCGATCGCATTGTAAATTCATAGTCTGATAAATAATGAGGTAATAATCGAGGATAGAAATTTCCGACTTGTTGTAAGTCTTGCCAACGCAAGAATAAACCTCGCGTAGATAGACAATTAATATCTGCGGGTGAGTTAGGTCGGTTAAAACTAAAAGAATTAACATCAACATGCACACCTATATCTAGACATTCTCCAGTTTGAAGACTATACCCTTGAGCTTGAAGCAATGTCTTGGGAGTCTTTTGCAAAAGGGCGATCGCGATCGCTAAAAAATCTGGCTTAACAAATACATCGTCATTGATCATTAAGATGACATCTTCAGCATTTGTAGAATTGGTTTTGAGCCAGTTGATCCCTTGTTGCAAACCACCTGCCCACCACCAGTTTCCAGTTCCAGTAATTATGGTTAGATCTGAGATTTGACTTGCCACCATCGCGGCTGTGCCATCGCTAGAACCATCATCAATCAAAATTAATTTATAGTTTTGGTAAGTTTGAGATTTTAGGCATTCTATAAATTTTTGAGTGATTTCTCGGCGATTGTGGACAGGCAAAAGGATATAGCAAAAAGTCATAAATGTTTAGACAGGTATATTATCAGGATCAAGACCTTGCGATCGCAAGTATGCTGCCAACTTATCGGCACGTTGGCTCTCAGCATCGGCTTTCTCCGCTAGAGTCGGTATCCAACCTGACTCATCATACCAACGCAACCACAAACCAGAAATTCCTTGATAAATCCCTTGCCACAGCCCCAAACCCAGGCTTAGTTTTCCTAGCCAAAAACGATTTTCAGGAATCTCGGTCGGATAATAAGTACCACCACACATTGTAAATACTTGTAAATCTTGGATGTAGCGATCGTAGGTTATATAAAAAGGAATGCGTAGGATATTTTCATAAACATCCCATTTGGTTGGCTGCTGGGTAATGCCTCGTAATCTAAGTCCGCGCAGATTTTTTGCCAAATCCTCAGAGGCGGTGTCAGGGGACAATAGCTCAATCACTAGAAAAGGCGAAACATTTTCTTCCCACTTCACATAATAATGTCTCAGGTTTTCTTGTTGTGTAACCCTTTTACGACCCAAAACCATATACCAGTCAGGTCTTTTGTACCACTCATTCTGTGTGGGATTGTAATAGAGCTTAAGCCCACTCGCCAAAAACATATTTTCTGGGAGATAGCTCTTAGGTTGACAAGTTTCCGTCAACAAATCGGTCTGGATTCTATAAAATTCGTCACGCAATTTGAACTCTCCTCCTGAATATTTTAGATAATAAAGCTTACATTGGCAAATGATCGGGATCAATGCCTTGCGATCGCAAGTATGCCGCTAATTTATCTGCTCGCTGGCTTTCAGCATCAGCTCGTTGGCTTTCAGCTTCGGCTTGCTCCGCTAGAGTTGGTAGCCAACCTGACTGATCGTACCACCGCAACCACAAACCGAATGTGTGCTGATAAAATCCTCTCCATAAACCTAAGCCCATGTCGATTTCGTCTAGCCATAGACGATTTTCTGGCAAAGTGACCGCTTTATAATCATCATCTATCAATTTAAAGACACGAAGATTATTTTCGTAGCGATCATACACAACGTAGTTGGGAATCCCCAAGATTTTCTCATAAACCTCCCACTTGGTCGGCGGCTGGTTGATCTCTCGCAGTCTGCGACCCAAATCATCGGATTCAGTACCTGGAGAGAGTAATTCAACCGCTAAGAAAGGCACAATTTCTTCTTGCCAAATCAAATAGCTCAGTCTTAGTTCCTTTTGCTGCGTAGCTTTTTTTATCCCCAAAACCATATACCAGTCGGGGCGCTTGTACCAATTAGTATGGTTAGGATCGTAGTAAAGATTGAGATCGCTTGCCAGCAAGATATTTTCGGGCGCATAACCAACAGGACGACAAGTTTCAGTAAGTAAGTCGGCTTGAATACAATGAAACTCGTCAGGCAAACCAGACTCTCCTATCAACTCACTTGGCAAATCGTACATCGTGGGCATCGCATCTAACGGCGATCGCGGATGAATTGGTTGATACATAGCGGCGTTACACTTAAAGTAGGTATTTAATAGGTATGCAAATTAAGTATCAAAATACGATCTTACTACACCAAGAAATATGCTCGAATATGCTGCGACAGTTACCGTTGATCTTAATGGCGATGCTCAAAAAAATCGAAGTTATGACATTGCGATCGCCTCCCATAGTTTAAAAAATTTAGGCGAAAAATTAGTAGCGACAGGGTTAGGCAAGAAAAGCAAAAAAATCCTGATTGTGTCTAATCCTATTATTTATAAGCATTATGGCGAGCTTGTCCAGACATCGCTCAGTAGTGCGGGTTTTGATGTGGCTCATGTGATTTTGCCCGCAGGTGAACGTTTTAAAACAGCTAACTCTCTCCAAAAAATTTATGACGCGGCGCTCAATCATCGATTAGAACGCTCATCAGCGATCGTCGCCCTCGGCGGCGGCGTGATTGGCGATATGTCGGGCTATGCCGCCGCGACTTGGCTACGCGGGATCGATTTAGTCCAAGTGCCGACAACGCTTTTGGCGATGGTGGACTCATCAATCGGTGGCAAGACAGGGATCAATCATCCCCATGGTAAAAACCTGATCGGCGCTTTCCACCAGCCGCGTTTAGTTTGGATTGATCCCGAAGTTTTAAAAACCTTACCTGCCCGCGAGTTTCGCTCAGCGATGGGTGAGGTGATCAAATATGGCGTGATCTGGGATCGCCAATTGTTTGACTTATTAGCCCAAAGCGATCGCCTCGATCAACTGCGATATGTGTCACCCGAACTGCTGCAAACTATTTTGTATCGCTGCGCTAAAGCCAAAGCTGAAGTTGTCTCCAAAGACGAAAAAGAAGGAAATCTTCGCGCCATTCTTAACTATGGTCACACCGTCGGTCACGCGATCGAAGCCGTCACCAACTATCGCCTTTATAATCATGGTGAAGCGATCGCTTTAGGTATGATCATTGCAGGGGCGATCGCCATTGATCTTGGTCTATGGTCTGCTGAGGAGCAAGCCCAACAGATTGCCCTAATCACCAAAGCTCGTTTGCCACAAACCTTGCCCACAGACATCGATCTGGATGCGATTATCGCCGCGCTGTCCTCTGACAAAAAAGTCGAAGCTGGTCAAGTGCGTTTCATTTTGCCGACGGCGATCGGCTCTGTCGTTTTAAGCGATCGGGTAACTGCGGATGTTGTTAAGCAAAATTTACGGCAAATATTGGCATAATCACTTGACACTTTAAAGCCTAGTTCATACTATACTTAAACACTTATGTCAAGAAAAATATCGTTAAGGTTAAACATGTTAAATATTCATCTCAAATATTTAATTTAGATGTTTAATTTCGATATAACGTTCAACACCAGCATATTATCTATAAATCACTAGATAAATCACTAGCAAATTAAACCAATACCCCCAAGAGTCTAGACAATAGAGATTTCATGACTAAAAAGCCAATTAAAGACCTTCCCCAAATCAACGAACGCATCAGATATCCAAAAATTCGAGTCATTGATATGGAGGGGGAGCAACTCGGCATCCTGACCCCAAAAGAAGCCTTGAAAATGGCCGAAGAGAAAGAGCTAGATCTTGTGTTGGTCAGTGACAAAGCCGATCCTCCTGTTTGTCGGATCATGGATTACGGCAAATTTAAGTTCGAGCAAGAGAAAAAAGCACGAGAAGCTCGTAAGAAACAACATACTTCTGATGTCAAAGAGGTGAAGATGCGTTACAAGATTGAGGAGCATGACTATAAAGTGCGAATTAATCATGCTGAACGTTTCTTGAAGGAAGGTGACAAGGTTAAGGCAACGGTAATGTTTCGCGGTCGCGAGATTCAACACGTTGACCTTGCTGAAGTTTTACTCAATCGCATGGCAAGTGACTTAGAGTCGGTTGCGGAGATTCAGCAATATCCTAAGCGCGAAGGGCGCAATATCACGATGTTGATGGCTCCTAAGAAATAGTTTTATTGGTCACTTGTTTAAAAAGCAATAGGCGGCGCTTTGCGCCGCCTATGCTTTTTGGCTTTTATTTTTTGAACGTGATGTATAACAACTCCGACACTATGAGAAGATTTAGCAGTAAGAAAGCCAGTTATGTTTTCGGCTAATAAATAAATCAATAGATTCATGAAATATTTGCTGCGTCGCTTTTTGGCTTGGTTTGCGATCGCTTTAATTGTAGTAACCGCCCTTTTTGCCTGTAGCAATGGCAAACTTATTAATAATGGCAATAAATTAGGAATTGGCGATCGCATAGATAAGCGCATTGTTATTGGTACGACCAGCAAAATCCGCACCCTTGACCCTGCCGATGCCAATGAATTTTTTATTAGTAATGTTTTTTACAATACCCTCGAACGCCTTTACACCTACAAAGAAGGCTCAAATGAGATCGTGCCACAGCTTGCCACAGCGATGCCGAAGGTTAGCGACGATGGCTTAACTTATAACGTGCCAGTTCGGACGGGGATAAAATTTCACGATCGCACCAACTTTAATGCCTACACGATGAAATTTGCCTTGGAACGCTTTATAAATTCCAAAGGCTTACCCGCCAGTATTTTGGGTGATGTCATCGAGTCGATCTCCGCCCCTAGTGATGCCGAACTAATTTTTCAACTCAAGAAACCAATCCAATTTTTTCCTAAGTTCTTAGCCTTTACGGGCGCAGCAGCCATTTCGCCACAGGTTTACAAACATATTAAAAATGAAAAAACAGGGCAGCTTCTGTTCTTACCCGATAAATTAGTGGGGACGGGACCTTATCAAGTTACTCAGTTTGTGGAGGGCAGCTATTTAAGACTGGATACGTTTCCTGACTATTGGGGCAGAAAACCTCTCAATAAAGGCATCGATATTCAGTTCTTTTCTTCTAACTCCAATCTGCTTAATGCGTTTAAAACAGGGGCGGTGGATATCGCTTTTCAGACGCTCACACCAACTCAGGTCAAGAATGTGGAAGCCAAGTCCCAACAAAATGGTTGGACGATCGCTTCAGGACAGGGGGCAACCATCTTATATATGGTGTTAAATACCCACCAAGCACCACTTGATGATGTGCGGGTACGCCAAGCCCTAGCCGCCGCCATTGATCGTCCCCTGTTAGCTTCGCGCATATTTTTTGATCAACGCGCTCCACTTTACAGCCTGATTCCTAGCGCTTTTGCGGAGTCAAGGCCAGTATTTCAGCAGAAATATGGAGAAGGTAGTAATGCTCAATTGGCAAGGCAATTACTGCAAGAAGCAGGATATTCAGATGATAAACCTGCTCAAATCACGATCTGGTATCCTCCAAAATATGGCGGTAATGGTGATCTTATCGCCAGCACTTTGCGGGCATCGATTCAAAAAAATATTGGTAAAATTCTGCAAATCAAAGTCGAACGGGTTGAGGATGCGGTTGGATTTCAATTTATCGACCAAGGTGTCTACCCCGCCTATTTGCTAAATTGGACTCCCGATATTCTTGATGCCGATGACTACATCAAACCATTTCTAGACTGCGAAGAGGCAACTGGATCAGTCTGTACAAAGGGTCGTAGTCATTATCAAGGGTCATTTTACAATAATCCTAAAATGAATGAATTGATCGCCCAGCAGCGTAAAGAGCGCGATGTCACTAAGCGATCGCAAATGTTTCAACAGATTCAAGAAATCTTGGCGCAAGATGTACCATTTATTCCGCTCTGGCAAAATAGAGAGTATGCTTTTGCTCAACAAGGTGTAGAAGGCGTGAAAATCGAACCTAATCAACAACTACCCTATTGGACTATTTCTGAATAATCAACGATAGCGCTTCGCGCTTTTGATATGATTTCAATAAAAAAAGAGCGCAAAGCGCTCTTTTTTTATTAGTTTTTGTTGTTTTCTATGGGCTAGTTTCGCTAATCGATAACTGATAAGTGGTGCGATCGCCATTTGCAGTACCAATCCAGATCTCATATTTTCCCACCATCCAAGCACCTGTTAGTTCGGGTTTCTTACCATTACGACAATAAATTCCATCAGGACCTTTAACCAATAGCGATAACTCGCGATCGCCAGCTACACTCAAGCTCAAAAAACCAAAATTTTTCAAAACCGTCAAAGTATGGTTAGGCGCTACATTCGCCAAACCTTGGCATTGTCCGTTGGCTTTATCGGTAGCGATCGCTTGTAACGGTTGATCACCACCAGCTTTGCCATCATATATTTGCGGATCAGGCGTAAATCTTGGCGCGATCGGCTTTAAGACTTCTTGGCTCATCGTTGGTGGAGTTGACAGCATTATTGGTGCTAGGGCAAATCCGACTAAAGCGATCGATAGTTTCAATAATTTCATTTTTGACGTATTTCACTCACAGACAGCGTATAAGCAAAAGATTGATTGATGGTTTTAGACCCAACCCAAATTTGGTAATTACCTTTGGGTAATCGGCGATTAACTTGAGGATTACGTCCATTCGACTCATCGTCAGCACAAATGACAATTCCATTTGACCCCTTAATCAACATGGTGGGGTCATCATTAATATTACGGCTGTAAACCAAAATATCGATCACAGGAAAAGTTGCGGTCAAGGTAATTGTATGGCTGGGTTTATCATTAGCAAAACCGCGACAATTATCAGCAACTCCTGAAATACTCGCAATACTAGTCCTACCGCCAGCATTGCCGCTTAGGGTTACAGGATCGGGTCTAAAGTTGCGTCCAAGTCTGGTCGCGCTTTGAGCAAAACTAGGAGCAGCGATCGCCAAAGATAGAGCCATACTTGCCAAAGTTCCCCAGCCAATGTTGAGCATATTAGATTTAGATTGACAATCTTTACCAATGTCTATTTTACCAATGTCCATATCTGACTCCATAAAGGATTAGATGCACTATGTGAGATCCTCTATTAAACACGAAAGACTAGATCGATGTTGATTTTGTTCCTACGCCCTTCCCAGTGAAATGTGACCACGTTCAGGACTGTGATGTGAATGTTGCTATTAATCTTGAACTCGCTCAAGCAGATAAAATAGGGTTAGATTGAATCTCGGTCATGTTACTCGCTGAGAGTGCCAAATAACGTTAAGGAGTAATAAGTACCTACGACAGTGGTAACGATCGCCTGATAAGCTCATTCAATAAGATAATAATTTCTAGTCCAGTTCCTTATAAGAAACGCATTTACGCTATGAATATTGCAGTTGTTGGCTTGAGTCACAAAACCGCGACTGTGGAAGTGCGAGAAAAGTTGAGTATTCCTGAAGATCGCATGGAAGCGGCGATCGCTCAACTAATGAGCTATCCGAGTATTGAAGAAGCTGCCATCTTAAGCACCTGTAACCGCTTAGAGTTATATGTGGTTACTAGCGAAACCGAAAGTGGTATTCGCGAGATTATGCAATTTCTCTCTGAGTTTAGCCAACTACCTCTACAGTTCTTACGTCGCTATCTGTTTATTCTGCTCCGTCAAGACGCGGTGACTCATCTGATGCGAGTTGCATCGGGCTTAGATAGTCTGGTGCTTGGTGAAGGACAAATTCTTGCCCAAGTCAAAAACGCGCATCGCATCGCCCAGCAGCATAATGGCGCAGGTCGTATTCTTAATCAACTTTTTAAGCAGTCTCTGTCCGCAGGGAAGCGGGTTCGTACTGAAACCGAAATTGGCACGGGCGCGGTGTCGATCAGTTCGGCGGCGGTTGAGCTTGCTCAGATGAAATTAATTAACTTATCAGATAAACACACCACGATTGTCGGTGCTGGCAAAATGTCGCGATTGCTAGTCAAGCATTTGATTTCTAAAGGGGCGCAAAAAATTGCGATCGTCAACCGATCGCCCGATCGCGCTATGGTCATGCTCAAAGAGTTTGAAACTAGCAATGCCGAGTTTGATATTCGACCACTCGATCAGATGTTAGATTGCGTAGCGATTTCTGATCTGGTATTTACGAGTACGGCCTCGACCGAAGTGATCCTCAATCGCCACAAACTTGAGGCGATCGCCGCTAATCATAATGGACTAACGCTTGTTGATATTTCTGTACCCCGCAACATCAGTTCTGATGTGAATGAGTTGCCAAATACTAAGGCTTATAACGTTGATGATTTGCAAGCAGTAGTGGCTGGGAATCAAGAAAGTCGTCGTCAAATGGCGATGCAAGCTGAAATTCTGCTGGAGGGTTGTGTGGCTGAGTTTGATATGTGGTGGCGATCGCTAGAAACTGTCCCCACGATTAGCAAGCTGCGCCAAAAGCTAGAAATCATCCGCGAGCAGGAAATGGAAAAAGCCCTATCTCGCCTCGGCAATGACTTTGCAGATAAGCATCAAGATGTGATCGAGAGCATGACTCGCGGCATCATCAACAAAATTCTGCATGATCCGATGGTGCAGTTACGCGCTCAACAAGACATTGAGACGCGCCGACGCGCCATGCAAATGTTGCAAGTACTTTTTGACCTAGATTCGCCATCTAGTCAACTAAAAGAAAGCTAAACCCAAAAAAAGCCGCCATATGGCGGCTTTTTGATTTTGGTGCAATAGCTGATGGCGATCGCTTGACGCAGTCTGTATAATCTCAATTACAAAGCTCAAGTGTGGTATATCTATGCCAGTTTTTCAAGAATATATTTGTAAAAATATAATATCTAACAGCGATCGCCCATGCTAAAACTGCCGACAAAACCCAACTCTTTATCGATTAACTCAACAAATAAAGCGGAAATTCCGAACGATCGCACGACTAATCATCAAGAAAGCCCCAAGTCCACTGGACAAAAAGCGGCGATCGTCAAATTAGAAAATGTTCGCAAAACCTATGCCAATGGCGCTATTGGCTTACGCGATGTCAATATCGAGCTTTTTAAAGGGGATTTCAAATTTATTACGGGGCATTCAGGATCGGGGAAATCCACATTACTAAAATTGCTATATGGCGCTGAACAGGCTACCGATGGCGATGTAATTGTGAATGGATTTAATCTCAGAGGTCTAAAAGGTAATAACCTCGCCATGTTGCGCCGCAAGATTGGGATTGTCTTTCAAGATTACAAACTTGTTCCACGCCGCACTGTTTCTGAAAATATAGCTTTTGTGTTGATGGCACAAGGTTACACTTACAAAGAAATTCAGCGCCGCGTCCAGCCTGCGCTCAAAATGGTGGGCTTAGTGCATAAAGCCGACTGCTTCCCTGATGAACTGTCTGGCGGAGAGCAGCAACGTACAAGTATTGCCAGAGCGATCGTCAATACGCCGCCGCTATTGCTTGCCGATGAGCCGACAGGCAACCTTGATGCCGATAACGCTTGGCAGGTGATTAAAATCTTAAAAAAGCTCAATTCATTCGGGGTAACGGTGCTGTTGACCACTCACGATGAGCAGTTAGTTAGAGCCGCCAATCATCCTGTTTTGCATTTGCAAAATGGTTACATCGTCTAGCTAAATTTGATAAAAGGGACGCTATGCGCCCTTCTTAAAACCCAAGAAAAGAAAGGCGGGCTTTGCTCCACTTCTCTTTTTTGGGTTTTAATTGGTTTAAACTGGGTGAGAAATATGAAAGCCTAAAATCTGGCTCTGAGGAATTAAAATGCTGAAAAAGCTAAAAGTTAAGTACCTTTTGGCTGTCGCCATCGCCGCGATCGCGGCTTTAACTGTTTTCGCGATCGGTCATGATTGGAGTCCTGCTCAAGCCCAAAATCAGGCTCAAACTAAGCCTGTCGAGTTATCTTCTAAGACCATCGGTTTTCAAAATGCTGGTTTACAACTCCAAGAAGTTGCTCAAGGCGTTTATGCACTAATTGCTAGCACCGATTTTCCACCTGCTAGCCCTGCGATCGCCATTTGTAATGGTGGTATTGTCATTGGTAGCGATGGTGTTTTGGTCATCGATCCTTTCCAAACCTCTGAACTAGCCGAATTAATGATCGCCACGGTAAAATCTCTGACAGATAAGCCGATCAAGTATGTTTTAAATACCCATTATCATTCCGATCATACGGGTGGTAATGTCGCTTTTATTAAGCGTGAAGTGCCTGTCATGGGGCGTGGTGTGATTCGAGAATATATCCAAAGTGGTAAAAATAATACGGGTGGAATAACTCCTCCCAATGTAATTGTTAATAGTCAAACTGATATCTGGCTAGGCGATCGCCAAGTTCGCATTGAACGAGTTGATGGACATTCGGCGGGTACTGATTTGGTTGCATATGTGCCTGATGCCAAGGTTCTATTTACAGGCGACATGGTTTTCAATAAGCGCATTCCTTACACTGGCGATAGCGATATTCGTCAGTGGCAAGGTAGTTTATATCGCCTGATTGCCACTTTCCCTGAAGCTAAGGTCGTGCCTGGACATGGTGATGTCACTGATGTGACAGGTGTGCAAGCTCAGCAAGCATATTTTAGTAGCCTAGAGCGTCTGGCTCTGGAATGGAAGTCTCAGATTTTGACGAAAGAACAAGTTGTTGAGAAGTTTGCTAAAGTTCCTGAACTTTATAAAGGTTACAAATTTCAGGCGATCTATCCTCTAAATTTGGATTCAGCATACGAGCAGTTTACTAGCAGTAAAACTATTCCGTTAATTCCTTAAACAAGGAGTATTTTTGACGCTTCTTCGAGCCAAGTTGCTACATTGAGATGCAAAAGAAGTTCCTCTAAATCCATTAACTTCTCGACCAGTGAGATCGCTGCAATTAAATCTTCTTCTGGTACAACGATGGATTTATCCCCATGAGCAGCCGCATTTCTCTCTTTTATCAAGCGATCTATGTGTTGCCCCAATGTAGATTTAGATTTAAGCTTCAAAGAACTAGATATTTCTTCGAGATTAAATTCTTTTCTGTTCTTACTTCTGAGAGAGTGTTTGAGAATTTTTGATCCCCCTTACGAAAGGGGGACTTTTTTAATCAATACTGATTATTTTTATATTAATTACTCATGCTACGCAGAAGTTTCTAAGACCCTCACCCCTAGCCCCTCTCCCACCTTGGGAGAGGGGAACAAGAAAAATTCAAAACCGACTCTTGCTCCCCTTCTCCCGCTCTGGGAGAAGGGGCTGAGGGCAGATCTTCGCTCTGCGTAAGATGAGTTAATTACGATCATTCCATCACAAAAAATTAATCAGCAAAAAATCTGATTTCATTTACCAGATGTAATTGCGCCTAACCGATCGCCCAAAGGAAAAAACCTAATAGTTGCTTTGCCAATTAAATTTTCTTTTGGCAAAAATCCCCAAATATGTGAATCATTACTGTGATTGCGATTGTCGCCCATCATCCAATAATGCCCTTTAGGCACGGTTACAGGGCGCATCATATATGCAGGAGCTTCAGCAATATAAGATTCATTCAGCGCCTCGCCATTACGATAAACTTTGCCATCGCGGACTGCAATGCGATCGCCCTCTAGCCCAATTAGACGCTTGATATAGGCTTTGCTGATGTCATCGATCGCAGGTGATTTAGGCGGATAAAAAATCAGGATATCGCCGCGTTGGGGTGCTTGCCAATGCTGAGAAATTTTATCGACTAAGATGCGATCGCCCACTTGCAATGTTGGCTCCATTGAGCCAGATGGAATAAAGCGCGGCTCGACAATAAAAGTCCGCAGCAAAAAGGCGATCGCCAGAGCCAGCATAAAAATACGAATAGTTTCGCCATGTTGTTGCCACCAAGGTTGAATGGGAACTTGCGGATCGAGATTGCTTTCTGTGGACATGAATAATGTTTAGTAAAATTTTTGCTGCTAGGCGATCGCTATGCTTCCTGAGTCTTTGCCTTTGCCCTCAGCCCATGCAATTACCTGCGCCACTGTCAAATCTTCAACATGAACATTGATATCATTGGCGATCGCCACCAAAGCCTTCATTGCCGAAATTACCATCCGCGTCAAAAACTTCTCATGACTTGACAGATTTGCGGATGTGACCTCATCTTCTCTGGTGTCGGCAAATTCTAGGTCGGGATGGGCTGAAGACCATTTTAAAAAAGCCGCTTCTTCGCCTTGATTTTGGCGAATTTGGGAATCTCGCTCAATCCACTGGACAATTTGGCTCGCTGAAATTTTTTCAGCATGAATATTAAAATCTTGAGCAATCTTGATAATAATCCGCAGCGACGAAACTGTGATGCGGGTCATAAATTGTTCCATAGTCGAAAGCTTAGCTCCATTGATTTGATGGGCTTCTTCCAACGTCAAAAACTGAATCGGATCGGGTGAGGTTGACATAAGCTAATTTTATCAATAAACAGATACAGCGCTTTGCGCTTATATAAAACCCAAGAGATTTCCTAAAAAGCGGCGCGAAGCGCCGCCTTTTACTTTTTGGGTTCTGCAATAATTTAGTAACTAGCTCTGCGGTTAAAAGCCGATAATTTGCAAAAAGCCTTTGCCAGTCGCAAGTTCAATGGCGATCAAGGCGACAAAGCCAATCATAGCTAGTCGTCCATTGACCAGTTCGGCATATTCTGTAAATCCAAAGCGATCTTCACCCTGCTCGACATACATTTTCGGCTCGATCGCCCAATTATTTAGGATTCCACGATCATCTTTAGTGAATGCTGTGCGTGCTTTGGCTGGCTCTGTCATTTTAATTACTTCTACACGAATCTTAACCTTTGCTTGATTTTATCCCCTAATGTCGAAATCATACAAACATCAAATGGTAGATATAGCGATCGCTAGTACATCGCTAGTAAAGTAGAGCATCTCCACCTGTTGATTTTTATGTCTCACTTTTTACATTTATTTGAGCATTGGCAAACCACACTGAACTGGTCACCAAGCCCTGAACAAAGCACTCAGTTTGAGCAGCTATACGAACTGGTCTTAGAAGGCAATAGCAAACAAAATCTAACCCGAATTACCAATCCCGATGATTTTTGGGAAAAACATTTATGGGACTCGCTGCGCGGCGTACTAGCTTATTGGGATCGCGAAAACATTAAGGTGATCGATATTGGCACAGGCGCAGGATTTCCGGGGTTGCCGATCGCCATCGCCAGGCCATCATGGCAAGTCACCCTGTTGGACAGCAAACACAAAAAGGTGGCTTTTGTTGAAGAAACGATTCAAACTTTGCAAATACCCAACGCGATCGCCCAAGTGGGACGCGCTGAAGATGTCAACAAAACCTCTTTGCATAAAAACAAATACGATTTGGCTCTCGTGCGAGCCGTGGGCAAAGCCGACATTTGTGCTAGTTATGCATTGCCTTTTTTAAAAAAGAATGGCACAGGAGTTCTTTATCGTGGTCAATGGCTGCCAGAAGAAAGTGAACAACTCGACATATTTTGTGAGCAAGCAGGGCTAGAGGTTGTGAAACAAGATCGCTTTCAAACACCACTCACCGCAGGTATTCGTCACAGCGTCTACCTGTCGCCTAGTGTTCCTATCGTTGTTGTTCAACCTCCATCTCCAACTCGTAAGGAGAAGCAAAATTAGAAGAATCATATAAAAATCGAATCACTTCCTCTTCGAGACGATGAATATGATGAGCTTCTACGGCATTAGTAAACCGTAGCGCCGACAAGTATCCATCCAAAAACAGTCTCATTTCATCGGTAGAACGATAACCGCGTTCTGACAGTTCGACTAAGGAGTCTGTGATTTTTTGATAGTGACGAATGGCGATCGCGTCTTGAAGCATAGGTCAAGCTGGGAGTAACTACCGTCTTAAGTGTATGGACTTTGGGTATTTGAGAACCGCCGCCAAAAGGATTTTGGGAATCACTATATTAGTGGCACTTGTCCTAATAACACGGTTAATGATACTTAGTCTTTCAACTAGCTCATCAAGTGTGAATTCTCTTATGTTTTGCGGTGTCTAGTGTATTGTAATCCAAAATTAGCTGAGCATGATTAAAATCTACTCTCCAAAAACTATGGCGCACGCTGCGCGTGCGCCATAGTTTTTGGGTTTTGTATTTGACTCCGTTGATCACTTTAAGTCCGAAAGCTGCCCCAAGCCCAACACTAGCTTTCCAGCTTACTTGAGTGAAATGCCCTAGCCCAAGGCAGGCATGACTCTGGGTAGCTCTAGACGTTGTTGCTGTTGAGCCGATGGGCGGCGAGTGCGCCCCGACAGCCGAAAGCTCAAGCTTTGTAGCTCGATATGTAGCTGACGGTTTTCTTTTTGCAAGGCTTCGATTTTTTGTTTGATCGGCACAATGCGCTCAGCAAACTTGGCTCGATAAATATTTGGCAACTCCTGTACCACCTGCTCTAACATCCGATTGCGATCGCTCATTTCTTGGATCGTATGACGTAACTCCACCGCTTCGCGATCGCGTTCTTGAATTTGGGCTTGAGTCGCCATTAATTGCTGTTCGACAGTGGCTAATTTCTCCTCCAAAAATCGCATTTCCTCTGAATGCTGCTCATGCACATCAGCATTTGGCAAAAAAGCCGTATTCCCCTTGACTAGACGAAATAGCTCTTCCGAAAGCTGCTGAACGAGCAGATCCTTTTGTTCTAGATCCACCTTAAGCAAACTGATTTCTTGCTGAAGATTTACAGTCGTGTTTGCGATCATATTTGCCGAAGAATTTTCGGAAGGATTTGCTAAAGTATTTACTGTGACATTCATAGGTACAAAATTTGATTTGGGGATTTAGGCTAAGATTTATATCACACAAGTACTTAATTAGCAATTCTTAATTAGCAATTCTTGATTACAGCGCTTCGCGATGTATTTTTGTATATTTTTTGATATTTCCCAAAGCAGCACATTCGGAATCGCGCATGAACTCTAAAACGATCAACGCCCAAGAACAGCCGATGCACAATCGTTTAAATGTGATTCCTTTTCAAGGAAGTCTGGAAGACGATAGGATGCTGATGGCGGCTCAGTTGGCAATCAAACTCCAAACAACTTTACTTAAAAATTCGATCGCCTATGTTCAGTCTGTTAGCGGCAGCCTAATCCTCAAAACCACCCTTAAAAATATTCTAGAAACCCTCGTCAAATCGACAGAATCAGATCAAGGCAGTATTTTTTTGATCGATGAAGATGGCGTGATTATGGAGAGCATTTTGGCGCGGGGTCCTGTGACGCGAGATCTCAAAGACTCAGTGATTTCTAAGGTGTTGGATGATGGCTTGGCGGGTTGGACATTGCGCCATCGTCAAATTGGGATTATCTATGATGCGATCGCCGACGATCGCTGGATACAACTGCCCGATCAGCCATACGCAGCGCGATCGGCGATGGCTGTGCCTTTGATTTATGGCATTGATGCGATCGGGATCATTACGCTGACACATTCACAAGCTCACCATTTTGATGATGCGATCGCCACCATGATGCAGTTCAGCATGGAAATCATCACCGCGATCATCGTCAATGCTCAACTCCATGCAGAATATCGCCCGATGGGTTTGGTGTAGCTGCGCTCTCAAACCCCAAAATAGAGTAAAAGGCGACACGATGCGCCGCCTTTTACTCTTTGGGTTTGCCCTAAAACAAGTGGCTATGCCTATACAATTGAGGTTGAATGGTTCGATCGCCTCACATGTTAAACATAGAAAAAGTTTCAGAAAAGAATCTAGAAAAGCCGCTAGGAAAGATAGTTGTCGGCTTGTCAGGCGGAGTTGATAGCTCCGTGGCAGCCGCGCTATTACATCGGGCGGGATATGCCGTCACGGGTCTGACGCTGTGGTTGATGAGTGGCAAAGGACAATGCTGCTCAGAGGGCATGGTGGATGCAGCGCGTCTATGCGAAGAATTAGAAATTCCCCATGAAATTGTTGATAGTCGCGCCGTATTTGAACAAAGCGTGATCAATTACTTGGTCACAGGCTATGCCGCAGGTGCTACGCCCTTACCCTGTTCACGTTGCAACAAGGCCGTCAAGTTTGCGCCGATGATGAACTATGCGCGCGAAAAGTTGGGCATTCATAAAATTGCCACGGGGCATTATGCCAAACTGAATTTCAATGAAGACACGGGACGATATGAGTTGCGCCGCGCCGTTGATGACACCAAAGATCAATCCTATTTTCTTTATGAAGTCGGACAAGAAGAATTAAGTTGCTGTGTTTTTCCCTTAGGCAATATGACCAAGGTTGAAACTCGTCAAATCGCCGCCGAGTTTGGCTTAGCAACTGCTGAAAAGCCTGAAAGTATGGATTTATGTCTAGTTGAGTCTAACGGCTCTATGCGAGCCTTTCTCGATAAATATCTCACCCCGATCCAAGGCAAGATCGTGGATACGCAAGGCAATGTTTTGGGAGAGCATGATGGCACATATCACTACACCATCGGTCAGCGCAAAGGCTTAGGTGTGGCGGCGGCACATCCTTTGTATGTAGTGGCGCTCGATCCTGTCAAAAATCAGGTCATAGTTGGCGATCGCACTGAAGCCCACGAGTCAGAATGCACGATCAATCAACTAAATTGGGTCTCGATCGCCCCAACTGAAATCCCTTTTCGAGCCGAAGTCCAAGTACGTTATCGCACCACTCCTGCTCTAGCCACGATTATTCCTTTAGAAGGCGATCGGGCAAGAATCGTATTTGACGAGCCAGAATTTAGCATTACCTGTGGTCAAGCCGCCGTGTTTTATCATGGCGATTTATTGCTAGGCGGCGGACTGATCGAATGAAACCAAAAGGAGAGTTGCGGCGTAACTCTCTTTTTGGTTTGAAATTTAAGCAGTTGGGACGATTACTTGTTTGCGTAAAGAAGTGAGTCGGCGGTTGGCAGGTTCGTTTTTTTGATCTAGCTTGACCACCTGCTCATACATCTCGATCGCCTGTGGCAATAGCTTTTTCTTCTCGTAGGCATGACCGAGATTATTAATGGCGGTCACATATCCCGTTTGTAAGGCGATCGCCTGTTTATAGTTTTTGATCGCTAAATCATATTGATCTTGTGAAAAATAGCAAAAGCCTAACGCATTATAAACTTCAGGATTATTGTCACCGCCTTCTTTTAAGGCTTTATTAAACAAGGTGATCGATTTTGCGTAGAGTTTTTTGCGTAAATAGACACTACCAAGTTGGTAATAGTCTTCGGGAGTGCCTTTTTCTTTTTCGAGCTTAGGTTGGAGGTCAGAAATTACACTTTCTAAACTGCGTGCTTTTAAAATCTGGCGGACAACTAACCAGATTACTCCTGCAAGTAGCAAGACCAACGCCCCAAGGTATGCGATCGCTAATGCACTATCCATAAGTATTTATCATAAGTATTTATTAAGTTGACCAAGAGCATTTTACTATATAGCAATCTCAAGCGAATGTAAGCTGTAGTGCTTGGTGGTGCAGAAAACTCAGGCGAGTCTCAAGATGAGACAACAGTAACACAAACGATTAGTCTGCGAATCCAATGTTTAAAGCTATTTCAGTCATCATTACTTTGCATCACTACCACTTGCTTGACCATAGCGGCAAACAGCGATCGCCTCATGCTGCACTTAGCCATTTTTAAGCTTTTCGACCCTCTCCAAATCACGCTTCACTTCAAAACTAAGTTCGCGATTTTTAGGGTCGGTATTTAATGACTTATTGAGATAGATTTCAGCTTCGCGTAACTTACCCACCAAAATTAGCTCACTACTCCATCGATGATAAGTCACCGCCTTCCAATGGATTACTTCTGGTGCATTGGGAAATCTCTCGCTCATGCCCTCGACCACCGCGATCGCCACAATATATTTTTTCTGTTTGAGCAAATCTTGTACGCGCCGCAACATATCTAATTTGAGCTTCAGTTCTGGATCGCTATTAATTGGATCAACTTTGTTGTTGACCTGCTTAACCTCGATTTTGATCTTGGGGTGAGATTGAGGTGTTTTGGGTGAAGTAGTTACTTTTTGAGGCGCAGATGGCGATCGCTCTGATGTATTTGCTGATGCAGTTTTTGTAAATAGTTCCTTGCTCAAATCCTCCTTGTCAGAATCTTTGAGCATTTTATAAGCTTCTTGCACAAGACGAAATTTATCTGTTGCAGTAGGATCATCTTGATTCATGTCAGGATGATATTTTCGTGCAAGACGGCGATAGGCAACCTTGATGTCGTCTAAAGTGGCATTGCGCGGAATTCCTAAAAGTCGATAGCATTCAGATATATGCATGAAAAAAATAATTAAGCAGGCTTTGTGCGAATCGAATACTTGCCATTTATGGTGTTTGGCGAACCATTATTTGCTTCTACCAGCTTAATATATTTATCCAAGGCTGACTCTTTAGTATTGTGTTCAGAAATAACATGAACTTTACGACTGCCAGCTAGTTCTAGAACGACTTGATGCATAGTTAGATGTTTAGAAAATATTCTTGAAACTGTATTAATAGTTTAACAAAATTAAGCAAGTGGCTACTGCCAGAAGTTGTACGTCTTAACTCACTTGAGTATAGTTATATTATTTTTATCATAGCTAATCGTTAGCGATAGCTATAAATGATACGATTTAGCTCAGTTTTTTGGATCCAAAATGTCTATAGTAAAAAGATGTGTTGCCGAATTTATCGGTACTTTTTGGCTGGTGTTTGGTGGATGTGGTAGTGCTGTGTTTGCCGCCGCTTTTCCTGATCCAACTAATGCCCTAGGAATCGGTTTTGTGGGAGTTTCCTTTGCTTTTGGTCTAACTGTGATGACGATGGCTTATGCGATCGGGCATATTTCAGGATGTCATCTTAACCCAGCCGTATCGATTGGACTATGGTCTGGCAAACGTTTTCCCGCTTCGGAGCTATTCCCTTACATTGGTTCTCAAATATTTGGTGGCATTGCTGGCGCTGGAGTTTTGTTATTGATTGCTAGCCAGAAAACTGGTTTTGCACTTGGGGCAAATAGCCTCGCAGTCAATGGATTTGGTGAATTATCCCCTGGTGGCTATGGTTTGCTCGCAGGATTTCTTGCCGAGTTTGTGTTGACCTTCATGTTTTTGATGATCATTTTAGGCTCCACCGATCGCCGTGCGCCTCAAGGATTTGCCCCGATCGCGATTGGTTTAGGGCTAACTTTAATACATTTGATTGGTATTCCCGTTACCAATGTTTCCGTCAATCCTGCGCGTAGTTTCGGTCCTGCCCTTTTTGTCGGTGGCACGGCTCTATCTCAGGTTTGGCTGTTCTTTGTCGCGCCAATTTTAGGGGCGATCGCCGCAGGATTCTTATATACCTATCTCTTTCAAGAACCAACCTTGACTGAAGTTGAATAGCATTTCTTCAAAAGCTAAAAAAAGCGCCGCTAAGCGGCGCTTTTTTTATTTTTTAGCGCTTGGCAAACTTTTTAGTGAGCTTGCGTAAACGAATCGATTCGGGAGTGACTTCAAGGATTTCGTCAGGACCGATGTATTCTAGCGCCCGTTCGAGACTCATCTCGATTGGGGCTTGCAACTGCACGATGTCATCAGCACCAGCCGCCCGCATGTTGGTAAGCTGCTTGCTCTTACACACGTTCAACTCCATGTCCTGAGGGCGATTGTTTTCACCAATGATCATGCCCTTATAAACCTTAGTACCTGGTTTGATAAAGAAAACGCCACGATCTTCTGCATTCTTAAGGGAAAACTCAGTGGCGGTACCTTCTTCAAAGGAGATTAGTACTCCATTACGACGGGCGTTGATTTCGCCAGCCGAAGGACGGTAATCAAGGAAGCTATGGTTCATGATGCCTGCGCCACGAGTAGCACGCATGAAGTCGCCACGGAAGCCGATTAGACCCCGTGCAGGAACGACAAATTCTAGCTGCGATCGCCCACTGCTAGACATTTGCATATCAACCATTTCGGCGCGGCGTTGACCTAATCGCTCGATGCAACCACCGACAGCATCTTCAGGAACATCAAGCACTAGGCACTCATAGGGTTCGCACTGCTTGCCATTGAGTTCACGGTAGATAACTTGAGGCTGCGTCACTTGGAATTCGTAACCTTCGCGGCGCATGGTTTCAATCAAGATACCAAGGTGCAATTCACCGCGTCCTGCTACTGCAAAGCGATCGGGAAATTCGGGATTTTCTTTGACGCGCAGGGCGACGTTGGTTTCTAATTCACGCATTAGGCGATCGCGCACTTGGCGAGTAGTAACGAGTTTGCCTTCTTGACCAACAAATGGCGAATCGTTAACGCAGAAAGTCATCTGCAAAGTGGGTTCATCCACTTTGATCATCGGTAGAGCTGAAGGCTCATTGGGGCAAGTGATAGTTTCGCCAATGTTGGCGGTCGCAAAGCCTGAAACCGCAACAATATTGCCTGCGGAGGATGTTTGCATTTCCACGCGCTTGAGTCCATCAAAGCCCAATAGTTTGGTGATTTTGCCTTTGGTGATCGTGCCATCTTCCGAAATGAGCGCGGCTTGTTGTCCTGAAGTAATTGTGCCGTTGTGAATTTTGCCGATGACAATCCGACCTAGATAGTCGGAATAGTCAAGGGTGGTAACTTGCAACTGCAAAGGCTTTTGGGGGTCGCCAACTGGGGGAGAGACATGATGCAAAACTGCCTCAAACAAAGGCTTCATGTCCACATTTTCGTCTTCGAGTTTTTCTTTAGCGAATCCACCCATGCCTGAAGCAAATAGGTAAGGGAAATCGCACTGATCGTCATCTGCACCAAGTTCTAGAAATAGATCAAGAACCTTGCTGACGGCAATATGGGGATCGGCAAATTCACGATCGATCTTATTAATGACGACCATCGGACGCAAGCCCTTTTCTAGCGCTTTTTTCAACACAAAGCGCGTTTGGGGCATCGGACCTTCGTTCGCATCAACGATTAGCAAACAACCTTCGACCATGCCAAGCACGCGCTCGACTTCGCCACCAAAGTCGGCGTGTCCGGGGGTGTCCACGATGTTGATTAGCGTATCTTTGTATTTGACAGCAGTATTTTTTGAGAGGATGGTAATACCGCGCTCACGCTCTAGATCGTTGGAGTCCATTACGCATTCGACAAGGGCTTCACCTTCACGAAAAGCGCCAGACTGTCTGAGGAGTGCGTCTACTAAAGTGGTTTTGCCGTGATCGACGTGGGCGATGATAGCTACGTTGCGGATGGGGAGAGACATGGGTGATGTATCGAGTTGATCGAAAAACTTATTATTTCTTTATCTATTATGCTTGAATTTGACAAAAAAACTTTGTGTTTATGCCTACGTTGCATTTTTAAATGCTGAACACGGATTAAACGGATTTGAGAATTACGCAGATTTCTGAAAAATAATTAAGAGGGCTGTGACATTTTGTGTCACAGCCCTCTTAAAAAAAATCTGTGTAATCCAATAATCCGTTTAATCCGTGATTCTGCCTTCTACAAAGGACTTAGCCCACTTTGCTGAAGCAAGTTAAATGAATCTTTAAAAATCATGACTACGCCTAAGCCAAGGAGCAGCACAAGTCCACCTTGCATGACATTATTTTGTAATTCTTCAGGCAAAGGCTTGCCGCCGCGCAAGGCCTCGATCGCTAAAAATACTAGCTGACCGCCATCGAGGGCAGGCAGGGGCAAAATATTCACGATCGCCAGATTAATGCTAATAATTGCGGTGAAATCAAATAGCGCCGCCGCATCAGACTTAACTAATTCTGATCCCATCGCCACGATCGCCACTGGACCAGAAAGTTGACCAGCCGTATTTTTAAAATTGGTCGCCAGTTGCTTTAAGCCTTGGACAGTCATCACCACGAGGCGTTCAAAACTTTGAGTGGCGCTGCCAAAGGCTTCACCGATATTATGCACAGCGCGGCGATGAGGCTTACCTGTAAAGTCAAGTCTCACACCGATTTTGCCTTTACCTGCTTCGCCCTGTGGCAAAAGTGATATTGAGAGAGGCTTTCCACCGCGATCGACAACAAGATCAACGGATTTGTTAGCATTTTTAGAAATCAAAGTTTGAAAGCGATCAAGCGTAGTTAAGCCAGTGTCAAATTTAATGCCATTTGCCGATAAGACAATATCGCCTGTTTGTAAACCTGCCAAGGCTGCGGGGGCATTTGGTTCAAGAATTTTACTGATTTTTACCCCCGCTTGATCGACAGTGCCAATACCAACGCTCAGCGTCATTATTAATAAGACTAAATAAGCAAACACAAAATTGGCGATTACGCCTGCACTGATCACGATCGCCCGATCGACGATAGGTCGATTTTTCATTAAATTAGGATCGTTAGCTGGAATGTCGTTTTCTTCGTCATCATCAGGAAATCCAACATAACCGCCAAGGGGAATCGCTCGCAGCGCATACTCTGTTTGCTTGCCCTGATATTTCCACAACACCGGTCCAAACCCTATCGAAAATCGATTTACATGGATTCCCTGTAACCGAGCCGCCAGAAAATGACCAAGTTCGTGAACCAAAATCAGAATCGCCAAAACAGCGATCGCGGGCAATGCAGACATAAGCTTTGCTCTAAAAAATCTAAATATGTTGAATATTGAACGTAATACTTGAAGCTTGCAAATCTGGCTTGACGCTTGCTAATCTGGCGATCGTAACATATGCACAAGAAAGGGTGGGGAGCAATTTGCTGTGTTCCCTCTTAATATTTCCCAGTAAAGCAACACCAAAAGCAAATTTCAACGCTTAAAACTGCTTTTGGTGTCGGGATCGCGAATCAACAAAGTAGGTAAAACCTAGGTATGTGTGGATTTGCCAACAATTAGTTTAACTTTTGGTTTAAATCTCACGCTTAGTGCTAATCTTATAACTGGCTCGGATCTACGCGATCGCAACGCCCGAATCGTGTCAGGGTCGGAAGACAGCAGCACTAAGGGATGCTTGAGATAGGCGTAGTACCCGGGCTACTTTTTTAGGTTTAGCACTGGGTTTAGGAGAGATTCATGGGTCGGGCGAAAAAAGTCGTACTTGCGTATTCAGGCGGCGTTGATACATCTGTTTGTATTCCTTATCTGATGCAAGAATGGGGCGTTGAAGAAGTCATTACCCTCGCAGCAGACTTAGGTCAAGGCGATGAGTTAGACCCCATCAAGCAAAAGGCTCTAGATTCGGGAGCTTCAATTTCCCTAGTTAGAGATGTAACCAAAGAATTTGTCACAGACTATGCTTTCCCTGCGATTAAGGCAAATGCGCTTTATGAAAATCGCTATCCTTTGACCACCGCGCTAGCACGTCCTCTAATTGCCAAAATCTTGGTAGAAGCGGCCGAAGAGTATGGTGCAGATGCAGTAGCGCATGGGTGTACGGGCAAAGGCAATGATCAAGTCAGGTTTGACGTATCGATCGCGGCTCTTAATCCTGACATTAAGGTGTTAGCTCCTGCGCGTGAATGGGGCATGAGCCGTGAAGAAACGATCGCCTATGGAGAAAAATTTGGGATTGCTTCACCAGTGAAGAAGTCTTCCCCATTTAGTATCGATCGCAACTTGCTCGGACGCAGCATCGAAGCAGGTCCTCTCGAAAATGCGTGGAATGAGCCACCTGAAGAAATTTATGCGATGACCAAAGCGATCGCTGATACTCCTAACGAACCGACCTATACCGAAATTGGTTTTGAGAAAGGCATTCCCGTAGCGATCGATGGCAAAGCGCTTGAACCTGTCGAGTTAATCACCGTACTCAATGCGATCGCTGGTGATAATGGTGTCGGACGCATCGACATGGTGGAAAACCGCTTGGTCGGAATTAAGTCTCGTGAAATTTACGAAGCTCCCGCAATGCTGGTCGACCTGAGGCGCGAGGATGCCCTTGGAGCCTCGCAACGCGGCGAGGTCGTCGGCGCCGAACAGGCGCGCGGC